>NZ_CP018151.1:3016930-3620317 GCF_001889265.1 Microbacterium sp. 1.5R
GTCGTTGAAGATGGTGATGCCGAAGACATGGTCCATCGCCTCGTCGGGCGTCAGATTGCGCCCGGGACGACCGATGATGTATCCGATCTCGAGTTCGTAATCGAGCTTGTCCGAGATGTCCGGATACGGGATCGTCTGGCCCGAACCGTACGTCGTGGCGGTCGATCCCTTGAAGTAGCCCGGCCGCTCGTACACGGCACGGACGGGGTCCGACTTGACGACATTCTTGAAGTAGTTCTCGATGTGCGTCCCGAACGTGAGACCGTCGCGGATCACCGGGGGCTCGACTGCAGCACGGAAGCTCACGCTCTCCAGGTCGAGCGACGCGTCATCGGCAGCTGCCAGCGCGACGTGAGCCGCGTCGAGGAAGGCATCGCCGCCGGCGATCCCCCGTGTCAGGTCGCCGAAGATCACCTCGGCGATCGCCCGTGAACTTCTGACCGTGGCATGACGCCGCTGAAGAGCCAGCGCGTAGGCCTTGCGGAGATCGACCACGCGACCGGCCTCGGGTTCGACGGCCACTACCCGGATCTCCTCCCCATCGGGACCGGAGACTGCGATACGACTGAGCTTCATTGCTTGTTCCTTCCGTGCGTTATTCCATACGATACGGCCTGTATCGAACGGGATCAAGAGCGGATCCGGCACCGACGCGCGCGGGTGCCGGATCCGCGGCGATCAGGATGCGGGATTCGTGAAGAACTGGTCGAGCCGCTCCGTGGGCTCGTAGTCATCCGGCGAGCCCGCGAGATCGGCACCGTCGGTGATCTTCCAGGACTCCTCCGCATAGTCCGCGAGGTTGTCCTGCGTGACGATCACGGACGGCTGAACGATCTGATTGATCTTCGGCCCTTCCCCCTTGAGTGTCCGGAGCGCCACCTCTGCGACGACTTCGCCCGTCCTGACGGATGGCGTCGTCGTGCCGAAGTACGGATAGTCGGGATTCTGCAGAGCCCACGCGGAGAACCCCTGCGTGGCTCCGTCATCGGCGATCGGCGGGGCCTCGAGCCCCGATTCGACGAACGCGTTGTAGATTCCCAACCCCATGGTTCCGGACTGGAGGACGGCGTCCACTCCGGCAGGGTTGGTGGAGAGGAACTTCAGCACCTCCGCCTGCGCCGTCGCCGGCTGGAAGAACCCTGTCACCTCGCCGACGACCTTCACCTCAGGGCAGGTGTCCAGGATCGCGTCGGTACCGAGATCAGCGAACGTGGTGTTCGGGATCCCCGGGATTCCCTGCACCCGCAGCACGGAGCCTTTACCGCCGATCGCGCCGAGAGTACCGGCCGTGACCTCTGCGACGGCCAGGGGCACGTTGCGCGTGACGCTGATCGCATATTCGGAGTCGATCGGCACCTGCGCGGCGATCACCGGGATTCCCGCGTCGAACGCCTGCTTGACGAGATCGATCGACGGCTCCGGCGCGATGGGAGTGTAGATGATCACGTCGGGCTTCAGTGCGAGCGCCTCGTTGAACTGCTGCAACTGCAAGGGCACGTTCGACGGGTCATCGGGAGCGAAGTCGGCGACGATCTCGACGCCCTCAGCTTCGAGACTCGACCGGATCGCCTCAGTCATGGTCGCGATGAACGGGCTCGCAGGCGGCATCCCCACGAGCGCCGCCGTGTACCCCTCGGTCTTCTCGGAGGCGTAGTCCGCCCACGCCGACTTCCGGATCTCATACGGCCACAGGTTGAAGCCGTTCACGATGTCTTCGGGGAACTCGGCGAGCAGTCCCGACGGATCGCTCACCGGGGTCGTCGGGACGACTCCGCACCCCTCCGCCGAGGTGCCGCTCGACGCGGACGGCGCGCCAGAACCGGAAGGGGCGCACCCGGCCACCACGAGGCCGGACACGGACAGAAGGACGATGGCTAAGCCCGCGCGAGCGGGTAGGGCAGAACTGTGCATTCGGGACTCCTCTTTGAGTTGAAAACGCATCTGTGCGTTCCCAAAGGAAAGCACAAGCGATACGATCCGTCTAGTTCAGCATTTTCAGGAACAACTGACGACTCGATGAGGAGTGGTAAGTGGAGACCGAACCCGACCGCCTGGACGCGGCACGAATCAGCAAGAGATTCGGCGGAACGAAGGCGCTCGTCGACGCCGACCTGCAGGTGCGTCCCGGCGAGGTGCATACGCTGCTGGGCGAGAACGGCTCAGGCAAGAGCACACTGGTGAAGATCATCGGCGGCGTACATCGCCCGGACACCGGTTCCGTCTCTCTCGACGGAGTCGCGATGAGCGCTCGAAGTCCCCGCCACGCGTCGGGCCAGGGAGTGGCCACCGTCTTTCAGGAGGTGCTGACCGCGAGCAGCCAGTCGGTCCTCGACAACGTGTGGCTCGGATCGGACGGGGTGTTCGCCCGACGCGTCAGTCGCGCGGATCAACGCATCATAGCGGCGGAGGTGCTCGAACGACTCGTCGGTGATCTTCCGCTCGATGCATCTGCCGGAGACCTGTCCCTCTCCGAACGGCAGGCTGTCTGCATCGCCAGAGCTCTCGTCAGGAGACCGCGCCTCCTGATCCTCGACGAGTCCACCGCCGCGCTGGACGTCCGCACCCGGGATCGCCTGTTCGGCGAGATGCGGCGTCTCACCTCGGAAGGGAGCAGCGTCCTCTTCATCTCGCATCGGATGGACGAGGTTGCCGAGATATCGGACCGGGTGACCGTGCTGCGATCCGGACGCACCATCTCGACCACCGATCGATCCGAGCTGTCCGTACAGAGACTGATCGGCGATATGACCGGCACATCCGGCCACCACGAGAGAGTCGACTCGGAACGAGACCTCGGAGCAGTGACGCTTCGGGCCGACGCGATCCGGCTCGCCCCCGAAGCCGACCCCATCGACCTCACCGTCCGCGCCGGACAACTGGTCGGGCTGGCTGGACTCGAGGGACAGGGGCAGGATCTCTTCATCAAGCGTCTCGCCGGCCTCGCCTCAGGTCCCGGCGCCGTGCTCCGCCCCTCCGAGCATGACGAGAAAGAGGTGCGCGCGCGGCGCGCGGGCGCCCTCGGTGTCGCGTACCTCCCACGGGAGCGCCGCGGAGAATCGCTCTTCGAATCCATGTCGATCAGTGAGAACTTCGCACTCCCGACGATGGCCCAGGATCGCCGCGGGCTCCTGTTGAGCCCATCACGTCTCGCACGCAGATTCGACGAATTCATACGGTCACTCAGCATCCGTCTCGGATCGCCGAAGGATCCGATCTCCAGTCTGTCCGGCGGAAGCCAGCAGAAGGTGCTCCTTGCACGGTGGCTCGCGACCGGGCCGACCGTTCTGCTCCTCAACGACCCGACCCGAGGTGTCGACATCATGACCAAGCGCGAGATCTATTCGCAGCTCGACCAGCTCTGCTCGCAGGGCATGAGCGTCGTGATGCTCTCGAGCGAAGTCGAGGAGCTGGTCGAGCTGGTCGACCGCGTTCTGGTCTTCCGCGATCAGACGGTGTTCGCCGACATCCCCAGGGAGAGCCTCACCACGCAGGCCGTCGTCTCGGCCTACTTCGGACAGCGGAAGGAAGCTTCCGCATGAACGCCGCACTCGCTTTTCTCCGCCGTCGACCCTTCGCCTTCGCACTGATGCTGTCGATCGTGCTGCTGGTCCTCAATCTGATCGTCTCGCCCAGCTTCCTCTCACCGGAGCGCCTGCCCGGCACTCTGGCCACGTTGGCGCCGTTCGTGCTCGTGGGCTTCGCGTCGACCCCGGCCATTCTCTCCGGTGGCATCGACGTGTCCGTAGGACCGCTCGCGACCTTCATCAACTGCCTCTTCGTGGCCGTACTCATCCCCTTCGGGCTGGGCGACTGGCCCGTAGCCGTACCTGTGCTTCTCGTGGTGGCCAGTGCGCTCGGCGCCGTGAACGGAGTGCTGGTCGCGGTCCTCAGACTGCACCCCGTCGTCGCGACGACCGGGATGCTCTTCCTGCTCATCGGGCTGTCGCTGACCATCGCGCCGACACCGATCGCGGCGCCTGACAACTGGAGCGAGTCGTTCGCCGGGGCGATCGGACCAGTACCGGGGGCTCTCCTGCTGATCGCTTTCGCGGGACTCATCTGGTTCGGCCTTCGTCGCACGGCCTACAACCGCAACCTCCTCGCTCTCGGCGACAGCGACATCTCGGCCTACGGCTCGGGGGTGCGTGTGACGACGGTTCGCGTCCTCGCCTATGCCCTCGGCGGCCTGTTCGCCGGAGTCGCGGGGATCGCGCTGTCCGCGCTTCTGCAATCCTCGCAGTCCTCACTCGCGTCCACCTACGCGCTTCTCGGCCTCGCCGCGGCAGTGCTCGGCGGCACAAGTCTGGGCGGAGGACGCGGAGGACTGCTCGGCACGTTCTTCGGAGCGCTCACCATCTACCTTCTGCAGCAGGTGCTCACCGCCTCCGGCGTGGCTCCCAGCTTCATCCAGCTCGCGTACGGTCTTGTTCTCGTCGCGGGCGTCATCCTCGGAGCGACCCTGCTCCTTCCCCGCTCGAGAGGATCACGCGCATGACCGATGTCGGCGAATCTCACACCGCCTCACTCACGACTCCCGCATCCAGCCCCACGAGGCTGGTCGCCGCACGGCGATGGATGTTCGAGGTGCCCGCTCTCCAAGTGCTCGTGCTGGTGCTCCTCGTGGCCTGGCTTCTCATGATTCAGCCGGCGTTCTTCGCGCCACGGCCGATCACCGCCATCCTCGTGATCGCATCGCTTCTCGCCGTCGCAGCGCTGGGTCAGACGCTCGTGGTGCTGCTCGGAGGACTGGATCTCAGCGCTCCCGGCTACATTCTCTTCGGCGCCTTCGTCGCTTCGAACGTCGCCGGAGCGGCAGGCATCCCGCTCGTCTGGAGTGTTCTGCTCGTCGTCGGATTCTGCGGCCTCGTGGGAGCGCTGATCGGGTGGATCTGTCACCGCTACCGCGTCCAGCCGCTGGTCGTGACCCTCGGAGCCGGCGCTGCACTGGCCGGGATGACCCTGCTTCTCGCCGACGGGAACTACTCCTCCGCACCACCGGACGAGCTGCGGCGGATCGCCAGCCTGACGGGCACGACGTTCGGACTCCCGATCCCGCCGATCATCCCGATCGTGCTCGTCGTCACCGTGCTGACCTGGGTCTTCCTCAACCGCACCGGCGCGGGCCGCAAGCTGTATGCCACCGGCATCAACCCACGCGCAGCCGACCTCACCGGAGTACGGACCTCCGTCGTGTGGACGTCCGTCTTCGCCGCATCAGGGATCTGCGCCGGTCTCGCCGGAATGCTGATCGCCGCGTTCGGTTCGGGATGGTCGCAGACCGTGGGAGACCCCTACCTCTTCTCCGGGCTGGCAGCGGTTCTCGTCGGAGGAACGACGTTCGGATCGATACGCGGCAGCTTCACCCGAACGGTTCTGGGCGCGCTGATACTCACCGTGCTGTCCACCATCATCGTGGGCAGCGGGATGACCGAGGCGCAGAGCAGAATCATCTACGGTCTGATCATCCTCGCCGTGGTGTTCGTCTACGGACGTGAGCGCCACGTGCGGGACCGCTTCTGAGAACCGGGGTGACGGGGCGCGGGCGCGCACCGTCACCCCGTCGGTTCACCGGAGCGTGATAGGCGTGGTGAGGAAGGCCGTGGAGAACTCTGTGTTCGTGAACATGGGTTCGTCCGGGGCGACGACGTCCCGATAGTGGGCGCTCGCGAACTCGGCCTCGAGAGCATCCGCCGACCGGAAGGTGATCGTGCCGACCCCGTCGTACCCTGTGCTCGCGAAGCGCGATGACACAGGAGCCGGCGCCGGAGTGTCCTCCAGCCGAAGCAGACGCGAGGCCGTATCCGGGCCGGAGGTCGCGAGTTGCGCGTGCGAGCCGGTCCAGTAGTCGGCGAACTCGCTGAAGCGGAGCCGGTACTGCGCGACCGGAAGCACGATGACCTTCACCGGCTCGGATGCGGCTGAGCCGTCGGGCGATGCCTCCCAGATGACCTGCGGCACTCCCCCGACAGCTGCGAGCCCGTTCTGGAGGGTGCCGCTGCGCAGCCCCGCCCAGTTCGTGAACTCTCGCGAACCGACCCAGTCGGCGGCGTCATTCTTCCGCGCCCACCACGTCTCCACCGCCGCGTCGTAGGGCGACGTCGATGTACCGGCGATGGGCGCGGGCCCGTCGAGCGGCCGATTGAAGACGTGCGAAAGGAGTCCCGCAGCATCCAGCGGATGCTGCGCTTCGAGTTCCAGCCATTCGTCAGCGAAAGCCCCGGAGGACACCCCCTGTCGACTCTTCAACAGGATCACGAGCTTGTAGGCGGCCTCGGTCATCTCACTTGCCTTTCCTTAGGGCGACGAGGGAGTCGGCGACCCCCATGAGCAGCTTCGATCCGGCTGCGGCCACGAGGATCTCCTGAGGGAGGTGCGTGCGAGCGGCAGAGGCGCCTGCCTCACGCCCCATCTCCCGGTTCTTGTGGCAGCGAACCGGCACGTTGAGGATGAGACGTCGCAGACAGGAGTTCTCGTGGTCACACCAGACCACCTCTCCCAACCGGTCCTCCATGACCTTGCGGGGAAAATCCGGGTCGGCGAGCAGTTGGCGGGCGAGCATGATGCCATCCGCATGACCGGCGAGGATCGCTTGGGCGCCCTGCACAGGGTCGTATGTGCTGCTGAGCATGAGCGCGACGTCGGGCATCGCCTCGCGAAAAGTCTGGGGCTCGCCGTGCGCGAGGATGCTGCCGGATGCCGACTGCACATTCTGGTCCATGGATTCGTAGTTGCCGTCGCTCAAGGCGATGTACCCGAGCCCCTCCCGCGCGACGACCGCAGCGACCTGGGCGAAGCCCTCCGGCCCCTGACCGTCCGGAAGATGGTCGTTCGAACTCATCCGCAAACCCACCGGATAGTCCGGGCCGACGATCCGTCGAATCGCGCGAACGGTGTCCACGAGGATCCGGGCGCGGTTCTCGACGCTTCCGCCGTAGTCATCGGTTCGGAAGTTGGTACGAGGTGAGAGGAATGAGGAGTACAGGTACCGCATGTGAGCTCCGAGTTCGACGCCGTCGAACCCTGCTTTCTGCGCACGGATCACCGCGGCCACCACCTGCTCCTGCACTTCCGCGATCTCGGCGATCGAGATCTCCACGGGAGACGGGGTCGTGCGGCCCCCGGGAATATGAAGTCCCGGCGGCAGGTGCGGAGCCGCCATCCTGACTCCCACGGGGCTCGCCGCGCGCGTGGGACGATCCGGGCCCGGCACACCCATCGCGCCGAAGCTGGGGAAGATCTGGGCGAAGATCGGTACGTCATGGGCGTGGACGGCGTCCACCATCCGGGCGAGGTGCGGGATGAAGTGATCATCGTCGAACCGCATCAGCGGCTTGAACGGTCCCTCTTGATATCCCCTGTCCGTGGAGACTCCGCCGCCGACGATCACGAGTCCGACTCCGCCCACGGCACGGCGGGTCAGAAAGGCGATCGTCTGTTCACTCGGCCGGCCGTCAGCAGTCGGCTGCAGCACGGCCATGGGACTCAGGACGAATCGATTCTTCACGGTCAGACCGTCGATTCTCCATGACGAAGCGAGAGTCTCAAAAGCAGTCGGGGCGGCAGAAAGCGTCATTGCATCTCCTTGTGGGCGTCGGTCTGAGACGACTCATTCGGCAGATCGAGACAGACTTCCTGAATGAGGTCGAGGCGACCGGATGCACCGCCGGGCATGAGGCCGAGATCAGAGCGCAGCGTTTCCAAGACCTTCAGTCCCTCCGGATCCACACGCAAGGATGCAGGCCGCGACTCCCAGAGCGCCTCCGCAGACCCCCTCGGGACTCCGGACTGCGTGATCAGCTCGGCCCCCGACCCGCGTTCCATGGCGTCGGCGACAGAGACCGCCTCCGTGAGCGCTCGCAGATAGGCCCGCAGTTCCTCGTCCTCACTCGGTGTCCGCTGCGCCCTCACGAGGATCCCCTGCCCTGGATAGCTCGGGAGAACAGTGTCGACGGACGCAATCCGAGTCACCCCTGCGGCGTCCGCCATGGCATCGAAGGGCGGCCCCAGAAGGGTCGCATCCACGCGTCCGTCCAGCAGCGCATCCAGCCTTTCCGTGACCCCGCCGATCTGCACGAAGTCGGCTGTCACCCCCGCCTCTGACAGCACCCATCGCGCGATGATCGCAAACCCGTTCGAGAGGGCGTCTACAGCGAAGCGCGCACCGTGCAGATCTGCCAGAGAACGCCGTTCCCCCGCGGCATAGACCGAGAGGCCCGTCGACCGCTCGACCTGACCGATGATTCGAACGTCAGCCCCATGCTCATTCCAGACGAAGGCGTTGTCCATGGCGGTCACCGCGATGTCGGCCTCGCCGGACATGAGCGCCGCCATCTGCTCCGCGCTCGAGGTCGTGCGTCGCGCCTGCAGAGACACCCCCTCTCTTGCGAGCAAACCCTGCGCCTCGGCGACGAGCAGGAGAACCGGGGGAACGAAATGCAGCTGTCGCAGCGTCATATCGAGACAGCGACCGGACGACTCGCCTGCCACGGAGGAAGATGACCGGTAGGGCCGCGAACCGCATTCCGTTGGAAGCCGAGCCCGGTGATGGACCCTTCCATCACGTCACCGTCGCGCAGGAATCGTTTCCAATGCGATCCGTTGCCTGCCGGAGACCCGGTGATCAGAAGATCGCCCGCGCGAAGCTGAGCGACGGAGGACGCATACGAGAGCAAGCTCGGCACGTCGAAGGCCAGGCCCCCGGTCGTCGCGTCCTGCATGACATCTCCGTTGAGACGCAACTCGAGTCGCAGTGAGCCCGGGTCTGTAACGAATCGAGAAGGCATCAGCACCGGGCCGGTGGGGAAGAAAGTGGGCTGATTCTTCGAGCGGAACCAGTCCGTCCCGATCTTCGCCATGTCCGGGCGTGGGACCAGCGATCGCGCCGTGAGGTCGTTCACGATCGTGAATCCGGCGATGTGATCCCACGCATCCTCCGCCGCGATGCGATAGGCATCGCGACGCAGGACGACGCCCAGTTCGAGCTCCCAGTCCACATCTTCGCCCACATCAGGCAGCTGAACGTCGTCGTACGCCCCGACCACGGCCGACGGGATACCCGTCCAGATATAGGGGTCGCCTGCACGCACCCGCTCATCGATCTCGTGGGCTGCCTCAGCACGAAGCTCGTCGTCGGACGCATCGTCCCGCCCCAGGCGATGCGCGACGCTCATCTCGATGATGTGCTCGCGATAGTTCGCTCCGGCCGCGATGACAGGACCCACCGGCTGCACAGGGGGCAGCACGCGGAGACGTGCATCGACCAATCCGTGATCGAGCACTATTCCCTGAGTCGATGCTGCCCGCAGGTGGTCATCGATACGATCGAGGTTGCGGTCCCAATCCTCGAACAGCTGACTCGTCACAGAGAGACCGGGAATCACGTCGCGCAGGTCGAAGAGCTTTGACCCCCGCACCGCGGCCGGGATCGTGGCGCCGTCGACCTCGAACGTACCGATTCCGAACGGCCCGGCCTTCACCTCGTCCAGGCTCATGACGTCACACCGGTGGCGCCACGAACAGGCTGTCGTGGTCGGAGTCGTTGAACATCTCCTTGGTGATGAACTCGTTCATGTCGCCGCCGGTTCCCCACTGATCGGACGTCTCCGGCTGCTGCACGTCGAAGATGTGCGGGTGCCAGGTGTCCTCGTCGATCATCTCGAGCTCGGTGGTCATCTCCATCGTGTTTCCGTTGGGATCGACGAAGTAGGTGAACGTGTTCTCCCCGGCTGCGTGCCGCCCCGGACCCCAGATCTTCCGGTAACCGGCACGGATCACGCGACCGCTCCCCCGCATGTACTCGTCGAGACCGCGAAGCTCGAAGGACGCATGCTGCAAGGATGCATGCGGTCCGCGTGCGATCGCCATCGAGTGGTGCTGCGAGCTGCAGCGCATGAAGTAGAACAGGTCGCCGGCATGCGGATGGTTCAACGTGTCGGAGAGGCGGAATCCGAGGTACTTCTCGTACCACGACCGCATCGCCTCCGGCTGGTTGGAGTTGAGCACGACGTGGGAGAGGCGAACCGGGATGGACTCCTTCTCCTCGATCTTCCGGTGCTGCCGGACCTCCACATCGGCGGACACCTCGATCGTGCGGCCTTCCAGGTCGAAGAACCTGAACCCGTATCCCCCACCGAGCGTGTCGAGGGCTCCGGGTTCGCTGACCAGCTTCACACCCGCCGTGGCCAGGCTCGCCGCGAGTTCGTCGACCGCTGCAGGATCGGCGGCACCGAAAGCGACGAGGTCGAGCCGCTTGTCATCGGATCGGCGCACTCTAGTCACGTACTGCTCTGGGGATCCCTCGGCCGCGAAGTAGACCACATTTCCATCGTCGTGCTGAACGGTGAGTCCCCAATGATTCTTGTAGAACTCGATCTGCTTGTCGAAGTCGGGCACAGCGATGTCGAAGTGCCGGATGTGCGTGATCGGGCTGAATGACATTTTCTTCTCCTTTGTTCTCAGCCGGCGACGGGCACAGGCGAGGTGACCGAGATCGACGGGATGTCCCGGATGAGTTGTTCGAGGTCTTCGGCCGAGTCGGCGACGCCGAGGATGTAGCGGTCCGGCCGGATCACCAGAGCTTCGGCCCGAACCGAGTCGAGCAGCTGCTGGATCTTGGCGGGGTCCAGCAGCGTGACGATGTCGCCGTCGGCATCGAGGGCCTCTCTCACTTCGGGCGGAAGCGCCTGATACACCTCGCGGGTCGCCGCGACGACGAAGTGCGCGCCGACCATGTCATCGAGACGGGTTCCATCGGCGAGCATCGGCTGGATGCTGAGGGCCCCCGCCCGCTCATCCCGCTCACCGCGGTGCAGCCCCGGCCCGAGCCGTGGCGGAACGGGTGCAGCAGCCTCCGGATGCTCGCGCAGGAACGCATCCCGCTGTGCGGCGACGCCCGCGTCGGTGGTCTGAACGAAACCGGCGGCGTTGGCCGCCTGTTCGACCCAGAACTGGGCGTGCGGCTTCCGCTCCGACTCGTAGGTGTCCAGAAGCGCGTCATCCGCTGCTCCTCGCTTGACGAGGTCGAGTTTCCAGCACAGATTCGCGATGTCGCGAATTCCCGCGCACAGACCTTGTCCGAACAGCGGCGGTGCCTGGTGCGCCGCGTCGCCGGCGAGGAAGATCCCGCCGTCGCGCCAGCGCTGTGCGATTCGCCCCCGGAACGTGTAGACAGCCTGCCGATCGGGTGTGAACTTGTCGACGGGGAGAACACCATGGCTGATCCGCTCGATGGCATCAGCGGTCACGATCTCCTCCAGATCGTCTCCGGGCATCACCATGAACTCCATGCGGACTCGTGTGCCGGGGAGGCGCACCCAGAGCGCAGGGCGGGTGTGATGCCCGAGGAAGATCATGTCGTCAGCGAGCCCAGGGCTGTCCACGAGAAGACCGTCTACGACGATCCACTGCGCGTCCTCTCCGAATCGGTCGGTGTCGATGCCCAGGGATTGACGTACCGCCGAGCGAGCTCCGTCAGCGGCGATGACCCACCGCGCCCTGAGGACGCTCTGCTGGCCCTCGTCATCGAGGGTCGTCACAGCCACTCCGCCGTCGACGTTCTCGACCCCACTCGCGGTGATGCCGCAGCGCAGCTCCACGCCCGGCAGCTCGGCGATGATGTCGCGCAGAGTCGCCTCGAGATCGGGTTGGTGGAAGTTCAGGTCGTCGTGCCAGGCCTGCGACCCGAACCGGCCGGTCGGGACCGAGACGAGCACCTCTCCCGCTTCGTTCTGGATATGCATGGAGGCCATGGGGATCGTCACCTGAGAGAACCTCTCGGTCGCTCCCAGCGTCTGCAGCGTTCGGAACGTCTCACCGTCGAAATGAACGGCCCGTGCTGCCGGCCACACGCTCGGGGCCTTCTCGAGGCCGATCGCGGTGAGGCCGGTGCGCCCGAGAACGGCCAGAGCGGTCGATCCCACGGGACCTGCTCCGATAACGATGACATCGGCGTCAAATTCGGTCTGCATTTCACTCCCTTGTGTGCAGTACGTTCCGTACCGTTTGAACCCTACTCCGGGTCAGACGCGAGGACAATCACTCTGTGTTCGCGCTAGCGCATCATCGGAGAAGCACAGCGTGAGCCGAGATCGGCGTTGCCCTGACCACCAGGATCACCCACGCCGATGGTGACGGCTAGGCGGTATCGGCTATGTCACTGATTGCGATCCGCAATGTCGTTCGCCACCTCTGCGAGAACCGACCGGAACCACCGATGCCCCGCGTCGTCGTCGCGGTCGGGATGCCACCAGAAGGCGTCGCGGATGGGGTCGAGGGCGACCTGTGGCGCGAAGGCGAGAAGGCCGCTCATACCGGCCATGTCTGCTGCGAGGCTCGCCGGCAGGAGCGCCACCCGATCGGTCCCTCGGACGAACGACGGGACCACCTTGAAGAACGGCGCGACGACCGCGACCTTCACATCGACGCCACGAACTCGCAGCTGCTGGCGCGCAAGGCTCATCCCGTCCTTCGGGCCCAGCGTATGCACCCACGGGCGTGCCAGGAGCTCCTCCCAGGCCGAGCTCGCATCGATCCCTGAGCTCGCATCGACCACGCACATCCAGGACTCCGTCCACAGGTCGAGGTGCGGCTGCTGCGCGAGATACCCGTGCGGGAAGATCGCCCCGTCGACGGAGCGCAGCGACGCGGGGGCATTGTTGACCAATCGGGCGTCGGCTGCGGGAAACTCGAGTCGGATCGATGGGGCCTCCGCCGCGATCGCTCGACTCAAGGGCGGCCCCACGCGCTCGATCATGTGATCCACACCCGCGACGCTGAAGACGCGAGTGCTCGTCGCGGGCACGAACCCCGCCTGCAGATGGAAGACTCGCTCCACCTCGCGCATCAGTTCGGGGAGCACCTCGAGCAGGTGGGTCGCGAGTGGTGTGAGCTCGCTCACGTTGCTCTTGCGCTCGAGCAGCGGGTCACCGAAGTGTGCCCGCAACCGGCGCAGCGCGATCGACATCGTCGGCTGCGCGACCCCCAGGCGCGCCGCTGCGCGAGTGACGCTGCGCTCCTCCAGCAGCGCGAGCAGCGGCCTGAGAAGGTTGTAGTCGACGGAGCTGATGAGCATGGCGCACCCGTTCGCCGCGTCGCCGGTCAGGCCCGCCAGACCGTCTTCAGATTGCAGAACTCACGGATGCCCACAGCCGCGAGTTCACGACCGAAGCCGGACCGCTTGATGCCCCCGAACGGCAGTTCCTGATACGAGACGGTCATGCCGTTGATGAAGACAGCACCGGCCTCGAGGCCCGAGACGAAGAACTCCTCTTCGTCGGGGTCGGTCGTCCAGACGGCGCTCGAGAGACCGAAGGTCGTCTGGTTCGCGATACGCAGAGCGTCGTCGTTGTCGTGCGCCCGATAGAGCGATGCCACAGGCCCGAAGGCCTCCTCCTGGATGAGACGTGCATCCTCCGGCAGATCCGCGATCACCGTGGGGGCATAGAACCAACCCCGTAGGTCGGGGGCAAAGCCGCCGGCGAGAACGCTCGCGCCCTTCGCACGTGCATCCTCGACCAGCTCAGCCAGCTCGTCACGGCCCGCGCTGGTGGCCACTGGTCCGACCTGTGTCTCGGGTAGCAGCGGATTGCCGACCACCAGCTCACTCATCAGGCGGGCGAACTCAGCGGCGAACTCGTCGTACACGTCGGTATGGACGATGAATCTCTTGCCCGCGATGCAGGACTGCCCGTTGTTGCTGATCCGTGCCCGCACGGCCGTCTCCGCTGCCCGACCCACCTCGGCACTCGCGAGCACGATGAAGGGATCCGATCCGCCGAGCTCGAGGACGGACTTCTTCACATGGTCTCCCGCGATCGCCGCCACAGACCTCCCCGCCGGCTCGGACCCCGTGAGCGTCACCGCCTTCACCCTCTCATCCGCGAGCACTGACTCCACCTCGGATCCACCGATCAGGAGAGCGCGGAACGACCCCTGAGGAAAACCTCCCCTCTCGAAGAGCGTGTCGAGGAACAGCGCAGCCTGCGGAACGTTCGAGGCGTGCTTGAGCAATCCCGCGTTCCCCGCCATCAGCGCCGGAGCGGCGAAGCGCACCACCTGCCAGAGCGGGTAGTTCCACGGCATCACGGCAAGCACCACCCCGAGCGGTTCGTATCGGGTCCATGCGCGGGTCGCCCCGACGGTGGACGGATCCGACAACGCCTCATCGGCGAGGAACTGCTGCGCGTGCTCCGCATAGAAGCGCATCGCCTTCGCCGACTTGTGCACCTCTGCGACCGACTGTGCGATGGGTTTTCCCATCTCGACAGTGATGAGCTCTCCGAGTCCCTCCGCCTGATCCGCGAGGATGTCCGCCGCCGCGTTCATCCACTCTGCCCGCTGCGCGAAGCTCGTGTCTCGGAGAGCGCGAGCGGCCGCGTGCGCCTGAGCGATCCGTTCCTGCACTTCGTCGGCCGAGTGCGGCTCGATCAGCATCTCCATCGTGCCACTGGTCGGATTCACGGTCGCAATTGCCATGTCAGCTTCTCCTCGTCGAGATCGGTGTCTTGTGACTATATTAGGTACGGACCGTTTCGAATGCGATGTTGCACGGGGAATTCCGCCCGCAGCAGCTCGCGCACAAAGGAGTGACGTGAGTACCGAAAGCACCCCGCCCAGACGACTTCCCCTCTTTCTGACAGACGAGGACGTCGCTCGGCTCGCCGACCTCCCTGCGGCGATCACCGCGATCCGCGCGGCGTACCGGACGCCGGCCGACGACAAGCGCAATCCGGGGCGGATCTTCGCCGACAGCGGCCGCGAGTGGATGCGGGTGATGCCCTCCGTCCCGCCGAGCGGTGCGCTGTTCGGGGCGAAATCGATCAACGGCTCCTTCGGAGACGGCCTGCAGGTGAGCTACCTGATCTCCCTCTTCGACAAGGAGACCGCGGATCTCGTCGCGCTGGTCGACGGAAACCGTGTCACGGGCCTGCGCACAGCGGCGACGACCGCGGTCGGCATCGAGACGATCGCTCCGCGACGACCACTGTCGGTGGGTGTGATCGGCTCAGGGTTCGAGGCACGCTCGCACCTGGCCGCGCTCGCACTCGTGGCCGACATCGCCACCGTCAGGGTCTTCAGCCCGACGTCCGCCAACCGGGAGGCGTTCGCGGACCACTTCTCCCGCGAGCTCTCCGCGCCCGTGACCGCGGTCGACTCCGCGGAGGACGCCGTCCGGGACGCGGACCTCATCCTGTGCGCTGCCCGGTCGCGTGACGAGAACCCCACCCTCGAGGCGGACTGGGTCGGAGACGACGCGACCGTCGTCTCGATCGGATCCACCACTCCCGCCCAACGCGAGCTGCCCGATGCGCTGATCGCCCGTGCAGCGCTCGTGGTCGCCGACACCCTCGAGGAGGTCCTCCACGGCAGCGGAGACATGATCGCGGCGCGAGCTGCGGGCGTCGACGTCGAGACACTGACGACATCACTCAACTCCGTGGTGCTCGGTGCCCGTCACGTCGACCGTGACCATGGCATCCGTATCTACAAATCGACGGGGGCCGGCCTGCAGGACATCGTCGTCGCAGAGGCTCTCGTGGATCTCGCACGTCAACACGGAATCGGAACACAACTCCCCGTCGGCATCGTCACCACCCGGAAGTAAAGACAACTCAGGAGGCAATCATGGTGGATTACACCGCAACCGAGGCACGCGCCTGGGCGAAGCAGAACTTCGTCGGCACGATCGCCGTCACCCACCCCTCATTCACACCGGACTTCTCGAGACTGAACGAGAATGCGATCCGGCACGATGTGCTGAAGCTCAAGGAGCTCGGGTTCGCCGGCACGCTTCTCGTCGCAGAGGTGAACATCACCCCTGAGGAGAACGCGCGAATCGCCGCCATCGCGAGGGAGGCCGCGGGGCCGGACTTCGCGATCTTCTTCCATGCGATCTATGGGACGCTAGAGGAGAACATCCACGCCGCGAACCTCACAGCGAAGGCTGGAGCCGATCGCGCACTGCTCGCGTACCCTGCAGCCTTCTGGCCGACGTCGTACGACGAGGTCTTCGACTACACGAAGACCTTCTGCGACGCCACCGGCCTCGCGACCATGCTCTTCCCGCTACCGGCCTGGGGTTTCGAACGCATCCATCCCGCGGGCATGAGCGTCGAGTTCGTGCAGCGCGTGATCGATGCGGTGCCCAACATCGTCGCGATCAAGGCCGAGCAGGCCTATCCCGGCATCCCCGGAGTGTTGGAGATGTATCACCACTTCCGCGATGAGGTGATCATCTCGTGCCCGATCGAAGCGGAGACGATCCCGCTGATGTCCGTCCTCGATTTCCAGTTCTCCGGCACCAGCAACACCAACTGGATGAGCGACTACTACCCGCGCGCGTTCGACCTTGCCCGCACCGGCAAGTGGGAGGAGGCCATGAAGCTGTACTGGCAGGTGCATCCGGCGCGCCAGGCGAACTCCGCGGTATCGGCGACCTCCACCCCGGGCACGAGCATGATCAACCGGACGCAGTGGAAGTACCAGGAGTGGCTTGCGGGATTCAACGGCGGTGCCCTGCGAGCACCGGCGCCGAAGCTGCCCGACCGATTCATGAAGCAGTTGCGCGGCGCTCTCGTGGCGTCGGGGCTGCCGGTCACGGACTCGCCCGACGAGGAGTTCGTGCGCGGTCGCGTGTCCGTCTGACGAACGAAGGAGGGGGTGGCTACCGAATCGGCAGCCACCCCCTCCTTCGTCTCCGCTCCCTAGGACGCGGAAACGTCGGAGTCGGCGTTCCGCGGCAGATCCAGGTACGGGAACGGGCCGACGACAGCGCGCACCTGTTTGATACGACCGCCGTGATCGCCCCAATGCACGACCAGTTCCGCCCCGATGTCGGAATGCTCCAGACCCACCGTCGCCTGCGAGATCAGCTCGCGGTAGTAGTAGCTGTAGACGACTGCGGAGGAGACGCCCACAGCGACTCCCTCGTGCGTGACGAGGTCGGCGTGCCCACCCGCCGGCTGCTGTGGAGAGACGGGGAACTCGATGAACTTGTACGGCTCACCGGGCCGCAGATAGGAGGCGAAGATGTCAGTCACGTCATCGGGATTCCAACGCAGGATCACCGTCTTTCGCCGAGGCGCGGCGGACTCGGCATCGAACGCCTCCCTGCCGATGAACTCGTGGTTCGACTTGCCCATCCATTCCCAGTTCACCTCATGGGGCGTGCGGGTCCTCGCACGGGTGTCCGCCGGGTCGATGCTGCCGGTGTACTCCGCTGCCAGAAGTGCACCCACGGAGCTGCGCTGAACGGCGGGATCCAGCAGCATCGAGGCGAGCCAGGTCACTCCTGATTGAGGGAAGCCGCCCTCGGTGTGGTTCACCGCGTAGGTCCTCCAGCCGAGCCTGACGATCCCCAGCGGGAGCCCCGCTCGGTATACGGCGTCGTAGACCGCGGGGCCTGCCGCCAGTGGTCCGCGGACCTCGTACCCCAGGTTTCCAGACATGCTGATACGTGACAGTTCGATCTCCGCCTCGCCGTCGACGCCGGGGACGGTGACGGGCTCGGCCGCGAGGAAGGCGAGGTCGCGGATGCCCCCGCCGAACAGCTTCTCCAGCACTTCCGCCGACTTGGGTCCGGCCACCTGGAGGATGAAGATCTCGTTGACCTCGATCGTGACGTCGAGGTTCAGTCTCTTCACCTGGAAGAGCGGCCAGGGCGGCCCCGCCAGCATCCGGAAACGTGCCTCGCCGTCACGCACCGTCAGGGCGTGGCTCGCGATGAGCCCCTGATCGTCCAGCATCACGAGGTGTTTCGAGCGTCCGATCGGCCATTTCCAGACATCGTTGATGCTGAGACGCGACAGAAAATCCTGCGCTTCCGCACCGGAGATGACATATTCGATGGGTCCGACGAGATTGGCCGCAAGGTAGACGCCGTCCTTCCAGGACATCGACTCCCGTTGCCACCCGTCTCCCTCCCAGACACGCATATGGCCCCAGATCGGCGCCAGACTCTTGATGTCCGGGTAGTTCGGCACGCCACTGCCGCCGGGAGCAGGGGGAAGGAGCGCGCTCATGCGTCACCCGCCGTGACTCGCATCGGACGACCCGATCCTCGGAAGACAGCCACGATGCGCGTTCCCGCCCGGACGATCACGTCGACAACGACCCTGCGCTCGTCGAGCAGATAGACCTCCGCCTCCGCGACGAGCTCGTCGCCTGCCCTCGCGGGCGACAGGTAGGAAATCGACGCCTCAGCGGTCGCAGTCCGCTCGGCGACGGAGTTCGCCGCGCACGCGAACGCCTGATCGGCGAGGGCGAAGACGAACCCGCCCTGAGCGAGGTGCAGGCCGTTGGTCATGTCGTCCGCCACCGTCATACGGGCGGTGGCTCGGCCCTCTCCTGCGGAGTCGACTCGGATGCCCAATCTCGGACCACTCTGGTCCGTGCGCAACATCTCTTCAACATATTTCACGATAGGCACGTGCACCCCTCTTCGATCAGCGTTCTGTTCACAGTCGTTCGACCACCATGGCCATACCCTGCCCGCCGCCCACACAGAGCGTTGCGAGCCCGAGGTGCCCGTCCGCTTCGCGCAGCCCGTGCAAGAGGGTGCCCACCAGGCGCACCCCGGTCGCACCGAACGGGTGCCCGAGAGCGATCGCGCCGCCGTGAGGATTCACGCGCTCCGGTTCGACGCCGAGACGGCGGACCACCGGAACGACCTGAGCAGCAAAGGCCTCATTCAGTTCCACCAGGTCGATGTCGTCGACCGTCAGACCGAGTCGGGACAGCAGCTTCTCAGAGGCGTCGGCCGGAGCGAGCCCCATGATCTCCGGGGACAGCGCGCTGGACGTGGTGCCCACTATTCGGCCGAGCGGAGTGATCCCGAGCTCCTGAGCTCTGCGTGCGCTCATCACCACCGCGGCAGAGGCGCCGTCGTTGAGAGGGCTCGAGTTGCCTGCCGTCACTGTCCCTGACGGATGGAATGCGGGCGCGAGAGCCGCGAGGCCGCTTCGCGTCGTGGACGGTCGCGGGCCGTCATCCACCTCGATCACCTGACCGTCCCGTCTGACGTAGGGGACGATCTCTGCCGACAGGTAGCCCGCGCTCTGCGCGTGGGTCGCTCGTTGCTGGCTCCACAGCGCCCACTCATCCTGCGCTTCTCTGGTCGTCCCGGTGAGACCGGCGACGAACTCAGCGGTCTTCCCCATGGAGATGTAGATGTCGGGGTCCTGGCCACCTCGCCGTGGGTCGGTCCAGGCCGCCCCACTCTCGAACACTCGGTCGGCACGTTCGGCTGCCACTTCCCAACCGGGATACTGATTGGAGGATACGGGCGGCTGGGACGAGGTGGATTCGACACCACCCACGAGATACGCGGCTCCGTCGCCGGACTGGATCGCTCGCGCAGCCGCTGCGATCGCCTCGAGCGAAGACGCGCAGAAGCGACTGATGGTGGCGCCGGGAAGAGAGTCGAAGCCGGCGAGAACTGCGACGCGACGCGCAAGGTTGTCACCTTGAGCGCCCTGAGGGACCCCCGTCCCCAGATAGAAGTCCTCGAGATCGTGCGGTGCGAGCTGAGGCACATCGCCGAGTGCCGCCGAGACAGCTGCGTGGGCGAGGTCCTCCGGGCGCTCCTCAGCGAAAGACCCTTTGCGGGCGCGGCCGATCGCTGTCCTCTTGTAAGCGACGATGACGGCGTCGTGCGGTCGAAGCGAGTCCGTTCGCGCTGATCGCTGAATGCGTGTCGAAGCCGTCATATGCCCTCCTTTGGGCGATTCTTCCGATAAAGCTGTACGAATCGTATCGTATTTGTTTTAATCTCACTACCGGCACATGTCGGCTTGCCAGACCCTTCCATCTGCCACCGAGGCCCGAACACCCCAGCGGTGGCGGCCTCGTGGGGCAACTCTCGAACCGGAGCCTCCGATGACGCTGAACCCGATCACCGCGAACGACCATGCGTGCCTCGTGGTGCACGGTCCCGATCAGCCGGGTCTCGTCGCTGCGGTGTCAGCGCTCATCGCAAGGAACGACGCGAACATCGTCACGCTCGATCAGTACTCGGACAACCCGGAAGGCGGCGCGTTCTTCCAGCGGGTCGTGTTCCATCGCAGGGACCTGAGCGCGGCACTCCCCCAATTGGAAGCCGATCTCGCCGCAACGCTGGAACCTCTCGGGATGCAGTGGCGCCTCGCCGACCGGTCGACGCCGAAACGGATGGCGATCCTTGCCTCCACATCCGATCACTGCCTTCTCGAGCTGCTGTGGCGCCATCGCCGGGGAGAGCTGAACGTCACGATCCCGATGGTGATCTCCAATCACACCAACATCGCTGAAGATGTCAGGTCGTTCGGCATCCCCTTCTTCCACGTACCTTCGGGTGGACCCGACAAGTCGTCCGCCGAGGCCGAGATCGTGAAGCTCCTCGCCGGAAATGTCGACTTCATCGTGCTCGCTCGTTACATGCAGATCCTCTCGGACGGATTCCTCGAAGATGTGGGCGCGCCGGTCATCAACATCCATCACTCCTTCCTCCCTGCGTTCATCGGTGCCGGCCCGTACCGGAAGGCGAAAGAGCGAGGGGTCAAGCTCATCGGCGCGACAAGCCATTACGTCACAGCAGATCTGGACGAGGGGCCGATCATCGAGCAGGACATCGCACGCGTGGATCACGCCATGACAGCGGCCGATCTGCAAGCCCGCGGCGCGTATGTCGAGCGCGCGGTACTCGCCCGCGCGGTCCAGTGGCATGCAGATGACCGCGTGATCCGTCATGGCAATCACACGATCGTCTTCAGCTGATCACGAAACGCTCTCGAAGAGGTCGATCCGCGATCTGGCGCATCCACATTGCGTTCGATACGATCTGTATCGAATACACACGACTCGCTGCGCTGTGGCTGCGAGAGGAACAGAGAGGTTCCCGATCATGAGCACGACCACCACTGCGTCTGCGCGCACCATCGACGAGGTCACCGAGGCTGCAGGCATGACCTGGCGCCATTGGCTGTCGTTCGCGCTCATCGCACTCATCATGCTGACGGACGGCATGGACGTCACCATCGTCAGCCACACTTTCCCGTCACTCGTCAAGGAGTGGGGAGTCTCGATCGGTGGGGGAATCACATTCGTCGTCACCGCAGGATTCATCTCCATGGGTCTGGGCGCGCTCATCGCGGGTCGACTCTCAGACCTGCTGGGACGCAAGGCGGTGCTCGTGGCGACGACCACGCTGTTCGCCAGCGCCACGGCGCTCGGAGCAACCTCCCCGGACTTCATGGCCTTCACCGCCTGGCGGCTCCTCGCGTGTCTGGGGATGGGAGCGGCGATGGCGACGAGCAGCACCCTCGTGGCCGATCTTGTTCCGCCCAGGCGTCGAGCGGCGCTGCTCGCGACTGCATATGCCGCGGTGGGGCTGGGAACGACTCTCGGCGCCGCACTCGCCGGACTGCTCCTCCCGCTGGGTGGATGGCGAGCCCTGCTGGTGGCCGGTGGTGTCATCCCCCTCGTGATCGTGCTGGTCCTGGCGGCGGTCGTACCCGAATCGCCCGCCTTCTACGCTGCGCGGGGCGATCTCGTGCGGGCGCGCCGCGCTCTCGCCAGGCTGATACCGACGACGCTGACCGAATCCGTGACCTTCTCGACTCCGAAGGCGGCGGACCGCACACACGTCGTCCGCCAGCTCATCTCGCGCCGCTTCCGGATCACGACGGCACTTCTGTGGGTCTTCGGATTTCTTTCGCTGGGAACTCAGCTGATGATCGTCCAATATCTGCCGACGCTGCTGCAGCAGCCGACACCCGGCCTGGACTCGGTGCAGAGCAGCACAGTAGTCGGACTGTACGGACTGACCAGCGTGGCCGGGACGCTGGTCATCGGTGCGGTGCTCACGAAGGTCTCCCGTTTCGTCGCCATCGGTTCGGCCCTCATCCTTTCAGCAGCCGCTGCAGTGCTGGTCGGCGTCACACCCGACCTCAGTTACGGCCAGCTGCTTCTGCTCCTCGGCATTGCCGGGTTCGTCCTGCCTGCGGCGTTCGGTCCGACTCGCTCGGTGCTCGCTGCAGCCGCGTACCCCACCCGTATCCGCGGCACGGGTGTGGGTTCGACGGAGTTCAGCGCTCGGATCGGCTCGGCCGTGGGAGGCGCGGTCGGCGGCACTCTGATCGGTGCAGGCCTGGGCCTGACGGGGCTCTTCCTGACGCTCCTGGCGCCGATCGCCGTACTGACCGCGACAGTGTTCGGCCTGGCGATGGATGCCCGTCGCCGCGGGGACGCGTCGTCGGCCGACTCGACCACGACTGCGGGATCGCGGGGAGTAGAGTCAGCCGACACGGTCGACGCGGATCGTCCTCAGCCGACTGCGGGGAAGTGATCGAGAGCGCCACGCACGGACATCAATCGCCCTGCGTGGCGCTCCCGTCGAGTCTCGGATCGGGAAGCTCGTGCCGCAGCCAACGGTCACGCTACGTCGATCGAGTTCCGCATGATCATCCGGCGGATCGTCGCCCGCAGATCCAGATAGTCAGATCGCGACTTCGTCGTGATCTGGTCGCGACCTCGTCCGAGAGGAATATCGACCGAAGCCTCGACCGAAGCGGGCCGTCCTGACAGAACGATGACCTTGTCGCCCAGGTAGACGGCTTCATCGATGTCGTGGGTAACGAGGATGATCGTCACGCCGAGTCGATCTCGGATGTCGAGCATGAGGTCTTCGAGATCGGCCCTGGTCTGGGCGTCGACCGAGGCGAACGGCTCGTCCATGATCAGCACTTCCGGACGGTACGCGAGCGACCTGGCGATGGCCGCCCGCTGCTGCATGCCGCCGGACATCTCCCACGGGTAGAGCCGCTCGGCGTGAGGGAGACCAACCTCAGCCAGCGCCTGGCGGACCCGCTCCTTCCGGTCGGACGAAGACATCCCGTACCGCCTGAGGGGCAGCTCGACGTTCTGAGCGATGCGCATCCACGGCATCAGTGACCTGCTGTAATCCTGGAAGACCACGGAGACCTCAGCGGGTGGACGCGTAACCGGCTGGCCATTGATCCGGACCTCACCGGAATCCGCGGGACCGAGAGCCGCGAGGGTGCGCAGAAGCGTCGTCTTCCCCGTACCGGAGGGACCGACGATGCACACGAATTCGCCGCGCGCCGCTTCGAACGACACACCTGCGAGCACTTGATTGCTGCCGAATGACTTCGTGACGGCGACTGCCTCCAGTGCCGGGATTCGAGATTCGTCCATGGTGGGCTCTCCTGAGATCATGTGCGGGATTTGCGGTGCCAAGCGAGCACGTGATGCTCGATCACCATGAGGATGAGGTTGAGGGCGTAGCCGATGATTCCCAGAAGCAGCATCCCCGACCACATCTCCGGGATGGAGAACTGACGCTGGGCTTGCAGGATGAAGTAGCCGATTCCCCGGGAAGCCCCGAGAAGTTCGCTGGCGAACATCAAGATGACCGACACGGCGAGGCTCGCGCGGATGCCCGCGAAGATCTGGGGGCCGGCGTTCGGGAGCACGATCCTGAAGATCCAGTCGACGGTGCGCACGCGGTTCGACCTGGCCACGTCCACGAACGCAGGAGGTGTCCCGCGCACCCCATCGATCGTGTTGAGGAGGATGGGCCAGAGCGCGCCGAGCACGATGATCGTGATGCGCATGTCCTGGCCGATGCCGATCAACTGGATCGCGAGAGGCAGCAGAGCCACGGCGGGCAGGTATCTCAGAAACTGAAGGACCGGGCCGACGGCGGTCGCGACGTAATCACTCAGACCGATCACCACCCCGAGGGCGATTCCGAGTACGACGGAGATCCCGAGCCCGGCGAGGATCGCTTGCAGGCTCGGCACGACATGTTCGGGCACGAGCGCGAACAGCCACAACTCTCGGAACCGCCGCAGGATTGTTTCCAACGGGGGGAAGTAGAACGAGGTGCTCCCGGCGCTGGCGAACCACCAGATCGCGATCAGCGCGATCGGCACCAGAGCGGGGAGCGCGATCCGCGCGGCTCGTGCATTCACGCGATCACCGTCCGATGCGCCGGGTGCCAGCTGAGCAACGCCTTCTCCATCCGGGCGAACCCTGCGTTCACCCCGACGCCGAGCAGGCCGCAGAAGACGATGTAGGAATACATCGTCGGGATGTCTCCTCCGAGCTGGCTGGTCAGGATGCTCTCACCCAGGCCCCCGGCGGGGATGACGATCTGCGCACTGATCGTGACGAGCAGGCAGATCGCGGCAGCGAGCCGGATGCCGGTTGCGATGTAAGGCAGCGCCGTGGGAACGAGCAGGAAGAGCAGTGTGTCGCCGCGGCGTATGCGAAACGATCGGAAGGTGTCTCGCGCCACTTTGTCGACATCGTGCGCACCGTAGATCGTCTGCATGATGACCGCCCAGACAGCTGCGAAGAAGGCCAGCAGAATGGTGCTCTCCAGGCCCGATCCATACAGAAGCACCACCAGGGGTACGAGCACGAGCGCCGGGATCGTGCGGAGGAAGTCGAGGGTGAACACCGACATCCGGTACGCGATCCGGCTCGCGCCGAGCGGAAAGCCAACGGCGACGCCGACCACAACGGCCAGAATCAAGCTCACTCCCCAGCTTGCGAGCGTCGCGCCGAGCGGGCCCCAGAGAGAACCCTCGACGACCGCGGTGATCGCGGCTGCGCCGACAGCGACCGGCGTCGGGACGGCGCCCAGATCCCCGATGGTCGCGAACAGCTGCCACGCGACGAGGACCGCCACGACGACGACGATCTGGGCGACTCGGGAGGAAGGTAGACGCACCCGCCGCCGACCCTGGGTGCGAGACGCCGACTTCGTCGACATCCGGGACGCGACGTCAATCGCCATCGGTCTTCCACAGAAGGTCGGACGGGTCGTAACCGGCCTCGATGAAGCCCTCCCGTTCCATCAGCTCGACGTAGTTCTCGACGTCCGCCTCGGACAGCGAGGAGTCATAGAGGGGAATGACCGAGTTCTCGATCGCCTCCGGCGAGAGAGAGGTGAACGTGGGAAGAACGGCCCGCACTGCCTCCGGGTTCTCGTTGGCGTACTCGGCCGCTCGCTGGATCGCGGTAGTGAATTTGGTGATGGTCTCGGGGTTTGCGTTCGCAAACTGTTCTCCCGCAACCCAGGTGAGCGCGGTCATGCCGCCGAGCCCCTCGGTGAAGGGCTGAGAGATCGGGACGAGCCCGGCGGCTTCGGCTTCCGAGAGGAACGGGTCGACGACGAACGCCGCATCCACTCGATCGGACTGCAACGCCGAGACCATGTCGGGATAGGCGATCTCGACGATCTCGACATCGGCAGGATCGACTCCCGCCTCTTCCAGCACCACGCGCAGAGCGAGCTCGGGCGCGGACTTCAGACCCACAACGGCGACTGTCTTGTCAGCGAGGTCTTCCACCGACGAGACTCCACTGTCGGGAGCGGCGATGAGCGCGGTCGTGTCGCCGACCCCGTCGACTGGATATCGGTCGTTGCCGGAGGCAACGACGACCGGGAGCCCTTTCGATGCGGCAGTGATCACCGGGACGGACGTCATCAGCGCCAGCTGAAGTTCGTCATTCAGCAGCGAAGGGATCGCGGTCGCAGCCGTTTGGATGACCGAAGGAGTCACGACGAGGCCTTCGTCGTCGAAGTAGCCCTGGTCGATCGCGATGTAGAGGTTGGCAGCGTTCGCGATCGGGGTTATGCCGACGGTGAGCTCGGTCACCTGATCGTCAGATTGTGCGGAAGAGCCCGCGCCCGCGCCCCCTTCTCCCGTGCATCCGCTCAGTACGATCATCGCGGCTGCCAGACCGGCGATAGCGATGCTTGCTTTGCTGGAAGCCGCAGACACGGCGGCGTGCAGAGGTCTCTTCATTCGTCGACTCCTCGTTGAGTTGGCTCGCGCTGGGATGCGCGGAACGCGACTAAGAGGACACTACGGCGATTAGGTTCGATCCGTCCAGTATCGAATAATGAGCTGAGTACTTGAAGTGCGCAGCAGGCGCGCGCTCGCGCAACGGCACCGTGGGAACACCGCGCCGATCGTGTCGCCACGTGTAGTGGCACCGGGGCGGTTCTGCTCCCGTTACTGCTGCGTTACCGCAACCGCCGTTCAGACATGACGAAGGCCCCGCATCCCAGTGTTTCCAAGGGAGTCGGGGCCTTCGTGGTGGCGGTGACGGTGGGATTTGAACCCACGGTAGGGGGTTACCCTACACAACTTTTCGAGAGTTGCACCTTCGGCCGCTCGGACACGTCACCGCGGACTAGCTTACGACAACCCGCGCCACGGCGCGAATCGAGTGGGTCAGCACCGGATCACCAGGCGGCGGCGACCTCAGCGTGCGTGCGCAGGATGCCGTCGGTCGTTCCCTCGGGGGCCCGGCCGATGCCGCACTCCGTCGCGACGCCGAACTGCGGAGCGAAGCGCTGGGCCACGGCGATCCGCCGCTCTGCTCCCTCCGCGCCGTCTTCCCGATGAACGAGCCCCAGGTACAGCTCACCGTCGTACGCGAGGTCGGCGAGGGGCGCGAAGTACGCCTCGTCATCGCGTTCGATCGGCACGGGCAGGTGCAGCCAGGTCAGCGGGCGGGCCGATGCGGCGATCACGGCGTTCGCGTAGCGGACGAGGTTCGCCGCATCCGTCGGCTCGAAGAAGTGCTTCTCGGCGACGTCTCCGTAGCAGAGGTGCACTCCGACCTCGACATCGGCCGGCACGGCGTCGATCAGTGCCGCGAGGCGCGAGACGAGACCGGGCAACGGGTCGCCCTCCCACCACACGTCCATGACCCGCCCGAACGCCGGCGCGGCCTCGATGATCCCCATCTCGCTCGCCACGTCCCACTGGATCGCGAGGTCGCCGTGCGGGATCGCCGCGAGGATGCTGTCGACCTCGCGCAGCAGCGCGGCGGTGTAGACCGGGTCGATGGCGGCGCGGTCATCGCCGAAGAAGAATGACGAGACGACCGCGACCGTCGTCGGAAGTGAGACCTGGAAGCGGGTCGCGGCAGGTACGACGCCCTCGTCTCGCAGGCGCGAGAAGATCGCATACGACTCGATCGCGGCATCCGCATATCCCAGCGGCGGGAGCTGGATGCTCGCCGCATCCACCCCGTCGGCGATGCGCAGCGGTCGAGCGTCGATGCCGGCCCTGAACGGGATGGGCTCGTCGCCGATGCGCTCGATGCCGTCGGCTTCGCCGAGCACGTCGGGCTGGAACATGATCCAGTGGAATCGCTTGCCGACCTCACCGTCGGGGATGCGGCGGAGTCGCGGACCCAGCAGTTCGGCGGCGATGCGCATCGTGGTCTCGGCGTCGTCGAAGTTCACACTGCCCACGAGGAGGGCACCCTGCGGCTGAGTCATGCATCCAGGGTATCGGCGCGTGTTTTCTCCGGCACCCTCTCGGGCGAACGCCGCGCCTCCAAGTTAGGCTGTCCTAAAGGCATCCGTCGCAGGGTGCGCCGCGGAGTCGAGGCACGGAGGGGACGCAATGGGCTTCATCACATCGGAGGCGCTGGCAGAGACCGGCTACGTCGTGCTCGACGACCACGATCAGGCGTCCGATCCCGCGGAGTGGCTCGATCTCGAGTACATCGGCTGGCGCTCGTCGGGCGTCACCCGCTTCGCCCCGCTCGCCAGCTACGCCGGCGCGATCGAATGCAACGGCTTCTGGAACCAGACCCCTCCCCGCACCGACAAGGACGGCGTGTGGGTCGAGTCGCAGGTCGCGATCGCCCCGACCCTGCAGCGACGCGCCCTCGAGCCGGGCGCCGGAGTCGGCCGCTGCCGCGTCATCGAACTGCAGCCCAACGACTACGCGGACGCCGTCTACAACCTGCACCAGGACGACAACAACCGCCTCAACGAAGACGGCACCGGCTGGGTCGTGCGCGGCTACTACAACCTGTCCGATGACACGGATTCGCTGCTTCTCCTGCGCTCCGACCGCTTCGACCCGGCGACCGAGATCCGCCTGCCGTTGCGCGAGGGATCCCGCATCATCGTCGACACCCAGCGCTTCTGGCACGCGGTCTGGCATCGCGGCACGACCCCGCGGTACGCCCTCATCACCTCGTGGACGTCGGGTCCCGAGCTCGACGCCTACATCGAGGCGAACCACGGAAACCCGCACCCGGCGACCGTCGACCTCGACCCGCAGCTCGTCGACGACGCACAGGTCGAACTCCACCGTCGCATCGAAGAGCGCCGCCGCGTCTTCGAGGCGCAGGGCATCGTGATGGAACCGCGCGCCGACCTCAACGTCGGACCCCCGCGCTTCCTCGGTCGGGCATGACGACGGAGACCCGCCCCGATAGGTCCGGCATCTGAACTCGGCCGGGCTGGCGTCCGTCTGCAGGACCCATGCACGTATGCAGGACCAGAACGCGGTTCTGAACCGACATCGGTGCTTCCGTCCTGCACACGGTCGCCGACACGACACCGGGCGGGCCTGTCATTCCCGAACCCCGGCACGACGTCGGACTCCACCCCCGACACACCGAACGGACGAACGGATGCCAGGGCACGCCGCCCTAGACGTCCGACACTGTGCCCGGGGCTAGCGGCGAGAAGTCGCCCCTGAACCCCGACAGCCGCCGGACTACTCCGCGACCGTGCGCCCGTCGTCCAACCGCACGACCCGGTCGACGGCGCCCGCGGGCGGGGCGACGTGCGAGATCAGCAGCACCGACTGCTCCCCCGCCGCGTGCAGCAGGTCGCGCAGCAACGCATCGGATGCATCGGGCTCGACACCCGCGGTCGGCTCGTCGAGCACCAAGACCGGGAAGCCCCTGAGCAGCGCGCGAGCCAGAGCGATCCGCTGCGCCTGCCCGCCGGACACGAGTCCGCCGCGGTCGCCGACCCGCGCATCCAGTCCGCCCCGCTCGCGCACCCAGGCGCCGAGGCCGACGCGGTCGAGCACCGCGAGCAGCTCATCGTCGGTCGCGGAGTCTCGGGCGAACAGCAGGTTCTGGCGGATGTCTTCGTCGAACAGCTGCGGACTCTGCTCGCACAGCCCGATCGTGCGGCGTAGCGCAGGACCCGAGAGCGCCGATGCATCCATGCCGCCGACGGAATACTCACCCTCGACCCGCAGGAATCCGACGAGCGCTGCGGCCAGCGAGCTCTTCCCCGCACCGCTCGGTCCCGACACGAGCACACGCTCGCCCGGATGCAGGTCCAGGTCGACTCCTCGGAGAGCCGGCGTCCCCCCGGGCCACCACGCGCGCACATCACGGAGTCGCAGCGCGGGAACTCCGACGATCTCCACATCCTCGCCGTCGTCCGACCTCAGCTCGGCCGGCATCTCCGCCGGCAGCACGTCGACGATGCGCTCGGCGCTCGAACGCACGCTGCGCCAGGATGCCGCGGCGATCGGCACGGCGCCGAAGACCTCGAACACGACCATGGGAACGAGCACGGCCACGGCGAGCCAGGGTCCGTCGATCGCCCCGGTCGTCAGCCCGGGAGCCGCGACAGCCAGCGCCCAGACCGACGCCGCGCCCGCGACCGCCGACACGACGCCGGCTGCGATCGCCTGCGCCAGGGATGCCGTGCTCACGGCGCGGCGCAGCTCGGCATCCGCCTGCCGCACCCGCTCGCGGGCCTGCGGCTCAGCTCCATAGGCGAGCAGCACATCGAGCGTGCCGAAGTAGTCGGTCAGCGCGGCGGAGAGGTCGCCGCGACGGCGGGAGACGGCGGCCTCGGCCCGAGAGCCGAACACCCACCCCAGTCCGATCGCCGCAGCGGCCGCTACCACGAGGCATGCGGAGAGAGTGAGTGCGGCCGGCAGCGACACGAACGCCAGGAATCCGACGGCGCCGAGGGCGACGAGCCCCGAGACTGCGAGCGGCTGCACGACCCGCAGCGGCAGGTTCTGCAGGTTCTCGACATCGTCGACGAGGGCCGAGAGCACGCGACCGTGGTCGGTTCGTCCGAGTCCGGCAGGCGACAGCGGAGTGAGGCGCCGCACCATGTCGGCGCGTGTCGAGGCGAGCTGACGCAGCGCCGCATCGTGGCCGCTCAGCCGTTCCAGATACCGGGTCACCGCACGAGACACCGCGAAGAACCTCACCCCGACCACCGCGATCGACAGCGGCACGAGAGAGTCGACGATCGATGCGCTGACGATCAGCCAGCCGCTCACCGCGAGCAGGCTCACCGCGGCGCCCGCCGACAGGAAACCCCAGATCGCGCCGGGGAGGAAGCGGCGCATCGGCGGCTGCGCGAGACGCAGGATGCCGCGCACACGCACGGCGGAGCTGGCGCCGCTCACACGCCCACCCCCAGTTCGACGACCTGATCGGCCACGTCCCGTGCCGACCGGCGGTGCGAGACGAGCAGCACCGTCGCCCCGGCATCCGCCCTCGCACGCAGTGAGTTCCACAGACGCTGCTCGGTCTCCGGGTCCAAGGCACTGGACGGTTCATCGAGCGCCAGCACGGCGTCGGGGCGCTGCGCCTGGCGATACAGCGCCCGCGCGACCGCGACCCGCTGCGCCTGTCCGCCCGAGAGCCCGCTGCCCTGCACACCCAGCTCGAGCGCAGGGTCGAGGTCGTTCGCGCACGCCTCATCCAGGGCACGGCGGATGCCGTCGGCATCCGGTGCCGGATCCCCCAGCGCCACATTCGCGGCGATCGTGCCGCGACTCAGCTGAGGGCGCTGTCCGCTCCAGGCCAGCCACTCCGACGGCGCGCGACCTCGCACATCGACTCCGGCGACCGCAGCCGAGCCTTCGAACTCGACGGCACCGCGCAGAGCCGCGAGCAGACTCGACTTGCCTGCGCCGCTCGGCCCCTCGATCAGCGTGATGGTTCCCGGCTCGGCTGTGAACGAGACCGGCGGCAGATCGCGCACGCGCAGACCGGAGACGACGAGGTCTCGCGCGTCGCCCGTTCGCAATTCAGCATGAACACGGCCAAAACCAGCGCTCAGCTCTTCTCCCGACACCGTGCCACGGTTCCGTGCTGAATTGTGAACGCCGACCTCCCGAGCCCCGGCCGCGTCGAGCACCTCGAACACATCCTCGGTCGCCGCAACCCCCTCGGCTGCCGCATGGAACTGCACTCCGACCTGGCGGATCGGCAGGAACGCCTCGGGCGCGAGCAGCAGCACGAACAGTCCGACCTCGAGCGACAGGTCGCCCGAGAGCAGCCGGAATCCGACCGCCACCGCGATCAGAGCCACCGCGATCGAAGCCAGCAACTCCATCGAGAAGCCCGAGAGGAACGAGAACCTCAACACCTTCATGGTCTCGCGGCGGTAGTCGTCGGCCGTCTGCTCGATCTGCGCAGCGGCGCGGCGCTCGCGCCCGAACAGCCGCAGCGTCGAGAGCCCCTGCACGGTGTCGGCGAACCGCGCCGCGAGGCGCTGCAGCGTCTGCCACTGCGTGCGCTGCACCGTGCGGGTCGCGATGCCGATCAGGATCAGGAAGAGCGGGATGAGCGGCAGCGTGATGATCGCGGTGAGCCCGCTCGGCCAGTCCTGCCACCACATCACGGCCACCAGAACCGGCGTCGCGATGACCGTCAGCACCAGCTGCGGGATGTAGCGGGCGAAGTACGAGTCGAGAGCTTCGAGCCCGTGTCCCGCGGTGACGGCGAGCTCCGCCTGATTGCGCTGCGCGAGCCAGCTCGGCCCGAGGCGACCGACGGCGCCGATCAACGCGGCGCGCAACTGCATCCCCGTCTTCGCCGCGGCACGGGTTCCGGCGGCATCCGAGGCGGCGATCAGCACCCCACGCAGTGCCGCGAGCCCGAGCAGCCACAGCAGCGATGCCGTGACGTCGCGGCCGGCGAGCGCGCCGGTGACGGCATCCGTCAGCATCCAGGCGAAGGCGATCGTGACCGCCGTCTGCAGAACGCCGATCACACCCGACAGCAGCAGGAATCCGCGCGCCGCACTCGCGTACCGGAGCAACCGGATGTCGACCGGCTTCACCGCGCCACCCCCTCAGCCGTGGTCAGACAGGTCACTCCGGTCGCAGTTCGTGCCGCTCCCCGATCAGAGAGGCGGCGCGAACTCCGACCGGAGCAGAAGTCGTGTCTCACGCGTGCGCCGGAGCCCCCTCGATCGAGCTGCGGGTGACGCGCTTGCGGAAGATCCAGTACGTCCAGGTCTGGTACGCGAGCACCAGCGGCAGGGCGATCAGGGCGGTCCAGCTCATGATCGTCAGCGTATACGGCGTGCTCGAGGCGTTCTCGATCGTGAGGCTGAAGGCCGGGTCGATCGTCGACGGCATCACGTAGGGGAACAGCGCCGCGAACAGCATCACGACAGCGGATGCCACGGTGACGGCGCCCGCCGTGAAGGCCCGACCGTCACGTCCGCGCATCGAGAAGAGCACCGACGCGATCAAAGCGAGCGCGGCGACGAGACCGCATCCGATGACCATCAGCATGAGCGGAGACTCGCGATCCCAGGCGATGCCGATCGTCCAGAGCACGGTGCCAGCGGCGGCGAGCACCGTCGGCCCGGCGGCGAGCTTGACCAGACGACGAGCGTCTGAGTGCACCTGTCCGTCGGTCTTGAGCGAGACGAACAGCACGCCGTGCAGGAAGAACAGCAGCAGCGTCGTGACGCCGACGAGCAGCGAATAGGGGTTCAGCAGTGCGAAGAACCCGCCCACGTAGATGTGGTTCTCGTCGATCGCCACGCCCTGCACGATGTTGCCGAACGCGACACCCCACAGCAGCGCGGGCACGGCGGAGCCGATCACGATCATCCGGTCGAAGCCGCGCTTCCACTGCGCGCCCTCACGCTGGTGCCGGTACTCGAACGACACCCCGCGCAGGATCAGCGCGAGCAGGATCAGCAGCAGCGGCAGGTAGAACCCGCTGAACAGCGTCGCGTACCACTCGGGAAACGACGCGAACAGGCAGGCGCCGGCGACGATCACCCAGGTCTCGTTGAGATCCCAGATGGGGCCGATCGTGTTGATGACCTGGCGACGCGAGACGTCGTTCTTGCCGAGGAACGGCAGCGACATGCCCACGCCGAAGTCGAACCCGTCGAGCACGAAGTAGCCGACGAAGAGGAAGGCGACGATCCAGAACCACATGTATTCCATGACTGATCCCTTTCTCAGTACACGACGGACGGCAGCTGGGCCGTCTCCTCGTGGGGCTGCTCTTCGGTGTCCGGACCCTTCTGGGCCGCACGGATGATGAGGCGGATCTCGACCACGGCGAGCGCGGCGTAGATCGCGGTGAAGGCGATCAGCGAGATCAGCACCTCGACGCCACTGACGCCCGGCGAGACGCCGTCCTGCGTGGTCATGAGTCCGAAGACGATCCAGGGCTGCCTGCCCATCTCGGTGAAGACCCAGCCCATGATGTTGGCGACGAGCGCGAGCGGGAACGACCAGATCGCGAGCTTCCACATCCACGGCGCCGGCGGGTTCTTGGCGCCCTTGCGGGTGACCCAGAGGCCGACCACGGCGACGAGGGCGGCGGCCATGCCGAGGCCGATCATCCAGCGGAACGCCCAGTACGTGACCCAGAGGATCGGGGCGAACTCGGTGAGTCCGGTGTCGGCGAAGGTGGTGGCGTACTCGGCGTTGAGGTCGTTGATGCCGTGCACGCACGCGTCGAACGTGTGGGTCGACAGCAGCGACAGCAGGTACGGCACGCGGATCGAGAACAGCTCGGAGCTGCCGTCGGGGGTGCCGAGCGTGAAGAGGCTGAAGGAGGCGTCCGGCCCGCACACCGTGTTGAAGGTCGCCTCGGCGGCCGCCATCTTCATCGGCTGAGCGGCATACATCGCGAGGCCCAGCTGGTCACCCGTGAGCACGACCCCGGCGGTCGAGAAGATCATCGCCCACAGGCCGAACTTCAGCGAGATGCGCATGGTGTCGAAGTGCTGTCCGCGTGCCAGGTGCCAGGCCGAGACCGAGATCACGACGCCGGCGGCGAACATCAGTGCGCCGAAGATGGTGTGCGGGAAGGCGGCGAGCGCGACCGGGTTGGTCAGCAGCGCCCAGAAGTCGGTGAGCTCGGCGCGGTTGGTCTCGGGGTTGAAGACGTATCCGACCGGGTTCTGCATGAAGGCGTTCGCGGCGATGATGAAGTACGCCGACAGGATGCTGCCGATCGAGACGCACCAGATCGTGGCGAGGTGCAGCTTCTGCGGTAGCTTGTCCCATCCGAAGATCCAGAGGCCGATGAACGTGGCCTCGAAGAAGAAGGCGAGCAGCCCCTCGAACGCGAGCGGGGCGCCGAAGACGTCGCCGACGAAGCGCGAGTAGTCCGACCAGTTCATGCCGAACTGGAACTCCTGCACGATGCCCGTCACGACGCCCATGGCGAAGTTGATGAGGAAGATCTTGCCGAAGAACCGGGTGAGGTGCAGGTACTGCACCTTGCCGGTGCGCACCCACGCGGTCTGGAAGATCGCGGCGACGAGCGCCATGCCGATCGTCAGCGGCACGAACAGGTAGTGATAGACGGTCGTGAGACCGAACTGCCATCGAGACAGGACCAGCGGGTCCAACCATTCCATGAGCCACTCCTTCTTCCGTGCCCTGGGTGCCACGCTAACGACGGGCCTGCCGCCCCCGATGGGCCGCCGACCGTGAATAAGGCAGATGCGCGCCTAGGCGGCGGACATCTCCGTCAGACGCAGCTGCACGGTGCAGTCCGCCGGCAGGGCGGAGGTGCGAACGGCCTCGGCGGCGAGCGGCCCACCGGCTTCGGTGAGCACCCCCTGCATGAGGCCGAGGTGCACGGAGCACAGCATCGGACGGTCTTCGGCGCGACCCGCGGCATGGGGGCACGGGCTGAGATCGACGGTGAGCTGCTCGTCATCGACGACGGGCTCGAAGCCGCTCTCCTCCAAGTGTTCGATCAGGGCGTCCAGCTGGTAGGTCGCATCGCGACCGAGAGAGGATGCCGACGCAGGCAGGACCCGACGCAGCAGATCGCCGCGGACGGCGGCCGCCTTCGCCTTGTCGCGGGCTATGGGACTCGAGGCATCCGCCGCACCGGTCACTGCGCTGTACAGCGTGCGCGGACGACCGCGAGTGGTGCGGCGCTCACTGGCCTGGATGACGTAGCCGCCTTCGATGAGGCGCTGCAGGTGCTCGCGAACCGTGTTGGGATGCAGGCCGGTGGCCTCGCACAGCTCGCCGATCGTGCGCTCCCCGCGGGTCCGCACGGGTCCGCCGTCGTGCTCGGCGTCGCCATCGATGCGGGGGCCGCCTTCGAACAGCGCGTGCAGGATCTGCACTCGCGAGAAGGTCGAGATCGGCCCGCAGACGGGCCCGCCGTTGGCCATGGATCCAGTATCCCGCGGGGGCTCGGCGCCATGGGGTGGTTCGGCCGTGAATAATGCCCCAGGCGATAGGGATGTCTGATCTCGGCGATAGCCTGGCTGCATGGCCACCCGAAAACCCGCCCCTCCTGCGTACGTCTGCACCGAATGCGGGTGGACGACCGCCAAGTGGGTGGGTCGCTGCGCCGAGTGCCAGCAGTGGGGAACCGTGCAGGAGCAGGGCACCCAGACGGGCATCCTGAGCCGGATCACGCCGCTCGCGCCGACCGCGGCGAAGGCCGCGCGACCCATCACGCAGATCACCACCGAAGACGCTCCACGTCGCACGAGCGGGGTCGGCGAGTTCGACCGCGTGCTCGGCGGGGGCATCGTTCCCGGCGCGGCGATCCTGCTCAGCGGAGAACCCGGTGTGGGCAAGTCGACGCTGCTGCTCGAGGTCGCCGCTCAAGCCGCCCGCTCCGGCCGTCGGGTGCTCTATGCGAGCGCCGAGGAGTCTCCGGCGCAGGTGCGCCTGCGCGCCGAGCGCACAGGCGCGCTGCACGACGAGCTCTACCTGGCGAGCGAGACCGACCTCGCGACGATCCTCGGCCACATCGACGAGGTCGCCCCGCAGCTCGTGATCGTCGACTCGGTGCAGACCGTCTCGTCGTCGCTCATCGACGGCGCGGCCGGTCAGCCGAGCCAGGTCCGAGAAGTGGCGGCCACGCTGATCCGCGTCGCGAAGGACCGCGGGCTGCCCGTCATCCTCGTCGGGCACGTGACGAAAGACGGCACCGTCGCCGGGCCGCGCGTGCTCGAGCATCTCGTCGACGTCGTCTGCCACTTCGAGGGCGACCGTCAGACATCGCTGCGTTTCATCCGCGCGCTGAAGAACCGCTTCGGTCCCACCGACGAGGTCGGCTGCTTCGAGATGACGGGTGCGGGCATCTCCGAGGTGCCCGACCCGTCCGGTCTCTTCCTCTCGCAGGGTGCCACCGAGCCGGGAACCTGCGTCGCGATCTCGCTCGAGGGCCGCAGGGCGCTGCCGGTCGAGGTGCAGGCGCTGACGATCACCACCACCGCGCCGAATCCCCGTCGAGTGGTGCACGGACTCGACTCGTCGCGTGTGGCGATGGTGCTCGCGATCCTCGAACGCCGCGCCGGCATCAAGACGAGCAACCTCGACGTCTACGTCTCGACCGTCGGCGGGGTGCGTTTCACCGAGCCTGCGGCCGACCTCGCGATCGCGATCGCCGTGGCGGGGTCGATCCAGCAGATCTCGGTGCCTCGCACGGTCGCCGCCGTCGGAGAGCTCAGCCTCGCCGGCGAGATCCGCCCCGTCACCCAGTCGGCGCAGCGTCGGTCCGAGGCGTCGCGGCTCGGCTACGACCAGGTGGTCGACGACCGCTCGAAGACGCTGCGTGCGGCGCTCAACGACGTGCGTGCGCGGAACACGAGCAGGCGCAGCGAAGCCGACATCCCTCCGTTCTGAGCCGGCGGCGATGAGCGCCTGTCCCGCGCTCAGCCGGGTCGAACACCGTCAAGCAGGGCCACTTCCGCACCGCACCGCAAGCGGGGCCAGTTCCGCACCGCACCGTCAAGCGGGGCCACTTCCGCACCGCACCGCACCGCACCGCGGGGCCATTTCCCCACCGCACCGTCAAGCGGGGCCACTTCCGCACCACACCGCCAAGCGGGGCCACTTCCGCACCACACCACCAAGCGGGGCCACTTCCGCACCCCAAACGGGCGATCAGCATGCGAAAGCGACCCCGCAGAGATCATCCAGGGCGAAAGTCACCCCGCACAGATCATCCGATGCGAAAGTGACCCGGCACGGACCGCGGGGCCTGCGCCGGTCGCGAGAGCACGCGAGCTCGCACCGGTACTCAGGCGTCGAGGGCCTTGAGCAGCTCTTCGGGCGAGGCCTGCATCGGGTGCGGTCCCGCGATGTCGAGGAACACCGTGGTGATCGGGTGCGCGCCGAGGAACTTCCGCAGCCACTCAGCGCTGTAGATGCCGACCCCCGGCGGGAGGTTCGCCGGCTTGTTCTTGGCATCGCTGAACAGCAGCAGCGCCAGATCGCCCGAGTTGGGGTCGCGATAGGTCCAGACCTCGCCACTGTCGAGAGGATTGTCGCGGGCGCCGGGCTTCACGAGCGGCACGACGGTGGTGCCGTGGCGCAGTGCGAGAGCGACCGCCGCGATGTCCTGCTTCTCCAACGCCTGGGCGAGGGCATCCGACCGGAAATCCTCAGGTGCGGGCTTGCTCTTCGCGGATTTCGACTTCTTCGCTGCCATGCATCCAGCATATTCAGCGGATGCCGCAGCGCGGTCCGAAACCGAGCCGGGAGAAGAAAGGGGCCCTCTCGAGTCATCCATTGGGGACTGGGGTACTCGAGAGGGCCCACGGACCCTCGGGCGGCATGTCGAAGCGCTGGGGACGCTGTGCTCGACGCCACTGGGGATGGCATGCGCCGCAAGTCTGCGAGGGTCACTCCAATGGTATCCCAAAGAAACAGCAGTGTCACCCGAAACTGAGTGCAGGACTGTATTCAAGACCTTTGGCTAGTTTTTACCTCAATAGAGGAGGATCTGCTTCGTCGTCGTGCCCTTGAAGCCGCCGATCTCGACAGCGACGTGATACGACGCTCCGCCGCCGGGAGCTCGCGGCCGATTCTCGTCCGCGCAGGTCTCGACGCTCGACCGCGTGCGGTCCCAGGTGACCGGCACCTTGCTCGTCACGGTCGCGCCGGCGGTGAGCGTGGCGACCATGCTGCTCGGGTTCTCCTGGCAGTCGGTCGACGTCCACCAGACATCGGTGCCGCTCGAAACCGTCATCCGCTGAGTCGTTGACCCCACATCGATCGCGCAGTCGGTCGACCCGCGGTTCGTCAGCGATATCGACAGCTGCGGCAGCACCCCGGGATCGTACGAATCGGCATCCGTCACGGCAGCCACCTCGACGTCCGTGGCCTCGCACGCGACGATCCCGGGCGTCTCATCGGCCGACGGCTCAGGAGACGGCGACTCGGCTGCGGGTGGCTCGGAGGTCGTGGCATCCGGCGACGGGGATCCCGAGGCCGAGGCACTCGGCGAGGGCGTCGCCTCGGCGGCGCTGGCCCACGGGCGTGCCAGGAGCAGCCACACCGCGGCACCGATGACGGCGACGAGCAGGATCGCCGCGACGAGGGTCACCAATCGTCGGCGACGATAGACGGCGGCGGAGTGGCGAGGCATTGATTCAGGTTAGTTGAGGCTCTTCAGCATCCTGGTGTTGCCGAGCGTGTTCGGCTTGACATGCGCGAGATCGAGGAACTCCTCGACACCTGCGTCGCCGCTGCGCAGCAGCTGAGAGTAGACGTCGGGGTCGACGACCTGTTCGCCGATGATCGAGTATCCGCGGCGACCGAAGAAGTCGACCTCGAAGGTCAGGCAGAACAGTCGGCTGAGCCCGAGCTCGCGAGCCTGCTCTTCGAGCGCGCCGACGATCGCGCCGCCGACGCCGTGGTGCAGCCAGTCCCCGCGGACCATGAGGGTGCGCACCTCGCCGAGGTCCTCCCAGAAGACGTGCAGCGCACCGCATCCGATCAGCTCGCCGTCGGCTTCGGCCACGACGAACTCCTGCACGGCGCCGTAGAGCACAGCGAGATCCTTGCCGAGCAGGATGCGCTGCTCGACCATCGGCTGCAGGAGGTTCCGGATGCCGATGATGTCGGCGCTGCGCGCAGGCCGGACGATGTACTCGCTCACACCGTCAAGCCTAGAACCCCTCCCCTCCCCAGACCCTGAGCGAGCCCGGAATGCCGGAGTGCTGGAGTCCCCCGTACACGCAGAAGGGGCGGATGCCGCAGCATCCGCCCCTTCTGTGATCAGGTCACTCCCCGCTGGCGACCGCCAGGTCGGGGGTGCCGGAGATCGCTCCACCGGTGTTGACGCCGACCGCGACCTTCTCGCCACGGGGACCGTGCTCGAAGAGGAACTCGCCGTCCTTGGCGTCGACCTTCACGTGGTCGCCGGGGTTCAGCTCGCCGTGCAGGATCTTCTCGGACAGACGGTCCTCGACCTCGTGCTGCATCGCGCGACGCAGCGGACGGGCACCGAGCGCCGGGTCGAACCCGATCTCGATGAGACGCTCCTTGGCGGCCTGCGAGAGCTCGATCGTCATGTCGCGGTCGAGCAGACGCTCGCCGAGGCGCTTCGTGAACAGATCGACGATCTGCACCAGCTCTTCCTTCGACAGCTGCGGGAACACGATGATGTCGTCGACACGGTTGAGGAACTCGGGCTTGAAGTTGCGCTTGAGCTCTTCGTTGACCTTGCCCTTCATCCGCTCGTAGTTCGTCGAGTTGACGCCCTCGATCTGGAATCCGACCGGACCACCGGCGATGTCACGCGCACCGAGGTTGGTGGTCATGATGATGACGGTGTTCTTGAAGTCGATCACGCGGCCCTGACCATCGGTCAGGCGACCCTCTTCGAGGATCTGCAGCAGCGAGTTGAAGATGTCCGGGTGGGCCTTCTCGATCTCGTCGAACAGCACCACGCTGAACGGCTTGCGGCGCACCTTCTCGGTGAGCTGGCCACCCTCTTCGAATCCGACGAACCCGGGAGGGGCACCGAACAGACGCGAGACGGTGTGCTTCTCACCGAACTCGCTCATGTCGAGCGAGATGAGAGCCGCTTCGTCGTCGAACAGGAACTCGGCGAGCGCCTTGGCGAGCTCGGTCTTTCCGACACCCGTGGGGCCGGCGAAGATGAACGAGCCCGAGGGACGCTTCGGGTCCTTGAGGCCGGCGCGCTGACGGCGGATCGTCTTGGAGAGCGCCGCGATGGCCTCTTCCTGACCGATGACGCGCTGGTGCAGCGCCTTCTCCATGAAGACGAGTCGCGAGGACTCCTCTTCCGTCAGCTTGAAGACCGGGATGCCGGTGGCCTGTGCGAGCACCTCGGCGATCAGACCCTCGTCGACGACCGCAGCGGTCGCGACGTCACCCGAACGCCACTGCTTCTCGAGGCGCAGGCGCTCGGCGAGGAGGCTCTTCTCCTCGTCGCGCAGCGATGCGGCCTTCTCGAAGTCCTGGTCCTCGGACGCGACTTCCTTCTGCTCGCGGACCTTGGCGATCTTCTCGTCGAATTCGCGCAGCTCGGGCGGGCTCGACAGGATGCTGAGGCGCAGGCGTGCGCCGGCCTCGTCGATCAGGTCGATGGCCTTGTCGGGCAGGAAGCGGTCCGACACGTAGCGGTCGGCGAGGTTCGATGCCGCGACGATCGCGCCGTCGGTGATCTGCACCTTGTGGTGCGCCTCGTACCGGTCGCGCAGCCCCTTGAGGATGTTGATCGTGTGAGGGAGGCTCGGCTCGTTCACCTGGATCGACTGGAAGCGGCGCTCGAGAGCGGCATCCTTCTCGAAGTGCTTGCGGTACTCGTCGAGGGTGGTGGCGCCGATGGTCTGGAGCTCGCCACGAGCGAGGAGCGGCTTGAGGATGCTGGCCGCGTCGATCGCGCCCTCGGCGGCACCCGCACCCACGAGGGTGTGGATCTCGTCGATGAAGACGATGATGTCGCCGCGCGTGCGGATCTCCTTGGTGACCTTCTTGAGACGCTCTTCGAAGTCACCGCGGTAGCGGGAACCGGCGATGAGCGAGCCGAGGTCGAGCGAGTAGAGCTGCTTGTCCTTCAGCGTCTCGGGCACATCGCCCTTGACGATCGCCTGAGCGAGGCCCTCGACGACGGCGGTCTTGCCGACGCCGGGCTCGCCGATCAGGACGGGGTTGTTCTTGGAGCGGCGAGACAGGATCTGCATGACCCGCTCGATCTCCTTCTCGCGCCCGATGACCGGGTCGAGCTTGTTGTCGCGCGCGGCCTGCGTGAGGTTGCGGCCGAACTGGTCGAGCACCTGCGAGCCGCCCTGGGCGCTCGGAGTGTCGTTCGACTGCGCGCCGACGGCTGCCGGCTCGCGTCCGGGGGCACCCGAGAGCAGCTGGATGACCTGCTGGCGGACCTTGTTCAGGTCGGCGCCGAGCTTGACGAGGACCTGGGCTGCGACACCCTCGCCCTCGCGGATGAGGCCGAGCAGGATGTGCTCGGTTCCGATGTAGTTGTGACCGAGCTGCAGGGCCTCGCGGAGGCTGAGCTCGAGCACCTTCTTGGCGCGCGGCGTGAACGGGATGTGACCGGTGGGCTGCTGCTGGCCCTGACCGATGATGTCCTGCACCTGCTCGCGGACGGCGTCAAGGGAGATGCCGAGGCTTTCGAGCGCCTTGGCTGCGACACCCTCACCCTCGTGGATGAGGCCGAGCAGGATGTGCTCAGTGCCGATGTAGTTGTGGTTGAGCATCTTCGCCTCTTCTTGGGCGAGGACGACCACTCGACGGGCTCGGTCCGTGAATCTCTCGAACATGCTGTGACTCCTTATTCGCACGTGTTGTTCGACACTGGCGAAGACGCGTGAAGCGCTTGTACATCGAGAGTAACCACCGTGCGCAGGCAGTATGCCCGTGTTCGCCGTCGGCATAGTGCCGTGACCGCCGGTGACGCGTCTCCTGGACCACCGGGGTTGACGGACTTATCGACAGTCGTTATGTTAACGATTATCGGTAATAACGACTCTCGATAAGGAGTGGACGATGACCTCGACGAAGGACCGCACGATCTCTCGCGGCGATTCCGGAGCCCTGATCGGCTTCTGCATCGCAGGAGCACTGATCGCCGCCTACATCACGGTGTTCTCGATCATCCGCATCATCGAACTGGCTCGCGGGGTCGACGTGCCCGTGCTGGTCGAGTTCGTCGGCTCGACGGCGCCTGTCGAGCTGCCCCTCAGCACCGGCGACTCCATCACGGTCGGTCTCGACAGTGCGATCATCACCGCCCCGCAGCTTCCGGCGATCGCCGCCGTGCCCGGCATCATCGGGCAGGTCGCGCAGATCCTCACGATCGTCCTCGTCATCGGATGCCTGATCCTGCTGGCGCGGAGCGTGCTGACCGGCCGCGTCTTCAGCCGCCGCAACACCGCTCTCGTCGCGACCGCCGGGATCGCCGGCCTGGTCGGGTTCGCCACCGTGCGCTTCTTCGACAACATGCTGGCCAACGCGACGGTCGCCAGGATCACCGACAACGGGGTGGACAACGCCGTGATCAGCGTCGAGCCGTTCACGTTCGTCCTCGGGGCGTTCGTCATCGCCCTCATCAGCACGGTCTTCGTGATCGGCGACCGGCTGCAGCGCGACACGGACGGGCTCGTCTGATGATGAGCACGACCACCGCGACACGTTCGCAGACCGCGGATGCGATCACCGTGATCCTCTTCGGCGCAGCCGCTCTGGTCGTGACCGCGATCAGCACCGTCCTCCGCGTGCTTGGAACCTTCCGAGATCAAGGTATCGCGTGGTCCATTCCGATCGACGAGCAGCCGATCGACGCGACCGTCGGCTCAGGATCCGCGTCGGTCGAGGGGATCGCTCGGGAGGCGATGGTGTTCGCCACCGGGGTGGACGCCGCTTCGACCGCAGCGATCATCGGCTCTCTCGTCCTCTGGGCGCTCGCCCCGCTGATCGTCATCGTCGGCGTGATGCTCGTCGCCTGGAACTTCCTCCGCGGACGCTTCTTCGTGCGGAGCAACGCACGGGCCTTCGACGCGATCGGCTGGACCCTCGTGCTCGCTCCGATGTTCATCGTGCTGCTCGAGAAACTGGGGCTGAACGGGGTGTCCGCCGCGGTGGGCATCGGCTCGGGCGAGCCGGTGCATCCGATCGAGTTCTGGTCCATCGTCCCGATCTTCGCGACCGGCGTCGCGGTGGGCCTCATCGCAGCAGCGTTCCGTCAGGGCATCCGCCTGCAGCGCACGAACGCGGCCCTCGAGGATGAGACTCGGGGTCTCGTATGAGCCCGGCGGAGAACGACGACGAGCTCACCGGCATCCACTGCCGACTCGACGAGCTGCTCGCCGAGCGAGGGATGACGCTGACCGAGCTGAGCGCACGCGTCGGGGTGAGCATCGTCAACCTGTCGGTGCTCAAGAACGACCGCGCGCGGGCGATTCGGTACTCGACCCTGCGCGCGATCTGCGACGCGCTCGACTGCGAGGTCGGCGACCTGCTGGTGCTCGCGTAGGGGGGACCGCGATGCGCGGCTCCGGTTCCGATGACCGCCCTTGGTGACGGACGTGGATGACGGCCGCGGGACAGCATCACGGACGGCACGCTCAGCGCAACCCCTTCTATGAATCTCCTGTGGGTCGATAGCGTTGACGGCATGAAGCTCAACGACCGGAACCTGCGCACACCCTCCCGCATCCTCATGGCTCTGCCCATCGCCGCACTCGCCTTCTCGCTGGCCGCCTGCGGAGGAACGTCCCGCCCCGCGGTCGACGACGTCGCCGACGGCATCCAGAAGGTCTACGAAGAGCAGGGACTCGGTGATGTCGTGACGGACGACGTCGCGACCTGCTTCGCCGACGCCCTCGTCGACTCCGACCTGAGCAACGAGACCCTCACCTACATCGCCAACGGCGAGGACAAGCAGTCCAGCGAAGAGGACAAGGCACTCACCACGCAGATCCTCACCGACAACCTGGAGAAGTGCGCGGGCTGACCCCCGCCGGGCCGACCCCGAAGGATGACGGATGCTGCGGCATCCGTCATCCTTCGTCATCTCCGCCTCCGGTCGCGGGCGCGGCTCCTAGCGTGGACGGATAGCGCGCACACGGCGCGCACCGATTCTGGAGTCCCCGATCCAATGAGCACCACCGTCCGCGCCACGAAGGCGCCAGACACCCGCGGTCCCGTCCGGAAGCTGCTGACGTCGTTCGGCTTCCAGATCCTCGCCGCACTCGTCCTCGGCATCGCCGCCGGCCTGATCGCCCGTCAGCTCGGAGCGACCGGCGACGAGCCGAACGGCCTCTCGGCCACCCTCGACACGATCGGCAGCTCGTACGTCACGCTGCTGCGCACGGCCGTCGTGCCGCTGATCTTCACCGCGATCGTGGCGAGCATCTCGAACCTGCGGCGGGTGCAGAACGCCGCACGCCTGGCCGGCCAGACGCTGCTGTGGTTCGCGATCACCGCGTTCATCGCCGTGAGCATCGGCATCGTGCTCGGACTCGTGATCCAGCCCGGGTCGCGCGCCGGCGACGACCTCGCCCCGAGCGCGCCCTACACCGTGGGCACCTGGTGGAACTTCCTGCTCGGTCTGATCCCGCAGAACTTCCTCGGCCTCAGCGTCAGCACCAACCCCGGCGCGACCGAGGGCACGTTCTCCTCGAGCGTCAACTTCAACATCCTGCAGGTCATCGTGATCGCGGTCGCCGTCGGCATCGCGGCGCTCAAGGCCGGCAAGAAGGCCGAGCCCTTCCTCGCGTTCACGGAGTCGCTGCTCAAGGTCATCCAGCGCGTGCTGTGGTGGATCATCCGCATCGCCCCCATCGGCACCTTCGGCCTGATCGGCGCCGCAGTCGTCGAGTACGGCTGGGAGAAGCTCGCCTCGCTCGGCTGGTTCGCGATCGCCGTGTACATCGGTCTCGCTCTGGTGCTCTTCGTCGTCTACCCGGTGCTCGTGAAGACCAACGGCCTGTCGATCAGGCAGTACTTCTCGGGCGTCTGGCCCGCCGTGCAGCTGGCGTTCGTCAGCCGCTCGTCGATCGGCACCCTGCCCCTCACCGAGCGCGTGACCGAGCGCAACCTCGGCGTTCCCCGCTCGTACGCCTCCTTCGCCGTGCCGTTCGGCGCGACCACCAAGATGGACGGCTGCGCCGCCATCTATCCGGCCATCGCCGCGATCTTCGTCGCGCAGTTCTTCGGCATCGAACTCACCCTCGTGCAGTACCTGCTGATCGTGCTCGTCTCGGTCGTCGGCTCGGCGGCCACCGCGGGCACCACGGGAGCGACCGTGATGCTCACCCTGACGCTGTCGACGCTCGGCCTGCCGCTCGAGGGCGTCGGCCTGCTGCTCGCGATCGACCCGATCCTCGACATGGGCCGCACCGCGGTCAACGTCGCGGGCCAGGCGCTCGTGCCCACCATCGTCGCCAAGCGCGAGGGGATCCTCGACGAGGAGCTCTACAACGCGCCCCGCGAGGGCCTGCCGTTCGCCGACGACTCGGCCGACGACGACGCACCCGAGGAGGATGCCGCGGCATCCGAGACCGAGCCGGCCAGCACCCGCTGACCTCTCTCCGTCACCGCCCGAGCGCCTCGTCCCTTCCGGGGCGGGGCGCTCGTCCGTCTCCCGCTATGCGCGACCCTGCTGGCGGGTGGCACCGCGGGTGTCGAGCGCGAGCTCCTCGGCATCCATCGCCGTCATCAGCTCGCGCATGAGCTCTTCATCGAGGTTGCCCGCGTCCCTCTCCGCGAGAAGGATGTCGCGGCGCACCTGCAGCCATCCCCGGCTCAGGGCAGCCAGGTCGTCGAAGGACGGGCGAGCTGCGGCATCCTCGACCTGCTGCGCGTCGTCGGTGTCCTTCTCGACGCGGGTCATGCGCTTCGTGAACGCATCGAACACTCCCAGGTCGACCTCGCCGTACTTGGCCTCCCACTCGACGCGCTTCTCGGCCAGGAACGCCTTGCCGGCCTCTCGGCTCTTCTCCCGCACCGCGGCGAGCGCACGCTGGTCGTCGTCGTGATCGACGTCTCCCTCGATCCCGAGGCGGCGGATCAGCATCGGCAGCGTGAGCCCCTGCAGCAGCAGCGTGCCCACGGTCACCACGAACGCCACCACGACGATCGCGTGCGAGGCCTCCTCGTCGAGCGTCGCGAGATCGGCGGCCGCGAGAGCGATCGCGAGCGTCACGACGCCGCGCATACCGGCCCATGAGATCACCGCGCTGTCCTTCCAGGTCAGCTGCAGCCCGGCCATCTGGTCGCGCACGATGTGCGTGCGCAGCTCGTCGGCCGTGAACTGCCCCCACCGCCGGGACTTCTCATGACGTTTCTCGAACTCCCCGCTCTCGACGCCGCGATCCCAGCGCTGAAGGCGCTTGCGGTCCTGGAAGTTCGCCCACGCGCTCGTCGGATAGATGTACAGCGGACGCACCACGAGCACGACCAGCAGCACGATGCCCGACAGCACGAGGATCTGCTCGACGGACTCGCTGCCGAGGTCGCGGAGCACCCGGGGGAACTGCAGACCGATGTACGCGAAGACGAAGCTCTCGAGCAGCAGATCGGCCGACAGCCAGAGCGGCTTCTCCTGCTGGCGGGTCGTGTAGTCGGTGCGAGGCGAGTTGTATCCGACGTACAGGCCCATCGCGACGACCGCGAGCACTCCGGAACCCAGCAGGTGCTCGGCGATCGCATAGGCGCCGAACGGTGCGAGCAGGCCGAAGGTCCCGATCACGACCGCATCGTTGATCCTCATGCGGAGCTGATGCAGCAGGATGCCGAAGACGAGTCCGATCGCGACACCCACGGCGACGGCCAGCAGGAACTGCCCCACGCCGCCCCACACCGACACGGTCGCGCCCGCGAGGATCGCCGCGAACACGCGGTACAGCGTCAACGAGGTCGCATCGTTGATCAGACTCTCGCCCGAGAGCACCGTCATGATGCGGCGCGGCAGACCGAGCTTGCGGCCGATCGCGGCGGCCGACACCGCATCCGGCGGCGCCACGATCGCGCCGAGCAGCAGGGCGCCCGGCAGGGTCAGCGACGGCATGATCCACCAGGCCACGAACCCCACCGCGAGCGCCGTGAGCAGCACGAGCCAGATGCCGAGCCGGCGGATCTGCGGGAGGCTGCGCTTGAAGCCGACGAACGAGACGTCCAGGGCCGCCGAATAGAGCAGCGGCGGCAGCACGAGGTTCAGCAGCAGATGGCCGTCGATCTCGACATCCGGCACGAAGGGCAGGAAGGATGCCGCGAGCGCCACGACAGTGACGAGGAGCGGCGCCGGCCAGCCGCGCCATCGGGCGATCGCGGCCACCACGACAGCACCGACGAGCACGTAGAAGATCTCGGCATCCATGCCCCTAAAGTACTGCCCTCCCGCGTCGGTCGCGGGGCGCAGCCGCGTCGGTCACGGGGCGCAGCGGGCCGCGGATCAGGGGCGATCGTCGGCGAGCTCGTCGCGGAGGCCGGCGTTCTCGTCCTCCAGATCGAGCACGCGACGGATGCCGACGATGTTGATGCCCTCGACGCGGAGCCCGGTCACCCGGCGGATGCGCTCGAGGTCGTCATCGCTGTAGCGGCGCGTGCCGCCCTCGCTGCGCGCGGGCGTGACCAGCCCCTTCGCCTCGAAGAGTCGGAGGCTGGCCTCGGGGACCCCGCTGAGCTGCGCGGCGACGGCGATGCCGTAGACCGGCATGCTCGGATCACGATCACCCATGGGCACCTCCCTCTCGACGCACTTGCATTCTATCTCGCGTTGTTCTATAAAAAATCTATAGCAACGATTGCAGATAATCTGCACCGGAGAACGCCCGCTCGGGCCACACGAAAGGAGACACTCATGGCCATGTCCTTCGATCCGTTCAGTCAGCTCGACCGCTTCGCTGCGAGCGTGCTGGACTCCGTCCGCGCACCGCGTCTCATGCCGGTGGACCTCTACCGCGACGGCGACAGGTACATCCTGCACGCCGACCTCCCCGGCATCGATCCGGGCTCGATCGACGTCGACCTCGACGGCGGACAGCTCACGATCCGCGCGCAGCGCACGGCCGACGGTCGCGAAGGCGTCCGCTGGCTCGCACGCGAACGCGGCGCGGGCTCGTTCCTCCGCCAGTTCTCGCTCGGCGACGGCGTCGACCTCGACGCGATCAGCGCCTCGTACGAGAGCGGCGTGCTCTCGGTGATCATCCCGGTCAGCGAGCGCGCGAAGCCCCGCAAGATCGAGGTCGAGTCGAGCGACAACCGACAGTCGATCACCGCCTGACCCTTCGGTGGGCCGGGGCGCACACCCCGGCCCACCCCGCTCTCCCTTCGGAAAGGACGATCCCATGCGCCCCTCTTCTGCTCTCGACCGGTTCCTCCGCGGCATGGAGTACCCGGCGACACGAGACGACCTGCTCCGCGAAGCAGCCCGCGACGGCCTCGGCCCCGATGACCGAACGGCCCTCGCCCAGCTTCCCGAGCAGAGCTTCAGCGCCGCCTGGCACATCCGCTATCACCTCACGCGACGCGCGCTCACCGAGGAGTTCGCGCCCTCGGCATCCGCAGGTCTCGTCGCTGTCTGAGACGCACCGGCGACGATGGGGCGGACGGGAATGCCCCGCCCGCCCCCGCCGTTGCATTCGGGGATGACTTCCACCGCGCTCTCCGTCCTCGACCTCGTCCCGGTTCGCACCGGCCAGACCAGTGCCGAGGCGATCTCCTCCTCCCTCGATCTCGCCGCGACCGCCGACCGGCTCGGCTACCGCCGCTACTGGTTCGCCGAGCACCACAACATGCCGGCCGTGGCATCCACCACTCCTCCGGTGCTGATCGCCGCCGCCGCGATGCGCACGACGCAGATCCGTCTCGGATCCGGCGGAGTGATGCTCCCCAACCATGCACCGCTCATCGTCGCCGAGCAGTTCGCCGCCCTCGAGGCCATCGCGCCCGGACGCATCGACCTCGGCCTCGGTCGCGCCCCCGGCAGCGACCCCGTCATCACCCAGCTGCTGCGTGGATCGGGCACGACCAGCGACGTCGAGCAGTTCCCGCGCAACGTGCAGGACATCGCCGCACTCATCTCGGGCGAGGGCGCCACCGTGCGCTTCACCTCGGGTGGCGAGTACACGGTGCACGCGACCCCGGCCGCCACCGGAAGCCCCGAGGTGTGGTTGCTCGGATCGAGCGACTACTCGGCGCAGCTCGCGGCATCCCACGGCCTGCCCTACGTCTTCGCCAACCACTTCTCGGGACAGGGCCTCGAGCGCGCGCTCGACCTCTACCGCACCGGCTACCAGCCGAGCGAAGAGCACCCCGAGCCGCGGACGTTCCTCACGGTCAACGTCGTCGCCGCGCCGACGCAGGAAGAGGCCGAGGCGCGCGCCCTTCCGCAGCTGCGCATGATGTCGCGCCTGCGCCTCAACAAGCCGCTCATCGCACTCGAGACCGTCGAAGAGGCCCTCGCCGCAGAATCGGATGCCGCGACCGACCAGGTCGTCGAAGCCGCCCGCTCGCGCTGGTTCGTCGGCACCGGCGAGTCGGTCGCCGCCGAGGTGCGCGCGTTCGCCGAGAAGTACGGCGTCGACGAGGTCATGCTGTCGCCCGTCGCCGGTGCATACGAGTCCGAGCCTCGTGACGCCGCCGCCGGCCGCGCCCAGACGCTCGAGCTCATCGCCGCCGCCCTGTAGGCGCCGCGGGCGCCGCTCGCGCTTGTCGCCGCGCGCGCTCGCGCACGCGAGCGGGGCCACTTCCGCATCCCGCCGCCAGGCGGGGCCACTTGTGCATCCGAAACGCCGGTTTCAGATGCAGAAGTGGCCCCGCTCGCGGCACCCGATGCAGAACTGGCCCCGCTCGCGGCACCGGATACAGAAGTGGCCCCGCCCCACGCCGGAAGAACGCGGCGCTCAATCTGTCCACAGGCGCGACTTGTCCACATCTCTCGGGATCTCGCGGTCATCAGGCCCGGAAGACGCATCCGACCAGCGAGCCTGATGGGATGCGCCATCGGATACTCCTGCCCGACGAACTCGGGCACCATTTCTCCGTGCGGCAGGCCGCGGCCGCCGGTGTCGGTCGGGGTCGCGCATCCGCGCGCGATCTCGACAGGCCCTTCCGCGGGGTGCGTTCGGTCACGGCTGCGGAGACACCACTCGATCGCGTCGTCGCCCTCGCGCCCCTCCTGCACCGTGGTCAGCTCATCGGCGGGGAGACGGCGATGCGGGTGTGGGGGTATCCGCATCCCGGCATCTGGAACGTCGAGACAGCGATTTTCGTGGTCGTGACGACGGGTTCGGCGCGCGTCCGCAGCCGCGGCGTCACCGGCCGACGCCTGGCAGAGGGACGGGCCCATCCCTGGCGAATCGGTGGAATTCCGGTCGTCGATCCGGCCGCGGCTCTGTTCATGTGCGCCGCGACGATGACCGACGACCATGTGGTCATCGCCCTCGACGCAGTGCTGAGCACGGCCGACAACTATCCCGGGCTGCGTCAGGGGCGCCCTCCCCTGACAGAGACCGACATCGAACAGCGCCTGCAGGCCTGGGGCCGCTTCCCCGGCTCTCGACGAGTCCGTGACGCGCTGTCCCGTGCGCGCGAAGGAGTGGAATCGCCCAAGGAGACCGAGACGCGGTTGCTCATCGTCGCGGGAGGTCTTCCTGAACCCGTCGTGCAGTACGAGATCCACGAGAACGGACTCCTCATCGCGCGCAGCGACATGGCCTATCCCGACCTCAGGATCTCGATCGAGTACGAGGGCGACGGCCACCGCACGAGTCGCGATCAGTGGCGCCGCGACATCCAGCGGCAGCGAGATCTCGAGGACCTCGGCTGGATCGTCATCCGCGTGACTCAGCTCGACCTGGACGACGGGCGACCGCTGATGGACCGCATCCGTCGCGCGATGGCATCCCGTCGCTGACGCTCGCACATCTCTGCGTCCCGCCCCACCCCTCCCACGCCCGCAGGCGGGGCCATTTCCGCATCCGGCGTCCAGGCGGGGCCAGTTCCGCATCCGGATCATCCGTTTGCGATGCACAACTGGCCCCGCATCGCCGGCGCCATGTGGCGAAAGCCGCCAAGACTCCGCGTCAGGGGCTGGTATTCCGGTGCGCCGGGGCGTAGGGTCACCCGCAACGGAAGGGGTTCGATGATGAGCACTACCAAGACCCTGGCCCTCTGGGTGGCGTACGGCACGAACGGCGTCGTCGGCAGCATCCGACATGACGACGAGGGATACACCGTCGTCATGGCCGGATCCGATGCGGCGACAGGCACGTACCCGACCTTGGAATCGGCGAAGGGCGCGTTGCATTCGCACATGCTGCCGGGCAGCGGTTGGCCGATGTTCCGCGAGCACTGACTTTCGAACGGGGAAACAAGGGGCAGAGGGGCGGCGCGGTCGCGGGGCATCCCCGCGACCGTCGTACGCTGACTGCATGCGAATCACCACTCCCCTCGCTCCTCCGGCATGCTGACGGTCGAGGAGCAGCGGGCGAAGGTGATCGCCGCCACCCGACCGCTGGATGCCGAATCGGTGCCGCTCGCACGGGCGGCGGGCCGCGTCCTCGCCACGACCGTGCACGCTCGGGTCGATGTGCCGGTGTTCGACAACTCGGCGATGGACGGATATGCGGTCCTGTTCACCGACGTCGAGTCGGCCACGGCCGTGCACCCCGTCGAGCTCGCGGTGGTCGCCGACCTCCCGGCGGGGTCAGCCGACGAACCCGAGCTGCGTGAGGGACGAGCCGCACGCATCATGACCGGCGCCCCTGTGCCGCACACGGCCACCGTCGTCGTGCCGTTCGAGCACACCCGCGACGGCCTGCAGGCGTGGGACGCGCCTGCGATCGTGGTCACCGCGCCGACTCGCGCGGGTGCCAACATCCGCCGCCGCGGCGAGGAGCTGCGCGCCGGAGCCGTCGTCGCGACAGCGGGCACCACCCTCGGCCCGCTCCAGCTCACGGCCATCGCGGCCACCGGCATCGACACGGTGCCGGTGCATCGTCGTCCTCGCGTCGCGGTCATCTCGACCGGCAGCGAGCTCGCCGACCCCGGCGCCGACCTCGCCCGCGGGCAGATCCCCGAGTCGAACTCGGTGCTGCTCGCTGCGCTGTGCGCGGAGACGGGCGCTGACGTCGTCTCGGTCGACACGGTGACAGACGAGGATGCCGCCTTCACCGCACTCCTCGATCGCGCGCTCGTCGATGCGCGCGTCGATGTCGTGGTCACGTCCGGCGGAGTCAGCGCCGGCGCCCACGAGGTCGTGAAGAACGTGCTGCGCGATCGCATCGAGTTCGTGGCGGTCGCCATGCAGCCGGGCAGGCCTCAGGCTTTCGGACGCCTCGGCGACGCGCTGGTGTTCGGACTGCCCGGCAATCCGGCGAGCGTCGCCGCGTCGTTCGAGGCCTTCGTGCGGCCGGCGCTGCTCGCCCTCCAGGGTCGCGCAGGCCTGCAGCGCCCGATGCTCCGCCTCGCCAGCACCGCAGCGTGGCGCAGCCCGGTGGGACGACAGCAGTACGTGCCCGTCGCCCTCGACCGATCCGACCCGGCCGCCTGGTCGGTGCGCCCGGCGGCCGCCGACGGGTCATCGGGCGCGCATCTGGCGGCAGGACTCGCCAGAGCGGATGCCTATGCCGTCGTGCCCGCCGACGTATCAGCCGTCGCAGCAGGCGACCTGGTCGATGTGATGCTGCTCTCATGACAGGGACGCGCACGACCGAGACACCGGACGCCGCGACACCGGCGTCCGGGCCGACTGCCGCGATCATCCTCGCCGGCGGGCGGGCCTCACGACTCGACGGGACTGCCAAGCCGTTGCTCGAGGTCGGCGGCCGCACCCTGCTCGACCGCGCCATCGCCGCCGTCGACGGCTGCGACCCCATCGTGGTCGTAGGTCCGCCGGCGCCGACCCGTGTTCGCGTCGTATGGACCCGGGAGACCCCGGAGTTCGGCGGACCGGTCGCCGGCATCGCCGCAGGCCTCGCTCTCGTCGACACCGCCGACGTCCTGCTGCTGGCGGCCGACCTGCCGAACGCCGAAGGCGCCGTGGCGCTGCTGCACCGGCATCCGCCCCTCTCCGCCGACGCCGACGGCAAAATCGGCAAGGCCGACGCCGACGGCAAAATCGGCAAGGCCGACGCCCCCAGCACGAATGGTGCGCACGGCATCGACGGCGTCTGCCTGATCGACGCGTCGGGACGCATGCAGTGGCTCGTCGGCCGCTACCGCACCGATGCCCTGCGATCCGCCGCCGCGGCTCTCCCCGACGGCGGCCGCAACGCGTCGTTGCGATCGCTGCTGGCGCGCCTGCGCATCAGCGCGATTCCGGCGGGAGACCTGGCAACGGATGTCGACACGTGGGACGATCTCGAACGGGCCCGCGCCGCGGCACCGATGCCCCCGCGCGACGGAGCACCAGACGAGGAGACGACATGACCGACAAGCCGCAACACCTTCCGGTCGAAGCCCTGGACGACTGGACCACGGCGGTCTGCAGCGCGCTCGGGATCGATCGCGAGTCCGTCGATGTCGCCCTGCTCCTGGATCTCGCCCGGGATGTCGCGCACGGCGTCGCCCGCCCGGCCGCACCGCTCAGCGCCTACCTCGCCGGCCTCGCCGCAGGTCGCGCGGGCGGCAGCCGCGAGGACACCGCTGCGGCGGTCGCCACCATCACCGAGCTGGCCGGGGAATGGCGCGCCGACGAACAGGATTCCTGAAGTTCTCTCATCGCCCACCTCGCCGATGTGATCGAGAAGTAATCGTCCGGTAATCGCACTCGTGCGGCCCTGCAACATCCGCCGCCTACGTTCAGAGCATTCACCTCTCGAACGCAGGAGCCGCGATGTCCCAGATCACCGGAAGAAGCAGCGTCGACACCCCCGCCGTGACCCTCACGCGCCGCCCCGGCCGGTGGATCGACGGCTGGAACCCCGAGGATTCGGCCTTCTGGGCCACCGAGGGCAAGGCGATCGCCCGCCGCAACCTCGGCTGGTCGATCTTCGCCGAGTTCCTCGGGTTCATCATCTGGCAGCTCTGGAGCATCGTTGTCGTGCTGCTCCCCGCCGCCGGGTTCACGCTGAGCACCACCGAGTCGTTCTGGCTGATCTCGCTGCCGAGCCTCGTCGGCGCGACGCTGCGGTTCCCGTACACGTTCCTCGTCGCCCGCTTCGGCGGACGCAACTGGACCATCGTCTCGGCGCTGCTGCTGCTGATCCCCGCCGTCCTGCTCGGCATCGTCGTGCAGGATCCCGAGACCCCGTTCGGCGTGCTGCTCGCCGTCGCGGCTCTCGCCGGTTTCGGCGGCGGCAACTTCGCCAGCTCCATGGCGAACATCACCTACTTCTTCCCGCAGAAGGAGAAGGGCTGGGCGCTCGGGCTCAACGCCGCCGGCGGCAACCTCGGCACCTCGGTCGCCCAGCTCGCGGTGCCGATCGTCGTGTCGATCACCGCCGCGTCGACCTTCAGCCTGTCGTTCGCCGGCTGGATGTGGGTGCCGCTGATCCTCGTGGCCGTGTGGGGAGCATGGCGCCACATGGACAACCTGTCGTCGGCCAAGGCGGACTTCGCCGGGGCCGCCGCCGCACTGCGCGAACCGCACCTGTGGGTGCTGTCGCTGCTGTACATCGGCACGTTCGGATCGTTCATCGGCTTCTCGAGCGTCTTCCCGAAGCTCATCGCCGACACCTTCCCCGAGTTCTCGACGTTCCAGATCGGCAGCGCCTCACTGTCGCTGGCCTTCCTCGGAGCCCTCGTCGGCTCGCTCGCCCGCCCCTACGGAGGAAAGCTCGCCGACCGCTTCGGCGGAGCACGGATGACGATCGCCGCGTTCTCGCTCATGATCGTCGGCGCCCTGTCGCTGCTCGTCACTCTCGAGGCGAACAGCTTCGCGCTCTTCCTCGGATGCTTCCTGCTGCTGTTCGTCGCGGCGGGCGTCGGCAACGGCGCGACCTACCGGATGATCCCCAACGTCTTCGCCGCACGCGGTGCCGCGACCGCGGGCGACGCGCTCGCTGTCAGCACCCAGCGCAAGGGTGCGGCCGCCCTGGGGCTGATCTCGGCAATCGGCGCCTACGGCGGATTCGTGATCCCGCAGGTTCTCGCGGCGGCGAAGAGCGGCACAGGTTCGTACGCTCCGGCATTCGGCGGATTCGTCGCCGCCTACATCGTGCTGCTCCTCATCACGGTCTTCGTCTATCTGATGCCTCGGCCCTCGCTCGCCGGACACCGGATCTGACCATGACCGAGCGCATCGTCGTCATCGGCGCGGGGCCTGTCGGCATCCGCTTCACCGAAGAGCTCCTGCCGCTCGTGGCAGGGGGTCGGGCGACGGTCACCGTGCTGGGCGCCGAGACGGCGGATCCGTACAACCGGGTGCTGCTCGCGGAATACGCCGTGGGCGAGGCCTCGTCCGACGAGCTCACTCTCGCCACTGCCGCGAGCCTCACCGGTGTGGATCTGCGGCTGGGGGCGCGAGCGGTGCGGATCGATCGGGATGCGCGGGTCGTCGAGCTGGTCGACGGATCGACCGTCGGGTATGACCGCCTGGTGCTCGCGACCGGCGCGCGATCGATCGTCCCGTCGCTCGAAGGCCTCGAGACGCTCGGTCCGGACACCACCGGCCTCGACAGCAGTCTGACCACAGGGGTCTGCGTGCTCCGCGATCTGTCGGATGCCGAGCAGGTGCGCGCCGTGGTCGCACGCGGCGGCCGGGTCGTGGTGCTCGGAGCCGGCGTGCTGGGGATCGAGCTCGCCATGCTGCTCGCTGACGCCGGCGCCGTGCCCTCCGTGGCCCACTTCGGTCCGATGCCGATGCCCCGCCAACTCGACCGGGGGTCGGCGAGCATCCTCTCGACCGCTCTCGCCTCGGCCGGCGTCACGCTGGTGCCGCACACCCGAGCCGAGGGAGTGATCGGAGTCGAGGGCGACGACGGCATCCGCCGGTTCCGTGCACTCGCGAGCTCCGACGGCAAGCGCATCGAGGGCGATCTGCTCGTGCTGTCGTGCGGCGTCAGGGCGCGCACCGAGCTCGCCGAGGCCGCGGGACTCCGCGTCGGCAACGGCGTGCTCGTCGACGGCGCACTGCGCTCGTGGTCGGATCCGCGCATCCATGCGATCGGGGACTGCGCCCACATCGCCGACCCCGCCGAGTTCCTGCACGACCGCCAGGTGCCGGGCGGACCGCACGGCCTCGTCGGCCCCGGCTGGCGTCAGGCGAGCTGGCTCGCCGCGGCCATCGCCGCCGAGCTCGACAGTGCCGACGACCACCCGGGCGAGTTCGCCGACGAGCACCCCGGCGTCGTCGTGCTCAAGGGCGAGCTGGTCGACATCGCATCCGCGGGCGACGTCTCGGCCGACCCCTTCGCCCCTGTCCCGGCCGGTGAGGATGCCCCCGGCATCGCCGTCTGGGCCGACCCCGAGCACGGCACCTACGTGAAGATGGCGACGCGCGACGGCATCCTCACCGGATTCGTGGCGGTCGGGATGCCGCGGGCCGCCGCCGAACTGAGCGTGCTGTACCTGCGCGGCGGCGAGCTGCCCGCCGACCGCTCGCTGCTGCTGCGTCTCGATGATCCTGACGCTGATGCGATCGCACCGGCCGGTCGTGACGCGACCCTCTGCATCTGCAACGCCGTCACCGTCGGCCAGATCGAGGACGCGATCGACGACGGCTGCTCGTCGGTGGCTGCGGTCGGCGAGTGCACCCGCGCCGGCACCGGATGCGGAGGATGCCGCGCCCGCATCACCGAGATGCTGCACGCCCACGCGGGGGCCGTCGCATGACCGACACCCACTGCCCCTACTGCGCGCTGCAGTGCGCGATGACGCTGACCCCGACCGTGGGCGCACCGCTGCCGGTCACCGTCGCCGGACGCGACTTCCCGACAAACCGCGGCGGGCTGTGCAAGAAGGGGTGGACCTCGGCCGAGCTGCTCGCCGACGCCGGTCGCCTCACCACTCCCCTGGTGCGCGGGACCGACGGCGAACTGCACCCGGCGGACTGGGACGTGACTCTCGATCTGATCGCCGCGCGGCTGCGTCTGATCGCCGAGGAGGACGGCCCCGATGCGGTCGGCGTCTTCGGCGGCGGCGGGCTCACGAACGAGAAGGCGTACCAGTTGGGCAAGTTCGCCCGCATCGCGCTGCGCACGTCGCGCATCGACTACAACGGCCGCTTCTGCATGTCATCCGCTGCGGCCGCCGCCAACCGCTCCTTCGGAATCGACCGCGGCCTGCCGTTCCCGCTGACCGACCTCGACACCGCCGAGACGGTGCTGCTGCTGGGATCGAACGTCGGCGACACCATGCCGCCGTTCGTCTCGCATCTGCAGGGCGCCAGGGCCCGCGGCGGTCTCATCGTCGTCGATCCTCGCCGCAGCTCGACGGCACGATTGAGCGCCGACGGCGCCGGGATCCACGTGCAGCCGGTGCCCGGCACCGATCTCGCGCTGCTGCTCGCAGTGATCCATGTCGTGATCGCCGAGGAGCTCTACGACGACGGCTATGTGCGCCAGCGCACATCGGGCTTCGACGCCCTCCGCCAGTCGGTGTCGGCGTGGTGGCCCGAGCGCGCCGAGACCGTCACCGGGGTGGCGGCGCGCAGCATCCGCGATCTGGCACGCAGACTGGCGGACTCCGACTCGACCTACATCCTCACCGGCCGCGGCGTCGAGCAGCATGTCGACGGCACCGACACCGCCACGGCCGCCATCAACCTCGCACTGCTCCTGGGTCTTCCGGGGACACCGGGGTGCGGCTACGGCACGCTGACCGGGCAGGGCAACGGCCAGGGCGGACGCGAGCACGGACAGAAAGCCGACCAGCTTCCGGGGTACCAGTCGATCAGCGACCCGGCCGCCCGCGCCTCGGTCGCGGCCGTGTGGGGCGTCGACCCCGACGACCTTCCCGGGCCCGGCATCCCCGCGGTCGAGCTGCTACAGAGCGCCGGACTCCCGGGCGGCGTGCGAGCGCTGCTCGTGCACGGCTCGAACGTGTTCGTGTCGGCGCCGAACGTGTCGACCGTGCGCGAGGCCCTGGGCCGGCTCGATCTGCTCGTCGTCTCGGACTTCTTCCTCTCGGAGACCGCGAAGGCCGCCGACATCGTGCTCCCCGTGCTGCAGTGGGCCGAGGAGGAGGGCACGATGACCAACCTCGAGGGCCGCGTGCTGCGTCGCCGCCGAGCGGTCGACGCCCCCGCCGGCGCCCGCAGCGAGCTGTGGATCATGGCCGAGCTCGCCCGTCGCCTCGACGCCCCCGGCACCTGGAGCCTTGTGCCGTCGGAGGTGTTCGGCGAGCTGGCCCGCGCCTCCGCCGGCGGCCGCGCCGACTACTCCGGCCTCAGCCACGAGCTGCTCGACCTCGGCATCGAGGCGCACTGGCCTTTCCCGATCGGGAGCCTCGGCACCCCTCGACTGTTCGCCGACCGCTTCGCGCACGCCGACGGGCGCGCGAAGCTCGTCGCCGTGCGGGCTCGGGAGCATCCGACGGCGAGCGCCGACCGGCTCACCCTGATCACCGGGCGCCTGCTCGAGCAGTACCAGAGCGGAGCGCAGACCCGCCGCATCCCCGAGCTCACCGAGAAGCGGCCCGATCTCGTCGCGCAGCTGCACCCTGCGACCGCGCGTCGTCATGGGATCGGCGAGGGCGACGGCATCCGTCTCTCGAACTCCCGCGGCACCCTGCGGGCGCGGGCCGAGCTGACGCACGACATCAGGCCCGACACGGTGTTCCTGCCGTTCCACTACGCGGATGCCGAGAGCGCCAATCTGCTCACCGACGACCGGGTCGATCCGCACTCGGCGATGCCCGAGTTCAAACGGGCTCTGGTCGAGCTCCGAGCCGTCTGATCGTGGAGGCGGCGCTCAGTCGTCCGGCTCGCCGCTGAGGATGCCGCGCAGCCAGTCGCGCGCCTCGACGAAGATGTCGTCGGAGTAGCGCTCGGGATACTGCACGATCTGCCGGTCGGCTCGCGGATACGACCCGAGGAACACCACGCGCGGGCTGAAACGGCGGATGCCGAGCAGGGCGTCGGCCATGCGCTCGTGCTCGATGTGGCCGTCGGCGTCGATCACGAACCGGTAGCGGCCGAGCTCGTCGCCGATCGGACGCGACTGGATCAGCGAGAGGTTGATGCCGCGGGTCGAGAACTGCTCGAGCATCTCGAGCAGGGATCCGGGATGATCGTTCGGCAGCTCGACGATCAGCGAGGTCTTGTCGGCCCCGGTCGGCGCCGGCGCCGTGGTGGTGCGGGTCACGAGCACGAAGCGGGTGACGGCCTGGGCGTTGTCGCCGATGTCCTCGGCCAGCACGTCGACGTCGAGGTGCTTCACGACGCCCGGGGCGGCGATGGCCGCCTGGGCGGGAAGGCCGCCGTCGAGCATGCCGATCGCCGACGCGACGTTGCTCGCCGCAGGCACATGCGAGTGCCGGGGCAGGTGCTCCCCGAGCCAGCCGTGGCACTGGGCGTAGGCGACCGGGTGAGCGGCGATCACGCTGATGTCCGCCAGGGTCGTGCCCCGAGGCGCCACGAGCACGAAGTTCACCGGCACGAGGTACTCGCCGATGATCCGCAGGCCCGGCAGAGTGGCCAGCGCATCCTGCGTGGTCGAGACGCCGCCCTCGATCGAGTTCTCGATCGCGATCATCGCGGCGTCGCTGCGCCCCTCGAGCACATCCGCGAGGGCTTCTCCGACGTTGTGCACGGCACGCCAGTCCTGACCCCGTGCTTCAGCGACCTGTTCGAGCGCCGCTTCGGTGAATGTTCCGGCGGGGCCGAGATAGCTGTAGGTGCGGCGTTCAGTCACGCGTTTCACCTTAGGGCACCGGCACACGCCCAGAAGATGCGCGGATGCCGAGATGGGGGCAGACTGTCTGCATGACGAGCCGCGCCGGCCTCCCTGCCGAGGAATCTGATCTGATCGATGTCGACGAGCTGATCGCCGCTTACTACGACCGCGTGCCCGACCCCGGGGTCGCCGCCGAGCGGGTCGCGTTCGGCACCAGCGGTCACCGCGGGTCGTCGCTGACCAAGAGCTTCAACGAGAACCACATCCTGGCGACCACCCAGGCGATCGTCGACTACCGTGCGAGCCAGGGGATCACCGGTCCCCTGTTCCTCGGCCGCGACACCCACGCGCTCTCGCTGCCCGCCGAGCGCAGCGCCATCGAGGTGCTCGTGGCCAACGGCGTCGACGTCCGCGTCGACTCGCGCGACGCCTGGGTGCCGACGCCCGCGCTCAGCCACGCGATCCTCACCTTCAACCGCGACCTCGCGTCGGATGCCGCCGGCCGCGCCGACGGCATCGTCGTCACCCCGTCGCACAACCCGCCTCGCGACGGCGGCTTCAAGTACAACCCGCCGCACGGTGGACCGGCCGACACCGACGCGACCGGCTGGATCGCCGACCGCGCCAACGAGCTGATCGCCGGCGGTCTCGTCGACGTCAAGCGCGAGCGGTTCGCCGACATCGACTGGGACGCGCTTCCGGGGTACGACTTCCGTGACGCCTACGTGCGCGACCTGACGACGATCATCGACATCGACGCCATCCGCACCGCCGGCGTGCGCATCGGCGCCGACCCGCTCGGTGGCGCATCCGTCGAGTACTGGGCGCTCATCAAGGAGGTCTACGACCTCGACCTGACCGTCGTGAACCCCGAGGTCGACCCGACCTGGCGCTTCATGACACTCGACTGGGACGAGAAGATCCGCATGGATCCGTCCTCCCCGTCGGCCATGGCCTCGCTCGTCGCCAAGAAGGGCGACTACGACGTGCTGACCGGCAACGACGCGGATGCCGACCGCCACGGCATCGTCACCCCCGACGCCGGGCTCATGAACCCGAACCACTACCTCGCGGTCGCGATCGACTACCTGTTCTCGCACCGCTCCGAGTGGCCGCGCGACGCCGCGATCGGCAAGACCCTCGTGTCGTCGATGATCATCGACCGGGTCGCCGAATCGCTCGGACGCCGCCTCCTCGAGGTGCCGGTGGGCTTCAAGTGGTTCGTGCCCGGTCTGCTCGACGGCTCGGTCGCGTTCGGCGGCGAGGAGTCTGCCGGAGCATCGTTCCTCCGCAAGGACGGCACCGTCTGGTCGACCGACAAGGACGGCATCCTGCTGTGCCTGCTCGCGGCCGAGATCATCGCGGTCACCGGCAAGACGCCGTCGGAGCGGTATGCCGAGCTGGAGCAGGCCTTCGGCTCGTCGGCCTACCAGCGCGTCGACGCCCCGGCGACGCCCGCGCAGAAGGCGACGCTGGGCAAGCTCGCTCCGGATGCCGTCTCGGCGACGACCCTCGCGGGTGAGGAGATCACCGCCAAGCTGTCGCACGCTCCCGGCAACGGTGCGGCGATCGGCGGCCTCAAGGTGCAGACCGAGCACGCCTGGTTCGCCGCCCGCCCCTCGGGCACGGAAGACGTCTACAAGCTGTATGCCGAGAGCCTGCGCGGCCCGGAGCACCTCGCCGAGGTGCAGGCCGAGGCGCGAGCCGTGGTGTCCGCCGCCCTCGGGGGCTGATCCCCGCGTCCTTCGGGCTGTTCTTCTGCCCCCGCACGTCGCCCGTGTGGGGGCAGAAGTGCATCCGGACCGGAACGCTTTCGTGGCGGAACGCCCCCGTGGCGGAACGCCCGCGTGGCGGACTGCCCCACGGCATCCCCTCCTTGTGCGTGCGGGGTCAATTACGCACCCGAAACGGCTGATCCCGATGCGAAAGTGGCCCCGGCTGGCGTCCGCGATGCGAAACTGACCCCGACTGGCGGGCGAAAATGCCCTCGCGTCCCCTATCTCGCCGCCCCTGCGTGTGCGGGGTCAGTTACGCATCCGAAACGGCCATCCCCGGTGCGAAAGTGGCCCCGGCTGGCGAGCCGGCTGCGAAAGTGGTCCCGACTGGCTGGCGGGCGGATGCTGCGGGGGGCGGGGCAACCCGGGCGGAAGAATGCGGACGAATGCGGACGGATGCTGCGCACCAGCGACCCCACCGTGGGCCGACGCGCGCCGAGGCGATGCGTCAGACCGAGCGGGCGAGCAGGGCTCCGGCCTCGCGCAACCAGCGGGCGGGGTCGGCGAGCGCGGCATCCGACGATCCGGCGATCTCGGTGAGCGACGCGGATGCCGTGAACAGCGCGGTGTCGGAGTCGGCCGTGATGCGTCCGGCGGCGAGCAGGGCGGTCGCACCGGTCGTCGACGCGAGGCCGGCGATGAACGAGGGCACCTTGCCGTCTCCGGACTGACCGTCGTACGACCCCTCCCCTGTGATGACATGGTCGGCGTCGGCGATCGCGTCGGCGAGGCCGATCAGGTCCGCCACCTCGGCAGCGCCCGGGGCGAGCGTCGCACCCCAGACGACCAGCGCACCGCCCGTGCCACCGGCGGCTCCGGTGCCCGGCAGTGCGGAGTCGAGGCCGAGCAGTTCGGCGAGGCCCGCTAGTCCGGCATCCACTTCGGCGAGCTCCGGGCCGACGAGACCCTTCTGCGGTCCGAACACGGCGGCGGCGCCCCGCGGGCCGACGAGGGGATTCGTGACGTCGGTGAGCACGCGCACCTGCGGCGCCGTGCGCAGGCCGCTCAGGTCGACGGAGGCGATGTCGGCGAGACCGCGGGCTCCTCGCGCGACCGGCTCACCGGCGTCATCGAGGAATCGCGCACCGAGGGCGGTCAGCATCCCGGTGCCGCCGTCGGTCGACGCGCTCGACCCGATGCCGACGACCAGTCGCGTGACGCCGTGGTCGAGGGCGGCGGCGATCGCCTGACCGAATCCGGTGGTGTCGGCATCCCACGGACGCAGTTCGTCGAGCAGTTCGATGCCCGAGGTCGACGCGAGGTCGACGACGGCGGTCCCCCCGGGAGAATCCCCCGAGACGGGAAGCAGCAGCCAGCTCGTCTCCAGCGGCAGCCCCGCGGGTCCGTCGACGACGACCGGCATGCGTCGCGCTCCCGGCACGGCCGCCTCGAACGCGGCGACGGTGCCCTCGCCGCCGTCAGCCATGGGACGGTGCACGAACGTCGCGGTCGGCTCGACCGATGACCAGCCTTCGGCGAGCGATGCCGCCGCATCCGCCGCGGTGATCGTGCCCTTGAAGCTGTCCGGCGCCAGCACCACGCGGGTCATCGGGTGAGTCCGGGGGTGCTCGCCCGCACGATGACCTCGAGCGGAAGCGGAGCCTGCTGCCAGTCGGCGTCGACCGTCGCACGGAAGGCCTGATATCCGACCTCGCTGAGCGGCACGCGCACGGTGGTGAGCGCCGGGGTGACATCGCTGCTCGAGGGCACGTCATCGAAGCCGCAGACCGCGATGTCGGCACCGACCTCACGACCGGCCCCGCGGATCGCCGCCATCGCTCCGATCGCGACCACGTCGCTCATGCCGAACACGAGGGTGCCGGGTTCGACGCCGTCGGAGAGGGCCGCCGTCATCGCCTGCGCACCCGATTCGCGGCGGAAGTCGCCGCGGATCACCCGCCCGATCGCCCCGCCGTCGGTCTCGAAGCCGGCGCGGAATCCGGCGAGACGCTCGTCCGACGTCAGCACTCCCTCGGCCGCGCCGATCGCGATGGCGGAGCGGTATCCGAGAGACGCCATGCGGCGACCGAGCGCTTCGGCGCCGGCGCGGTTGTCGATCTCGACGTGGCGGTTGTCTGCGCTGCCGGCGCCGAACGTGACCACGCGTCCACCGAAGCGGGCGTACTCCGCGAGCTCGCGTGAGGTGTCGGAGTCCGTCGGCTCGTTCGTGCGCGATGCGGCGAGGATCAGGCCCTGGGGTCGCTGCCCACGGAGGGCCCGCACGATGCGCGCCTCGCGTGCCGGATCTCGCTCGGTGATCGCGATCGTCACGACCAGGCCCTGTTCGTCGGCTCCGCGAGCGACACCGGCCGCGATGAGTCCGAAGTAGGGGTCGGCGATGTCGGCGACCAGCAGTGCGATGACGGGCGAGCTTCCTCGGGCGGTCGCCTGCGCCGATGCGTTCGCCGTGTAGCCCAGTTCGGCGGCCGCCTGCTCGACGCGCTCACGGAAGGACTCGGCCACCTTGCGCTCGGATCCGTTGAGAACACGGGATGCCGTGGCGAGCGAGACCCCGGCCTCACGGGCGACGTCGTGCAGGGTCGGGGCCGCGCCCCGCGAATGCCGCGGCTGACGCACGCGGGAAGGGCTTTCCTGCTGACTCATGCCCTGAGCATACTGCGCGGTGAGGGCGATGCCGGGGAGGGTCCGGCAACCGGGCTGCGGGGGCGCATGGCTCAGAGGGAGAGGTAGGCGCGCAGCGTCGCCGCCTCGCCACGCAGCAGCGTCGGATCATCGCCGGGTACGAACTCGAGCAGCGCATCGCGGGGCGGAGTCGTCGCGGACAGCGCATCCGCGAAGAAGCGGGTCCACAGGGCATCCCTCGCCCGCAGCGGAAGCCTCTCGTGATCCGGCCACCACGAGAACACGTGCGCGGCGCTGACCCGGTCGGCGACCGCGCGGTACTCGTCGAGCACCGCATCGACCGTGGCACCGACCGTCGGCTGCCAGTACGAGCTGAGCGTCGGCCGAGCCACCTCATCGAGCACCCGCAGCGTCGTCGGGGCGGTGTCGGCGAGCGTCCCGGAGTGGAACTCGAGCGCGAGCGAGATTCCCCGGGCGGCGGCCTCATCGACAGCATCCTGCAGTCGGGCGATCGTCGACGCCCAGTCCTGCGGCGACGCCTCGTCGGAGCCGATCGGCCCAGCCCAGACGCGCACGCGATCGACACCGAGCGCCTCGGCGGTGTCGAGCACGGGGGTGATCGGCTCGTCGGCACCGGCACGGAAGTACGAGCCGTAGGAGCACGCGACGAGCCCGGCATCCGTCGTGAGTGTCGCCACCCTCGCGGCCTGCTCGACGTCGCCGGGCAGCACATGCGAATCGGCTCCCCACTCGATGACCTCGAGTCGGGCGTCGGCGGCGAGGTCGACCACCTGGTCGGCGCTCAGCGACCGGAAGGTCACCGAGCAGAGCCCTGGGCGGATCTTCGTCATGACGTCATCCTCTCAATCGTTCGGCGGGGTGTCTCGGGGCTTGCGCCGTGCGCGACCGCCGCGTACAGGTGGGCGGTTCCCGGGTGGGGATCCGGTCTTCGGCGGCGTTCTGTACGTCCGGTCTTTTCCGGTCCGGTCCGGTCCCGTCGGACGAGAAGACCGCCGTCCCCCGTCCCATCTGCAGGTCCCAGGCACGGATGCAGGACAGAAACCGTGTTACGGCCCTGCATCCGTGCTCGGGTCCTGCACGTGCTCCGGCGAACGGTCCGGTCCGGTTCCGGCGAACGGTCCGGTCTTTTCCGGTCCGGTCTTTTCCGGTCCGGTCCCGTCGGACGAGAAGACCGCCGCACCCCCTCCCATCTGCAGGACGCAGACACGGATGCAGGACAGAAACGGTGCCACGGCCCTGCATCCGTGCTCGAGTCCTGCACGTGCTCCGGCGAACGGTCCGGTCCGGTTCCGGCGAACGGTCCGGTCCGGTTCCGGCGAACGGTCCGGTCCGGTTCCGGTTCCCTCGGCCGGTCCGGTTCGGTCTTGTCTTGTCTGGTCCGGTCCGGTCCGACGAGAAGACCGCCGCACCCCGTCCCACCTGCAGGACCCAGGCACGGATGCAGGACAGAAACGGTGTCACGGCCCTGCATCCGTGCTCGAGTCCTGCAGACGGTAGAAGCGTGGCCCACTCGCGGACGTTCGCGGCCGGTGCCCGAGCGAAACCCGACCCCGACCGGATCCCGGCGGCCGTCAGCGCAGGTGCGGCGAGATCGCGATGCCGAAGGTCTCGGCCGTCCGACGGACGACGTGCTCGGGAGCGTCCGCCCAGATGTCGGCGTTGAAGATCTCGACCTCGATGTCACGGTCGTATCCGGTGTCGATCACGGCTCGCGTGAGCGAGCCGAAGTCGATCACGCCGTCACCCGTGTAGTGCCGCGACAGCAGCACATCGGCGGCGAGCGGGGTCTTCCAGTCGCACACCTGGTACGTCGCGATGCGCCCTTCGCGACCGGCGCGCGTGATCTGCTCGAGCACCTGCGGATCCCACCAGATGTGGAACGTGTCCACCGCCGCGCCCACGACGTCGGCATCGAAATCGGCCGCGATGTCGAGCGCCTGCCCGAGCGTCGAGACGACCGCGCGGTCGGAGGCGTACATCGGATGCAGGGGCTCGATCGCGAGCGTCACGCCCGCCGCTTTCGCGTCGGACGCGAGCACGCCGATCGCGTCGCGCACACGCTCGCGTGCGCCGATCAGATCGCGCGATCCCACCGGGATGCCGCCGGCCACGAGCACGAGAACGGCCGTCGATCCGTCGGCGCCCGCGGCGGCGAGGGTCGCGGTCTCCTCGATCGCTCGGCGGTTGTCGTCGAGCGCAGCAATGCGATCCGGCCCCTCCGGAAGGGTGAAGAAACCACCGCGGCAGTGGGTCGTGAAGCGCAGCCCCGAATCGGCGAGCATCTGCGCGGCGACGTCGAGCCCGACCTCGTTCACGGGCTCGCGCCACAGGCCGATCGCCTGGATGCCGGCATCCGCCGTCACCCGCAGCGCCGTCGCGAGGTCTGCGTGCTTGATCGTGGCCTGGTTGATCGACAGGCGCGGGTCGACGGTCACAGGTCCACTCCGTTCAGGCGGAGCATCCCGTGCCAGCGCTCGCGTGCGAGTTCGGGATTCTCGAGGGCGAGCGACGCGTTCGCCAGCTCGACGATGCGGCTGAGGTGCGGAAGGCTGCGCGCCGAGTGCAGTCCGCCGACCATCTGGAACGCGGGCTGGTGCCCGTTGAGCCAGGCGAGGAAGGCGACACCGGTCTTGTAATAGAAGGTCGGCGCGGCGAACACCTGGCGGCTGAGCTCTTCGGTCGGGCCGAGTATCTCGAGGTAGAGCTCGGGGTCCCCGGCATCGAGCGCCTGGATCGCCGCGGAGGCGACCGGGGTGATGGCGGCGAACGCGCCGAGCAGCGCGTCGGAGTGCCCGTCACCCTGCCCCACGGTGTCTCCGCCGATGAGGCCGACGTAGTTGAAGTCGTCGCCGGTGAACATGCGCACACCCTGCGGCAGTCGCTCGCGCACCGAGATCTCCGACTCGGCGTTCAGGAGGCTCATCTTCACGCCGGCGACCTTGTCGGGGTTCTCGGCGATCACGTCGAGCAGCACAGCGGATGCCGTCTGCCAGTCGTCCGCTCCGAAGTACCCGGCGAGCTCGGGGTCGAAAGCCGTGCCGAGCCAGTGCAGCACGACCGGGACGGTGGCCGCCGAGAGCACCTCGCGATAGACGCGACGGTAGTCGTCGGCGTTCTCAGCGACACGGGCGAGGTGGCGAGAGGCCATGAGCACCGGGCCCGCCCCCTGCTCCTCGGTGAAGTGCAGCTGCTCCTTGTAGGCGTCGATCACCTGGTCGAGCGAGATGTGCGACTCGGCGACGTGATCGGTGTTGACGCCGACCACGACCGAGCCGCCCTCCTCGCGGGCGACCTCGGCGCTGCGCGCGATGAGCTCGCGCGTCGCCGCGGCATCCAGCCCCATGTTCCGCTGAGCGGTGTCCATGGCGTCGGCGACGCCCAGACCCCACGAGTACACGTTGCGGCGGAACGCCAGAGTCGAGTCCCAGTCGATGTCGGCGGGCTGCCCCGGGGTGTTGTCGGCGTGCACCTTCGGCACGACGTGGGCTGCGGCGTACGCGACGCGGCTCTGCAGCGGAGAGGCCGGACGCGTATACCCGCCGCCCTCGCGCAGCTCGGCATCCGTCACCGCGCCCGCGGCGTCGAGAAGTCGGAGAGTGGTCATGCTCAGCCCAGCGTCAGCGGGGTGAGCGCGACCTTGCGGCCTTCGGCGCTGGAGGTCAGCCCCGCCTCGGCGAACTGCACGCCGCGGGCGCCCGAGAGCAGGTCGAAGGGGTACTTCGTGCCCTCGACGAACGAGACCAGGTACTCCTCCCACTGCTGACGGAAGCCGTTGAGGAAGACGTCGTTGGTCGGGACGTTCTGCCAGTCGGCGTCGTAGTCGTGGCTGTCTTCGAGGTCGGGGTTCCAGACCGGCTTCGGAGTCGCGTTGCGGGGCTGGATCTTCGCGCCGAAGAGTCCGACGACCGCGGATCCGTGGGTGCCGTCGACCTGGAACTCGACGAGCTCGTCGCGGTTGACGCGCACCGTCCAGCTGGAGTTGATCTCGGCGACGATGCCGCCCTCGATCTCGAAGATGCCGTACGCGGCGTCCTCGGCGGTGGCGGTGTAGTGCTCGCCGTTCTCGTCCCAGCGGTCGGCGATGTGCACGGCGGCCTGCGCGTAGACGCTCTTGACCTCGCCGAACAGGTTCTCGAGCACGTAGTTCCAGTGCGGGAACATGTCGACGATGATGCCGCCGCCGTCTTCGGTGCGGTAGTTCCAGCTGGGGCGCTGCGCGGGCTGCCAGTCACCCTCGAAGACCCAGTACCCGAACTCGCCGCGCACCGAGAGGATGCGGCCGAAGAAACCGGAGTCGATGAGGCGCTTGAGCTTCTGCAGGCCCGGCAGGTAGAGCTTGTCGTGTACGACGCCGGTCTTGACGCCGGCCTCGTCCGCGAGACGCGCGAGCTCGAGGGCCTCGTCGAGCGACTCGGCGGTCGGCTTCTCGGTGTAGATCGCCTTGCCGGCCGCGATCGCCTTGCGCAGGGCCGAGGCGCGGGCCTTGGTCACGAGGAAATCGGCGTAGATCTCCCACTTCGGGTCGGCGAGCGCTGCGTCGAGGTCGGTCGTGTAGTCGTCGATGCCGTGCTTCGCGGCGAGCTCGGCGAGCTTGGCCTCGTTGCGGCCGACAAGCAGCGGCTTGACCGTGATGCGGGATCCGTCGGGCAGCTCGATGCCGCCCTGGTCGCGGATCGCGAGGATCGACCGCACGAGGTGCTGCCGGTAGCCCATGCGCCCGGAGACGCCGTTCATGATGATCCCGATCTCGCGGGGTGTCGCCTGTGACATTGCTGGTCCGTTCTGTGGGAAGCCGGTGCGCCGGTCGCCCGATGTGGGTAAGCGCTTTCCGTCAGCATGCCACGACTCCGTCGGGCGCGCAAGCGGCGGGTGGAAACCGCTATCCGGGTTCGCGGGGCGGTGGCGTGGCCGCCCCTGCCGCGTGCGTGGTCACAAACGCATCCGAAAGGCGCGATTCAGGTGCGTTTCTGGCCACGCACCGTAGGGGGCGGGGCCGGGGTGCGGGGGCAGAGGGTGCGGGCGGCGCGGCTCAGCGCGTGCTGGAGCGTTCGACCAGAAGCGTCGGCACGACGACAGCGGATGCCGCACCGCCCGCGGCACCCTCGATCTCGGCGACGAGCAGGCCGACCGCCCGGTGGGCGAGGGCGGTGAAATCCTGACGGATCGTCGTCAGCGGTGGGCGGTAGTTGGCGGCATCCGGCACGTCGTCGAAGCCGATGACGCTGACGTCCTCGGGAACCCGCCGCCCCGACTCGGCGAGCGCACGGAGGAGCCCGAGCGCCATCTGGTCGTTGGCGCAGAAAACGGCGGATGCTGCTCGCAGCGCCTCGCCCGCGGCGAACCCTGCCTCGGCGGTCCAGTCGCCGCGGACGACCTCGGTCGCCTCGACCCCGACCTCCGCGAGCGCCTTCCGCCATCCGCGCTCGCGCTCGGCGGCCGCGAACGAGTCGGCAGGCCCGGCGAGGTGGTGCACCGTCTCGTGTCCGAGGCCCAGCAGGTGAGCGGTCGCCGCAGCGGCGCCTCCGACATGGTCGCTGTGCACGACGGCGAGATCCGCAGACCCCGGGGCGTCGACGACCACGAGGCGCAGTCCCGGCGGCCGATCGGCTGCGGGTACCAGCGCCGACGCCTCGTTCAGCACGATCGCGCCGTCGACCTCCTGCTCGGCCAGGCGCTCGAAGGCGTCGGCCACGCTGTCGCCCGCGGTGACGAGGGTGAGGGCGTAGCCGCGTTCAGCCGCGGCCTCGGCGGTGGCCTGCAGCATCCGCGAGTTGCCGACCGTCGCGAGAGTGGTGACGACGAGTCCGATGGTCTGCGAGCGTCCTGTGCGCAGAGCGCGCGCTGCGCGGTGGGGGCGGTAGCCGAGCTCGGCCATCGCGGCTTCGACGCGCCGGCGGGTCGCGGGGTCGACGCGAGGGCTGTCGTTGACGACGCGCGACACGGTCTGACCCGAGACGCCGGCACGGGAGGCGACCATCGCCATCGAGACACGACCGGACGGGGCCTGGCGGCGGCGCGGGCGCGCGGCGCCGCGACGCAGATCATCGTCGCGCAGCAGCTCGTCGTCCACGGGCACCCTCTCTACGCGCTCACAACTCCGGAATGTTGACGTTACCACGGCGCTGTGCGTACCATGTTTACGTGAACACGCCCGAATCTCCCGAGTTGCGAACCGAGACCCTCTCCGCCGGCATCGTCAAGCGCGCGACGACGCTCGCCGACGGCCGCGAACTGATCTACTTCGACGATCCCGACACGACGCTCGGCGCCGACCGCGCCGTCGACAGCCGCACGCTCGACGCCCGCGGCGAGACCGCCACGATGCGCCTCGATGTGCTGACCGGCGACTGGATCACGGTCGCCGCCAACCGGCAGAACCGGGTGATGATGCCGAGCGCCGATGCCGACCCGCTCGCTCCGCAGTCGCCGACCAACCCGTCTGAGGTGCCGTCGCTCTACGACGTCGCCGTCTTCGAGAACCGCTCGCCCGCGTTCGGCCCCGCTCTCGCCGAAGCCACCGGCACCGCCCCCGCAGCGAGCAACCCTCCGCGCGGGCTCGACGACCTCAGCGCCCTCGGACTCGGCCGCACCCGCACCTCGGTCGGACGCTGCGAGGTCGTGTGCTTCAGCCCCGAGCACACCGGCTCGTTCGGCACCCAGTCGGTGACGCGCGCCCGCACGGTGATCGAGGCCTGGGCCGACCGCACCGCCGCCCTCTCGAAGCTGCCGGGCATCCAGCAGATCTTCCCGTTCGAGAACCGCGGCGAGGCCATCGGCGTCACGCTGCCCCACCCCCACGGCCAGATCTACGCCTACCCCTACGTGACGCCGCGCACCACGCGCCTGCTCGACTCGATCGACCGCACCGCGCCCGACCTGTTCCAGCACATCCTCGAGTCCGAGCAGGCGTCCGAGAGGGTCGTCTTCCGCGGGGAGCACTGGACGGCGTTCGTGCCCTTCGCCGCCCGCTGGCCGCTGGAGGTGCACCTCATGCCGCACCGCCACGTTCCGGACTTCGCCGAGACGACGGATGCCGAACGCGACGAGCTCGCGCCCCTCTACCTGCGACTGCTCCGCGGTGTCGACGCGCTCTACGACACCCCGACGCCCTACATCGCCGCCTGGCACCAGGCCCCGGTGAACGTCGGCCGAGACAGCGTGCGCCTGCACCTGCAGCTGACCAGCCCCCGCCGGGCGGTCGACAAGCTCAAGTTCCTCGCGGGATCCGAGGCCGCGATGTGGGCCTGGGCCGCCGAGGTCACCCCCGAGCAGGGTGCGGCCCGCATCCGCGAGGCCATCGCGAAGGCCGACGCCGCACACACCGCATCCGCAGACCAGAACGCAGACGAGGCATCCGCATGACCACCACCCAGGACGCCGCGCGCGCACTCTTCACCGACCTCACCGGTCGCACCCCCGAAGGCGTCTGGTCGGCGCCGGGGCGCGTGAACCTGATCGGCGAGCACACCGACTACAACGACGGATTCGTGCTGCCCTTCGCCATCCCGCATCGCACAGTCGCCGCCGTGGGAATCCGTGACGACCGCCGCATCCGCGTCGCCTCGACCTTCGCCGACGAGCCGGTCGAGGTCTCCCTCGACGACCTCGACGAGCTGTTCCCGACCCCGACCGGCACCGCGCCGCGCGTGCCCGAGTGGGCCGCCTACCCCCTCGGCGTCGCGTGGGCGCTGCGCCAGGCCGACGGTGTCGCTCCGTCCGCGGCCACCGGTTCAGGACTCGACATCGCCATCGCGTCCGACGTGCCCGTGGGTGCGGGGCTCTCGTCGTCGGCGGCGATCGAGGGTGCCACGGCATCCGCGCTCAACGACCTCTGGGCCGCCGGGCTCGACCGCGTCGCCCTCGCCCGTGTCGGCCGGAAGGCCGAGAACGAGGCGGTCGGCGCACCGACCGGCATCATGGACCAGATGGCGTCGGTGCTCGGCGAGCCGGATGCCGCGATCTTCCTCGACTGCCGCTCGCTCGATGCGAACCTCGTGCAGGTCGGCATCGCCGAGGCCGGCCTCGCGATCCTCGTGATGGACACCCGGGTCAAGCACGCGCACTCCACGGGCGGATACGGCGAGCGCCGTGCGGCCTGCGAGCGCGGTGCCGCGATCATGGGCGTGCCGAGCCTGCGCGACGTCTCGGTCGACGACCTGCCCCGCGCCGAGGAGCTCATGGACGACGTGACGTTCCGCCGCGTGCGGCACGTGGTCACCGAGAACCAGCGCGTGCTCGACACCGTCGTGGTGCTGCGCGAAGACGGTGCCCGTGCGATCGGCGACCTGCTCGTGGCCTCGCACGCCTCGATGCGCGATGACTTCGAGATCTCGGTCCCCGAGCTCGACACGGCGGTCGAAACGGCCATCGCGGCCGGCGCACTCGGTGCTCGCATGACCGGCGGAGGCTTCGGCGGTGCGGCGATCGCGCTGATCGAGCAGGACTCGGTGCAGCAGGTGACGGATGCCGTGTCGGCGGCGTTCGCCGCATCCGGTTTCACCTCCCCCGTGATCTTCACCGTCACGCCGTCGGCCGGAGCGCATCGCGACGCGTGACCGCTGCCCGCTCGACCACGTCGTGAACGAGCGGCCTCAGAGTCCGCCGATCGCGACCTGAGATACTGAACACTTCCCCACCCTGAGGAGCACAATGTCCTGGATCGTGACCGGCGGCGCCGGCTACATCGGCTCGCACGTCGTTCGCGCACTGGCGGATGCCGGGCTCACGCCCGTCGTCCTCGACGACCTCTCGAGCGGCGTCGCATCGTTCGTGCCCGAAGGCGTGGCTTTCGTGCAGGGCAGCATCCTCGACCGTGAACTGGTCGAGAAGGCGCTGCGCGATCACAACGCCGAGGGCGTCATCCACGTCGCCGGATACAAGTACGCCGGCGTCTCGGTGCAGCGTCCGCTGCACACCTACGCGCAGAACGTCGAGGGCACTCGGGTGATCCTCGAGGCGATGGATGCCGCGGGCGTCACCAACATCGTGTTCTCGTCGTCGGCGGCCGTGTTCGGCACTCCCGATGTGGCGCTCGTCGTCGAGGAGACCGCCAAAAAGCCGGCGAGCCCCTACGGCGAGTCCAAGCTCATCGGCGAGTGGCTGCTCCGCGACCAGGCGATCGCGACCGCCGACTCCGACAAGCCGCTGCGTCACACCTCGCTGCGCTACTTCAACGTGGTCGGCTCGGCCGACCCGTCGGTCTATGACGTGAGCCCGCACAACCTCTTCCCGATCGTGTTCGAGAAGCTCATCGCCGGCGAGACCCCCCGCATCAACGGCGACGACTACGACACCGAGGACGGCACCAACGTGCGCGACTACGTGCACGTCGGCGACATCGCCGCCGCCCACGTCGCGGCAGCGAAGCGTCTCGCCGGTGGCGAGCCGATCGAGGCCGCGTACAACCTCGGCTCGGGCGACGGCCTCAGCGTGAAGCAGATCATGGACGCGGTCGCACGCGTCACGGGCATCGACTTCACCCCTGAGATCGGCCCTCGGCGTCCGGGAGACCCCGACCGCATCGTCGCGACCGGCGAGCTCGCCGCGCGTGACCTCGACTGGAAGATGCGATACACGGTCGACGAGATGGTGCGCACGGGCTGGGAGGCCCGTCGGGCCGCGTCCTGACGTCGGTCAGAGATCGCGCGTGCGGATCGGGTAGAGCCAGAAGCACAGCCACGCGAGGGCGGCGAAGACGAGCGGGACCACCGCGACCATGACGCGGATCCCGCCGTCGACGGCCTCCGGCTGCGCATCTCCGAGCGAGGCGTCGAAGCCGGATGCCGTGAGCACCACCGCCGCCACGACGGCCTGCAGCACGACCGAGCCGCGCACGACGAAGCCGTTCACCCCGAAGTACGCGCCCTCGCGTCGATGACCGGTGCGCGTGGCGTCCTCGTCGATGATCTGGGCGAGCACGACCTCGAGCAGCTGCAGCAGACCGCCGACGCCGACGCCCACCGCGACGCCGATGAGCGCCGCGGCGAGCACGGTCGACGGCAGCAGGTAGCCGAGCACGGAGATCCCGAACACGGCGACGCTCCACAGCAGCGCGGCGCGGGGTGAGGTGCGGCGCACGATCGCGCTCCACAGCACGATCGACGGGATGGCTGTGACGAAGATCGCCCCCAGCAGCAGGCTCGCCTCTCCCTCGGCGGCGCCCAGCGAGTAGCGCACGTAGAACGGCAGCGCCGCGAGGATGACGGCGATCGAGGTCTGGATGAACAGCGAGCCGAGCACGTAGGGCACGAACGCCCGGTTCGCGAACGTGTACTTCAGCTGGTCGCCCCAGCGCATCGCCTCGGATGCGGCCTCGGGCACTCGACGCTCGATCATGCCGCCGAAGAACGACCAGACGAGCAGCACGAGGCAGACCGCCGAGAGCACGAGGGCCATTCCCGGCCAGCCGATCGAGTCGTACAGCGCAGGGGCACCCGCGGTGCCGAGCACCATGCCGAGGATCGCGAAGATCTGCCGGGGCACGTTGCCACGCGCCCGCTCATCGGTGGTGCGGAAGATCTCGGGGAACAGCGCCGAGATGTTCAGCACGACCACGACGAAGGCGATGTCGTACACCGCCACCACGATCAGGAACCAGACGATCAGCCCGGCGGTCGGCAGCTCAGGCGGCATCCACACCAGCGCGAAGGCGACCACGAGCGGCACGATGCCGAGACCGATCCACGGGATGCGGCGGCCCCACGGCGTGCGGATGCGATCGGACAGCGCCCCGACGACCGGGTTGAGCACCGCGTTCAGCACGCCGTGCGCGATCATCGCCGCGGCCACCCACGCTGGCGCGACACCGAGGTGGGTGACGTAGAAGTAGACGACGAACGCCGAGAACGTCTGCGCCATGAGCTGGGTCGGGAACCCCGATGCTCCGAACGCGATGGCCTGAGCCCTCGTGGGGGCGGCGTCGAGTCGTCGGTCGCGCAGCCGCGTCGTCAACGAGGTCATGCGCGTCGGCTCCGCTGCAGATCGCGCAGATCGCGCCATCCGAGCCGCACCAGTCCCTCGTCGTCGAACACCTGCAGCACCTCGGGGTCGGAGAGCAGGCGAAGCTCGTGCCCGCGTTTGGCCGCACCGAAGTCGACGGCCGCGCGCAGCTCGTCGTCGTCGACCATCGGATGCAGGTAGATCTCGGTCACTCCGGCCGGAACCGCGCGCAGCAGCGCGATGAACCCGTCGCGCACCTGTTCGTACGACTCGTCCGGCGCCTCTTCGAACGGGTGGCTCCACAGCCGATCGATGATCTCGACGCCGAGCGCGTCGGCGGCGGCCGAGGCCTCGGCGAGCTTCGCCTGCAGGGCGGCGTCGTCGCCGGTCCCGTCCATGCTGCGCGGCAGCCGGAACGGCAGGCCGTTGCGGGCGGCGAGCTCGAACACCGGGCCGAGGAAGTCCCGCCCGGTCAGCAGACCGTAGACAGACCCCATGTGGTTGTCGAGATGCGTCACGTCGACCCCGGCATCCAGCGCCGTCTGCAGCTGTGCGGCGATCTCGGCGGTGACGTCGTCGACCGACGCGAGCTCTTCGATCGCGAGAACGCCGGCGGGAAAGTACCCCGCGTCGTCGACGAGGGTGGTGTCGGTGCCGGTCAGGGGCCGCCAGCGGTAGTCGGTCCACTCGCTCGTGAGCACGAGGTGCACGCCGACGTCGAGGTCGGCGCGCGAGGCCGCGAAAGCGAGCGCCTCGGGTGCCCACGCGCACGGCACCATGAGCGTCGTCGAGTCGATGTGCCCCGCATCGAGCAGCTGCATGATCGCCGTGTTGGCCGCGTGGCACATGCCGAAGTCGTCGGCGTTGATGATCACGCCCCTGGCTCCGGGCGCAAGGCCGAGGCGATCCGCGAGGTCCGAGGTCATCGCCGACTCCTGTCCGATGCGGGAAGCAACCGCGAGAAGACGGTCGCGCGAAGAGCGGATGCCGCCTCACCGACCGCCCCGACCAGCGGCGCCTCTGGGCCGAACGACGAGACGAGGAGGGTGAGCGGGAGCTGCGGGGCGAGCTCTTCGGCGAAGGCGACCGCCGCTCGGGCCAGCGCCGGGTGGGCGGCCGTGCCGCTGAGGAGGAACGCCTCGGGGTCGAGCACGAGCGCGATGCTGCCAGCGATCAGGGTGAGTCTGCGTCCCATCTCGGCGGCCATGGCGAGTGCGGCCGGATCGCCGGCGGAGGCGGCGTCGAGATGCTGGTCGATCGTCTCGTCCGGGTCACGCCCGTTCGCCAGGGCGAGGTCGCGCACGACGGCGTCACCGAGCACGGGAGCGCCGATCGGCAGCGGACTCTGCGGCAGATACATGACCTCGCCGGCCACGCCCGAGAAGCCCCGGTGCAGGGAGCCGTCGATCACGATGCCGGCGCCGAGTCCGTCGTCGAGGAGCAGCAGCGCGAAGCTGCTGAGCGCCGCGCCGGCGCCCTCGGAGAGCTCGGCGAGCGCCGCGAGGTTGACGTCGTTCTCCACCCGCACCGGGCAGCCGAGGCGCGTCGACAGGGCGTTCTTGAACGCGCCGCCGTCGGGACCCTGATCATCGCGGATGCCCCCGTCGGCGGTGACGATGCCCGGGATGCCGACGACCGCCAGCAGCAGCGGACCGGCCACCGCCCTCTGACAGGCATCGATGAGGCCGGCGATGTGCTGCACGCGGTCCCCGCGCACGGGGAAGGCGGCGTGGCTCTCGGCCCGCACGGCTCCGGTGGGGTCGACCAGCGCGACGTGGGCGGCGTGGGCGTCGACGTGCACTGCCGCGGCGAGTCCGAGATGAGGATGCAGCGAGACGCGCCCTGCTGCCGGTCCCCGCGTGTCACGGTCGACGCCCGCAGCGGCGACCGCCGACGATGATTCGAGCATCCGCAGCACCTGCGTCACCGCAGTGCGCGAGAGACCGGTCTCGGCGACCAGTTCGGCGCGGGTGAGCGGGCCTCGGCGCGCGAGCGTCTCGAGGATCGCGCGGCCGTTGAGTGTTCGGAGCAGGGTCTGGGGCCCCGCAAGTGGTCGTGCCAAGTTGATCCCCCCGGATTCGACGTCCGCCCCAGCTTGACACATCGCGTCATACGTGTCGAGAGATCCGGACCCTGATCCGCGTCATGATCCACGGCCGTGCGCGTCTTGCTTCAGGGAGCCACCGCGGCCCCGTACGACCACAGGGAGGAGGCATCCGATGCGACCGACCATCCCGCACCGACTCGACCGACGTCCGTCGTCGCGCATCGACACTCCGACCCCGGCCGTGTACCCCTATGAGGTGACGGCCCTGCTCGAGCGCGGATGGTGGGTGCTGCACGTCGCCGACCTCGACGTGCGCGGCGTCGCCGCGACGCTCGCCGAGGTCAGATCGGCCGCCGAGCTGCTGCTCGCGCGAGCGCTCGATGCCCCCGTCGGCAGTGTGCCGATGACGATCTCGGTGGTGCGGTTCACGCGAGGGTCGCTCATCCGCTCGCGCTGGTAGCCCGAGACCCTGTCTCAGTCCAGCGCGGACATCACGTGCTTGATGCGCGTGTAGTCGTCGAAGCCGTACTGCGAGAGGTCTTTGCCGTAGCCCGAGTGCTTGAAACCGCCGTGAGGCATGTCGGAGACGAACGGGATGTGGGTGTTGATCCACACGCAGCCGAAGTCGAGGTCGCGCGAGAAGCGCATCGCGCGGGCATGATCGGTGGTCCACACCGAGGATGCGAGGGCGTAGGGCACGTCGTTCGCCATCTCGAGCGCCTGCTCCTCGGTCTCGAACGACTGCACGGTCAGCACCGGGCCGAAGATCTCGCCCTGCACGGCCTCGTCGTCCTGATGCAGACCCGACACGATGGTCGCCTCGAAGAAGTAGCCCTTCTCACCCTGACGCGCACCGCCGGTCTCGATCGAGGCGTGTGCAGGCAGGCGGTCGACGAAGCCCTGCACCTGAGCGAGCTGGGCAGCGCTGCTGAGAGGACCGTAGAGCACGCCCTCCTCGTGCGGGGCGCCCGTGCGGGCATCCGTCTTCGCCTTCGCGACCAGCGCGGCGACGAACTCGTCGTGCACAGACGAGTGCACGAGCACGCGGGTGGCCGCGGTGCAGTCCTGTCCGGCGTTGAAGAACGCGCCGGTGACGATGCCGGATGCCGCCTTGTCGAGGTTCGCATCGGGGAAGACGATCGCGGGCGCCTTGCCGCCGAGCTCGAGGTGCACCCGTTTGACGTCGTTCGCCGCGGATCGCGCGACGGCCATCCCGGCGCGCACGGATCCGGTGATGGCGACCATCTGCGGCGTCGGATGCTCGACCAGCGCCACGCCGGTGTCGCGGTCGCCGAGCACGACGTTGAGCGTGCCGGCGGGCGTGTGCAGCGCGACGATCTCGGCGAGCAGCAGGGTGGTCAGGGGCGTCGACTCGGCGGGCTTCAGCACCACCGTGTTGCCTGCGGCGAGCGCCGGGGCGATCTTCCACACGGCCATGTTCAGCGGATAGTTCCAGGGGGTGACCTGTCCGATCACGCCGATCGGCTCGCGTCGCACGAACGAGGTGTGGCCGGCGAGGTACTCCCCCGCCGCGCGTCCTTCGAGACTGCGGGCGGCTCCGGCGAAGAAGCGCAGCTGGTCGATCGACTGCAGGATCTCGTCGGCCACGAGGCTGGCACGCGGCTTGCCGGTGTCCTTCGACTCGAGGTCGGCGAACTCCTCGGCGCGGGTCTGCATCTCATCGGCGATGCGGAACAGCGCGAGCTGGCGATCGGCGGGAGTGGTGTCGCGCCAGATCGGGAACGCGGCGGATGCGGCGGCATAGGCGGCGTCCACGTCGGAGGCGTCCGAGACCGGCAGCTCGCCGTAGGCCTCCTCGGTCACCGGGTCGATCAGCGGCATCCGCTTCTGTCCGCTCAGGGGAACGTACTGCCCGCCGATGAAGTTCTGAAGGAGTTCTGTGGCCATGCTCGCCATGCTAGCGACCGGATCACGAATACAGAAGAGTGAAGTGACCTTAACGATGGAATCAGTTGCCAGGGAGCGCCGATCCTGTCAATATCGACACATGAGCACCACGCCGAAGCAGCCCGTGTTGGACGACATCTCGAAGCGGATCGTCGAGCTGCTGCAGGAGGACGGTCGACGGCCCTATGCCGAGATCGGCCGAGAGGTGGGGCTCAGCGAGGCGGCGGCGCGTCAGCGCGTGCAGCGGATGACCGAGGCGGGCATCATCCAGATCGTCGCGGTGACCGACCCGATGCAGCTCGGCTTCAACCGCATGTCCATGATCGGCATCCGCGTCACGGGCGACCCGCGGCTGATCGCGGAGGAGCTGACGAAGATCACCGAGCTCGCGTACGTCGTCGTCACGCTCGGCACGTTCGACATCCTCGTCGAGGCGGTGTGCGAGAGCGACAGCCACCTGCTCGATCTGATCGCGACCCGCATCCGTACGATCCCCGGCATCACGCACACCGAGAGCCTGCTCTACGCAGGGCTCTACAAAGACCTCTACAACTGGGGCACGCGCTAAGGCGCGGGTCCGGAACCAGGAGAACACCATGGGAACCACGGTCTTCGAACGTCGCCGCCCCGCGGATGCCGTGATCGATGCCTCGCTGCGCAACACTGCGTTCAGCGTGTTCTGGCTCGATGATGTCGAGCGCGTCTCGCACCCCGCGCTCACCGACCGCATCACCGCCGACCTCGCCATCGTCGGCGGGGGCTATGCCGGCCTGTGGACCGCCGTGCGCGCGAAGGAGCGCGATCCTCAGCGCAAGGTCGTGCTGCTCGAGGCGTCGCGCATCGCGTGGGCGGCGTCGGGCCGCAACGGAGGGTTCTGCGAGGCGAGCATCACGCACGGACACGAGAACGGCCTCACGCGCTGGCCCGACGAGATCGACCGCCTGGAAGAGCTGGGGATCGAGAACCTCGACGGCATCGAAGAGACCGTGAAGCGGTACGGCATGGATGCCGACTTCGAGCGCACCGGTCAACTCGCCGTGGCCGTCGAGCCGCACCAGGTGGAGTGGCTGCGCGAGGAGGAGGGATTCCTCGACCGCGAGGCCGTGCAGGCCGAGGTGCATTCCGACACGTTCCTCGCCGGCGCCTGGGAGCGCGATGCCTGTGCGCTCGTGCACCCCGCCAAGCTCGGTCTCGAGCTGGCGCGCGTCGCGGTCGAACTCGGGGTCGAGATCTACGAGCAGTCGCTCGTGCGCGAGGTCATCGGCGACGGATCGAGCGCGATCACGCTCGTCACACGTGACGGCGGGCAGGTGCGAGCGGATGCCGTGGCTCTCGCCACGAACGTCTTCCCCTCGCTGCTCAAGCGCAACCGCCTGATGACCGTTCCCGTCTACGACTACGTGCTCATGACCGAGCCGCTGACCGACGAGCAACTGGCGTCGATCGGGTGGTCGAACCGCCAGGGCCTGGCCGACAGCGCCAACCAGTTCCACTACTACCGCCTCACCGCCGACAATCGCATCCTGTTCGGCGGATACGACGCGGTCTACCATTTCGGCGGCAAGGTGCGACCCGAGTACGAGGATCGCGCCGAGAGCCACCGCAAGCTCGCCTCGCACTTCTTCACGACGTTCCCCCAGCTCGAGGGGCTGCGCTTCACGCATCGGTGGGCGGGGGCGATCGACTCGTCGAGTCGCTTCTGCGCGTTCTTCGGCACCGCCCGCAAGGGACGCGTGACCTACGCGACCGGGTTCACCGGGCTCGGCGTCGGCGCCGCGCGCTTCGCCGCCGACGTCATGCTCGACAAGCTGTCGGGCGAGCCGACCGAGCGCACCGAGCTCGCGATGGTGCGCGAGAAGCCGATCCCGTTCCCGCCCGAGCCCGTCGCCTCGATCGGCGTCAACCTCGTGCGAGCCGCGATGAACCGGGCCGATCACAACGAGGGCAAGCGCAACCTGTTCCTCAAGACGCTGGATGCCGTCGGCATGGGCTTCGACTCGTGAGCGAGCTCGCGCCGGGCGAGCTCGCGCCGGGAACCGGAGTGGATGCCGCGGCGCTGCCGCTGATGCACGAACCGCTGCCCGTGGAGGACGTGCTCATCGGTCGCCCGACGACGGCGGCGCAGGCGTTGGGGACTCTGGGTGAGGTCGAGATCGGCATCTGGGAGATGACGCCCGGCACGGCATCGGACACCGAGGTCGACGAGGTGTTCGTCGTGCTGACCGGTCAGGCGCGGATCGAGTTCGTCGACCCCCCGCTGCCCGCCGTCGAGGTCGGCCCCGGGTCGGTCGTGCGCCTCGCCGCGGGGCAGCGCACCGCGTGGACGGTCACCGAGACGCTGCGGAAGATCTATATCGCCTGAGGAGTGACGGGGTCGCGCGAGCGCTTCCCCTCAGGCGCTCGCTGGCGCTGTCGACCTCGCTGCGGCGACCGGCTTCTCATCCGTGCCTTTGATCACCCAGTAGACGACGGCGACAGCGAGGATGCCGATCACCGGGCTCAGGAACGCGGCCCACGCCGTGCCGAGCGGGGCGAACCCGACCGCGAACACCGAGACATCCCAGAGGCCGTGCAACGCCATCGCCCAGATGAGCGACCCGGTCACTCGACGCACGATGTAGAAGCAGGTGCCCGACATCGCGGCGAGCACCACCTGTCCGAGCGTGGGCCCGACGGGGGCGCCCAGCGCGGCATTGATGATGTGCATCCCGCCGAAGAGCAGGGAGGTGAGCAGCCACACCCATACCTCAGAGAGGCGCGAGCGGAGGGCAGTCAGCAGGAGTCCTCGCGACATCAGCTCTTCGCAGAATCCGACGGCGAGCCCGAGGGCGAGCAGCGACAGCAGGAACGATGCGTCGAACTTCGACCAGTCGGTGTTGAGCAGGTTCACGACAGCGACGACGAGCATGATCGCGGGCACGAAGATCGGCCACTTGTGGTGCGAGCGCGTGCGCTCGAACAGCGCGGGCCTCCACCACCCCAGAAGCCAAGTGGTGATGGCGAGCAGCACGGCGCCGACTGCGAGGTCGAGTACCGCTCCTCGCCAGGTGAACTCGGCCGAGGTCCCGATCTCGGTGTAAGCCACCCCGCTCAGTTTCGATACGACGAAGATGACTGCGACATAGCCGACGTAGATCGCGAGGCCGATCCAGACCCGAGGGGTGACGCGCATGAGGTTGTGCCTTCCGTCGGCGAGGGGGTTCCGATCACCCAACATATCGGTGGACAGGGTGGAGATGGTGACGCCGGAGCGGCCACCATTCTCGCGCTCGTCACGATCAGCTACGTGGGGTCCGCATCGAGGACTATCCCGAGTCTGCTGGCGACATCACGCGACCGCCTCTCAGCGTCGGCTGCTGTGCGTTCGAGGCCGGGCAGGTCCTCCGGGCGGAAGTACCAGGTCGACCGGTCACCAGGGGAGACGTATCGTTCTTCGTCAGTGAGCTGCGCATCGGCGCGGGCCTTCCGGAGGTCGGCCTCGGCACGGTCCCGCTCGTCGAGCACCCGCGACGCGAGCATGATGTCTCCAGCTGGCAGATCTGCCGGGGCCCCGGCCTCCACAAGAGGATGGATCAGCACGGACGGCAGGGGCTTCGGGATGGAGGTGGCCGGTCGCGCACGCGAGGCGATGACCGCGGTCACTACCGCACCCAGGACGAACAGCAACCCGACGGCGATGGCCGCGCCTCGAAACGACAGTCGGAGCGACGCGATCACCACGCCGGCCACGGCCGCGAGCAGGAGACCTCCGGCGATCGGGACGACGCACCCGATCGCATCCCTCTTGCCGCGGGCAGCTCGCACTCGCCGATGGCTCTCGATGATCGCCGACGCGTCGGTCTCGCTGTCCGGCGGCACGAGGTGCAGCTGATCCGGGTGCGTCCGGATCGCCGCGGCATCGACGGCCGGCAGGAGGAAGCAATCCGGGCGGTCGGAGGAGATCGGCACCACCCCATCCTCTCGTGCCGGGGCCCTGTATCGGCCCGTCGCGGAAGCAACGTGACCGACGGCGACCCGAGCTCGCGTCCACCGTTCCCGCCGAAAACGATCGATAGCCGCCGACTATTTCGGCGCAGGCGTGGCATCTCGCCAGATCCATCGGAGCGCGTCCGGCAGCAGGACGCCGCCGTGGTTAGCGCTGTGGCCGCCGTCTCCGAGCACCAATCGGAAGTCGTAACCCGCTTTGGCCAGAGCGGCGGCGACTTCGAGGTTCTCGGCGAGCCAGTTCATCTCGGGCTGGTTCCAGCCGTCGTCACGGTGAGCCGCCTGCATGAAGATCGTCAGTGGCCTGCGGGGTTCAGACATCAGTAGCCGGGGGTACGGGTTTCCGTCGGGCATCTGCGAGAAGCTCGACAGGTACGCGATCACGCGCCTGAAGGCGTCTGGCCGTTCCCAGGCCGCGGTGAAGGCCGCGTTTCCTCCTGAGCTTCCTCCGCAGATTCCTCGCATGTCGGGGTCCGACGAGACGCGGAACCGGGCGGTGACGACCGGTAGGACTTCGGTGAGCAGGAACGACGCATAGCGGTCGTCGAATGCGTCGTACTCCGCGTTCCGATTCTTCGGGTTGTCAGCGCCTGGGAAGACACCCGGATCGACGAACACACTGACAGTGACCGGCATCTCACCGCGGTGAATGAGGTTGTCGAGAACGATGCCACCGCGAACGTCACCGTCAGGATCCAAGTACCACCAGCCGTCGTTGAAGACCATCAACGCCGCCTCGCCCTGCGGGTCGTAACCAGCGGGCACATGGATCCAGCACCGTCGGGTGGTGCCGGGATAGACGACGCTGTCATCGATCGTGAATTCCGTGATCTCTCCCGGTGTCACATCGGCTTGACGCTCGGAGTCCGGGCCGAACCGGTACGTCACATCATCGAGCTCGGCGGGCAGCTCGCGGTACGGGATCTCGGTGGCCATCCACGACACCATAGCGACTCAGGCATACTCGGGGAATGCCTGAAGTCCGCGACCCCACAGAGCCGTCCTGCATCATCGTGACCGGCATGCCCGGTGCCGGGAAGTCCACCGTCACCGAACTCATTGCGAAGAGCCTGCCGCGAGCAGCGCGACTCAGCGGCGACGAGGCATCCGGCATGATTCGCTCCGGACGAGTATGGGCTCTCGGCAGCCCCCGTGATGAAGCCGAGCGACAGATCCAGCTGATGCTCCGCAATGTGGCGGCTCTGGCGAACAACATGGCGGCGGCACGTTTCACCGCGGTTGTCGACGTGGTGCTCGAGTCGCCGGCAGAGCTCGCGACTCTGACGGATGCACTCGTGTGCGCCTGGGACCTCGTCGTCCTCGCACCGGGTGCCCAGGTATGTCGAGATCGCAATGCTGCGCGCGACATCGACGACCGATGGGACTTCACCGGCTACGACCGGCTCGACCTGAAGATGCGCGAGAGCTTCAGCGACAACAGCCATTGGATCGACACGTCGAACCACACCGCGGAAGAGTCCGCAGCCGACGTTCTCCGACGGGTCCGCGTCGGGAGCTGAGGGCCGCCGCGCGCACGACGCGGAAGCTCAGAGCGCGGCGAGCAGCGTCTCGACGGCGCGGCGCACCCGGGCAGTGCGGACCTCGTCGGGGTTGAAGTCGCCCATGAAGACGTTGCCGAGCGCGGCCGAGAGCGTGCCGTCGGCGACGAGCTCGCAGGTCGCGGCATCCGCCTTCGGGTACTCAGCGGCGGCGAGCTCGGCCAGGGTCGTGCGAGTGTGGCCGTATGCCTCCGTGAGCACCTCGGCGATCGGCGGGTTGGTGCGCGAGAGCTCGACGAACCCGAGGACGACCGCATTCTCGGTGTCTGATCGGGTGAACTCCTCGCCGAACAGGTAGTCGAGCGCATCGGTGAACGTCACCAGCGTCGACGGCAGGATCGTCAGGGTGCCCGTCTCGTCGGCGAAGACGTGCCGCGCGGTGTCGGCGAGCAGCTGATCGCGGTTGCCGACGAAGTGGCGCACATGTCCGCGCGACATGCCGGCGGCTTCCGCGATGCGATCGAGAGAGGTGCCGGCGATGCCGTGTTCGGCAATCGTCTCGAGCGTCGCTTCGATGATCTGGTCGCGGCGCTCAGCGGCCACGCTCGGACGTGCCATCGTTCCCCCTTCACCCCTGCATCTGCAGGATACATAGATGTTACAAGTTTTTAGTCTAGTCAGACTTGACTATTAACTTCCACGGACTTACGTTGTGATTCATCGAGCCGCGCGGCCTCCCCGGCGCCGAGGTTCAGAAGGAGAGTCATGACCAGCTTCATCCGCATCCCCGCGGCTCCGGAAAGCGATCTGGCACGCCCCGCCCGTGTCCGGATGCGTGACGGAGTGCTGCTCGCAGCCGACATCTATCTCCCCGCTGACGACGGCGATGCGGCCGGCGACACCATCCTCATCCGCCTCCCCTACGACAAGAGCGGCAGCTACACCTACATCCCCCTCATCGCCGAGTACCTGATGGCTCACGGCTACCGCGTGGTCGCTCAGGACGTGCGGGGCAAGTTCCGCTCCGAGGGTGAGGCACTGCTGTTCGTCAACGAGGTGCGCGACGGCGAAGACACCCTCGACTGGATCGTGCAGCAGCCCTGGTCGAACGGCCGGGTGGCGATGTGGGGCGACAGCTACTACGGCTACACGCAGTGGGCTGCGGCCGCGACCGGTCACCCCGCGCTCAAGGCGATCGCCCCCCGCGTCACGGGAACCGGCCTCGGCGAGCCCGTGCACCGCGTACCCGGCGAGCGCACCTCGAACGTCGAGTGGACCATCACCTACCTGTATCCGGTCAGCCACTTCCACGGCAACGACACCTACATGTGGGAGCCCGACTGGACGCGACGCGACTTCGCGGCTCAGGTCGAGGAGTTCCTCGCCGACGCGGGCGAGCGATCGATCTCGTACGACCAGTGGTACCCGCGCCCGGTGCACCTGCCCCGTTTCCCCCACGGCTCGCCCTTCGCCGCCCGCTCGGTTCCGGCGCTGCACACGATCGGCTGGTGGGACAACTGCTCGCCCCTGTCGTGGGCCGACGTCGCGGACATCACGAAGAACCCGGCGTGGGCCGCACATCACCACCTGCGCATCGAGTCGATCGATCACGAGGGCTACGAGCTGCTCAGCGACCCCGCCGAGCGCGTCGCCGAGCGCACCGACGAGCAGATCCGCGCATTGCTCCCCCGGACCCTCGACCCCACGCTCGAGTTCTTCGAGGTGTACGTGCGCGGCAACGGCATCCCCGCCGACATCCCCGCCGTGCGGTGGAACCTCGCGGGCACAGACGAAGAGCGGACTGATGCGGCGTGGCCGCCCGCCGGCATCAGCTCCACCTCTCTGCACGCGACCGCCGACGGAGGACTGACACAGGATGCCGCCGCGCACCCGACCGAGGTGACGTGGACCCACGACCCCGCTGACCTCGTGCCGTCGAGCGCCGAGGATGCCTTCTCTTTCCTGCTCGAGCTCCCCGATGAGGCGCCGATCGGCGATCGCGACGACGTGCTCGTATTCACGTCCGCAGCGGTCACCGCCGACGTCGACCTCGCAGGCCCCGTGACCGCCACCGCGACCGTTCGCTCGGACGGCCCCGTGATGGATCTCTTCGTCCGACTGCTCGACGTCGCACCCGACGGCACAGCGCTGCGCATCTCCCGCGGGCAGCGTCAGATCGCCGATGCCACAGAACCCGCGACCCTCGACCTCGATCTCGGTCAGGTCGGGTACCGCCTGCGCGCCGGACACCGCCTTCGGGTGCACGTATCGAGCAGCGACTACCCCGAGTTCGTGCCGCAGACCGGCACGGGCGCCGACCCCTGGGCCTGGGGGCCGACGGCGACCAATCTGCAGCACCTCACGATCGGTGGATCCGACGGCCTCACGATCCACCTTCCCGTCCTGGATGGAGAACTGTCATGACCACGCCCTCCCCTCAGCCCGAGCCGATCCTCGAGTACGCCTTCGAGATCCGCGTCGACGTCGACACCGACATCCACCTCGGCCGCGGCCCGCACGAAGTGCTCGCCTTCACGCCGATCACCGGCGGCACCGTCGACGGCCCGCTGCTGCAGGGCTCGGTCATCGCGGGCGGCGGCGACTGGTCGGTCGAGCGCGACGGCACCTTCCAGCTCGAAGCGCGCTACCTGCTGCGGGCATCAGACGGATCGGCGATCGACATCCTCAACCGGGGCTACTACCGCGAAGAGGCCGACGGCACCTCGTACTTCCGCACGGCTCCCGTGTTCCAGACCGACGCCCCGGCGCACAGCTGGTTGAGCCGGAACCAGTTCATCGGCCTCGCCCGCGACGAGGACGAGCAGATCTGCATCCGCGTCTACGTCGTCAGATGAGCCGCACCACCTGAATCACCCGCACCATCCGCTCCACCAGCACTGCCTGCACCACCCACTTCCGGCGGGGTCGACGACGCCCCCGCTGCACGCACCTGAGAGGACCCGACATGACCCGCACCACCCGACGCCGCCGGCTCACTGTCGCCGCCGCACTCGCGACAGTGACCGTTCTCGCCGCCACCGCCTGCGCCCCGCGCACCGGGACGACCGACTCGTCACCTGAGAAGATCGATGCCGCCACCCTCGTCACCTCGCTGCCCGCGGCCACCACCGCCGTCGACGAGGTCACCTGGGCGGTCGTCGAGGGCGAGCCGCAGACGCTCGACCCCTCGTCATCGGCCAACATCATCATCCCCAACCTCTGCGACAGCTTGCTCACGGTCGAGCCCGACTTCACTCTCGAGTCCGGCATCGCCGAGACGGCCGAGTGGATCGATCCGGTGACCTTCGAGATCACGGTCCGCGACGGCGTCGCCTTCTGGGATGGCACCCCCCTCACCGCTGCGGATGTCGCCTACAGCCTCGAACGCAACCGCACCCCCGCGTCGCAGTGGTACGCGGCGTTCGCTCTGATCTCGAGTATCGAGACCTCCGGAGACGACACCGTGCTCGTGCACTTCACCGCACCCGACACCACGTTCCGCGACGCCCTCGGCGGCGGAGGCGGCGCTGTGATGAGCAAGGCCTTCGGCGACACCGTCGGCCAGGATCTCGGCACCTCCGGCGGCGGCCTGATGTGCGCGGGCCCGTACCGGCTGGACGAGTGGAAGCCCGGCACCGAGATCTCGGTCACCGCCAACCCCGACTACTGGAACGGCGCACCGCTCACCGAGCGCATCCGATTCGTCTTCGTGACCGACGGCGCCACCCTCACCTCCGCGCTGACCGCCGGCGAGATCGACGGCGCCTTCACCGTGCCGCCGGGGTCGCGTCAGAGCTTCGAAGCCGAAGGTGAGGGCCGCCTGATCGCGGGGCCCTCGACCGCCTCGTACAGCTTCGGCCCGGCCTCGGCCGACAGCGCGGCCGCCGACCCGCGCGTGCGCCAGGCACTGAGCCTCGCGATCGATCGCAGCACCTACATCGACACCGTCCTGCAGGGGCTCGGCGAGGTGCAGAAGACGATCGTGCCCCCGTTCGTGTGGAGCGGCATGGAGGCGAAGGACATCTACCAGGATGCCTACGACGCCCTCCCCGCACCCGAGGTCGACCTGGATGCGGCCAAGAAGCTGATCGCCGAGTCCGGCATCGACACCTCGGTGCCCCTTGTGCTCGCGGTGCCTGCCGGCGCGAAGGAGTTCTCGCAGACGGCATCCATCGTGCAGAGCGCGGCCAAGGACATCGGCCTCACCATCTCGATCGACGAACGCCAGCCCGCCGACTTCGGGGCACTGTTCTACACGCCCGAGCTGCGCGAGGGCATCGACTTCGTCGCGACGACCGGATACCTCGAGGTGCCCGGCGTGCTCGGCTACCCGCAGCTGTTCATGCTGCCGGCCGAGATCGGCGGCATCTTCAACTGGTCGGGCTATGCGAACGACGAGGTGACGGCCGACCTCCAGGCGGCGCGCACAGCGACGGATGCCACCACAGCGGCCGACGCGTTCGTGAGCGCACAGGAGATCTTCGCCGCCGACCAGCTGCAGGTCACCCTCGCCGGCGCCTACCAGCTCACCTACCTGTCCGACGACCTCACCGGGATCACCACCTCGGTCGCGATCTACAGCTCCCCCTGGGCGCTGCACCTCGGCGGCGAGTGAGTCGTCCAGGACGACAGAACGGATCCCCTCATGATCAGGATGGTGCTCGGAAAGCTGGGCGGACTCGCGCTCACGCTCTTCCTCGCCAGCGTCATCATCTTCTCGGCGCTGCTGCTGACGCCCGGAGACCCGGTGTCGGCGCTGGCGGGCGGTGCTCGTCCGACCCCGGAGCTCATCGCGGCCATCCGCGCCGAGTACCGACTCGACGACCCGGTCTGGTTGCAGTACCTGCACTGGCTCGGCGGCGTCGTCACCGGCGACTTCGGCCGGTCGTTCGTCTACAAGACCGACGTCTCCGTGCTCGTGGGGGCCCGCTTCGAGGTGACCTTCCAACTGGTGCTGCTCACGACGGCCCTGATCGCGGTGTTCGGCCTCGGCTCCGGCATCCTCGCCGCGGTGAGCGGCCGCCGTACCGACATGATCGTCTCAGTCTCGACATCGCTCGGCATGGCTCTGCCGACGTTCATCGTCGCGATCCTGTTGATCTGGATCTTCGCCACCTCGCTCGGCTGGTTCCCGACCTTCGGGGCGGGTGACGAAGGACTCGATCGGCTCTGGCACCTCGTTCTGCCGGCGGCGTCGCTCGCGCTGATGTTCATCGCGTACATCAGCCGGGTGACGCGCAGCGCTCTCGTGGCGCAGCTGCACTCCGAGCATGTCGAGACGGCCCGGGTCCGCGGCATCCCGTGGCCGCGGGTGTTCCGTCGTCACGTCTTCCATAACGCGGCGCCGCAGATCCTGGCGATCTCGGGCACGACGATCGCCGGGCTCTTCGCGGCCTCGGCAATCGCCGAGCAGGCCTTCGGCCTCGGCGGCATCGGCTCCCTCCTCACCGAGGCTGCGGCCCGCAAAGACCTCCCGGTCGTGCAGGTCGTCTCGCTGCTGCTCGTCACGCTGTTCGTGGTGCTGAACGCGATCGCCGACCTGCTGGCGGCGGCGATCGATCCCGACAGTGCGGGAACCAGGAGGAACGCATGAGCGTCGGTCAGCTCGCCGCGGGGCGCATCCCCGTCGCCGCACGTCGTCTCGCCCGACGGGACCCGCTCGTCGTCGTGGCCGCCGTCGTGCTCGCGGTCATCGCCGTGATCGCCGTCGCCGGCCCCTGGCTCGCCCCCTACGCACCCGACCAGCTGTACGTCGGGCCCACGAACGGCGTGGTCTCCCTCGACCATCCGTTCGGCACCGATGACCTCGGCAGGGACATCCTGTCGCGGGTTCTCGCCGGCGCCTCGGCCAGTGTCGCGGCCCCGGTCATCGTCGTCGTGCTCTCCACCACGCTCGGCATGGCGCTGGCCGTCACCTCCGCCTGGTTCGGCGGATTCGTCCGCGGCACGATCGCGCGCATCATCGACGTGATCTTCGCCATCCCGGGCCTGGTGCTCGCCGTCCTCGCCGTGGCCATGTTCGGCAAGGGACTCGTCGCCCCGGTCGTGGCACTGTCGATCGCGTACATCCCGGTCGTCGCGCGCCTCACCCAGACGGCGGCCTCGCGCGAACTGGGTCGTCCCTACGTCGCAGCGCTGCGGGTGCAGGGGGTGTCGAGCGCGGCGATCTGCTTCCGTCATCTGATCCCCGCACTCATCCCGGTCGTCGCCGCCCAGGCGACGGTCGGCTTCGGCTACGCGATGCTCGACCTCGCCGCGATCTCGTTCCTGGGTCTCGGCCAGCAGCCTCCCGCCGCCGACTGGGGATCCATGATCGCCGGAGGGCAGGCCGCCATACTCGCCGGGGCTCCCGAGCAGTCGCTCTTCCCGGCGGCGCTGATCGTCGTCACCGTGCTCGCGGTCGGCATCATCGGCGCACGCACCACCACCTGGGCAGAGGAGAAGGAACGATGACGGCACCGGTGCTCGAACTGCACGGCCTGGCGATCGGCATGCAGACTCCCGAGGGGCCTCGCATGCTGGTTCACGACTGCACGCTCGACGTCGACCTCGGCGAGTCCGTCGGCCTCGTCGGCGAGTCCGGCTCGGGGAAGACGCTGAGCGTGCGGGCGATCGCCGGCCTCCTGCCCGAGTCCTTCACGACGGCGGGAAGCATCCGCGTCGAAGGCCAGGACCTCGCGTCCCTCGACGACCGCGGGCGGCGCGAGCTGCGGGCGCTGCGCATCGGCATGGCGTTCCAGACGCCCCGCGCGCACCTCAACCCGCTGCGGACGATCGGCGACTTCCTCACCGAGGCGCTGGTCACCGTGGCAGGCTTCACCGTCGACGCCGCCGAGCGTCGTGCGATCGAGCTGCTCGACGAGGTCGGAGTTCCCTCTCCCGCCCGTCGACTGCGCCAGCGACCGGCCGAACTGTCGGGCGGCCTGCTGCAGCGGGTCATGATCGCATCCACTCTGGCGATGGATCCCCGTTTGCTGCTCGCCGACGAGATCACCACCGCCCTCGATGTGACCACACAGGAGGAGGTCATGGCGGTGATCGGCGACCTGCGTCGCCACCGCGACCTGTCGCTGCTGTTCATCACCCACGACCTCGCTCTCGCCGGTGCCGTCTGTGATCGGGTCGTGGTGATGAAAGAGGGGCGCACGATCGAGACGCTGCGGGCGGGGAGCATGAGAGAGGATGCCGCGCAGGACTACACGCGCATCCTCATGTCGGCCTCGCTCGACGCCGTGCCGCTGACCGCGGGGCCGTCGAGTTCCGCCGAGACCGAGCCGCTCCTGCGAGTGGACGGTCTCAGCAAACGATTCCGCGTGCGAGCGGCCCGTGGGCGCGGGCACGAGGTGCTCACCGCCGTCGACGACGTCTCGTTCACCCTCGCTGCCGGAGGATCTCTGGGCATCGTCGGGGAATCCGGGTCGGGTAAATCCACCACGGCCCGCATCATCTGCGGCCTGGAGCGCGCGGATGCCGGCACCGTGCACGTCGGCGGCTCCGATTGGAGCACACCCGCCGCCTCGGGCACCGAGCGCCGCATCCGCGCGAAGACCGCGCAGATGGTCTTCCAGGATCCGTATCAGTCGCTCGACCGACGCCAGACCGTGCGACAGTGCCTCACCGAAGCGATCCGCGTGCACCGCCGCGACGACGACCGCGCCGCGCTCTCCGCGCGAGTGGGCGCACTGATGGACTCCGTGCGCCTCGACCCCGCCCTGCTCGACGCGCGTCCGCGCTCGCTCTCCGGAGGCCAGCGGCAGCGTGTGGCGATCGCGAGGGCACTGGCCGCCGAGCCGCGCATCCTCGTGCTCGACGAGGCCGTGTCGGCGCTCGACGTCACCACCCGAGTCGAGATCCTGACGCTGCTCGAACGCATCCGCCTCGAGACCGGCGTCGCGCTGCTGATGATCACACACGACCTCACCGTCATCCGCCGACTGTGCGACGACGTGGTGGTGATGCGCGAGGGCCGCATCGAGGAGCGCGGCGCTACCGGCACCGTGCTCGACGACCCTCAGGCTGAGTACACCCGCCTGCTTCTCGACTCGATCCCGAGCGAGGGCTGGGCACCGCAGCGGCGCATTCCGGTGCGCACCACTCCGATCCCGACGATCGGACTCGACCGACCGACCACGAGGAGACGGCGATGACCGACACCGAGCTGATGACCCCCGCATTCGAGTTCTGCTTCGAGCTGCAGGTCGATGTGACCCCGCCTCAGCGCATCGGTCGGGGTGAGGGCGGCCAGCTGCACTTCACTCCGATCATCGGCGGCCGCGTCACCGGGCCTCGCGCTGAAGGGCGTGTCGTTCCGGGCGGAGGTGACTGGTGGGTCGACCATGGCGTCACCACCCAGCTCGATGCGCGGTATCTGATCGAGATCGACGGCCATCTCGTCGATGTCATCAACCGCGGCTATTGGCGGGCGAACGAGGCGGCGATCGCGCAGTTCGAGTCGGGCGGACAGCCGTCCGAGCACGATCTCTACTACCGCACGGCGTTCGTGTTCCAGACGGATGCGGAGCCCCTGCGTTGGCTCGCCGAGTCGCAGTTCGTCGGCTACGCGCGACCGGGAGACGACCAGGTCGTCATCCGCGTCTTCCGAGTGGTGTGACGAGATGATCGACGAGCACGACCAGAGCGGCGCAGCCGCCACGACGAGAGGCATGACCATGACCCGCACCCTCACCGCCGATCTGTGCATCGTCGACGGCCACGTGTTCGACGGCCGGGTGGGCACCGCCGACACCGCCGTCGCCATCCGCGGCGAGCGCATCATCGCGATCGGCTCCGACGACGAGATCCGTGCCCTGGCTGGCCCGGACACCCGGGTGATCGAGGCGGCCGGCGGCGGCATCCTTCCGGGTTTCGTCGACGCGCACATCCATGCCGCGTTCGCGGGTGTCGAGCGGCTCAGCTGCGATCTCACCGGCGCGAGCACGGTCGACGAGACGCTGTCGCTGATCGCGGCAGCGGCCGAGGCGACGGATGCCGAGTGGATCACCGGCGGCGGTTGGAGCCACGAGCTGTTCCCGCACCCGACCAGGCAGCTGCTCGACGCGATCGTGCCCGACCGCCCTGTGGCGCTCAGCGACGCCGGGCACCACACCCTCTGGGTCAACTCGCGCGCGCTGCAGCTCGCCGGAGTCGACCGCGACACCCCGGCGCCGCCGAACGGTCACATCCACCATGACGACGAGGGCGAACCGACCGGATACCTCAACGAGACGGCGGCCGAGCTCGTCGGTCGAGCGATCCCGGCGTCGACCGATGCCGATATATCGGCTGGTCTGCTCAATGCGCAGGATTTCCTCTGGACGCTCGGCATCACCGGCTGGCATGAGGCCATCCTCGGCGAGTACAACGGCAAGGCCGACTGCACTGCCGCATATCTCGCGACCATCGCAAACGGCACTCTCCGTAGCCGCACGTCCGGCGCGCTCTGGGTTCCCCCCGGCACCACCGCCGCGCAGGTGCCCGAGCTGGTCGAGCGCTTCGTCGCTCTGCGAACAGCGAACGCGGCGGCCGGATTCGACACATCGACCGCCAAGGCGATGGTCGACGGCGTGCCCCACGGCGAGACCGCGGCGCTGCTCGAGCCGTACTGCAGCCACGCCGGCAGCGGAGAACTGCACATCGACGCCGAGGCACTGGAGGCACTCGTCGTCTCGCTCGACGCCGCGGGGTTCGCGATGCACCTGCACATCATGGGCGACCGCGGCGTGCGTGTCGCCCTGGCCGCGGTCGAGGCTGCCCGACGCGCCAACGGCACCGGTCAGCGCCATCACTTCGCGCACCTGTCGATGGTCCACCCCGACGATGCCCGCCGCTTCGGCCCTCTCGGCATCACCGCGAACATCCAGGGCCTCTGGGCATCCGTCGACCCGGCCGTCGTGCCGATGATCGGTGACGCGCGGATGCGCGCGGGCTACCCGTTCCGGGCGATCGCCGACAGCGGTGCCGCGATCGCCATGGGGTCGGACTGGCCCGTATCGCCGGCCGACCCGTGGCTCGCGATCCACGTCGCCGTCAATCGCACTCTCCCCGGCCCCGACGGGCAGCCGCGCGAACCCCTCGACGCCACCCAGCGTCTCACCCTCACCGAGGCGCTCGCCGCGTACACCAGCGGATCCGCCGAGCTCGTGCTGGGCGGAGGGGGGATGCTGCGCATCGGCGGCCGTGCCGACATCGCGGTGTCGACCGTCGATCCGTTCGCCATCCCGGCCGAGGCGCTGATCAGCGTGGGCACCGCCGTCACGATCGTGGGCGGAGCCGTCGTGCACACGCGCGAGTGAACCGACGCGGCGACGCACCGTCCCGTGCGTCGCCGCCTCGGTTCACGTGATCGGCACGGGCACCGAGTCGATCAGCAACCGGGTGTATTCGTGCTGGGGATCGCTCAGCAGACGCTCTGTCGCGCCCGCCTCCACGATCTCCCCGCGACGCATCACGATCGTCTCGGCGCAGACTCTTCGCACGACCGCCAGGTCATGACTGATGAAGAGCAGGGTCAGCCCCTGCTCCCGGCGGATCCGGGCGACGAGATCGAGCACCTGAGCCTGCACGGACACGTCGAGTGCGCTCGTCGCCTCATCCATCACCAGCAGCTCGGGTTCGACGGCGAGCGCCCTGGCGATCGCCACACGCTGACGTTGGCCGCCTGACAGCGTGCGCGGGCGGGCGGTGAGATGCTCTTCTCCCAGCCCCACGGCGGTGATCAGTTCGCGCACGCGCTCGGCCGCGTCGTTCCCCGTGCGGCCGCCGTGGAGTCTCAGCACATCCTCTATCGCTCGCCCCACGGGAATTCGCGGATCGAGCGAGAGGTACGGGTCTTGGAAGACCATCTGCACGCTCTTGGCACGCTCCAGCCGCTCGGCGCGCGATCGCGGGATGCCCGCCATGGATCGGCCGCCGATCGTGATCGCTCCGGCATCCGGCTCCTCGAGTCCGACGATCATCCGCGCCAGAGTCGACTTGCCCGACCCGGATTCGCCCACGACGGCGAGCGCACCGCCGCGGGGAACGACCAGATCCGCATCGATCACGGCGGAGACCGGCTCTGCACCGCGGCGCCGATAGGTCTTGCCCACCCCCGTCACGACGAGTTGCGCCTCGGCACCCGACACGGCCGTCGGCGGTGAGATCTCCCCCGAGATGCGGGGGGTCGCCGCGACCAGACGCCGGGTGTACTCGGCGGTCGGCGCCACCAGCACGTCCCGCGCCACTCCCTCCTCGACGATCGCGCCGTCCTTCATGACGACGAGCCGATCGCAGAGCGACCCCGCGAGGTTGAGGTCGTGGGTGATGAACAGCATCCCCATCCCGCTCTGCTCGCAGAGATCCCGCAGCACCTGGATGATCTCCGCCTGTGTCGTGACGTCGAGAGCGGTGGTCGGCTCATCGCAGACGAGCAGGCCGGGAGATGTGCTCAGGGCCCCGGCGATCATGACCCGCTGCAGCATGCCGCCCGACAGCTCGTGCGGATGCTGCGACAGATGTTCCGCCGGAGCGGGAAGCCTGACGGCGGAGAGGAGCTCGACGGCGCGGGTGCGAGCGGCCTCCTTCGCCCACCCCTCGCAGAGCCGCAGCCCTTCGGTGATGTGATCGCCGATCGTCCGCATCGGGTTGATGCCGGCGCGCGGATCCTGGAAGACCATCGCGGCCTCGTGCCGACGGATCTCCTGTCGCTCCGCCGCGCCCGCGAGCGGGGACCGTCCGTTCACAGCGACGGCTCCGCCGACGGTCGCACGATCGGGAAGAAGACCCAGCACCGCACGGGCCGTGAGCGACTTGCCCGAGCCGGACTCGCCGACGAGGCCGACGGTCTCGCCGGAGGCGATCCGCAGCGAGATGCCGTGCAGCAGTCTGGTGCCGTTCGGAAGATCGAGCGTCAGGTCGCGGATGTCGAGCAGAGCGTTCATGAGGGGTTCCCTCCGCCGATTCGGTCGGACAGTTCTTCGCCGATGATGTTCACGCACACGACGACGAGCACGACGGCTACGGCCGGGGCGATCGCCGGCAGGAACTGCCCTGCGGCGACTCCCGACTGCGCCTCGTTGATCATCGCGCCCCAGTCGGCGGTCGGCGCCTGCACGCCGAGCCCCAGGAACGAGAGGCCGGCGAGCTCGGCGAGCACGTATCCGAAGTTGAGGGTCGACTGCGCGCCCACGATCGGCGTGACGTTCGGCAGCACTCGCCGCGAGGCGATCCAGCCTCCGCCGAATCCCTGCACCCGATAGGCCGAGACATACGGCCTCGAGCGCTCGGCCATGACCAGCGACCTCGTGAGCCGTGCCACGAACGGCGCGTACGCGATGCTCATGGCGATGACCGGGGCGACCAGCCCCTTGCCGAACAGCGCGACCGCCATGATCGCGATCAGCAGAGACGGGAAGGCGAACAGCACGTCGAACATCCGGCTGAGTGCGGCATCGATCCACCCTCCGCGCCACCCGGCCCACAGCCCCAGCAGGATGCCGAGGACGGTGGAGAACAGCACGACGAGCAGCGGGCCGATGAGCGCCGTGCGACCGCCGTAGATGAGGCGGCTCAGCAGGTCACGTCCGAGGGAGTCGGTGCCGAGCCAGTGGGCCGCGGACGGCGGCGCGAGGAACGACGTGAAGTCCACCGCATCCGGGTCGTAGGGTGCCACGAAGGGGGCGAAGATCGCCGCCAGCACGACCGCGCCGAGAACGACGACGCTGGCCAGGTAGAGGAATCGCGGGCGGCGCCCGCGAGGTGCGCGCAGCACCCGCATCGCGAGCGTCGGAGTCGAGGAGGTCATCGGGCACCAGCTCCTGCAGCGGATCGGGGGTCGATCCAGGGTTCGAGGACGTCGACGATCGCGTTCATGACGACGAACGCGCAGACGACGAAGAGGACGATGGCCTGCACCACGGGGAAGTCGAGCCGATCGACGGACTGCACGAGAAGCGACCCGATCCCCGACAGCCCGAACGCCGCCTCGACGATCGAGCTGGCGACGATGAGCCCCGCCACGAGCACGCCGCTCACGGTCAGGATCGGACCGAGGGCGTTGCGCAGCACGTGCCGCCGCACGACGATCGATCGACGCACGCCCCGACTCGTCGACACCTCGACGTGCTCACGGCTCAGCTGATCGACCATGGCCGACCTGGTGACCTTGCCGACCAGCACGATGAAGACGAGCGCCAGGGCGATCGACGGCAGGGTCAGGTGATAGACCATGTCGATGAAGCCCTGGCCCGACCCGAAGGAGGGGAACCAGCCGAGCTGCACGGAGAACACCGCGATGAGGACGATCGCCCCGACGAACGACGGGATCGCGCCGAGCACCGTGAGTCCGATCAGGACGAAGCGATCCAGCGCCCTCCCGCGGTTCAGCGCCGCGACAGCACCGAGCACGACGCCGGCGACCAGCACGATCGTCCCCGCCATCGTGACGAGCATGAGGGTCACGGGAAGCCGGTCGCCTATCACCTCGGTGACGTCCTGCCGGTACTGCAGCGAGCGCCCGAGATCGCCGTGGAGCAGACCGAGAACCCATCGCAGGTACTGCTCCCACGGCGGCAGGTCCAGTCCGTACTGGGCGGTCACCTGCGCCACCGCCTCTGCACTGGGCTTGCGCCCGCGCAACAGGAAGCTCACCGGGTCGCCGGGCACGAGGAAGCGCGAGAAGAAGACGAGCAGCGATGCCAGGAACAGGGTCAGCAGCAGCCCACCGAGCTTCCCGGCGACCCGGCGCGCGGCTGTCATCGGGCGCCGATCGTGGCCGCCCACGGGTAGTACATGAAGGCGATCGACGGCTGGACTCCGGTGATCCTCTCGCCCAGATAGAGCGATATCGGCGCCTGATACAGCGGGAGCCACGGCAGCTCCGCATTCGCGATCCGCTGGGCCTCGGCTGTGAGCTCGCTGCGCGCGGCCGGATCGTCGATCGTGACGGCCTCCTGCAGGATCGCGTCGAACTCCGGGTCGGACCACCCGCCGTAGTTGCTGAAGTCGCCTGTCCGAAGCACGGAGTACATCTCCAACGCATCCGGGCTCGAGAGATACCAGCTCGTGTAGAAGAGGTCGACGCCTTCGCGGGCGGTGGGGTCGGAGAACAGCGCGGTGTAGGCGTTCGGGGTGACGGTCTCGACGTTCACCGTCAGCCCGATCGACCGGGCAGCGGCGACGGTCGCCTGCGAGATGACTGCGAAGTCGTTGCTGATCGGCGCGGTGACGTAGGTCAGCTCGGCTCCTTCGGCGCCGGCTTCGGCGATGAGGCTCTTCGCCTGCTCGAGGTCCTGCTCGTAGGAGGTGACGTCGTCGAACGCAGCGGTGCGCGCGGCATCAGAGGCGTCCTGCCAGACCGACGGGGTGGTCATCACGTCGGTCGTCTCGCCGACGCCTCGGTACGCAGCCTGAAGGATGCCGTCACGGTCCATCGCGAGCAGCAGGGCCTTGCGCACGCGCACGTCGCCGAGGGGACCGTCGAGATCGCTGACCACGATGTTGCCCACCGCGGTGCTCATCCCGAAGAGCACGTCTCCCTTGCCCGCCGATCGGAGCGTGGAGACGGCCTCCATGGGAACCATCCACGATCCGTCGACGCTTCCGGACTTGAGTGCGTTGATGCGCGCGGTGGGGTCGGTCATGAAGACGAACTCGACCTCGCCGGACCGCGCCCGGAGTCCCTCATCCCAGTAGTCGTCGTAGCGGGTCATCGTGATCGACTCACCGGACTCCCACGAGGTCAGCTCGAAGGGACCGGTGCAGTTCACACCGCCCGTCGAGTTGCCGTAGTCGGCGCCCTTCTCGGCCAGGGTCGCGGCCGACTCGATCACGCCGGCGGACCCGCCCATGCCGAGATTGAACTGCGAGTCGGGCCCGGTCATCGTCACCGTCACCTCGCGCTCGCCGGTCTGCTCGATCGACTTCACGTTCTGGTAGACGGAGTACCAGAACGATCCGACGGCCGGGTCGAGGTGTCTGCTCATCGACGCGACCGCATCGGCCGCTGTGAGCGCAGTGCCGTCGTGGAAGGTGACGCCCTCTCGGATCGTGTACACCCAGGTGTCGGGCGTCGGATGCGCGAACGATTCCGCGAGGCCGGGGCTGAGGGAGTAGTCCGGGTTCAGCCGCAGCAGAGACTCGCAGGTGTTGGCGAGGATCGAGTTGTCGGCGTAGTCGAAGGCGTAGGCGTAGTCGAGCGAGTAGGGCTCGGCATAGGTCGCGAACGTGAACGAGTCGATGTCGCCGCTGGGCGCGGCCGTCGTCTCGGTCAGCTCCCAGTCGATCGGCTCCTCCGACCCGGAGCCGGTCGTGTCGGCCGGGCCGCAGCTGGCGAGCGCCGCGACGGCGAGGACGCCGACGAGCGCGGTCGCGCCTCCTCGGGCGAGGGAACGGGAGCGGAGCGTGCGGTTCATCGGGACTCCTTGCGGTCGGTGCCGGGCGAGGTGGAGGCGAGAGCGTCTGCCGTGTGGACGCGGCGCCCGTCTATCCAGGTGGACGTGACGCGCGCCCGGTGCAGTTCCGCCACCGGCAGTCGGAAGGGATTCGGTTCGATCACGACGAGATTGGCGAGGTATCCCTCGCGGATGCTGCCGGTATCGTCATCGCGTCGGTTCACGTACGCGGACCCCGAGGTGTACGCGGCGAATGCCGTCTCGAGGTCGAGTCGCTGATGCGCTCCCCCGAGCGGCGGCCGCTCGGACCCCGGATACGAGCGGTTCACGGCGACATGGATGGCCGCGAGCGGATCTGCCGTGGAGACCGGCCAATCGCTGCCCGCCGCCAGTCGCGCACCCTGTCGCACGAGATCGCCGAACGGATACTGGCGGTCCACCTGTCCGTCCTGCAGGAACGGCAGCGTCAGGTCGTCGAGCTGGTCTTCGTGGGTCGCCCAGAGCGCCTGGATGTTGGCGATCGCGCCGAGCGGCGCGAAGCGGGTGGTGTCGTCCTCCGAGACGACCTGGAGGTGCGCGAGGTGGTGGCGTCCGTCGGTGTCGCCGTTGGCGTCACGGGCGACCTGCAGGGCGTCGAGGGCCTCGCGCACGGCGCGGTCGCCGAGCGCGTGCATGTGCACCTGCTGACCCGAGGCGTCGAGGGCCGTCACGTATTCGCGCAGCCGGTCCGGGTCGATGAAGCTCAGTCCGTGATTGCAGGTGTCGTGTCCGGACTCGTCCCGATAGGGGGTGAGCATTGCCGCGGTCTGGTTCTCTGCGACGCCGTCGACCATGATCTTCGTGGTTCCGAGGTCGATCCGGCGATCGGGATGAGCGGCGGCGGCGCGCTCGCGGCGTTCGGTCATGCGGGCGACCTGGTCGACTCCGCCGTCTCGCAGCCACCATTGCGCCCCCACGACGTGCACGAGCAATCGCCCCTCGGCTGCGGCCCGCTCATACGCGGCGAGCGGATCCGAGATCCCGCCGGAGTCCGCACCGACCATGGCGTCCTGCCACCCGGTGATCCCGAGGGCGATGAGCTCTTCCTGTGCACGCAGAAGTCCCTGGTAGGCGAGATCGGCAGAGGTCGCGGGGCGCACCGCGGCGAAGAGGTCGCCGGCGCCCTCGTGGAACGTACCGGCGGGAGAGCCGTCGATATCGCGGACGATCCGGCCGTCCGCCGGGTCCTCCGTCTCGGCCGTGATCCCCGCCCGCTCGATGGCCGCCGTGCTCGCCCACGTGCTGTGGTGATCCCGGCTCTGCAGCAGCACGGGCCGACCGCCTGTCGCGTCGTCGAGCAGTTCACGCCGCGGGTTGCCCCCGGCGAAGTGGTCCATGCTCCAGCCTCCGCCGAGGATCCATTCCTCCTCCGGGTGCGCCTGTGAGTACGCGCGGATGATCGCGACGGTGTCGTCCGCATCGGCCGCGTCCGAGAGATTGCACTGCAGCAGCTCGATTCCGCCGCCCACCGGGTGGATGTGCGCGTCCTGGAAGCCGGGGCTGAGCAGCGCCCCGCCGAGGTCGATGCGGCACGAGTCGGGGAAGGTGTCGAGGTCCGCCTCGGATTCCGGGACGACCGCCGCGATGCGACCGTCGCGTACGACGACGGCATGATCCGCGAGCGGAGAACCGCTGCCGGTGAACACGAGACCTCCGTGGAAGACGAACTCGCTCGCCATAGTGGACCTTCCCTCATCGTCGATGCTGCTGGAACGCGACAAACGTATCCTCGGTCATCTATGGTGTCAACAGTGTTGTCAGAGGCGATGCGATTCCGTTGCCATCGGCTCGGGATCGCCGCATCGCATGGCACGATGGAGCAGAGAAGACCGGAGAGACGAATGGCGAACAAGGCATCCGCGCGCGTGCGGCTCGACAGGGCGACGATCATCGACGCCGGCATGGAGCTCGCCGAGACCGGAGCGGCATCCATCTCGGTGCGAGAGCTCGGTGCCCATCTCGGCGCCGACCCGACCGCCATCTACCGTCACTTCGCGAGCAAGGACGCCCTGATGGGCGCACTCCTCGACGAGCTCAACGGCCAGGCCGCAGCAAGCGTCGACCTTCCGGTCGACGACTGGGCGGGCCGCCTGCGCATGCTGAGCGAAGCGACCCTCGCCTCCTTCACCCGCTACCCGGCCATCGGCGCGGAGGCGACGAGCCTGACCACGCACGGCGCGGGCGAGCTCGCGGCGATCGAGCTGATGCTCGATGCCTTCCACCGCGCCGGGCTGCGAGGGCAGGAGCTGGTGCGGCACTACGCACTGCTCGCCTCGCACGTGCTCTCGGGCGCCGCGGGGATCGCTCGAGCGAGAGCGGATCGCAGCCACGACGGCGAGGACAGCCCCTGGATCGACTCGCCGCTGCTCGCCGATCCGCGACAGTTCCCCCTGATCGCCGAGAACAGCGCGCTGCTGTCGGACCTGCAGGACCGGGAGCTCTTCCTGCTGGGCGTCGACGTGATCATCGAGGCCGCACGCACGGCCGCCGCTCGCTGAGGAGCTCTGTCGATCCGCCTCTTGCGCTGGATATGGTTTTGTGACAAAACTATATCTGACGGCGGCTCGGATGAGCCGCGAACAGGAGCGATCAATGAAGATCATCATCATCGGGGCGGGGATCGGCGGACTCGCCACAGCGGTCAGCCTGCATGAGGCCGGGTTGCGCGACGTCGCCGTGTTCGAGCGGAGCACGGCGATCCGTGGGCTCGGCGTGGGCATCAACCTGCTGCCGCACGCACTGCGCGAGCTCACCGAACTCGGCATCGCCGACACCATCGCCGAGCTGGGGGTCGAACCGCAGACGCTGGCCTACTACAACCGCTTCGGGCAGCCGATCTGGAGCGAACCGCGCGGGCGCGAGGCCGGATACCGCTGGCCGCAGCTGTCGGTGCACCGCGGTCGTCTGCAACTCGCTCTGCGTGACCTCGCTGCAGCGCGACTCGCAGAGCCCATCCGCCTCGATCACCGCCTCATCGACGTCACCACGAACGATGACGGCACCGAGACCGCGCGCTTCGCCACCGCCGACGGCACGGTCGAGGAGACCGCCGACGTGATCATCGGCGCCGACGGCATCCACTCGGCACTGCGTGCTCTGCGCTACCCGAGTGAAGGAGCCCCGCCCTGGAGCGGCCTCACGCTGTGGCGCGGGGTCACGCGGATTCCGGCGTTCCTCGACGGCCGCACCATGATCATGGCGGGCGACGGCGAGCAGAAGTTCGTCGCGTATCCGCTCGCACCCGCAGACGCCGACGCCGACGGACGGATGCTGGTGAACTTCATCGCCGAACGCCGCGTCGGCGGCACGGGAGACGCCGACTGGAACCGCCAGGTCGAGCCCGGACCGATCGCCGAGCTCTTCCGCGACTGGCGCTTCGACTGGCTCGATGTGCCGGCCGCGATAGCCGCCGCCGACGAGATCCTCGAGTACCCCATGGTCGACCGAGACGCACTGCCGCAGTGGACGTTCGGTCGCACCACGCTGCTGGGTGATGCCGCGCACGCGATGTACCCGAACGGATCGAACGGCGGATCCCAGGCGATCCTCGATGCGCGCACGCTGGCCTTCCACCTCGCGACAGCCCCGAGCATCGACGAGGGTCTCGCCGCATACGAGCAGGACCGCCGCCCCGCGATGACCGCTCTGCTCGCCGGCACTCGCGCCACGGGGCCGGAGCGCGTGATGCAGCTGGCTCGCGAGCGCGCGCCGCAGGGCTTCGCCGACATCGACGACGTGATCCCCTCTGACGAGCGCGAGCGGATCGCCGCCGACTACAAGAAGGCGGCCGGTTTCCTTCCCGAGATCCTCAACGAGCGCCCCTCGCTCACCCCGGCGTCGGCGGTGGGTCGATGAGCGGTTTCGATGCGGCTCGACTCGCCGGCGTCATCTCCCCCCTGCGGCGCGCGCTCCTCGCCGCGACGCGGGCGGAGGCTGGGCTTCCCGAGCTGTCGGATGCCCAGATCGACGTGATCCGGGCCCTGCCACGCGGCACCTCGAAGGGTCCGGCGGAGATCGCCGCGCGGCTGCGACTCAGCCGATCGACCGTGAGCAATCTCCTCGGGGCGATGGAGGGCGAGGGCCTCATCGAACGACGCCCGGCGCCCTCCGACGGCCGTCGGGTCATGGTGCAGGCATCAGCGAAGGCGCTCGACCTGTTCGACCGGTTCGACGCCGCGAACTCCGCTCTCGTCGCACAGGCGACGAGTCGGCTCGACGACGAGGAGCGAACCGCGCTCGCGGCCGCGGTTCCCGTGCTGGAGAGACTCTGCGACCTGCTCGCCGCCGACCATGAGGAGACCCGATGACCTCGCACGATGAACTCCCCCGACCCGACCTCGAGTTCGCCTTCGACGTCACCGTCGACCTCGGCCCGCTCGAAGATCACCACGCCACCAGCGTCGGCCATCGCCGTGTCGTGCCGATCCTCGGCGGGCGCATCACGGGCGCCGTCGAGGCCGAGATCCTGCCCGGCGGAGCGGACTGGCAGATCGTGCGACCCGACGGGACGATCGAGATCGACGGCCGCTACTCGGCACGGACCGACGGAGGCGATCTGCTGCTGCTGCACGCGAAGGGACTCCGCACAGGGACTCCCGACGTGCTCGAGCAGCTGCGACGCGGTGAGGACGTCGACCCGGGCGCGTACTACTTCCGCACGACCGTGCAGATCGAGACGGCCGCGCCGGCACTGGCCCACCTGCAGCGAACCCTGTTCCTCTCGGCCGCTCAGAGGCAGGCGGATGCCGTGCGCTACCGCGCCTACCGGGTGAACTGAGCCCCGCAGCCGGGCACGGGCCCGGCTCGGGCCCGGCTCGGGCCCGTCGAGGCGTGTCAGACCAGCGCACGCACCGACGCGTACGCATCGGCGACGTCGCGGGTGGGCAGGTCGTACACCCGCACGATTCCGGCATCCCCCTGGTGCTCCGGCCAGCCGGGATCACCCGTGGTGAGGAACGCGACGGCGGCATCGTGCAGCTCGTCGGCGAGTTCCTGCGGCGGATTCGGTCCGGCGAGCGCCTCCATCGAGGGGCCGTCGAGGCAGTCGAAGAAGAACGGCACGTCGAGGCAGTGCTCCGCGAAGCCGAAATGCCCTGACGGCCACGAGAACCGGTAGAGCCAGGTGGGCGCGTCGCCCCGGGCGGCTGCGATGCGGGGAACTCCGCTGCGGAACATCCGATCGGTGAGGACGCGACCGGCGAGGCGGGCCTTGCCGAGACGGGCGACGTCGGCGTTCGCGGCGAGATAGTCCGCGCGGATCGTCTTGCGCAGGCCCAGCCGGGTCAAGAGGACGCCCTGCGGCACCCAGCGCAGCGCCCTCGCGGCGCTGCCCGTGAACGCCATGGTGAACTCGTCGTCGGCTGCGCCGATCACGAGCGGCTTGTCGGCACCGACGCCGGCACGCAGAGAGTCAGGGGTCGGACGTACGAGAAGGTCGCCGTCGATCGCGGGACCGAGCGGAAGCCCCTCATCGATCATGCTGGTCATCGACGACGGACCGAGCTGGGTGGCCTTCTTCTGCAGGGCGAGCAGACGCTCCTCCGCGACCGATGAGAATCCGGCCACGGTGGGGTCGACGCTCGCCGCCGCAGCGAGCGCCCGCCCGAATGCCTCGGCTCGCGGTGCCGCGACATCGCCGAGCGCTCCCGAGATCGCATAGACGCCGTGGAACAGGTGCTGCGCCTTCTCCATGCCGAGCAGGGTCAGCACGGCGCCGCCGCCCGCGGACTGCCCGGCGATCGTCACCCGCTCGGGGTCTCCGCCGAATGCGTCGATGTTCTGCTGCACCCATTCGAGAGCGAGCAGCCAGTCGCGCACGCCACGGTTCGACGGGGCGTCCTCGATCCAGCCGAATCCGTCGAAGCCGAGCCGGTACGAGATCGACACGGTGACGACGCCGTCGCGGTTGAAGTTCCGGCCGTCGTACCAGGGGCTCGCCGGAGAGCCCGCGAAGTATCCGCCGCCGTGGATCCACACCAGCACGGGAAGACCCGCCGCCGTGGGATCGGGCGTGAAGACATTGACGTTCAGAGTCGAGTCGCCCTCGACACTCGGCTCGGGGATCAGTGTCACCCCGGGATCGCCGCGCTGGGCGGTCGCAGCGAACTCGAGGGCGTCGAGCATGCCGTCCCAGGGCGCCTTCGGCATCGGCGCCTGGAACCGCAGGTCACCGACCGGCGCCTCCGCGAACGGGATGCCGAGGAAGGCCGCCGACCGCGGTGCGCCCCTGCCTCCGGTGGTCGGGCGCCAGCGCCCGCGAACCCGCCCCGCGGCGGTCTGCACCTCGACGTACTCGGTCATGACTCTCACACTCTCACGCCGAGACTCTCTCCCGCCGAACGGCAGCCCGGGATGTGTCCCGTCGGTCGATCCTCGTCCCGCATGTTCCCGCCACGGACCGCGCCCGTCGCCTAGTGTCGACGTCATGGTCTACCCCCGCGCCTACTTCTCCGCGATCACGAACGAGGCCGAGTTTCTCGCCGACTACGAGCCCTCGCTCGCACGGTGGGCAGACGAGGACGGATCGACCCTGCTGATGCGAGCCCTCCGCAACGCCGATCCCACCAGCCGGGTCGCGATCGCCACGCGACTGCTCGACGACGGCGCTGATGCCGCCGCAGCGACCGAGAGCCACGTGAACGCTCTGCACGTGTTGCTGAGCGCGACAGCACACGATTTCACCGCCGAAGCGCCTCTGCTCGCCCGCCTGATCGATGAAGGTGCGGATATCAATGCCGACAGCGGCAGTCGGTGGGGCACGCCGCTGCAGACGCTCAGTCGCACGCTCAAGTTCTCCGACGAGACTCTCGGTCCGTTCTACGACGTCCTGTTCGCCCGCCCCGGTCTCGATGTGACCACCCCGAGCAGCGTGGGACGCAGCGTCACCGAGAGCGCACAAGCCGCCATCAGACGCCGGGCCGACCTGCTCGCGCGTTGCCACGCGCACACGAGAACCCACGCACCACGCTGACGCCTGTGGCGGCAGGCGAGCATCCTTGCTGAGAGTGCTCCGCGTGCGGGGCTACTCCCCGACGCGGGTCACCACGGCATCGGGCATCCGCTCGGTCATGACGCGCACGGCCTCGGGGTTGTCGTCGACGAGCACCGCGTCGCGCCCGAGAGCCGAGGCGACGGCCCCGGTGGTGCCGCTGCCGGCGAAGAGGTCGAGCACACGGTCGCCCGGACGGCTGGACGCCCGCACGATGCGCCGCAGGATGCCCTCGGGTTTCTGCGTCGGATATCCGGTCTTCTCGCGGCCAGTCGTCGGCACGATCGTGTGCCACCACACGTCGGTGGGCAGCTTGCCTCGGGCGGCCTTCTCTGCCGTGACGAGGCCGGGAGCCATGTACGGCTCGCGATCGATGTCGTCGGAGTTGAACACGTACTCGCGGGGGTTCTTCACGTAGACGAGGATCGTGTCGTGCTTGGTGGGCCAGCGACGGCGGGACTTCGCACCGTAGTCATAGGCCCAGATGAGCTCGTTCAGGAAGCAGTCGCGGCCGAAGACCGCATCGAGCATCACCTTCGCGTAGTGCGCCTCGCGGTAGTCGAGGTGCAGATAGAGGGTGCCGTCGTCGGCCAGCAGTCGCCACGCCTCCTCGAGCCGCGGCATCAGGAAGGCACCGTAGTCGTCGAAGCGATCGTCGTAAGTGCGCAGCATCCCGCGCACCCGCTCATAGGCGTGGCCGTGGAACCCGTGCCGCACCTCGGCCGGCGGCGCCGCCGGTTCAGAACTCAGCACGATCGGCGTGACCGCCGCATCCGACCCGCGGGATTCCGGGAGTCCGACTCCGGACGCACCCGGTTCTTGCTGAGTCGTGAACGTGCGACGGGCGGTGACCACCTGTCGCTCCTGCGTCCGGCCGGTGTTGAACGGCGGGTCGAGGTAGACGAGCGTGAACGACGCCGACGGCAGGGTCGCCGCGACGGCGAGGTTGTCGCCCTGGATGATCGAGACGTCACCGCGGACGACGGGAGCGGGATCCACCGCCCCGGGATCAGACGAGGGGTCAGGCGCGGGGTCGGTCACGGAACCCGGTGCAGCCACGTGTCGGTGGCGAACTTCGACTCCACCAGAGCCTCGGCATCCGCGTACTCGTCGGAGCTGATCGTGCCGTCCTCCGCCGAGGTGAGCGAGCGGAAGGTGTCCTTGAAGCGCTCGATGATCTCGGCCCGCGCGAGGCCGGTCTGGCTGCGCAGCGGATCCACCCGCTTCGCGGCCGACGTCGTCCCCTTGTCGCTGAGCTTCTCGCGGCCGATGCGCAGCACCTCGGTCATGGTCTGGCCGTCGATGTCGTACGACAGGGTGGCGTGGTGCAGCACTCCCCCGTTGGCGAGGCGCTTCTGCGCGGCTCCGCCGATCTTGCCCGACGAGCTCGCGATGTCGTTGAGCGGCTGATAGATCGCATCGATCCCCAGCGAGCGCAGCGCCTGCAGCACCCAGTCGTCGAGGAACGCATAGGAGTCGGCGAAGGTCATGCCCTGCACGAGGGATGCCGGCACGTAGAGCGAATAGGTGATGATCTGCCCTGCGGCCATGAGCATCGCGCCACCGCCGGAGATGCGGCGCACGACGTCGAAGCCGTGCCGGGCGGCGCCCTCGGGGTCGACCTCGTTGCGGTACGACTGGAATGAGCCGATGACGACGGCCGACTGATCCCACTCCCAGATGCGCAGCGTCGGACGACGGCGCCCCTCGCCGACCCGAGAGGTGAGCACCTCGTCGAGCGCGAGGTTCATGCGCGGCGAGACCGCCTTCTCGTGCACGATCTCCCAGTCGAAGTCGTTCCATCCGGGAGCCGTGACCAGGGCGCGACGCACGGCGGTGCCGACGGCTTCGGGCGTGAAGCCCAGCAGCTGCGCGCCCTCGGGGAGCGCACCGCGCACCGCGGCGGCGATGGCCGTGGCGTCCGTCTCGACGGGCAGCCCGGTGACCGCCCGGTCGATGTCGTCGAGCGCCGTGTCTGGTTCGAGGAAGAAGTCGCCGGCGAGCCGGAAGCGGGCGATCCTGCCGTCTTCGACCTCGAGGTCGACGACGACGAGCTTTCCTCCTGGAACCTTGTATTCACCGTGCACGGTTACAGCTTAAGGCGGGGCCGTCAGGTCGGCGCGGTACGCCGCGGACTCAGCGCCCGTGCACCACCGCGCGCTCTCCGGCGCGGATCGGCGCCGAGAAGCGGTTGCCCGGCGGCGGCTGAGGACACACGTACTGGTCCGAGAAGGCGCAGGGCGGCAGGTAGGCGCGGTTGAAATCGATGACCACCGAGCCGTCTGATGCCGGTTCCTCGACCGGCAGGAAGCGGAACCGATAGGTCTCGGTGCCGTTGGTCCCGTCGGCGAAGACGGCGCTCAGGCCGCCCTGCGGCGCACGCGTCGCGGCCAGCGCCACCGCGACACCGTCGAGCGTGAACCGCAGCCGTCCGGCGAGATCGGTGTCGTGCGAGCGCCCGTCGATCGAGGTCACGGTGATCGTCTCGCCCGGCGTGGGCTCGAACACCGCCGGGATCCGCCATCCCTCCCGAGGCGGATACGCGTCGATCGCGCTGAACCGCTCGCGCTCGGGGCGTCGGGGGTTGAACACCCGCAGCGCGACGTCGCCGCGCCGGTCGAACACACGCAGCTCGCGGCGTCCGAGCCGCAGCGTCTCACGGCCCCTCAGCGTGACGACCGACCCGGCCGTGCCGAGATCGCTGCCGCGGATCCCTCCGTCTCCCGTGAGCGCCCAGAGACCCGGGACCCCCTCCACGGCGGCGGGTTCGGTGATGAGCCAGTTCGTCGACTCGAGCGCGGCCGGACCGTACTCCGCACCGGCATAGCGCTCTCGCGCGTCGTGCCATGCACGCCACTCGTCTTCGAATCCCACCCCGCACCTCCCTCTCGCCGCGAATCTATGCGGAGGAGAGGCCGATATGCCGGGATGACGTCACGCGGATTCACCCGCTGTAACGTCCGTTCACGGGGCGTAACACGCCGACGCGCGAGCCGACCGGATGATGGCGCGGCTCGCCCGGATCGAGGCGACGGTCAGCGAGCGGGAATGCGGGTGTCGAGCCACGACAGGATGTCTGCGCGCACCTCGTCCTGCTGCAGCTCGTTGAAGATCTCGTGACGCGCATCGGGGTAGACCAGCGTCGTGATGTCGGTGAGTCCCGATCGGGTGCGGTACTCGTCGGCGAGCTTGTGCACGCTGCGCGGGCCGCCGACCGGGTCGTCGCGGCCGACGAGCAGCAGCAGCGGGATGTCGCGGCCGAGGTCCTTGCGCGGACGGCCGTAGAGCTTGGCCGCCTCGACGGGGCCGAACAGCTTCAGCAGCGGCTGGTTGGTGGTGAGCGGATCCTCGTCGAACGCCGTCCACACCGCCGGATCGCGGCTCAGCCATTCGAGGCCCGTGGCGTCGTCGGCGGCCCAGCGGGCGTTGAGCGGTGCAGCGTTGAGCGATCCGGGCGTACGCAGAGCCGAGCCCGAGAGGATCACCGCATCCCATGCCTCGGGGTGGTCGTTCACGAGCATCTGCGCGAGGAATGATCCCCACGAGTGCCCCAGCAGCACGAGGGGCAGGTCGGGGTGCTCGTCCTTGATGATGCCGGTGAGGTGCCAGATCGCCGCCTCCGCCGCACGCAGACCGCCCTTGCCGAGTCGACCGAGCTTCTCGGGTCCGCCGTGCTGACGGATGCCGGTGCGCCCGTGCCCCCGATGATCGTCGGCGTAGACGATGAATCCGGCCTCCGTGAGCGCGGCGATCAGCGCGCCGTACCGACCGGCGTGCTCGCCCACCCCGTGCAGCAGCTGCACGACTCCCCGCGCATCACCGACCGCCGGGTGCACGTCGTAGACGATGGCGATGCCGTCGGCATCCGTGAATTCGCGCGTATCGGTCACGCCCCCACCCTACTGAGAGTGCGCGACATGCGTCAGGCCGACCGCGTCGGACGCGTCAGCTCGACAGCGCGGCGATGACGCCCTGGGCGATCTCGAGGTCGGTGACCTCGTATCCTCCGACGCCGTCGGCGGCCGATCCCATGCGCACGCCGCCGTCTTCTCTCACCGTGCGCTTCGCGGAGAAGTGCAGGGCGTCGACACCGGCGGCGGCGAGGGCGGCGGCGCTCGCGGCATCCACTCCGCTGCCCGCCATGATCTCGATCTCGCCGGCGGCCTCGGCGACGAGCGCCCGGAGCGTGTCGATGCCGTCGATCGCGACCGAGGCGCCGCCCGAGGTCAGCACGCGGCGCAGGCCCAGCGAGCGAGCGGCGACGAGCGTGGCGACGGGGTCGGGGGTCACGTCGATCGCGCGATGCAGGGTGACGGATGCTCCCCCGGCGGCGTCGCGCAGACGCCGCATGGCGGGGATGTCGAGCAGCCCTTCGTCGTCGAGGGCGCCGATCACGACACCGTCGGCCCCCGCCTCGATCGCACGTCGGACATCGTTCTCGGCGATCGCGATCTCGTCGGCGGAGTAGCGGAAGCCGCCCGCCCGAGGCCGGACGAGCACGTGCACCTCGACACCGACGGCATGCGCGGCGTCGATCGACAGGTCGAGGGTCGCCGGCGACGGAGTGAGACCGCCGAGCGCGAGGGCCTGGGCCAGCTCGACGCGCGCGGCGCCGACGGCCCCGGCGATGCGCACTCCGGCGGGATCCTGGACGGCGATTTCGATCGCGGGGGTTCGGGTCACCCGTCCATTGTGACCTGTGCGGCGGGTGCGTCCTGCCACCGACTTCCGATCCGGGCGTAAATTACTTAGACTGTCTAAGTAATGTCTGCGCCTGATGATTCCCTCCACCTCACCGCGACAGACCTGCGCATGGCGACGTTCCGGCTCGCACGGCGCCTGCGATGCGCTCGCGCCGTCGACGCGATGAGCGACGCGCAGCTCGCGGTGCTCGCGACGCTGCGCATGCACGGCCGCCGCACCATCAGCTCCCTGGCCGAGCGCGAGCGGGTCACCGCGCCGTCGATGACGAACATGATCAACGGGCTCGAAGAGCAGGGATTCGTGCTCCGTACTCCGGATGCCGAAGATCGCCGCCGCGTGCAGGTCGACATCACCGAGGCAGGCACCGAGATCGTGGAGCAGACCATCCGACGAAGAGACGAGCTGCTCGCCGAGATGCTCGGCGAACTGGACTTCACGGAGGACGAATTGGCGACGCTGCGCGCAGCGAGCGCCCTGATGCGAAAGGTGGTCGACCGATGAGCGCGATGTTCCGTTCCTTCTCGAACATCAACTACCGCATCTGGTTCGCCGGCGCCCTCGTCTCGAACATCGGCGGGTGGATGCAGGCGACCGCCCAGGACTGGGTCGTGCTCACCGAGCTCACCGACAACGACGCCGCGGCCATGGGCGTCACGATGGCGCTGCAGTTCGGTCCGCCGCTCGTGCTCGTGAGCCTCACCGGATGGGTCGCCGATCGCTTCGAGCGCCGCCGCATCCTGCTCGCCACCCAGAGCGCGCTGCTGATGCTCGCGATCGCCGTCGGCGTGCTGCTGCTCAACGGCGTGATGACGCTGCCGATGATGTTCTGCTTCGCTGCGGCGTTCGGTGTCGTCAACGCCTTCGACGCCCCCGCGCGGCAGGCGTTCGTCTCCGACATGGTCTCCGCCGGCGACACGTCCAACGCGGTCGCCCTCAACTCGGCATCCTTCAACCTGGCCCGCATGATCGGCCCGGCCGTCGGCGGCCTGCTGATCGTCGCGATCGGCTCGGGCTGGGTGTTCATCGCGAACGCCGTGACGTTCCTGGCGATGCTCGTCGCGCTGCTGATGCTGCGCACCGGCCAGCTCGCACCGCGCCTGAAGAACCGCCGCCCCGGCGGACTCGCCGAGGGCTTCCGCTATGTGTGGGGGCGCAGCGATCTGCGCGTCGTGTTCGTGACGGTGTTCCTGATCGGCGCCTTCGGCATGAACTTCCCCATCTTCGCCTCGACCATGGCGATCGAGTTCGGGGCGGGCGCCGACGGGTACGGAGTGCTGAGCTCGGTGCTCGCGATCGGCTCGCTCGCCGGTGCGCTCCTGGCTGCCCGGCGTGACCGAGCCAGGGTGCGTGTCGTGATCTTGGCTGCCGGGGGATTCGGCGTTGCGGCGTTCGTCTCCGCATCCATGCCCACGTATCTGACGTACGCGATCACGCTGACGTTCACCGGGTTCATGATCGTGACGCTGCTGACGACCGCCAACGGCTACGTGCAGATGACCACCGCGCCTGCCCTGCGCGGCCGTGTGCTCGCGCTGTACATGGCCGTGATCATGGGCTCGACGCCGGTCGGCGCCCCGATCGCCGGGTGGGTGGCCGACACCTTCGGGCCGCGCACGGCGATCATGCTCGGCGGCACCGCCGGTTTCGTCGCGTGCGCGATCGGCGCCATCTGGGTCTTCACCTCCGGACGACTGCACCGCTCCGAGGGCAGCCGATTCCTGATGACGCTCGACGAGACGCGACCGCTGAACATCGTCGACGAGGCCGAGATCCTCGAGAAGAAGGCCGAACCGGTCGAGTTCAGCGACGAGGCAGCCGTCACCACGCCGATCCGCACCTCGAAGAAGGACTGACCGCGTTCTGACCGGGCATCGCGGGCGGAACGCGTGAGACCGGTTTGTCAATGCCCTCCACGCGCAGGCGGGGTGGACGTACCGTCACGTCATGGACCAGAACACAGGACGCACCCCGCACCCCGAGCAGCCCGCAGAAGGCTCCCCCGACGTGATCCCCGAGCACAACACCGCTCCTGACGGCCAGTCGACGGCAGACGCCGGGCGTCAGCCCGACGAGCTCGACGGAAACGCCCAGGGCTCCAATCAGGGCGGCGCGATCCAGGGCGACAGCTCACACGGCGACTCGCCGCGCGGTGCCATCCAGGGCGACGCCGACGAGGAGAACGCACAGGGCGCTGCCCAGGGCGGCGCCATCCAGGGCGACAGCTCGCACGGCGAATCACCCCGCGGCGCCATCCAGGGCGACGCCAGCCCCGACCGCGACGCGGCCATCGGCGGCGACGAGAACACCGAAGACCAGCTGACGGCCGACAATGAGGTCGAGCAGGACACCCTGCGCACGCTGGACCCGAACGACACCCCGGCCTGAGCGCGCGGGAACGACGAAGGGGGCGGATGCCGCAGCATCCGCCCCCTTCGTGCGCCGTCTGACAGGGCGTTCAGCGAATCGTCCCGGCCCGCACGAGCAACCGCCGCACTCCGATCACGCCTGCCGCCACCGCCAGTTCGCCGACGATGCGCGCGCCGAACGTCGCCGTCAGCACGCCGGGCACCAAGTGCTCGGGGGAGAACACCGGCAAGGCGACGAGGAACAGCACGACGCCGGCGACCGCAGCGGCAAGGAGGATGCGGCGTGCGCTCGCCGTCGTTCCCCGCTGGAGCGGCAGGACCAGATCGAGCGCGATGGCGGCGCAGACCATCGGCACCGCAGCGATCGGACCGATCGGGGAGATCACCGACGTCAGCACCCCTGTGACCGCAGCGGTGAACGTGGCCATGCCCGGCACGCGGGTGACCACACGGGCGAGCAGCGGCATCGCGGTGTGCACGGCGGCGACGAGCGCGTACGCGGGCGGAGACGACACGGCGAGCAACGAGGTGATGGGCACGACCATCACGAACACCAGCGCCTGAACCGCCGCGAATGCCGCGCTGATGAGCAGCGCGCTCGTCGGCACCCGCCTCACGGTTCGGGGTCGGGCCTCATGCATCCCTCCAGCCTAGATCCGTGCAACTGCAGCGCGGATCCGTGACCGACGTCCCTCTGTCGCAGGAAGACCCTGACGCGCCTCCCCGACGATGTTTCGGAATATCGTAGAGACGCACACCATCCGGGGAGGAGACGATGCCAGCTTCTGCCGCGCTCGCGCATGTGGACGTCCCCCGCCTGCCGAGCGATGTCACCTCGCGCCCGAGACTGGTGGCCGCGCTGGAGAACCGCAGTCCGCTGACGGTGCTCCGCGGCGCGTCGGGACTCGGGAAGACGGTCGCGCTCGCGGAATGGGCGCGCGTCACCGAGTCGACGACCGTCTGGGTCACTGTCGATCCGACGAGATCCAGCAGCACCGAACTCGCCCGCGCCGCTCTGCGCGCGCTGTCCCGTGCCGGACTCACCTCACCGACCGACGACGATCTTCTGCATCCGTGGAGCGCCGTCGCGCGGTGTCTCAGCGAAACCGCGGAGGAGCTCGTCCTCGTACTCGACGACGCTGCCACCCTGTCGCCGGACAGCATCTTCGACCTGTGTCGGACGGTGGCCGCAGCGCCCCGAGCGCGCGCGATCGCAGCGACGAACCGGCGCAGCGCGTTCGATCGCGACGGCTTGAGCCTGGTGATCGATCGAACCGTGATAGGACCGGACGACCTTCTCTTCGACATGGAGGAGATCTCCCGTGCCCTGCGGATCGACGAGTCGGACGCGGCGGACGTGCTCCAGGCGACGGGCGGATACCCGGCACTCATCCACGCGGCCTCGAAGCGGTCTGCACTCGGCGACGATCCGGCGGCGGCGATCGAGGCCGCCTCGCCCGCAGTCGAGGAGTACATGCAGTCACGCCTCGAAGCCTCGGGGATCGACCCCGACGTCCTCGAGGCGCTGGTGCGCATCAGTGTCGCGGATGCCGTCGACCTCGCCTCGGCGCGCGCGCTGTCGGGCGTCGACGAGATCGAGAGTCCCCTCGACGACGCGGAGGCGTTCGGTCTCGGAAGCTGGTCGACCGACCGCCTGTTCCTCTTCGCTCCGGTCGTGCGGACGCTGCTGCGCCGCGAACTCGTGAGGTCGCACGCGGACGAGCTCCCGCGCCTCATGAACCTGGCCGTCGAGGGCGCGCTCCAGCGGCGAGCGCCCTTGGAGGCGTTGCAGCTCGCGATGGAGTACGACGATCTTCCGCTCGCATCGCACGTGATCATGTCGGGGTGGAGCCAGCTGCTCGACCACCACGGGCCCGCCGCAGTGCGCCTGCTGCGCAGGCTTCCGGTGTCCCGATTGAAGGACCAGCCACTCATCGCCATGCTGCTCGCCATCTGCTACAACGCCAGCAAGCTGAGGCGTCTGCGCGGCCTGCAGCTGATGCGCGTGGCGATCTCGGCAGCGAACTCCCGCCGCACTGATGTGGCCACGACCGAGCGCATCTTCATCTGGGCTGCCGAGAGCGCGGCCCTGCGAGTCATCGGGATGTCGGAGCGCGCCGCTCAGGTCGCTGCCCGAGCACTAAGCCTCTACCGCGAGACGCCGGAATCGGTGTGGCAGCCATACGCCCTGGAGATGCCGCTGCTCTGCACGCATCTCGGCATCTCCCTCTACTACGGCGGGCGCGAGGATGACGCGATCGAGTGCTTCGAGAACGCGGCGGCGATGGCGGCGTCGCGTGACCTGAGCAAGGCCTTCCACAGCATCGCGCTGCTCAGCGGCATCCACGCGCTGAACGGCGATATGCCAGAGGCACGCCACTACGCCGAGCTGATCCGCGAGAGCTCGTGGGAGCAGCAGCAGCGCGACGGCTACCGCGGCACCTTCTATCGCGTCGCGGAGGCGCTGCTCGCGGTCGAGGACGGCGACGTGGCCGCGGCTCGCGAGCATGTGGGCGTGTTCGGACCTCACCGCTCGACCAGCGAGCACTGGGCGACGATGGGGCTCGCTGAGGCCTGGGTCGCTCTGCACGAGGGCAGAGCCGCAGCCGGACTCGAGCAGCTGGAGTCTCTGCGACGGCTGCGACGGCGCGAGACAGGGAGCACCCACGCACGGCACGTGCTCAGCCGCGCCCGGACCCTGCTGCATCTCGCCGTCGGCGACGTGGCCGCGGCTCGAGCGACGCTGCGGCACGATGCGAGGCCCGACGAGTTCGGCACGACCATCGAACGCGCACGCCTCGCGGTGGTCGAGGGCGACGCCTCCGAGGCGGCTCGGCTGCTGGCTCCGAAGCGGGAGATCCCGCAGACCTCGCGTCAGCGCGCCGAGGCGGCCGCGATCCAGGTCGTCGCCCTGCGCCGCACGGCGGGCGCGACCGCGGCCGCGAAGGCTGCGGTCGCCCTGGGAATCCAACTGGATGATCGTGAGCTGACGACGCCGGCCACCCTGTTCGCCCCCGACGACGTCGAGCTGCTGCAGGACGCTCTGGCGACCCACGCCCCCGGGCGGCCGGTGACCGCGGTGCTTCCCGCGACATCCGATCGCCCGCGTCTATCGGCCCGCGAGCTCGTCGTGCTGCGCGCACTCACCTCGGGTGCGTCGCTGCCGTCGATCGCGGCCGACCTGAGCGTGTCGCAGAACACCCTCAAGACGCAGCTGCGGAGCATCTACCGCAAGCTCGATGCTCGCAACCGCGCCGACGCGATCGAGCAGGCCGCGAAGCACGACCTCCTCACCGACCGCTGAGTCTCGACGGCAGCAGAGTCGACGCAGGACAGCAGAGTCGGATCACGACACCGAACGGCCCTCGGCACCTGAGGGGGGCAGGTGCCGAGGGCCGCTCTTCGTGCGGGTCGCTCAGTCGATCGATGCGCGGCGGCGCAGGATCAGGAGCGCTGCTCCCCCCAGGAGCAGGGTCAGCGCGAGCACCAGCACCCAGGGTGCGAGCTGACCGCCCGTGATCGCCAGAGGCGACTGGACCGGATGAACGGTCGCGCTCTCGACGACCGGGAGAGGCGCATCCCCCGGGCTCGTCGCCAGCGCCGTGGCCACGTTCTCCAGCGTGGCCCCCGCGGCATCCGCATCCACGGTCACCGAGTACGTGACCGTCACCGTCTCCCCCTCGGCGAGGGCGCCGACCCAGTGCAGCCCGCTGTCCGTGACCACGGGTGCGGCGACCTCGTGATCGCCGACGGTCGCGGTGACGACACCGGTCAGTGCCGCGTGGTCCAGCACCTTGGAGAGATCGTCGCTGACGACGACCTCGTCGAGGTCGGTCTCCCCGGTGTTGACGCCGGTGAGCGTGTAGGTGACCACGCTGCCCACGGCCACGGCCGTCCCGGAGCCCACGTTCGCGGTCTTCGCGAACGTGAAGCCCGGAGCGCCGACACTGTGCTCCGTCGATGCCGGAGGAGGCGTGAGCTCGGCGCCGCCGGGGGCGGTGGCGGTGCCGTCGGCGACGTTCGAGATCGTCGCACCGCCCGCGTCGGCATCCACCGTCACGGAGTACGTGATCGCGACCCGCTCGCCGACCGCGAGAGCACCCTGCCACGAGAGCTCATCGCCCTGCACGATCGGCGCTGCGACGGGCGTGCCGTCGACAGCGGCCGACACATCGCCGTTGTATTCGGCGTGGGCGAGGACGTTCGAGAGGTCGTCACTGATCGTCACAGGGTCGAGCGCGGTCGCACCGGTGTTGATGCCCGTCACGGTGTAGGTGATGATGCTTCCCGGGTCGACCCGCGTCCCCGAGGCCGGGTCGGCGGTCTTCACGAGCTCGAATCCGGGCTCGTTGATCGGGTTCACCGTGACCGCCGGGGGCGTCTCGATCGGAGGCACCCCTCCGGGAGGAGTCGCGCCGCCCGTCACCGAGTTCTCGAGCGTCCCGCCACCGGCATCCGCGTTCACTGTCACCGAGTAGGTGATCGTGACGGTCTCTCCGATCCCGAGTGCGCCCGTCCACGAGAGCGTCTCGCCCACGAGTTGCGGAGCAGAAGCCGGTGAACCGTCCACCAGGGCGATCGCGTCGTCGTTGAACCCGGCGTCGTCGAGCACGTCCGAGAGGTCATCGCGGATGTCGACGGGGTCGAGCACGGTCTCGCCGGTGTTCACGCCGGTCACCGTGTAGGTGACGACGGCACCGGGGTCGATGGCCGTGCCCGAAGCGGGAGCGGCGCTCTTCGACACCGAGAAGCCGGGCTCGTTGACCGGGTTCGTCGTCGTGGCCGGGGGCGGTGTGATCTCCTCGCCGCCCGGAGGCGTCGCGATGGCCGTCGCCGAGTTCTCGATCAGTTCGCCGGCGGCATCCGGTCCGACCGTCACCGAATAGGTGATGGTGACCGTCTGTCCGACGGCGAGCGCACCCGTCCACGAGAGCTCGCCGTCGACGACCGCGACAGGCGTCTCCACGCCGCCGATGATCGTCGCGACGGGATCGGCGTCGAGCGAGGCGTGATCCAGGACGCTCGAGAGGTCGTCGACGATCTCGACGCTGTCGAGCGCCGTCTCGCCGGTGTTCACTCCGGTCAGCACATAGGTGATCACGGCGCCCGGGTCCACCGCGGTTCCGGATGCCGGATCGGCCGTCTTCGAGAACGCGAAGCCGGGCTCGTTGACCCGGTGTTCGGTGACCGCGGTCGGCGGCACGATGGGCGCGCCCGGTGTCGTCGGGCTCGCCGGGTCACTCGGATCGGACGGAACCAGCGGCGTCGCCTCTCCCGTCACCGTGTTGGTGATGGTCTCGCCTCCGGCACCGCCGTCGACGGTCACCGAGTAGGTGATCACGACGTCCTCACCCGGCTCGAGCGAACCGATCCAGGTGAGAGTGCTGTCGGTCACCGCGGCGTCACCACGCGTGGCATCGACATCGTCGTTGTATGAGGCGTTCGCCAGCACACCGGCGAGGTCGTCCGAGATCGCGGCCGGGTCGAGCACGGTGTCGCCCGTGTTCGTGCCGGTCACGGTGTACTCGATCACGCTGCCCGGGTCTACAGCGGTGCCGGTGACCGGGTCGGCGGTCTTGCTGACCTCGAAGCCGGGCGCCACGACCGGATGCTGGGTCGTCGCGGGAGGCGGCGACACCGGAGTGCCCGGAGTGGTCGGGCTCTCCGGATCGGTCGGGTCCGACGGGATCAGCGGCGTGGCCGCACCCTCGGCGGTGTTGCGCAGCAGCACGCCGGTCGCGTCGTCATCCACGGTCACCGTGTAGGTGATCACGACGTCATCACCGGCTCCGAGTGCGCCCGTCCAGCTGAGCTGGGATCCGGTCACATCGACCGTGCCTGTGGTCGCCGAGACGTCGCCGTTGTAGACGGCGTTCGCGAGAACGGCCGACAGGTCGTCGGTGATCGCCGCGGGGTCGAGCACGGTGGTGCCCGTGTTCGTTCCCGTGACCGTGTACTCGATGGTGTCGCCAGGACTCACGGCCGTGCCGGAGGCCGGATCAGAGGTCTTGGTGACCTCGAAGCCGGTGTCGACGACGGGATGCGCGGTCTCCACCTGCGGCGGAGTGATCGGCGTGCCGGGAGTCGACGGACCCTCGGGGTCGCTCGGGTCGGCGGGTATCCGCGGGGTCGCCACACCGTTCGCGACGTTGCGGAGCAGGGCGCTCTCGACGCCGGCGTCGACGGTGACCGAGTACCGGATCGTGACGGATTCGCCCCGCGGGATCGAGCCCGTCCAGGTGAGCATGCCGTCTGCCGCGATCGCGCTGCCGCGATCGGCAGTCACATCGTCGTTGTACGCGGCGTCATCGAGCACGGCCGTGAGGTCGTCGGTGATGGCCACTGGAGAGAGGTCGGTGTCGCCGGTGTTGGTTCCGGTGACCGTGTACTCGATCATGTCGCCGGCCGAGACCGCGGTGCCCGATGCCGGGTCGGCGGTCTTGCTGATCGTGAAGCCCGACCCGAGCACGGGATGCTGGGTCACCGCCGTCGGAGGGACGATGGGCTCGCCGGGGATCTGCGGGCCGGTCGGGTCTGCGGGATTCGGCGTCGTCGGGGTGGCGGTGCCTGAGGCGACGTTGCTGAGAACCTGGCCTGATGCGTCGTCGCCGACGGTCACCGAGTAGGTGATCGTCACGACCTGTCCGGGCTGCAGCGTGCCGCTCCAGGCGAGGTCGGTGCCCGTGAGGGTGGCTGCGCCGGCGGCGACCGGGGTGCCGTCGACGGCGGTCGCGATGTCCGCGTTGTACTCGGCGTGCGCGAGCACGTCGGTGAGGTCGTCGGCGATGGAAGCCGGGTCGAGAGCGGTGGCACCGGTGTTGGTGCCGGTGACGGTGTAGTCGATGATCTGGCCCGGCTGCACCACGGCGCCCGAGGTGGGATCAGCCGTCTTGGTGAGGGTGAAGCCCGCGACCGGGTGCTCGGTCGTGACGACCGGAGGAACGATCGGGTCGCCTCCCGGAGGCGTGCCCGAAGCCGTGACGCTGTTGGCGATGCTCTCGCCCTCGACGTCGTCGTCGACGATCACCGAGTAGGTGAAGGTCATGATCTGCCCCGGCTCGAGGGCTCCCGTCCACGTGAGCATGCCGCGGGTGATGGCGGCACCGCTCTCGACGAGATCGATGCCGTCGACGGTCGTCGCGAGGTCGTCCTGGTACTCGGCGAACGAGAAGACCCCGCTCAGGTCGTCGGCGATCTCGACATCGTTCAGCACGGTGTTCCCGGTGTTCTCCACCGCGACCTGGTAGGTGATCCGCTGCCCCGCCGCGACGGCGGTGCCGTCTGCCGGGTCGGAGGTCTTGCGCAGGTCGAGCCCGGGCGTGAGGAGGACGTTGGAGTAGACGCAGGTGACGTCGGTGCCGAGAGGACCAGCCGGCTGGGTGACCTGTCCGGAGTCGCTCACGGCGACGGGTGTGGTCGAGCCGTCTCCGTTGATCTGCTCGCAGACCAGAGAGGAGTCGTAACCTGTCGGGTCGGCCGAGCCCGCGGCCGCCTCTGCGAGGTCGAACGTGTCGCCCTGGTTCGTGAACACCGGACCGGCGTAGTCACGCTGGACGCCCGGCTCATCACCGGTCGTCGTGGCGGAGGTCTGCGCGACGCTGTATCCGTCGGGCGACTGGATGCTGAGCGCGAACTGGTCGGTCGGCGCGTGGCGCCCATCCGGCAGGTCCTTCTTGAGCGTGAGGGTGTTCGGGAACGTGCAGCTCGACATGTCGGTCGGCGAGAAGCTGCCGAGGAGTGTCGTGTTGACCGTCTCGCCTCGCGGAAGGTCGACCTCGATGATGCGGTTGCCACCGCTCGAGACCGAGACGAAGATGTGGCCGAGGTTGCCGAAGGCGATGCCGTTGCCCTGCACACCGTCACCGAGGTCATGCACCTGCTTGGCGTCGATGGTGGCGGTGCTCGACACGAGTTCAGTGGGCAGGTCGGCGGCGTAGATGTCCTGATCTGCGACGAGCACGAGCTGGCCGGAGGCGCTGAAGGCCATGTCGCCGTTCGCACCGAAGGCGCTGCTGCCTGCGGTGGGACGCAGCGTGCCGACCTGCACGTAGGTCTGCGGGGTGACGCCCTCGTTCCAGGCGTAGATGTTGATCGCGTTGCCGGCAGTGCCGCTCGCGAAGTAGTAGACCCCGGTCACCGGGTTCACTGCCCCACGCAGCACGGCGGAGCTGAGCGTGAACGGGGTGCGCGTGGTCTGATCGGTGACCCGGTCGTGCTTCGCCAGCACCTTGTTCGACGACGTGTTCGTCACCGTGTAGGCGTAGCGGCCACCGGCAGAGATGCCGAGACCGTTGTCGGAGTGGCCGGTGCCGAAGCTGATCGTGCCGAGGGCGCCGCCGTCACCGGGCGCGCCGCCCTGCTCGTTCACCGCGAACTCGCGGATCTCCGTCGTGCTCTGCACGAAGACCGCCCCGGGCGTGCAGAGGAACGGGTCGGCGGCCGCAGCGGGGGCGGCCGTGACCGTACCGCCGATCAAGACCATCGACGACGCGACGACCGCTGTGGTGACGAGACCGCTGACGAGCTTGCGCGCCGTCCTCCCCCAGCGTGGCGTCGCCTGCTGTGTCTCGGTCGGTTGATGGCGCTTTCGCGCACCACGAATACTCACGACTGCTCTCCCCTTGTCGCATCCGGTGCGCACTCGCGCACACGGGGCCCGCCACCCCCTTCGGCGGCATCCCTGGAGCACTGTCGACTGACCGCGCGCTCGAACCGGGCCTCCGAAAGACTGCCGTGCCGGCAGATTCACCCCCGCCCGAATGAGCCGAATTCACCCCTCGTTTTCACCCCTTGCTCGGAACGGTGGGGCGTCATGGTGCACGGCACGAGTGACCAAACTGTTAGGGTTGCCTAACCAACATCGATCTGGTCGGTGTCGTTCCCCTCCCCGGTCCCGAAAGGTCATTCACCATGCCCTCCAGCCTCCGTCTTCGCGCCGTCACGGCCTTGGCCGCCTCAGGATGCGCACTGCTTCTGCTCGCCGGCTGCGCCGCTGAGCCGACCGCCGTCACCGATGCGGCGGGGGAATCCGCCGGCACCCACGACGTCGAGCATGCCCGCGGCACCACCGCGGTCCCCGACGAGCCGCAGCGCGTGGTGACCCTCGAACCGCTCGAGCTCGACACCGCCGTCGCGGTCGGCATCGAGCCGGTCGGCGCTGCGGTCGCGAGCAACGTCGCAGGAGCACCGGCATACCTCGGCGCCGACGACGTCGAGCCCGTGGGCACTGTTCCCGAACCCGACCTCGAGGCCATCGCCGCGCTCGAGCCCGATCTGATCCTCGGAACCGAGGCCCGGCACTCCGAGCTCTACGAGCAGCTCTCGGCGATCGCCCCGACCGTGTTCATCGAGACCCAGGCCGACCCGTGGCGAGACAACGCCATGCTCATCGGCGAAGCGCTGGGCCGCGAGGCCGAGGTCGCCGATCTGCTCTCGGCCGTCGACGACCGGTGCGAGTCGCTGGCCGGCGAGTATGCGATCGACGGCGAGAGCGTGCAGCTGATCCGCCCCCGCGACGAGACGACCCTGAGCCTCTACGGACCGGTGTCGTTCTCGGGCAGCCTCCTCGAGTGCGCCGGGTTCACGATCCCCGCGCAGGAGTGGGCCGATGGGCTGCAGGCAGACATCTCGCCCGAGAACATCGTCTCGGCGGCAGCGGACCATGTGTTCGTCACCGTGACCGACGTCGACGAGGCCTCGGAGATCCCCACCGCGATCACGCAGAACGCCGCAGCCTTCCCCTCGGTCACCCCTGTCGACACGAGCTACTGGGTCTCAGGAGTCGGGCCGAAGGGCGCACAGGCCGTGCTCGATGACATCGAGGCGTACCTCGAAGAGAGCCGGTGACGACTCTCACCCCGGTCGAGACGTCGGGGGCTCCGCACGCGCGGATCCCCCGACGCGGCCGTCGTGCGGTCGTCGGTGCGATCGTCCTTCTTGCTGCGCTCGCGGCCGCCGTCGTCCTCTCCCTCGCGATCGGCGCGAATCCCCTCTCCCCCGAAGCGGTCTGGACGACCCTGCGGGGCGCGGGCACGACCGAGATGGATTACATCGTGCTCGAGTTGCGCATACCTCGCACCGTCACGGGGATCGTCGCCGGTGCGGCGCTGGGTGTGGCCGGCGCTCTCATCCAGGCCTTCACCCGTAATCCGCTCGCCGACCCGGGCATCCTCGGCGTGAACGCCGGCGCCGCGCTCGCGGTCGCCCTCGGCGTGAGCCTGCTCGGCCTGCGCGACGTCTCGCAGTTCGTCTGGTTCGCCTTCGTCGGCGCCCTCATCGTCACGGTGGCCGTCTACCTGATCGGCTCGGCGGGACGCGGCTCCGCTGACCCGCTCCGCCTCACGCTCGCCGGGGTCGCACTCGGAGCCGTGCTCTCCGGCATCACGACGGGCATCTCCCTCAGCGATCCGGAAGCCTTCGACTCGATGCGCAGCTGGAACGCCGGAACGCTGCTCGGACGTGGTTTCGACGTCATCGTTCCCGTCCTCCCGTTCGTCGCTGCCGGGGTCGTGCTCGCGCTGCTGCTCGGTCCGGGTCTGAACGCCATCGGCCTCGGCGAAGACGTCGCTCGGGCACAGGGCGCGAATGTTGCAGGCATCCGCGTCGGGGTCATCATCGCCGTCACACTTCTCGCGGGCGCGGCGACCGCCCTCGCCGGCCCGATCTCGTTCATCGGGCTGATGGTGCCGCACGTGATCCGCTGGACGTTCGGCGTCGACCAGCGAGTGATCCTGCCGCTCTCCGCCGTGCTGGCACCGGTGATCCTGCTTCTCGCCGACGTCCTCGGCCGGGTCATCATCGCCCCGGCGGAAGTGCCTGTCGGAATCGTCGCGGCATTCGTCGGAGCGCCGGTGCTGATCGCGCTGGCGCGACGAGGCCAGGTGAGTGCCCTGTGAGCGCGTCGATCGCCTCGGCGCTCACGGACGCCTCCCGCTCCAGGATGATCCTGCACCTGGGGCCGCTGCGGATGCCGGTTCGCCGGCGCAGCATCCTCGTCGGCGTCGCTGCAGCGGCCACTCTGATCGTTCTGGGCATCCTGGCGCTGGGGCTGGGGAGCTATCCCCTCATTCCCCAGGAGGTCGTGCAGACGCTGCTCGGCGGGGGCGACGCCCTGCACCGCACGGTCGTGATCGACTGGCGCCTGCCACGCGCGATCGCGGCGATCACCGTCGGTGCGCTCCTGGGCATCGCCGGCGCGCTCTTCCAGACCGTCACGAGGAATCCGCTCGCGAGCCCCGACATCCTCGGCCTGTCCAACGGCGCGTTCACGGGCATGCTGATCGCGCTGGTGCTGGTCTCGGGGAGCTGGCCGGTACTCACCGCCGGGTCTCTCATCGGCGGCTTCGCGACAGCCGTGGTGATCTGGCTGTTGTCGGCACGAGGCGGTGTGCACGGCTTCCGCCTCATCGTCGTGGGCATCGGAGTCTCGGCGATCCTCGCCTCTCTCAACACCTGGCTGCTCCTGCAGATCGAGCTCGAGACCGCGATGTTCGCGTCTGCCTGGGGCACTGGATCACTGAACGGCGTCACGGCAGGCCCGCTCGCGGGCGCGCTCCTGTGCGCCCTGCCGTTCGCCGTCGCAGCCCTTCTCCTGGTGCCGCGACTGCGCCAGCTCGAGCTGGGCGACGACACGGCCGCAGCCACAGGGGCCCGGCCGGGGCGGATCCGGGTCGTGGCGCTGCTCATCGGCGTCGCACTCGTCGCCGCCGCGACGACCGTCGCCGGCCCCGTGGCGTTCGTCGCGCTCGCTGCACCGCAGATCGCGCGCCTTGTGGCCCGCACCCCGCACCTCTCGCTGATGCTGTCGGCGCTGTTCGGAGGAGTCCTCCTGCTCGGTGCCGACCTCATCGCCCAGCACATGCTGCCGACTGCTCTGCCTGTCGGCGTCGTGACCGTGTCGGTCGGCGGCGCCTACCTCGTCCTGATGATCATCCTGGAGATCCGCCGCCGTGCTTGAGAACTCGACCTCGCCCGACCCCAGCGCCGCCTCGCGCCTCAGAGCCGAGAGCATCACGCTCACATACGACCGCACCGAGATCGTCCGCGAACTCTCCGTGGCTGTGCCCGCAGGAGGCTTCACGGTGATCATCGGGCCGAACGCGTGCGGCAAGTCCACGCTGCTGCGCGGGCTGTCACGCCTGCTGCCTCCCTCGAGCGGGCGCGTCGTCCTCGACGGCCGGTCGATCAGCGAGTACCCGGCGAAGGAGGTGGCCCGCCGGCTGGGTCTGCTTCCTCAGAGTGCGACAGCGCCGGACGGCATCACCGTGGCCGACCTGGTCGCCCGCGGGCGCTACCCGCACCAGAGTCTGATGCGCCAATGGTCGGATGCCGATGAGAGTGCTGTGCGGCACGCTCTCGACGCGACAGGAACAGCAGATCTCGCGTCACGCCCCGTCGATGCTCTCTCCGGTGGGCAGCGCCAGCGCGTCTGGGTGGCGATGGTGCTCGCGCAGGAGACGGATCTGCTGCTGCTCGACGAGCCGACCACTTTCCTCGACGTGGCCCACCAGGTGGATCTCATGGAGCTGCTCGCGCATCTCAATACGCAGGGACGCACACTCGTCGCCGTTCTGCACGACCTCAATCACGCCGCACGCTACGCGAGCCACATCATCGCGATGCGCGAGGGCCGCATCGTCGCTCAAGGCCCACCCCGCGAGGTCATCACGAGCGAACGAGTGCAGCAGGTGTTCGGCCTGGCGAACGTCGTGATCGATGATCCCGTCACCGGAGGACCGCTGGTGGTGCCGCTGCGCGGCTCGGCTCCTGCGGGAGTGCGGTCGTGACCGCCGAGCGCCCATGGGCATACAGCGCTTTCTCGGTGGAGGTTCGCGCACGCGTGATGCTCAGCCCGCATTTCGTCAGGCTGACCCTGGGCGGTGAGAGTCTGCGGAACTTCGCCGACTGGGGCATGGATCAGCGCATCAAGGTCGTCCTGCCGCTGGCCGACGGGGGCATCGCCGACTTCGGACTGCTCGACGAGCCGACACCGCATCCCTCCGACTGGTACACACGGTGGCGCGCCCTCCCAGAAGACGAACGCAACGTGCTGCGCACCTACACCCCCGCCGCGATCAGAGCCGAGGACCGCGAGATCGACATCGACTTCTTCCTCCACGAGCCCGCCGGGCCCGCCTCTGCATGGGCGGCCGCGGCGTCCCCGGGTGACCGCCTCGTCGTCAACGGTCCCGACGCGCGGATGGGGTGGACCGGGTACGGACTGCACTGGCATCCCCGCGATGCGGGGCGGTTCTTGATCATCGCCGACGAGACGGCATTCCCGGCTGTGCGCGGCATCCTCGACTCCCTCGGGCCGGACGCGCGCGCCGAGGTCATCCTCGAATGCGGTCACCCCGCCGATGACCTCATCTCGCCGGCTGCCCCCGACACCGCGCGCGTGCATCGCGTGCTGCGCGACGCCCCGGATTCGACGGCGATCGAACGGGCGGTGTACGCCTGGGGCGCCACCCACGGTGCGTCGGCCCGCAAGGACACCGCCTTCTACGCATGGATCGCGGGTGAGTCCGGCATGACCACCGGTATTCGCCGGTATCTGACCTCCGACCTCGGCATTCCGAAGGAACGGGTCTCCTTCCTCGGCTACTGGCGTCGAGGTGGGCCACTCGTCGGGTGATCCGCGGAGCGGAGCACGACGAAGGGGGCGGATGCCGCAGCATCCGCCCCCTTCGTATCGTTCAACAGGTGACTCAGAAGTCCCAGTCGTCGTCTTCCGTCGCCTCGGCCTTGCCGATGACGTACGACGATCCCGAACCCGAGAAGAAGTCGTGGTTCTCGTCGGCGTTCGGCGAGAGCGCGGGAGCAAGAGCGCCGCGAGAAACCGCTACATTTCGTATCCGCTCAGCCCCCGTCCGATCCGGCTCGAATCCGTGAACCTGTGGGCAAAATGTGGGCGCGCCGCGTTCGTTTCATGCCCCCCCAGTCGTCGTACTCAAGCTTGCGGCGAGCGGAGTCAAGGCTGCCCCTACAGTGCAGCACCGCACCCTCAGGGATATCGAGCTCTTCACGCGGCACATAGTCGATCCGGTCGGCACGCCGAAGTCTGGAGCGTCCCGCGAGATCCCTATTCCGCCCCACCTTGTGAAACGAATCGCGCGACTGTGCGAGGGCAAATCGCCCGACGACTTCCTGCTCGGCGACGGTGCCCTACCCGCACGCGACCAGCGGATGGTTCGTGAAGACGGTTCGCAGCGCCCACCTGATCGACAAGAGGACCCCGGCAATCACGCCGCACGACCTTCGCCACACTGCCGCGTCACTTGCCGTCTCATCCGGCGCCCACGTGAAGGCCGTACAGCGCATGCTCGGACACGCCTCGGCAGCTATGACACTCGACGTCTACGCGGATCTGTTCGACGACGATCTGGAGGCAGTGGCGCAAGCGATGAGCGCCGCGCGAGCCACGGCCGCCTCATGACACGCCGTCGTTTCATTGGTATTGCAAAGCAGGGCATACCTGGCGCATGCTTGGTGTTGTTCTCGCTGTGATCGACCGCAAGGGATCTGACCGCCAACGACAAAGACCCCCGACCGAAGTCGGGGGCCTATGCCTTTCCTAGAGGTTCACCGGATCAAGCTGCAGCAACAGCTTCAACCAGGTAGCGGTACGCGCATTCTCCCTTGCGGTCGATGCACGGCGGGAACGTAGCTCCGCGCTCGTGGCGCGTGACGACTCCGTACTGGTCGGCCCAGTCTCCGTCGAACGGAACCCGCTGGCCCGTCTTCCAGGCCCCATCGGGACCCATTGGCATATGCATGGTCATACTTTTTCACCTCCTCTCGGTCTGAGCGCGTGCCGGCGCTGGCACGACAAAGAGGAGGGGTCCCCACAGATGCGTGGGGACCCCTCAGTCGGGTTGTCAAGGAGCGCGACGTTCCCGTCGCGCCGACTCCATGTCGATGAAGCGTGGGCAAAACGTGGGTACGAGCGTTGTGTACTGCCCTCCACTCGAGCGTGATCCCATCGCTGCTCATCTTCACCCCCTGATACATATTCAATGCTGACCTGGCTTTTTAGAAGTCCCAGTCGTCGTCTTCCGTCGCCTCGGCCTTGCCGATGACGTACGACGATCCCGATCCAGAGAAGAAGTCGTGGTTCTCGTCGGCGTTCGGCGAGAGAGCCGACAGGATCGCCGGGTTCACGTTCGTGACGGTCGAGGGGAACATCGCTTCGTAGCCGAGGTTCATCAGCGCCTTGTTGGCGTTGTAGTGCAGGAACTTCTTGACGTCCTCGGTCAGGCCGACGCCGTCGTAGAGGTCCTGCGTGTACTGCACCTCGTTGTCGTAGAGCTCGAACAGCAGGTTGAAGGTGTAGTCCTTCAGCTCCTGGCGGCGCTCCTCGGTCTCCTTCTCGAGACCCTTCTGGAACTTGTAGCCGATGTAGTACCCGTGCACGGCCTCGTCACGGATGATGAGGCGGATCAGGTCGGCCGTGTTCGTGAGCTTCGCCTTCGACGACCAGTAGATCGGCAGGTAGAAGCCCGAGTAGAACAGGAACGACTCGAGCAGCGTCGAGGCGACCTTGCGCTTGAGCGGGTCGTCGCCCTGGTAGTAGTCCATGATGATCTGAGCCTTCTTCTGAAGGTTCGGGTTCTCAGTGGACCAGCGGAACGCCTCATCGATCTCCTTCGTCGACGCGAGCGTCGAGAAGATCGAGGAGTAGCTCTTCGCGTGCACAGACTCCATGAACGCGATGTTCGTGTACACGGCCTCTTCGTGAGGCGTGATCGCGTCGGGGATCAGCGAGACGGCGCCGACGGTGCCCTGGATCGTGTCGAGCAGCGTCAGACCGGTGAAGACGCGCATGGTGAGCAGCTGCTCATCGGGCGTGAGCGTGTTCCACGACTGGACGTCGTTCGACAGCGGCACCTTCTCAGGCAGCCAGAAGTTGTTCACCAGGCGGTTCCAGACCTCGAGGTCCTTGTCGTCCTGGATGCGGTTCCAGTTGATCGCCTGAACGCTGTCGACCAGCTTGAGCGGGGGGTGAGGAGTCATGATTCTTCGTCGTTTCTCGTGTTCAGGGCCGGATCAGAGCATGCACGAGACGCACTCGGTCATGTCGGTGCCCTCGAGCGCCATCTGACGCAGACGGATGTAGTAGATCGTCTTGATGCCCTTGCGCCATGCGTAGATCTGAGCCTTGTTGATGTCACGCGTCGTGGCGGTGTCCTTGAAGAACAGCGTCAGCGACAGGCCCTGGTCGACGTGCTGGGTGGCGGCGGCGTAGGTGTCGATGACCTTCTCGTAGCCGATCTCGTACGCGTCCTGGTAGTACTCCAGGTTGTCGTTCGTCATGAACGGCGCCGGGTAGTAGACGCGGCCGAGCTTGCCTTCCTTGCGGATCTCGATCTTCGACGCGATCGGGTGGATCGACGACGTCGAGTTGTTGATGTACGAGATCGAGCCGGTCGGGGGCACCGCCTGCAGGTTCTGGTTGTAGATGCCGTGCTCCTGGATCGACGCCTTCAGCGCCACCCAGTCCTCCTGCGTCGGGATGTGCTTGCCCGCGAAGAGCTCCTTGACCTTCTCGGTCTCGGGAACCCAGGCGCGCTCGATGTACTTGTCGAAGAACTCCCCCGACGCGTAGGTCGAGTCCTCGAAGCCGTCGAAGGCCTGCTTGCGCTCGATCGCGATGTTGTTCGAGGCGCGCAGCGCGTGGAACAGCACCGTGTAGAAGTAGATGTTCGTGAAGTCGATGCCCTCTTCGGAGCCGTAGTGCACGTGCTCGCGGGCGAGGTAGCCGTGCAGGTTCATCTGGCCGAGGCCGATCGCGTGCGAACGGTCGTTGCCGTCCTCGATCGAGCGGACCGAGCGGATGTGGCTCTGGTCGCTCACCGCGCTCAGCGCACGGATCGCGGTCTCGACCGTCTGGCCCAGGTCATCGGCATCCATGGACAGCGCGATGTTCATCGAGCCGAGGTTGCAGGAGATGTCCTTGCCGATCTGGTCGTACGACAGGTCGTCGTTGTACGTGGTCGGCGTGTTCACCTGCAGGATCTCGCTGCAGAGGTTGGACATGTTGATGCGGCCCTTGATCGGGTTGGCCTTGTTCACCGTGTCCTCGAACATGATGTACGGGTAGCCCGACTCGAACTGGATCTCGGCGATCGTCTGGAAGAACTCGCGCGCGTTGATCTTCGTCTTCTTGATGCGCGGGTCGTCGACCATCTCACGGTACTTCTCGGTGACAGAGATGTCGCCGAAGGGGACGCCGTAGACCTTCTCGACGTCGTACGGCGAGAAGAGGTACATGTCCTCGCCGTTCTTCGCCAGCTCGAACGTGATATCGGGCACGACGACGCCGAGCGACAGCGTCTTGATGCGGATCTTCTCGTCGGCGTTCTCACGCTTGGTGTCGAGGAAGCGCATGATGTCGGGGTGGTGTGCGTTGAGGTACACCGCGCCCGCACCCTGACGCGCACCGAGCTGGTTGGCGTAGCTGAAGCTGTCTTCGAGGAGCTTCATCACGGGGATGATGCCCGAGGACTGGTTCTCGATCTGCTTGATCGGCGCACCGGCCTCACGGATGTTCGAGAGCAGGAGCGCCACTCCGCCGCCGCGCTTGGAGAGCTGGAGGGCGGAGTTGATGCCGCGGGCGATCGACTCCATGTTGTCCTCGATGCGCAGCAGGAAGCAGCTGACGAGCTCGCCGCGCTGGGCCTTGCCCGAGTTGAGGAAGGTCGGGGTCGCGGGCTGGAAGCGGCCGGAGATGATCTCCTCGACCAGTGCGACGGCGAGCTGCTCGTCGCCGCCGGCGAGGCCGAGGGCCGTCATCACGACGCGGTCTTCGAAGCGCTCGAGGTAGCGCTTGCCGTCGAACGTCTTGAGCGTGTAGCTCGTGTAGTACTTGAAGGCGCCGAGGAACGTCTCGAAGCGGAACTTCTTGCCGTAGGCGAGGTCATTGAGCTTCTGGATGAACTCGAGCGAGTACTGCTCGATCACGGCCGGCTCGTAGTACTCCTTCTCGACGAGGTAGTCGAGGCGCTCCTTGAGCGAGTGGAAGAACACCGTGTTCTGGTTGACGTGCTGCAGGAAGTACTCGCGCGCCGCCCGCTTGTCGGCGTCGAACTGGATCTTGCCGTTCGCGTCGTACAGGTTCAGCATCGCGTTGAGGGCGTGATAGTCCAGGCCCTCGTAGGTCGGGTTCATCTTGAACGCCACCGTATCCGTCACTGAGTCGGCTCCTGCCTGCTCGTCAACTGCGGTACCCACCGTCGCTCCAATCCGTCGCTCACGCGATCTACATCGTCTTGTGTGCCGAAGATCTCGAGCCGATACAAGTGAGGCACGTTGCACTTGCGGCTGATGATGTCACCGGCGAGACAGAACGAGTCGCCGAAGTTGGTGTTGCCCGCCGAGATGACTCCGCGGATGTGACGCCGGTTGCGCTCGTCGTTGAGGAACCGGATGACCTGCTTGGGCACCGCGCCTCGTTCGACGCCGCGCCCCTCACCCCCGCCATAGGTGGGGGTGACCAGCACGAAGGGCTCGTCGACGACGAGTTCTTCCTGCTGTCGGAGAAGGGGAATGCGTCGGGCCGGGAGCCCGAGCTTCTCGACGAAGCGCGCGGTGTTACCCGAGGCGCTCGAGAAGTAGACCAGGAGCGGCGCGGCGGTCGCGACGGCGCTCATGGCGGATCACGCCAGACGCGAGGCGAGCTCGTCGATCTTGTCGGGGCGGAAGCCCGACCAGTGACCCTCGTCGGTGACGACGACGGGTGCCTGCATGTAGCCGAGCGCCTTGACCTGCTCGAGCGCCGTGGCGTCCTCCGACAGGTCGAGGATCTCGTACTCGATGCCCTTGGCGTCGAGCGCGCGGTAGGTGGCGTTGCACTGAACGCAGGACGGCTTCGTGTAGACCGTGATCGACATCTTTTCGCTTCCCCTCACATCTCTGGCCTGCATCTGAATCAGGCTGTTTTCCGGTAGACCCTCACCGGGATCTCAATACTACATATAGGTACGGACATTCAGGGTGACCACTAGGGGTAGTAGTTACATACGTGTAGTTTTCCACCGCTCTCCACTGTTACAACACAGGTTCTCCACCGTTTCTTCCACAGGCACAGCCCCCTTGACAGTGCCTGCGAACCGCGAGAAATCGCGGCTGGGAACGACCTGTGAGAGATCCATCCACAGGGGGGACGATACGGCCGACCTCGGACATCGGATTTTCTGTGGAAACTCGGTTTGGGCGTGTCGCGGCGTGTCGCGGAGGAGCCGCTTGGACCCGCGTCCGCGCCTCCCGGTAGCGTTGACCCGTGGCGGGATATCGGGACCTTCTTCGCACGCCCGGAGTGGCGCGCATGATCGCTGCACAGCTGACCGCTCGCTTCCCCAACGGGATGACCTCGCTCGCGATCCTGCTGCACGTCGAGCAGCAGACCGGGTCGTACGGCTCGGCTGGCCTCGTGCTCGCCGCGACGAGCGTCGGGCAGGCCGTCGCCGGCCCGATCACGAGTCGGTGGATGGGCGCCTGGGGCATGCGCCGCGTGCTCACCCTGACGCTCAGCGTCTGCGTGGTCGCCGTGCTGGGGCTCGCGCTCCTCCCCCTCAGCATCCCCGGCTACATGATCCTGGGCATGATCGCCGGCCTCTCGACCCCGCCGGTGCAGGCCGCCGTGCGCACCATCTATCCGAAGCTCGTGAACTCGAAGCAGCTCACTCCGCTGTTCTCCCTCGATGCCTCGCTGCAGGAGATCATCTGGGTCATCGCGCCCGTCGTGATCACCCTCGTCTCGACCCAGGTCGGCACCGCCGAGGGTCTCCTGCTCGTCGCCGTCGTGCTGGTGGGCGGCGGAGCGTGGTTCATCCTCTCGCCCGAGGTCGGTCGCGTGCGCATCCCCCGCAGCCGCAACGCCCTCGGCAAGGTCGTCCTCAAGCCGCCCGTGCTGCTCGCCACCGTCATCGGGTTCCTCCTCATCGGCGCCTGCTCCGCCGTCGAGGTCGGCGTCGTCGCCACGTTCGAGCACGGCAGCCTCGCCGCCGGCCTCGTGCTCGCCGTCTTCTCGGTCGGCAGCCTCGCCGGCGGACTCGCGTTCGGACACATCCCCATCGGCCCCTGGGCGATGGCCCGCCGTCTCGCGATCGTCACCGTCGGCCTGGCGCTCACCATGTTCTCCCTCAACGTGTTCTGGCTCGGCGGCACGCTGGTCCTCGCCGGCATCGGCATCGCGCCGGCCCTCGCCGTGCTGTTCGCCATCACGACCGCGAGCGTGAAGTTCAGCGAGACCGCCGAGGCGTTCGGCTGGGCGGGCACGGGACAGCTCATCGGTGCCGCGGCGGGCTCGGCGGTCGCCGGCTTCCTGGTCGACGCGACGGATCCGCGAGGCGCCTACCTCGCCGCGACACTGTTCGCCGCAGCCGGCCTCGTCGTCTCGATCGTCTTCGTCCGCTCCTTCCCCGACCTGCGCCATCGCGACGCGAGTCCCCACCCCGACACCGAACCCCTGGCGGTCACCCCTTCATGAGCTCTGCCCCCTCCCCCGCATCCGCCGCCCCCGAGGTCGTCTGCATCGGCGAGTCCATGGGACTCGTCACCGCTCTCGGCGCCCCGCTCGCCGAGACCGAGACGGCTGCGCTCGGTCTGGCGGGAGCCGAGGGCAACGTCGCGGTCGGGCTCGTGTCGGCAGGGCACCGCGCCGCGTGGGCCTCACGCCTCGGTGACGACCCGATCGGCGTGCGCATCTCGACCGAGCTCGAGCGGCGCGGCGTCGACCTCTGGGTGACGACGGATGCGGATGCTCCCACCGGCGTCATGTTCAAGGACCCCGGCGTGGAGTCGTCGTCGGTCTACTACTACCGGCGCGGTTCGGCCGCCTCGCTGATGGCACCGGGGTTCCTCGACGCCGCCCAGCTCGCCGGCGTCCGCATCGTGCACACCACGGGCATCACCCCGGCGCTCTCGCCGTCCTGCCGCGCGATGGTCGATCAGCTGTTCGTCGACGCTCGCGCCGCCGGCGCCCTCGTGTCCTTCGACGTCAATGATCGCCGCGCACTGTGGACGATGCAGGATGCCGCCGACACTCTCGCCCGCCTCGCGGACGCCGCCGACATCGCCTTCGTCGGACGCGACGAGGCCGAGCGCATCTGGGGCACCGCGACCGCCGCCGAGATCCGCACCCGTCTGCCGCACTGCGGGCTGCTCATCGTCAAGGACGGCGACGTCGGGGCGACCGCGTTCCTCGGCGACGACGAGCCGGTGTTCGTGCCCGCTCCCCGTGTCGAGGTCGTCGAGCCGGTCGGCGCCGGAGACGCGTTCGCGGCCGGGTTCCTCGCCGCGACCCTCGACGGCGCAGATCTGTCGGCACGGCTGTCCGCGGGCCACACCGCAGCGGCCCGCGTGCTGACGACGCACGGCGACCTGCCGCCCCTCGACTGAGCTCCGCAGGCCTCACCGCCGCGAGCCGGTCGTAGGCTTGCTGCATGCCCGCACCGCTCACGCTGCCCCGCATCTCCTGGGGCGACCCGGCATCCGATCGTCGCGTTCTCCTCGTGCACGGGCTCGGCTCGTCCGCGGCTCTCATGTGGCGCGTCGGCACCGACCTCGCCGACGCCGGATGGCATGCGACCGCCGTCGACCTGCGTGGCCACGGCGACGCCCCGCGCGCCCTCGACTACTCGGTCGCCGCCTACGCGGCAGACCTCGCCACGACGACGCCCGACGGAGGGGGACCCTGGGATGCCGTCGTCGGCCACTCGCTCGGCGGGGCCTCCAGCACGGCGGCGGCGGCATCCGCTCCCGAGTGGACGCGCCGACTCGTGCTGCTCGATCCGGCGATCCTCGTCGGCGGCCGGGATGCCGCGATCGTCCGCAGGAGCCAGGAGCGCGCCTTCGCCGACAACAGGGTGGAGTTGGTGCGGCAGGAGCATCCGCACTGGCACCCGCAGGACTGGGAGCTGAAGGTCGACGCGGTGCACCGCGCGAGCGCCTGGGCGGTCGAGCAGACGAGTGCGCAGAACACTCCGTGGGACGTCACTGCGGATGCCGCCCGGCTGACCGTTCCCACCCATGTGATCGCCTCGGATCCCGCGGTCTACAGCATCTTCACCGGCGAGGTCGCGGCCGGCGTCCTCGCCTCCAACCCCCTCGTCACGATGTCGGTCGTCGAGGGCGCCGGGCACTCGCTGCACCGCGACAAGCCCGAAGAGACCGTCCGACAGCTGAGAGAGGCACTCGCGTGAGCACCTTCGATCCGACCGCCTACCTTCCCGACGACCTTCTCGAGCGCATCCGCGAGCGGGCCCCGATCCACGACCGCGAGAACACGTTCCCCGAGCAGGACCTCGATGAGCTCCGCGATGCGGGATATCTGTCGATACTCGTGCCGGCCGAACGCGGGGGCGCGGGGCTCGGCCTCGCCGAGGCGGCGATCCTGCAGCAGCGTCTCGCGACCGCCGCTCCCGCCACGGCGCTCGCGATCAACATGCACCTGGTGTGGACCGGCGTCGCGAAGGTCTTCTCCGACCGCGGCGTGCCGGGTCTCGAGTTCGTGCAGGACGGCGCGGTCGCGGGCGAGGTCTTCGCCTTCGGAATCAGCGAGGGCGGCAACGACCTGGTGCTGTTCGGCAGCGACACCGAGGCCACGCCCACCGCCGACGGAGGCTACGCGTTCACCGGCACCAAGATCTTCACCTCGCTCGCGCCCGTATGGACGAGGCTCGGGCTGCACGGCCTCGACACGACGAGCGCCGACGCTCCGAAGCTGGTCTTCGCCTTCGTCGACCGCACCGACGCGGTCGTCACGGGCGACGACTGGGACACCCTCGGCATGCGGGGCACCCAGAGCCGCACGACGCGTCTCGACGGAGCCGTGGCGGATGCCGCGCACGTGGTGCGTCGCATCGATCCGGGCCCGAACCCCGACCCCATCGTCTTCGGGATCTTCTCCGTCTTCGAGATCCTGCTCGCCTCCGTCTACACGGGCATCGCACGTCGTGCCCTCGACCTGGCGGTGCTCACCGCGCAGATGCGCCGTTCGAAGAAGACGGGTGCGACGTACAGCCAGGATCCCGACATCCGCTGGCGCATCGCCGACATGGGCCTCGCGTACGACGCGCTCCCGCCGCAGATCGCGGTGCTCGCCCGCGATGTCGATGAGAGGGTCGACAACGGCGCTCGGTGGTTCACGCTGCTGTCGGGCGTCAAGCACCGGGCGATCACGATGTCGAAGCACGTCGTCGATCAGGCGATGCTCGTCGCCGGCGGCGGCTCGTACTTCTCGTCGAACGAGCTGTCGCGTCTCTACCGGGACGTCCTCGCGGGCGCATTCCATCCCTCCGATCCCGAATCGGCGCATTCCACTGCGGCGAGCGCCTGGCTCGGACCCCTCGAGGCATAAGCGCGATATTCTGCGGTTTCACCCCTGAGGCTCTGCCGATTCTGCGGAATCAGTTGAAGACCGGCCGCTGCGGTGCGAGGATCGCATCATGGCGTCCTCGAAGAAGCACCCCCCACTGGACGATGTCGCGAAGACGATCATCGAACTGCTGCAGGAGGACGGGCGACGCTCGTACTCCGACATCGGGCGAGAGGTGGGGCTCAGCGAAGCCGCCGTCCGCCAGCGCGTGCAGCGGCTCACCGAGTCCGGCGTGATGCAGATCGTCGCAGTGACCGATCCGATGCAGCTCGGCTTCCCCCGGCAGGCCATGATCGGCGTCCGCGTCTCGGGCGACACGAGGGTCGTGGCCGAGGCCATCGCCGAGATCGCCGCCATCGACTACGTCGTCATCACCGTGGGCTCGTTCGACATCCTCGCCGAGGTCGTCTGCGAGGACGACGAGGACCTCCTCGCCCTCATCAACGATCACATCCGCCCGATCGACGGGGTCCTGTCGACCGAGACCTTCATCTACGCCAAGCTGCAGAAGCAGCTCTACAACTGGGGGACCAGATGAGCACGCAACGCCCGACACCGTCCGAGGCCGAACTCCAGACCATGGCCAAGGACCACCTGTGGATGCACTTCACACGGCAGTCCACGATGGAGAAGAGCGGCGTCCCGATCATCGTCAAGGGCGACGGTCACCGCATCTGGGACTCGAAGGGCAAGGAGTACTTCGACGGCCTCGCCGGACTCTTCGTCGTCAACGCCGGCCACGGCCGTCGTCGGCTCGCCGAGGCCGCGGCGAAGCAGGCATCCGAGCTGTCGTTCTTCCCGCTGTGGTCGTATGCGCACCCGGCGGCCATCGAGCTCGCCGACCGACTCGCGGCCGAGGCGCCCGGCGACCTGAACCGCGTGTTCTTCTCGACGGGCGGCGGCGAGGCGGTCGAGACCGCGTTCAAGCTCGCGAAGCACTACTGGAAGCTGATGGGCAAGCCGACCAAGCACAAGGTCATCTCGCGATCGGTCGCCTATCACGGCACCCCTCAGGGCGCACTGGCCATCACCGGCATCCCGGCGATGAAGTCCATGTTCGAGCCCGTCACCCCGGGTGGGTTCCGCGTGCCGAACACCAACTTCTACCGCGCGGCCGAGATGGGCGGCCCGAGCGACGACCTCGAGGCCTTCGGTCGCTGGGCCGCCGACCGCATCGAGGAGATGATCCTGTTCGAGGGCGCCGACACGGTCGCCGCGGTGTTCCTCGAGCCGGTGCAGAACTCGGGCGGATGCTTCCCGCCTCCTCCCGGATACTTCGCCAGGGTGCGCGAGATCTGCGACCGCCACGACGTGCTGCTCGTGTCGGACGAGGTCATCTGCGCGTTCGGTCGCCTGGGCCACACCTTCGCGTGCACGGGCCTCGGCTACGTGCCCGACATGATCACGTGCGCCAAGGGCATGACGAGCGGCTACTCGCCCATCGGCGCGACCGTCATCAGCGACCGGATCTACGAGCCGTTCTCGAAGGGCGACGTGTCGTTCCCGCACGGCTACACGTTCGGCGGGCATCCGGTCTCGGCGGCCGTGGCCCTCGAGAACCTCGCGATCTTCGACGAGGAGGGGCTCAACGAGCACGTGCGCGAGAACTCGCCCCTGTTCCGCGCCGAGCTCGAGAAGCTCCTCGACATCCCGATCGTGGGCGATGTGCGCGGAGACGGCTACTTCTTCGGCATCGAGCTCGTGAAGGACAAGGCGACGCGGGAGACCTTCGACGACGACGAGTCCGAGCGGCTGCTGCGCGGCTTCCTCTCCCCCGCCCTGTTCGAGGCCGGGCTCTACTGCCGCGCCGACGACCGCGGCGACCCCGTGATCCAGCTCGCACCGCCGCTGACGGTGGGATCCGCGGAGTTCCGTCAGATCGAGCAGATCCTGCGGAGCGTGCTCACCGACGCCCAGTCGGTGCTCTGACTCAGTCGGTCACCGCGGTGCGCCGCCTCGCGAGGAGCGCGAGGTGGAGCGCCGCGATCGTCTCGCCGTCGTCGAGGTCGGCACCGAGCAGATCGCCGATCAGCGTGAGGCGCTGATAGAACACCGACCGCGACAGGTGACTCGCGGCGGCCGCCGCCGAGCGGTTGCCCGGGTGTGCGACGAGAGCCGCGAGCACGGCGAGCAGGTCGCCGCGACGCTCTCGGTCGTGACGGATCAGCGGCGCCAGCATCCGCTCGCTGTGCTCGTGCAGCCGGTGATCGTCGCGCAGCGTGGCGACGAGCCTCTCGAGCGGGCGATCGTCGACCCGCCGCACTCTGGCCCCCGCCTCGGCGCGGTCGCTGTCGGCGAGGTCGCGCGCGGCGCGCAGCGAGCCGAGCAGTCCGACGACGTCATCGGCGACCGGGCCGACGAACACCGCGCGGTCGGGACCGGCGATGCGCAGCACGACCTCGTCGGACAGCACTGCGGATGCCGGAAGTGACAGCAGAGCGACGTCGTCGCCCTCGACCCTGGCCGCCATGACGGCGAACCCCGCCTGCCGTGCGCGATACGCGAGCTCGCTGATCGACGCCGACCCTCGGGCGACGATCCCGTGGCACTGCCGGTCGGCGAGGGCGAAACCGCCGGCACGCAGCCGCGCGTCGATGTCGTCGGCCTTCGCGAAGCGCGCCCCCAGCAGATCATCGATCACCGTGCGCTGCGCGAGCAGCGACCATTCGGTGTCGCCGCCGTCGGCGATGCAGCCGAACGCGAGGGCCGTCGCCCCCTGTTCGAGCACCGTGACCCGCCCGGCGGGGTGAGCCGGTCCCGGCTGGGCGAGCAGCGTGCCCCAGCGCACTCCCCGCGCCTGCACCGGCACCCGCTCGGCGTCGCCACGCGAGCTCAGGACGTCGGCGATCGGAGAGTCGAGCCCCTCGGCCGCGATCACCTCACCTGCGAGGTTCTCCAGGATCACCGGTGCGCGTAGCGCCCGCGCGGTCTCGGACACCACGACATCGGCCGGCGCGCCCTGCAGGCTCAGCGCGGTGAAGAGCTCGTGCAGGTGCTGACGCTCGTGCAGCGCGTGCGTCTGCGCGGCGATGAGGGCATGATGCACCGCCTCGGTCACCGCGACGAACTTGACCTCTCGGGTCAACGCGATGAGCGCCAGTCCGACCGTCGCGCACAGGTCGACCAGCGGCTGGGGCACCGCCTCCCGGGCTGTGCCGAGCTCGAACACGATGCCGGCGATGCCCGCGCGGTGCAGGCTGGTCGCGAAGTCCCGCAGCTGCTCGACGTCGCTCGGCCACCCGGCTCCCGTGGTCAGCAGCAGCTCGCCGCCGTCGAGAAGCCGCGCGACGTCCGGGCTGTCGGAGACATGCACCCACCGCACGGCGACATCGAGAGCGGCGCCGCCCACGAGCACCGACGGGCCGCCCTGCTGCACGGCGGGCTCGGAGAGCACGTCGGAGACGCTGAGAAACGTGCTGCCGTCCGGACGTTCTGTCCGACCCAGCTCGAAGTCGCTACGTTCTGACACCTGTTCGCCCTCTCGTGCTCTGTGATCATGGGAGAGAACCCAGCGTATCGCTGCTCGGTCAGAGTGTTCGATACGGATCACGCAGCACGAAGGAGCCCCGTGGACATCGTCCGTCACCTCATCAATGGAGCAGAGACCGCCGACGCGGCGCGCACGGGACAGGTCTTCGACCCGGCCACCGGTCAGGTGTCGAAGCAGGTCGCCTTCGCGTCGACCGCCGAGGTCGACCAGGCCATCGCCGCCGCGGCATCCGCTCTGCCCGCCTGGCGCGAGACGAGCCTCATCAAGCGCGCCGACGTCTTCTTCCGCCTGCGTCAGCTGCTCAAGGAGCGCACGCCCGAGCTCGCGGCGATCGTCACCTCGGAGCACGGCAAGGTGCTCTCGGACGCCGCCGGCGAGGTCTCGCGCGGCATCGAGAACGTCGAGTTCGCCGCCGGCCTCGTGCACCTGCTCAAGGGAGAGCGCAGCGAGCAGGTCTCGCGCGGCGTCGACGTGCACTCGGTCAAGCAGCCCGTCGGGGTCGTCGCGGCGATCACGCCGTTCAACTTCCCCGTCATGGTGCCGCTGTGGATGGTCGCTTCGGCGATCGCCTGCGGCAACACGGTCGTGCTCAAGCCGAGCGAGAAGGACCCGTCGGCGGCCATCTGGATCGCGAAGCTCTTCCAGGAGGCAGGATTGCCCGACGGCGTGCTCAATGTCGTGAACGGCGACAAGGAGGCCGTCGACGCGCTGCTCGAGTCGCCGCGGGTGAACGCGATCAGCTTCGTCGGATCGACCCCGATCGCCCGCTCCATCTACCAGCGGGCGGCGAACGCGGGCAAGCGCGTGCAGGCTCTGGGCGGCGCGAAGAACCACATGGTCGTGATGCCGGATGCCGACATCGACGCCGCGGCCGACGCGGCGGTCTCGGCCGCATACGGCTCGGCCGGCGAGCGCTGCATGGCCGTCTCGGTGCTGGTCGCGGTGGGAGACATCGCCGACGACCTCGTCACAGCGATCGCCTCGCGCATCGACGGACTCACGATCGGCGCGGGCACGGACGCCGCGAGCGAGATGGGCCCGCTCATCACCCGCGAGCACCGCGACCGCGTCGCCTCCTACGTGACCGGCGCCACCGCGGAGGGTGCGACCGTCGTGGTCGACGGCACGACGAAGGAGTTCGACTCCGACGGCTTCTTCATCGGGGTCAGCCTCATCGATCGGGTCGCTCCCGGCATGAAGGTGTACGACGACGAGATCTTCGGCCCGGTGCTCTCGGTCGTGCGCGTCGAGACCTATGCCGAGGCCGTCGAGCTCGTCAACGCGAACGCGTACGGCAACGGCACCGCGATCTTCACCCGCGACGGCGGCACCGCCCGCCAGTACGAGTTCGACATCGAGGTCGGCATGGTCGGCGTCAACGTGCCGATCCCCGTGCCGATCGGCGCCTACTCGTTCGGCGGCTGGAAGGACTCGCTCTTCGGCGACTCGCACATCTACGGACCCGAGTCGGTGCACTTCTACACTCGGTCGAAGGTGGTCACGACGCGCTGGCCCGACCACACGCCCTCGCAGATCGACCTGGGCTTCCCGAGCAACCACTGAGCCCCCGAGCAGACACTGAGAACCGAGACACGAGACATGACGAACTTCATCGATCGCCACGGCGCATCGCATCCGCTCCCCGCCCCCGAGGCCGAGGCGCAGGTGCGGGCGGACGACCGCGGCCACGTCTTCCACTCCTGGAGCGCCCAGGGACTCATCGATCCGCTGCCCGTCGCCGCGGGTGAGGGCTCGACGTTCTGGGACTACGCCGGCAACGCCTACCTCGACTTCTCGAGCCAGCTGGTGAACCTCAACCTGGGGCACCAGCATCCCGACCTCGTGGCCGCGATCCAGCAGCAGGCGGGTCGCCTCTCGACCATCCAGCCGGCGATGGCCAACGACGTGCGGGGCGAGCTCGCCCGACTCATCATCGAGGTCGCGCCCGAGGGCTTCGAGAAGGTCTTCTTCACCAACGGCGGCGCCGAGGCCAACGAGTACGCCGTGCGCATGGCGCGCCAGTCGACGGGCCGCCACAAGGTGCTCTCGATGTACCGCAGCTATCACGGGTCGACCGCGACGGCGATCTCGCTGACGGGTGATCCTCGCCGGTGGGCGAACGGCACACCGGATTCCGGAGCCGTGCGCTTCTTCGGGCCCTACCTCTACCGCTCGCCGTTCCACGCCGAGACGCCGGAGCAGGAGTCCGAGCGCGCCCTCGCCCACCTCGAGCAGACCATCCAGCTCGAAGGACCCTCGACGATCGCGGCGATCATCATCGAGACCGTCGTCGGCACGAACGGCGTGCTCGTGCCGCCGCCCGGCTACCTGCAGGGCGTGCGCGAGCTGTGCGACCGCTACGGCATCGTCTACATCGCGGACGAGGTCATGGTCGGCTTCGGCCGCCTCGGCGAGTGGTTCGGCATCGACGCGTACGACGGGCGTCCCGACCTGATCACCTTCGCGAAAGGCGTGAACTCCGGGTACGTGCCGCTCGGCGGCGTCGTCATCTCCGAGCGCATCGCGAAGGCCTTCGACACCACGCCGTTCGCGGGAGGGCTCACGTACTCCGGGCATCCGCTCGCGTGCGCCGCGGGCGTCGCCACCTTCGAGGTGTTCCGCCGCGACGGCATCCTCGAGCGGGTGCGCGACCTCGGCGAGCGCATCGTCGAGCCGACCCTGCGCGGCTGGGTCGACACCCACCCGAGCGTCGGAGAGGTGCGCGGCCGCGGGCTCTTCTGGGCCGTCGAGCTGGTGCGCGACAAGGAGACGCGCGAGCCGCTCGTGCCGTTCAACGCGAGCGGAGCGGATGCCGCGCCCGTCGCCGCCTTCGCCGCCGCCGCCAAGAAGGCGGGTGTCTGGCCGTTCACGCACTTCAACCGCATGCACGTGGCACCGCCGCTCGTGATCGGCGAGGACGATCTCGTGCGCGGTCTGGCCGTGCTCGACGAGGCTCTCGCCGTGGCCGACGAGGCAGCCACGAGCTGACAGTGCCGTGAGGTGCAGCCGCTGCTGCGCGGGTTCAGATCAGGAATCCGCGCAGCAGCGCTTCGGAACCGGCGAGGTGATCGCGCATCGCCGCCTCGGCGACGTCGGGCCGCCCGGCGAGGATCGCCGTCACGATCTGCTCATGCTGCTCACCCGAGTGCTGGATGTTGCGCGGCATCAGCGGGAACGTGTCGAGCCACGCATTGACGTCGGCCCGGTTCTCGGCGACCAGCGCGACGAGCGAGGGGATGCCGGCCGCCTCCGCGATCGCGAGGTGCAGCAGCGTGTCGAGACGCCGATACTCCTCGGGCCCGGCGGGCAGCGCGGCCTCATGTCGCGCCCACAGGTCGGCGCGGGTCGCGGCATCCAGCGTCCGGCTCGCCGCAGCCCGCACCGCTCCCGTCTCGAGCACCCGCCGCAGCCCCAGCACATCGTCGATCTCGTCCGCCGTGACCTCCCCGGCATCCGAGGGCTGGGGCAGCGGATCGGCGATGAACGTGCCGCCGTAGCGCCCCCGCTTGGGCACCAGGTATCCGGTGTCGGCGAGTTCGCGGATCGCCTCGCGCACGGTGTCGCGACTGACGCCGAACGAGGCGGCGAGCTCTCGTTCCGGCGGCAGCGACTCCCCCGGGGCGACGACGCCGAGGCGGATGGTCTGCACGAGGCGAGCCACCGCATCCTCGAGGGCGTTGCCTCGGCGAAGCGGCCGGTAGACCGCCCGGCGCACCTCGACGAGATCGCCATCGGAAGGGTGCTCGCTCATGCTTTCACCTTGTCACAGTGACATGATCCCGCTTCACAGCGGGGTGACGTAGGCGTTCGTGATGCCGCCGTCGACCACGAAGGCGCTGGCGGTGATGAACGATGAGTCGTCCGAGGCGAGGAAGGCCACAGCGGCGGCCAGCTCGGACGGCTCGGCGAAGCGCCCCATGGGCACGTGCACGAGTCGTCGCTGCGCGCGCTCGGGATCCTTGGCGAACAGCTCCTGCAGCAGCGGCGTGTTCACCGGCCCGGGGCACAGCGCGTTCACCCGCACGCCCTGTCGCGCGAACTGCACGCCGAGCTCGCGCGACATCGCCAGCACGCCGCCCTTCGACGCGGTGTAGCTGATCTGCGAGGTCGCCGACCCCAGCAGGGCGACGAACGACGCGGTGTTGATGATCGATCCGCGACCCGCCGGCACCATGTGGCGCAGTGCCGCACGGCTGCACAGGTACACGCTCTTCAGGTTCACGTCCTGCACGCGATCCCAGGCCGGCAGCTCGGTCGTCTCGATCGAGTCGTCGTCAGCGGGCGAGATGCCGGCGTTGTTGAAGGCGATGTCGATACGGCCGAACTCCGCGGCGACGCCGTCGAAGAGGGTGTTCACCATGGTCTCGTCGGCCACGTCGACGGGACGGAACGCACCGCCCACCTCGGCCGCCGCCTTCTCGCCCGTGGCGGGGTCGACGTCGGCGATGACGACGAACGCGCCTTCGGCCGCGAAGCGCTGAGCGGTGGCGAAGCCGATCCCGCTCGCCCCTCCGGTGATGATCGCGACGCGGTCCTTGAGGCGCTGGGTCAGATCGATGGTCATGTGTGCTCTCCGTTGCAGGTGGGGATGGTCGGGCCGGGTGTCGCTGGTCAGGATTCGTCTGTCGCGAAGAAGACGTTCTTGGTCTCGGTGAAGTGCTCTGCGGCGTCGGGACCCAGCTCGCGCCCGAGTCCGGATGCCTTCATGCCGCCGAACGGCGTCGCGTAGCGCACCGACGAGTGCGAGTTCACCGAGAGCACGCCGCTCTGCACGCCGCGCGAGACTCGCACCGCCCGTCCGAGGCTCTCGGTCCAGATCGACCCGGCGAGACCGTAGACGGTGTCGTTCGCCAGGCGGATCGCATCGGCCTCGTCCTCGAACGGCATCACCGCGACGACCGGGCCGAACACCTCCTGCTGGGCGATCCGGTCGGACGGGTCGGCGAGCACCACGGCGGGCGCGAACCAGAATCCGTCGCCGCTCGGAGCGCTGCCGCGGAACGCGATGTTCGCGTCGTCGAGGAAGCCCGACACGGTGTCGCGATGCGCGGCAGAGATGAGCGGCCCCATGTCGGTGTCGGCACTCGACGGGTCGCCCACACGCCACGCCCTGACCGCGGGTTCGAGCATCTCGAGGAACCGGTCGTACACCGATCGCTGCACGAGCAGCCGGCTGCGGGCGCAGCAGTCCTGGCCCGCGTTGTCGAACACCGAGCCGGGCACCGCGGCGACGGCCTTCTCAAGGTCGGCGTCGGCGAAGACGATGTTGGCGCTCTTGCCGCCGAGCTCGAGCGTCACGGGCTTGAGCGCGCGAGCGCATCCGGCGGCGACCTCGATGCCGACCTCGGTCGACCCGGTGAACACGACCTTGCGGACGTCAGGGTGCTCGACGAGACGCTGCCCCACCACGGATCCCGACCCGGTGACCACCTCGAACAGCCCTTCGGGAAGGCCCGCCTCGAGGGCGAGCTCGCCGAGTCGGATGGCTGTCAACGGCGTGAGTTCGGCGGGCTTCAGGACGACGGCGTTGCCTGCGGCGAGCGCCGGCGCGAACGCCCACGCCGCGATCGTCATCGGGAAGTTCCACGGCACGATGACTCCGACCACGCCGTAGGGGTCGTGGAAGGTGACGTCGAGTCCGCCGGCCACCGGGATCTGCCGACCCGACAGTCGCTCGGGATCGGCCGAGTAGTAGTTGAGCACCTGCGCGACGTGTCCGGCCTCCCAGCGGGCCGAGCCGATCGGATGCCCGGAGTTCCGCACCTCGAGCTGTGCGAGCTCCTCTGCGGCGGCCTCGACCGCACGAGCGAAGGACCGCAGCGCGTCAGCCCGCGCGACCGGGGCGAGAGCCGCCCACCGTCGCTGCGCTGCGACAGCGCGCGCGATCGCGGCATCCGTCTCTCCGATGTCGGCGCGCGCGACCTCGCGGATCGCCGCGCCGGTCGACGGGTTGATGACTGTGAACGCGCTCATCGGGCGTCCTCCTTCCGCCGCGCGGCGAACGCACGGGCCTGTGAGACGAGATCGGTGAAGAGCCGCCGATCCTCGGCGTTCTCCTCGGGGTGCCATTGGACGCCGACGATGTGGCCGGCTGACGTGTCGACGAAGGCCTGCACGAGGCCGTCGTCCGAATGCGCGGCGGCGACGAGCCCCTCGCCGAGACGGTCGACCCCCTGGTGGTGGTAGCTGTGCACCCGCATCTCGGTCTCGCCGATGATGTCGGCGAGGGGTGTGTCGGTCGACACCGCGACGTCGTTCTCGGCGAAGACACCGCCGCCGATGCGGTACTTCTCGGTGCCGAGCGACTCGGGCAGGTGCTGCTGCAGGGTTCCGCCGCGGGCGACGTTCACGAGCTGCAGACCGCGGCAGATGGCGAGCACCGGGATGCCACGACGCTCGGCCGCCTGGAAGAGCGCGAGCTCCCACGCGTCGCGGTCGACCCTCGCGGGGTCGGTGAGCGGATGCCGGTCCTCGCCGTACAGCTCGGGCGCGACGTCCGCCCCGCCGGAGAGCACGAGGCCGTGCATGCCCGAGATCGCCGCATCTGCAGCACCCGGATCCTGTGGTGGAAGAAGAAGGGCGATGCCGCCGGAGGAGGTCACGCTTGTGAGGTACTGCTCCGGCAGGAACGCGGCCCTGACATCCCACACCCCCTGCTGCGCGCGCTCGAGATAGGTCGTGACGCCGATCAGCGGCGCGGGGTCAGAGGCGCTCGAAGCCACGGATGCGCTCCCAGTCGGTGACGGCCGCGTCGTAGGCTTCCACCTCGATGCGGGCCTGGTTCAGATAGTGCTCGACCACGTCGTCGCCGAACGCCGCCCGCGCGACGATCGATTCGCTGAACAGCTTCGCCGCCTCGCGCAGGGTGGTCGGCAGGTGGTCGACCGCATCCTCGTAGGCGTTGCCGGTGAAGCGCTCGGGCAGCGGCAGTTCGTTCTCGATGCCGTGCAGACCGCCCGCGATGATCGCCGAGATCGCGAGGTACGGGTTCACATCTCCGCCGGGCACCCGGTTCTCGACCCGCAGCCCCGATCCATGGCCGACTACCCGCAGAGCGCAGGTGCGGTTGTCGATGCCCCATGCCACACCGGTCGGCGCGAAGCTGCCCTTCGCGAAACGCTTGTACGAGTTGATGTTGGGCGCGAGCAGCAGGGTGAATTCGCGCAGAGTGGCGAGGATGCCGGCGATCCAGTGCTCCATGACGGGACTGAAGCCGTGCTCTCCGTCGCCTGCCATGACCGGGGCACCCGACTCGTCGCGCAGCGACAGGTGGATGTGACAGCTGTTGCCCTCCCGCTCGTTGAACTTGGCCATGAACGTGAGCGCCTTGCCGTGCTGCTCGGCGATCTCCTTCGCGCCGTTCTTGTAGATCGCGTGCTGGTCGGCGGTCTCCCGCACCTCCGCATACCGGAACGCGATCTCCTGCTGACCGAAGTTGCACTCGCCCTTCACGCCCTCGCAGTACAGGCCCGCGCCGTCCATGCTGTTGCGGATGTCACGCAGCAGCGGCTCCATGCGGGTCGAGGCGAGCAGGTTGTAGTCGACGTTGTAGTCGGTCGCGGGTGTCAGCCCGTCGTACTTGCGCGCCCAGGCGTCGCGGTAGGTGTTGTCGAAGACGATGAACTCGAGCTCGGTGCCCGAGTACGCGGTCCAGCCCCGCTCGGCGAGGCGGTCGCGCTGGCGATCGAGGATCGCCCGGGGCGAGGGCCCGACGGGTTCGCCGTTCTGCCACACGAGATCGGACATGACCAGCGCGGTGCCCTCGAGCCACGGGATGTTGCGCAGGGTCTCGACGTCGGGCTTCAGCACCATGTCTCCGTAGCCGCGGTCCCACCCCGACATCGCATAGCCGTCGACGGTGTTCATGTCGACGTCGACCGACAGCAGGTAGTCGCAGGCCTCGGCCCCGTGAGCCAGGATGTCCTCCTGGAACAGCCGCGCCGACACGCGTTTGCCGACCAGTCGCCCCTGCGCATCCGCGAAGGCCACGATCACCGTGTCGATCTCACCGGCGGCGATGCCGGCATCCAGCTGTTCGATGCTCAGGTTGCCCGACATCTGACGCTCCGTTCTCGTGCGGTGAAGCGATCGGCCGACCGGCTTCGCCCTCAGAGTAGATCAACTCGTCGTTTAAAGGTAGACGAAACCACCATTGACTGTCACAATCATCCGCAAGGTGCACCCGGCGCCTGCACGCATGCGAACGGAGAGCGGATGTCCCAGCAGAGCAATGAATCCCGCAAGGTCGCCGGAGCGACCTATACACGTGCCGGGAGTGACTACTTCGAGAAACGGACGCTGAAGAGGTCGGCCGGCGTCTGGGGCCTGTGGGGTCTGGCGGTCGCCGCGGTGATCTCGGGCGACTTCTCCGGCTGGAACTTCGGCATCGACTTCGCGGGTTTCGGCGGGATGCTGATCGCGTTCGCCATCCTCGTGGCGATGTACTACGGCATGATCTTCGCGATCGGCGAGATGGCGGCCGCGATGCCGCATACCGGCGGCGCGTACTCCTTCGCCCGCTCGGCCATGGGTCCGTGGGGCGGTCTCGTCACCGGAGCCGCCGAGACCATCGAGTACGTCGCGACCACGGCGGTGATCGTCTACTTCTCGGCGTCGTATGCCAACGGCATCACGAGCGAGCTGCTCGGTCTCGAACTGCCGGGCTGGGTCTGGTACCTCATCCTCTACGTCGTCTTCATCGCCCTGAACTCCGCGGGCGCCGCCATCTCGTTCCGCTTCGCGATCGTCGTCTCCGTGATCTCCATCGGCATCATCCTGGTGTTCTCCGCCATGGCCCTCTTCTCCGGCGCGTTCTCGTGGGATGCCCTGTGGGACATCGTCCCCGACGAGGGCCAGACCGCGTTCCTTCCGCACGGCGTCCTGCCGATCCTGTTCGCGCTGCCGTTCGCGATGTGGTTCTTCCTCGGCATCGAGGAGCTCCCGCTCGCGGCCGAGGAGTCGCACAACCCGACCCGCGACATCCCGAAGGCAGGATTCTGGGCACGCGGCACCCTGATCGTCACCGGACTCCTGGTGCTGTTCCTGAACACCGGCGTGATCGGCGCCGAGGCCACCGGCACCGCCGGTGAGCCGCTGCTCGACGGCTTCCGCGCGATCGTCGGCGACCAGCTCGCCGCCGTGCTCGCGCTGTTCGCCCTCATCGGCCTGCTCGCGTCGCTGCAGGGAATCATGTTCGCCTACGGACGCAACATGTACTCCCTGTCCCGCGCCGGCTACTACCCCCGCTTCCTCTCGCTCACCGGAAAGCGGCAGACCCCGTGGGTCGCGCTCACTGTCGGCGCGGCGGTCGGCTTCGTCGCGCTGATCGTGCTCGACGTGCTCACGGCCGTCGACTCGGAGGGTGCCGGAACGGTCGCCGGCGCGATCGTGCTGAACATCGCCGTCTGGGGAGCCGTCGTCGCCTATGGACTGCAGCTCGTGTCGTTCATCATCCTGCGCAAGAAGTTCCCCAACGTCGACCGTCCGTACGTCAGCCCGTGGGGCATCCCCGGCGCGGTGATCGCCCTGGTGATCGCGGCACTGATCTTCGTGGGCTTCCTGCTCAACCCGACGTTCGGCCCGGCGATCATCGCGATCGCGATCGTCTACGCGATCATCCTGCTCGGATTCGGCCTGTTCTTCCGGCACCGCCTCGTGCTCTCGCCCGAAGAGGAGTACGCGCTGTCAGGCGGTTCGCACGGCGACCCGCAGGCCGAGGGCTACGACGCCATGGAGGGCGAGGTGTTCGGCGGCGGACGCTGACGCGGAGCGGAGGAGCGCGGCGCTACTTGCGGTCGAAGTCGAACGCCTTGAGCAGCTCGTCGACGGCCTTGTCGCGCTCCTCCCCGCCCTCGTCGAACATGTGCGTCACGTGCGTGCGCAGATGGTTCTCGAGCAGCAGGCGGTTGAGGGACTCGAGCGAACGCTGGATCGCGCGGGACTGCGTGATGATGTCCATGCAGTACTCCTCGCTCTCGATCATCCGCGCGACTCCGCGCATCTGACCCTCGAGGATGCTGGTGCGGTGCAGCGCACGCTTCTTGATGTCTTCGATCACGATTCGAGGGTACTCGGATCCTGCCTCGGTCAGCCCGAGAACGGGTTGAGGACAGCGAGTCCCGGGATGTCGAAGTCTCTCTCGTTGCGGGTGACCAGCGTCAGTCCGTGGTGCAGCGCGGTGGCCGCGATGAGCGAGTCGCCGAGCGGACGCCGGTTCGGCACTTGGATGGCTGCGGTGATCTGAGCGATCGCCTGCGTCACCTCGAGAGCGGGGTGCACCAGTCCGCTTCTGACCGAATCCAGCCACCGTTCCAGAGACGCGGCGGCGACGGCATCCCGTCTCCGCGCCAGGAGGACGCCGCGCTCGAGTTCGAGCCCGGTGATCACGCTGATGTGAATGGACTCCCGAGCCGTCGCGCCGAACCACCGCGCCACGCCGAGGTCGGGCCTGGGCCGACGGATCTCCGAGATCACCTTCGTGTCGACCAGGAACGGTGTCACAGGTCGATCTCTCGTCCGAAGTCACGCGATCTGTCGGCGGCGATCTCGTCCATGATCTGACCGAAGACGTCATCGGGATCCGCCCCCTCAGGGAGGGGCCGGACGACGTCCAGGAAGGATCGCGTGTCCTCCGTCAGAGCGGCGGGCCGGAGGCGTTCGTACTCTCCGATGCTCAGCAGTACGTAGGCGGGCTCGCCACGTCTCGTGATCATCACGGGCTGCCCGTCGGCGACGCGCTGAGCGCGCGCGACGGACTGGTTGAACTCTCGAGCGGTCATGGTGAACACGATGGACCCCGTTTCGAACTGTAGTGAGAGTACTACACAGCGTGGACTCGGTGAAGGGCGAACGGACCGGACGCTGCAAGCCGACCTCAGCGAGGACTCCCCGTGAAAGGATGACGTCATGCCGCGAACCCCGATGGCGCTTCTGTCGCCCGCAGACCAGGTACGACTTCGCGCTCTTCGCCGCATGAAGGCGGTGGCTCTCGGAGCGCTGATCTTCATGGCGGTCGTGTTCGTGATCGCGTTCGCCTTCCAGGAGCGTCAGCCGTGGTTGGCCTACGTCCGCGCCGCCGCCGAGGGCGGCATGGTGGGTGCTCTCGCCGACTGGTTCGCCGTGACCGCGCTCTTCCGTCGGCCGCTGGGGCTGCCCATTCCGCACACCGCGATCATCCCGAACCGCAAAGACGAGATCGGCCGCACGCTGGGCGAGTTCGTCGAGACGAACTTCCTCGAGGCGAGCGTCGTGCGCACCAAGCTCGCGAGCACGGCGATCGCGAAGCGCGCCGGTGAATGGCTGCGTGAGCCCGCCCACGCCGAACGCGTGGCGGCCGAGGGGGCGACGATCGCGACCGCCGTCCTGAACGCTCTCAGCGACGACGACGTGCGCGACCTCATCACCGACCTCGCCCGCGAGCACCTCGTCTCTCCCGAGTGGGGACCGCCCGCCGGCGCCTGGCTCGAGAAGATCGTCGAGGCCGATGCGCATCACGGGGCGGTCGACCTCGCCGCCGACAGCATCGGCCGCTGGCTGGATGCGAACGCCGAGTCGTTCTCGGGACTCATCTCGCGCAGGCTCCCCGGGTGGGTGCCGAAGCTCGCCCACCGATTCGTCGACGACACCGCCTACAACGAGGCGGTCAAGTTCGTCCGCGCCGTGCAGGCCGACCCGAAGCATCCGGCACGCATCGCCGTCGACGGCTACCTCGCCCGCCTCGCCGACAGCCTGCAGAACGACCCCGCGACGAGGGCCAAGCTCGAGAACGCCAAGGCATCGCTGTTCGACAGCCCCCGCGTGGGCGCCCTCGCCGCCGAGGCCTGGGACACGGCGAAGAACGGACTGCTCACCGCCCTCGCCGACCCCGAGAGCGGTCTGCGTGTGCGCGCGGCGCAGGCTCTGCAGGAGATCGGCGACAGGCTCACGACGGATGCCGCGCTGCAGCACCGCGTCGACACGTGGGTGTCGGATGCCGCGGTGTTCCTCGTCGACCGCTACCGCCACGACATCGCGTCGATCATCACCGACACCGTCGAGCGGTGGGACCCGGTCGAGACGACCGAGAAGATCGAGCTCATGGTCGGCCGCGACCTGCAGTACATCCGTCTGAACGGCACGTTCGTCGGCGCGCTCGCGGGCCTGGCGATCTTCACGATCGCGCACCTGCTGATCCCCGGGGTCTGAGCAGCGCGGACGGCATCGCACCCTCCGGGTGAGGGCCTGTGGAGGGGCGGCCGCGCCACTGCTAGCGTGCACCTCACTCGCGCAGGTCGCACGGGGAACCCCTCTGGCATGCCGGCATCCCTCGAAGGAGGAGTCATGGACTCGCTGCTCTCCGCGAACCTGGTCTGGTCGGTGCTCGCGATCGCGGCGTTCTGCATCAACGTGCTCGCGCTGATCTACATCCCGCGCGATCGCAAGCCCACCGCGGCGATGGCGTGGCTGCTGCTCGTGTTCCTGCTTCCTTTCATCGGCATCGCGCTCTACCTGCTCATCGGAGACTTCCGGCTGCCGAAGAAGCGCCGTGACGAGCAGCAGCGCATCACGGCGATGATCGCCGAGCGCGCCCTCGACGTTCCGGATGCCGAGGCTCCGCGGTGGCTGCAGCGTGTCGCGCAGCAGAATCACGCCCTCACCGGCCTGCCGATGGTCGGTGCCTCGTCGGCGCAGCTGATCGACGACTACCAGGCATCGATCGACGCGATGGCCGCAGCCATCGACTCCGCCGAGCGATACGTGCACGTGGAGTTCTACATCGCGGCGCGCGACGAGACGACCCGGGGCTTCTTCGACGCGATGGAGAGGGCCGTCGCCCGCGGGGTGACGGTGTGCCTGCTGGCCGACTACATCGCCTCGCGCAAGATCCCGAAGTCGGAGGAGACCTTCGCGGAGCTCGACCGGGTCGGCGTGACGTGGGCATGGATGCTGCCGGTTCGCCCGCTCAAGGGCGAGTACCAGCGCCCCGATCTGCGCAACCACCGCAAACTCGTCGTCGTCGACGGCCACGTCGGTTTCATCGGCTCGCAGAATCTCATCTCCCGCGACTACAACTCGGAGAAGAACATCAGACGCGGCCTCATGTGGCAGGAGCTGGTGTCCCGCGTCGACGGACCGGTCGTCGCCCAGGTCGATGCGGTGTTCCTGTCGGACTGGCTCATCGAGACCGGCGAGGACCTGTCCGCGGTCGAACGCGTACCGGCCACCGCCGTTCCCGCACCTCCACCCGCCGATCTGCACTGCCAGATGGTGCCGAGCGGGCCGGCATACGGCACCGAGAACAACCTGCGGATGTTCCTCTCGCTCATCCACGGCGCGACCGAGAAGGTCATCCTGACGAGCCCGTACTTCGTCCCCGACGAGGCGATGATCTATGCCATCACCACGGCATGCCAGCGCGGACTCGACGTGCAGCTGTTCGTATCGGAGCTCGGCGACCAGGCGATGGTCTATCACGCACAGCGGTCGTACTACGAGACGCTGCTGCGAGCCGGAGTGCGCATCTTCCTCTACCCCGCGCCGTACATCCTGCACGCCAAGCACTTCTCGATCGACGACGACATCGCCGTGATCGGCTCGAGCAACATGGACATCCGCTCCTTCAGCCTCAACTCCGAGATGTCGCTGCTGGTGCGGGGCGGGTCCTTCGTCGCGCAGATGCGCCAGGTCGAGCAGAAGTACCGCGCCGCCGGGCGGGAGCTGACACTCGACGAATGGCTGCGCGAGCCTGCGAAGTCGACCTTCCTCGACGGCCTGTTCCGGCTGACGTCGGCGCTGAACTGAGTGGCGCTCTCCCGACGCCGTGTCAGCGGGACGCGAGCGCCGCGAGCATCTCGAGCACGCACAGCGCGGCGAGCCTCACCGTGCGCAGGTCGTCGGTGTCAGCGGTCGCATCGACCTCGGCGATGTCGGCGCTGACCACACGCGGGTCGCCGACGATCGCGCGCACGAGGTGGCGCAGCTCCCACGCGGCGAAGCCGCCGGGAACGGATGCCGGGCAGCCCGGCGCCGCGGAACGGTCGGCCGCGTCGACATCGACGTCGAGGTGGATGCGGGCGGCGGCACCCGCTCCGGCGATGCGCGTCGCCTCCGCGACGACGTCCTCGATGCCCCGGCGGCGAACCTCGTCGAGGGTGATCACGCGGATTCCCCACCCGGCAGCACGCGCCGCGTAGGCGGCGGAGTTCGCGAAGTCCGCGATGCCGATCTGGACGATCCTCGTCGGGTCGATCCTCTCGCCGTCGGGCGCGTCTTCGATCAGCCGACGGACGGGCGATCCGTTCGAGATGCCGTCACGCAGATCGAAGTGCGCGTCGATGGTGATGAGTCCGGTGGCCCCGGCACCGCGCGCGACCGGATAGGTCAGGGCGTTGTCGCCCCCGAGTGCGATGACGAGACGGGTGGCGTCAGCGAGCTCGCGCACGCGCCGGACGGTGGTCGCGATGCCGTCCTCGCCGTCCGGCTCGTCGACGTCCCCGGCATCGAGCACGCGGAGTGCCGCCCCGAGATCGACCACGGGCGGCCCCATGAGCGTCGCGCTGTACCGGGTGAGCGCCTCGCGGATCGCGGCGGGCGTCGCGTGCGCTCCGGTCGGTGACAGCGAGGTGCGCCAGGTCGGCACGCCGAGCAGCACGGCATCCGCGTCATCCCCTGTCTCGAACCCGGGCCAGGAGCCCGCGCGCGGCCAGAGCTCATCGTGCGACAGTGCCATGGTTCGTCCCCTCTACCGTTCCGGATGCTGCGAAGACCCCGACGCCGTCCTTCCACACCCGCTCGACGAGCGGGACTCCGGGTCGGTAGGCGAGATGGATGCGGGTCGGCGCCGACAGCAGCACGAGGTCCGCCCGCGCGCCCGGCGTGATCACGCCGACATCGTCGCGGCGCAGCGCCAGAGCGCCCCCGGCGGTCGCCGCCCACACCGCCTCGGCGGGGGTCAGGCCCATGTCGCGCACCGCGAGCGCGATGCAGAACGGCATCGACGACGTGAAGCTCGATCCCGGATTCGTGTCGCAGGCGATCGCCACGGTCACGCCCGCGTCGATGAGTCGTCGCGCGTCGGGATACGGCTGGCGCGTCGAGAACTCCACCCCGGGGAGCAGCGTGAGCACCGTGTCGGATGCTGCCAGCGCCTCGATGTCGGAGTCGGTCAGGTAGGTGCCGTGGTCGACGGATGCCGCGCCGAGGTCGACGGCGAGGCGTACTCCCTCACCCGGGCCGAGCTGACTCGCGTGCACTCGGGGAACGAGCCCCTGTGCGATGCCCGCCTCGAGCACGCTTCGCGACTGCTCGACCGAGAACGCACCCGTCTCACAGAACACGTCGATCCACTTGGCATGCGGAGCGCACGCGTCGAGCATCGGCCCTGTCACCAGGTCGACGTACTCGTCCGCGCGGTCGGCGTACTCCACCGGCACCACGTGCGCTCCGAGGAAGGTGACCTCGGGCGTGACTTCCGCCGCGAGGCGCACCAGGCGCTCCTCGTCTCGCACGCTCAGGCCATAGCCGCTCTTGATCTCGACCGTCGTGGTGCCCTGGGCGAGCATCTCGTCGACGAATCCCCGCAGACGCGCGCGCAGCTCGTCGTCGCTCGCCGCTCGTGTCGCGACCACGGTCGAGCGGATGCCGCCGGCGGCGTATCGCTGCCCTGCCATCCGGGCCTCGAACTCCGCGGCGCGGTCGCCTCCGAAGACCAGGTGGCTGTGGCTGTCGACGAAACCGGGGATGACGGCGCGACCCGCCGCGTCGAGGACGACGTCGGCCTCTGGCGCATCCGCGGCGGACCCGACCCATGCGATCCGCTCGCCGTCGATGAGCACTGCCGCGTCGACGAGCGTGCCGAAGCGGTCGCCGTCGGGCGAGGCGACGTTGGTCGTCAGCTCGGCGATGTTCGTGATCAGCGAGGTGCTCACAGCATCGGCACCTTGAGTCCACGCTCACGGGCGATGTCCCGAGCGTGCTCGTATCCGGCGTCGACATGGCGCATGACGCCGGTGCCCGGATCGTTGGTGAGCACGCGTTCGAGCTTCTCGGCGGCGAGCGCCGATCCGTCGGCGACGGTCACCTGCCCTGCATGGATCGAGCGCCCGATGCCGACTCCGCCGCCATGGTGCAGCGACACCCACGATGCACCGGATGCCGTGTTGAGCAGCGCGTTCAGCAGGGGCCAGTCGGCGATCGCATCCGAGCCGTCCTTCATGGCCTCCGTCTCACGATACGGCGACGCCACGGAGCCGGAGTCGAGGTGGTCGCGGCCGATCACGATCGGCGCGGCCAGCTCCCCCGAGGCCACCATCTCGTTGAACTTGAGGCCGGCGAGGTGGCGCTCCTTGTATCCGAGCCAGCAGATGCGCGCGGGCAGGCCCTCGAAGTGCACCTTCTCGCCGGCCTTCTCGAGCCAGCGGTGGAGAGCCTTGTCTTCGGGGAACAGCTCGGCGATCGCACGGTCGGTCTTGTAGATGTCCTCGGGGTCGCCCGAGAGCGCCGCCCAGCGGAAGGGTCCGCGACCCTCTTCGAACTGCGGGCGGATGTACGCCGGCACGAAGCCCGGGAACTCGAAGGCGCGATCGAATCCGCCGAGCTGCGCCTCGGCCCGGATCGAGTTGCCGTAGTCGAAGACCGCGGCCCCGGCATCCTGGAACGCGACCATGGCCGCGACATGCTGAGCCATCGACTCGCGCGAGCGGCGGGTGAACTCCTCCGCATCCCGCTCGGCCTCGGACTTCCAGTCGGCGACGGCCATGCCGACCGGCAGGTAGGCGAGCGGGTCGTGCGCGCTGGTCTGATCGGTGACGATGTCGATCGGCACCCCGCGACGCAGCAGCTCGGGGAAGACCTCGGCCGCGTTGCCGACCACGCCCACCGAGAGCGCTTCGCCCGCATCCTTCGCCGCGACGACCCGCGCGATCGCCGCATCGAGATCGGTGGTGTACTCGTCGAGGTAGCCGTGCTGCACACGACGGGCGAGACGCGATTCGTCGACGTCGACGATCAGCACGGCGCCGTCGTTGAGGGTCACCGCGAGCGGCTGAGCGCCGCCCATGCCACCCGCACCGCCGGTCAGCGTCAGCGTTCCCTTGAGCGAGTCCTTGCCCAGCGAGCGGGCGACCGCGGAGAACGTCTCGTACGTGCCCTGCAGAATGCCCTGGGTGCCGATGTAGATCCACGACCCCGCGGTCATCTGGCCGTACATGATCAGACCGAGCTCTTCGAGCTTGCGGAACTCGGGCCAGTTGGCCCAGTCGCCCACGAGGTTCGAGTTGGCGATCAGCACGCGCGGCGCCCACTCGTGCGTGCGGAAGACGCCGACCGGCTTGCCCGACTGCACGAGCAGCGTCTCGTCCGGCTCGAGCTCATCGAGCGTGCGGACGATCGCGTCGTACGCCTCCCAGCTGCGCGCCGCCTTGCCCGTGCCCCCGTAGACGACGAGGTCTTCGGGGTGCTCGGCGACCTCGGCGTCGAGGTTGTTCATCAGCATCCGCTTCGCCGCCTCCGCACCCCAGCTCTTGGCGGTGCGCTGGTTGCCACGGGCGGCGCGAACCGTGCGCGGCCCGGCGGTCGGAGTCGTATCCGTCGTGATGTCAGTCATTCGCGTGCTCCTTTGCGATGCGGGCGACGGCGCCGGACTGCACGAGTGCGGTCACGGCCTCCATGTCGGGTGAGAGGAATCGGTCGGGTCCGGGGCCCGCGGCGACCGTGCGCACCAGGTCGCGCACCGCTCCGGTCGCAGGGCCGGCCTGCAGCGGAGCGCGCAGATCCAGCGCCCGGGCACCGGTGAGCACCTCGATCGCGAGGACACGGCCGAGTCCGTCGATCGCGCGGCGCAGCTTGCGAGCAGCAGCCCACCCCATCGACACGTGGTCCTCCTGCATCGCCGAGGACGGGATGGAATCGACGGATGCCGGGACGGCGAGCCGCTTGAGCTCCGAGACGATTCCGGCCGCCGCGTACTGCGCGATCATCAGCCCCGAGTCGACACCGACCTCGTCGGCGAGGAAGGGAGGCAGCCCGTGGTTACGCGCCGGATCGAGCGCGCGGTCGGTGCGGCGCTCGGAGATGGAGGCCACGTCGGCGACCGAGATGGCCAGGAAGTCCAGCACCGCTGCGACCGGTGCACCGTGGAAGTTGCCGTTCGACTCGATGCGCCCATCGACCGTGATCACCGGGTTGTCGATGACGCTGGCGAGCTCGCGCTCGGCGATGGTCGATGCGTAGCCCATCGTGTCGCGCGCGGTGCCGTGGACCTGCGGCGAACAACGCAGGGAGTATGCGTCCTGCACGCGTCCGTCCTCCGGTCCCTTGTGGCTGTGCACGATCGGCGAATCGTGCAGGAAGGCCCGCAGGTTCGCCGCCGACTCGGCCTGGCCGGACTGCGGTCGCAGCGCCATGAGGTCGGCCGCGAAGACGGCATCCGTGCCGAGCTGCGACTCGACCGACATCGCCGCCGCCATGTCGGCCGTCACGAGCAGCGTCTCGAGGTCGTGCAGCGCCAGCACGAGCATGCCGAGCATGCCGTCGGTGCCGTTGATGAGCGCGAGGCCCTCTTTCTCGACGAGAGTGAGAGGCTCGACGCCGGCGGCGGCCAGAGCATCGGATGCCGGGATGAGCGTCCCCTCGGCGTCACGGACATCGCCCTCTCCCATCGCCGCGAGCGCGATGTGCGCGAGCGGGGCGAGGTCGCCGGAACACCCCAGCGATCCGTATTCGCGCACGATCGGGGTGATGCCCGCGTTCAGCAGAGCAGCGTAGGTCTCGACCACGACGGGGCGAACACCCGTCCGGCCGGAGGAGAGCGTCTGAAGGCGCAGTAGCTGCAGGCCGCGGACGACCTCGCGTTCGACCTCCGCGCCGGTGCCGGCCGCGTGCGAGCGGATGAGGCTCGCCTGCAGCTGAAGGCGGCGGTCGGGGGCGATGAACGTCGTCGCGAGCGCGCCGAAACCCGTCGAGACGCCGTAGTGCGGGTGCGGATCTGCCGCGAGTCCGTCGATCACGCGCCGCGTCTCGGCGACCCGGTCGAGAGCGGCGGAGCTGATCGTGACGCTCGCGCCATAGCGCGCCACCGCGACGACGTCGGCGGGGCTCAGGGGTGCATCGCCGATGAGGACGGCGGGAAGATCGGTCATGTCTCGATTCCACACCCGACGGGTCGCGCGTGGCAGGTGATCGTGACATCCTGTGTCTGTGATCCCAGACAATGAAGTGGCCGCCGCGCAGGTGCCCGCCGCCCACAACACGCTGCGGATCCTGAGTTATCTGGCCGGGCGCCCCGCGCCCGTCGCCGCCTCGGCGATCGCCCGCGAACTCGAGCTGCCCCGGTCGACCGTTTATCACCTGCTCACGACCCTCGCTGCGCACGGGTTCGTGCTGCATATGAAGGAAGACCGGCGCTGGGGCCTCGGCACCTCGGCATTCGAACTCGCCGGCGGATACGCGCGGCAGCAGCCGCTCGCACGGATCGGGCGGCCTCTTGTGGCCGCCCTCTCAGATCGTCTCGGCGAGAGCACCCACCTGGCGGTGATGAGCGGCGGCGACGTGCTCTATATCGTCGAGGAGCGCGCTCCCCGACGGCAGGCTCTCGTGACGGATGTCGGCGTCCGCTTGCCTGCGCACCTCACCGCCTCGGGGCGGGCCATGCTGGCTGCGCTCCCCCGCGAGCAGGTGCGTGCGCTGTATCCGAGCGCGTCTGCGTTCCCCGACCGTACGGGACGCGGCCCCAGGAAGCCGAGTGAACTGCGCGAGCTGCTGCGCACCGTTCGTGAACGCGGCTATGCGACCGAAGACAGCGAGGTGGCAGACGGACTGCGCAGCGTCGGCGCCGTCGTCCGCGATCATGCGGGCTGGCCTGTGGCCGCGGTCGCTGTGACCTGGGCCGGCGGCGAGCTCGATGAGCGTATCCTTGCGGACGCCGTGATCGAGACGGCGTCCGCGCTCGAGTCACGGCTCAAGCGTTGACGCTGCGCATTCTCTGCCGCGCCCGGTCAGTCAGCGACTGCGCTTGCGCACACGTTAACGCAGAAAAGCCACCCAACATTGGGTGGCTTTTCTGTTTAGAAGAAGTCCGGCGGTGTCCTACTCTCCCACAGGGTCCCCCCTGCAGTACCATCGGCGCTGTGAGGCTTAGCTTCCGGGTTCGGAATGTAAACCGGGCGTTTCCCTCACGCTATGGCCGCCGAAACACTATTGATGTTTCAATCAAACCTATAGACAAATCATTGTTGTCTGTAGGGTTCTCGACCGTACATCGAGAACCACTCAGTGGACGCGTAGCACCAACAAACGGTGTGTTATCAAGTCATCGGCTTATTAGTACCAGTCAGCTGCATGCATTACTGCACTTCCACATCTGGCCTATCAACCCAGTAGTCTGGCTGGGAGCCTCTCACCCGAAGGTATGGAAATCTCATCTTGAGGCCGGCTTCCCGCTTAGATGCTTTCAGCGGTTATCCATCCCGAACGTAGCTAATCAGCGGTGCTCCTGGCGGAACAACTGACACACCAGAGGTTCGTCCAACCCGGTCCTCTCGTACTAGGGTCAGATCCTCTCAAATTTCCTACGCGCGCAGCGGATAGGGACCGAACTGTCTCACGACGTTCTAAACCCAGCTCGCGTACCGCTTTAATGGGCGAACAGCCCAACCCTTGGGACCTACTCCAGCCCCAGGATGCGACGAGCCGACATCGAGGTGCCAAACCATGCCGTCGATATGGACTCTTGGGCAAGATCAGCCTGTTATCCCCGAGGTACCTTTTATCCGTTGAGCGACAGCGCTTCCACAAGCCACTGCCGGATCACTAGTCCCGACTTTCGTCCCTGCTCGACCTGTCAGTCTCACAGTCAAGCTCCCTTGTGCACTTACACTCGACACCTGATTGCCAACCAGGTTGAGGGAACCTTTGGGCGCCTCCGTTACTTTTTGGGAGGCAACCGCCCCAGTTAAACTACCCACCAGGCACTGTCCCTGAACCGGATTACGGTTCGAAGTTAGATATCCAGAGTGACCAGAGTGGTATTTCAACAATGACTCCACATGAACTGGCGTCCATGCTTCACAGTCTCCCACCTATCCTACACAAGCCACACCGAACACCAATACCAAGCTGTAGTAAAGGTCACGGGGTCTTTCCGTCCTGCTGCGCGTAACGAGCATCTTTACTCGTAATGCAATTTCGCCGAGTTCGCGGTTGAGACAGTTGGGAAGTCGTTACGCCATTCGTGCAGGTCGGAACTTACCCGACAAGGAATTTCGCTACCTTAGGATGGTTATAGTTACCACCGCCGTTTACTGGGGCTTAAATTCTCAGCTTCGCCTTGCGGCTAACCGGTCCTCTTAACCTTCCAGCACCGGGCAGGCGTCAGTCCGTATACATCGTCTTGCGACTTGGCACGGACCTGTGTTTTTAGTAAACAGTCGCTACCCACTAGTCTCTGCGGCCTCCAAACGCTTTCGGAGCAAGTCCTAATACGTCGAAGGCCCCCCTTCTCCCGAAGTTACGGGGGCATTTTGCCGAGTTCCTTAACCACGATTCTCTCGATCTCCTTGGTATTCTCTACCTGACCACCTGAGTCGGTTTGGGGTACGGGCGGCTAGAACCTCGCGTCGATGCTTTTCTTGGCAGCATAGGATCATCCACTTTTTATCCGCATCGTGTCTCAGCCTATGTGAGAGACGGATTTGCCTATCTCTCGGCCTACGCACTTGCACCAGGACAACCATCGCCTGGCTTGGACTACCTTCCTGCGTCACACCTGTTAATACGCTAACCGCACCAGAATGGGGTCGTGCGCTAGGCCCAACGCGTCACCCCGAAGGGATCAGTCACTGGGATTCAGACACTTAGCACTACTGGATTAGCTTGGGCGGTTCTTCGCCGGTACGGGAATATCAACCCGTTGTCCATCGACTACGCCTGTCGGCCTCGCCTTAGGTCCCGACTTACCCAGGGAAGATTAGCTTGACCCTGGAACCCTTGGTCTTTCGGAGGACGTGTTTCTCACACGTCTTTCGCTACTCATGCCTGCATTCTCACTCGTGTAGCCTCCACGGCTGGTTTACACCGCCGCTTCGCTGGCCACACGACGCTCTCCTACCCATCAACACGGCTGGACCACGAAGGCCTACCAATAATGTCAATGCCACAACTTCGGTGGCGTGCTTGAGCCCCGTTACATTGTCGGCGCGGAATCACTTGACCAGTGAGCTATTACGCACTCTTTCAAGGGTGGCTGCTTCTAAGCCAACCTCCTGGTTGTCAAGGCAACTCCACATCCTTTCCCACTTAGCACGCGCTTTGGGACCTTAGTTGGTGGTCTGGGTTGTTTCCCTCTCGACTATGAAGCTTATCCCCCACAGTCTCACTGCTGCGCTCTCACTTACCGGCATTCGGAGTTTGGCTGACGTCAGTAACCTTGTAGGGCCCATCGGCCATCCAGTAGCTCTACCTCCGGCAAGAAACACGCAACGCTGCACCTAAATGCATTTCGGAGAGAACCAGCTATCACGAAGTTTGATTGGCCTTTCACCCCTATCCACAGCTCATCCCCTCAGTTTTCAACCTAAGTGGGTTCGGTCCTCCACGACGTCTTACCGTCGCTTCAACCTGGCCATGGATAGATCACTTCGCTTCGGGTCTAGGACATGCGACTGAATCGCCCTATTCAGACTCGCTTTCGCTACGGCTACCCCTCAACGGGTTAACCTCGCCACATATCGCTAACTCGCAGGCTCATTCTTCAAAAGGCACGCTGTCACAGCTACTAAGGCTGCTCCAACGGTTTGTAAGCAAACGGTTTCAGGTACTATTTCACTCCCCTCCCGGGGTACTTTTCACCTTTCCCTCACGGTACTTGTCCGCTATCGGTCATCTGGGAGTATTTAGGCTTATCAGGTGGTCCTGACAGATTCACACGGGATTTCACGGGCCCCGTGCTACTTGGGATACTCTTCGCGCCACGGTTGGCATTTCGACTACGGGGTTGGCACCCTCTATGACCGGCCTTTCAAGACCGTTCGTCTATACCATCGTGTAACGCCGCCATCTCGGCAGAGATGACTGAAAAGTCCCACAACCCCCAACGTGCAACGCCTGCCGGCTATCACACACGCTAGGTTTAGCCTGTTCCGGTTTCGCTCGCCACTACTAACGGAATCGCGGTTGCTTTCTCTTCCTGTGGGTACTGAGATGTTTCACTTCCCCACGTTCCCTCTACCCGCCCTATATATTCAGGCGGGAGTCACTAGGTCGGCACGCCGCCCAGCGGGGTTTCCCCATTCGGACACCCTCGGATCAAAACTTGCTTATCAGTTCCCCGAGGCTTATCGCAGATTGCTACGTCCTTCTTCGGCTCCAGATGCCAAGGCATCCACCGTTTGCTCTTAAAGACTTGAAATCACATGAGTTTGAATCAGAATCGACACCAGACCCGAAGGTCTGGCATGAAATTGACTAATGATCTTTAAGATCATCTTGTGCAACCGACCGAAGCCGGCTGCAAGATGCTCGCGTCCACTGTGTAGTTCTCAAAGTACGGGCGGTACCCCTTCTCGCCACCCCCACAGGGGAAACAACAAGAGGCCCAGAGGTACAGAAACGATCCGAAGATCGCATCCGGTCCCTCAGGACCCAACAGCGTGCAGACACCTCGCTCACGAAGCCCCACTTTCCAACCAACCCGAAGGTCAGCGTACTCACGAGACTCAGCTGCGCTGATGTCATGTCAAATGTTCCACCCATGAGCTCCCAGCGAAGAACGAACGTCTTCGATCTGGGTTCTGGACTCCGAAGAGTCAGATGCTCCTTAGAAAGGAGGTGATCCAGCCGCACCTTCCGGTACGGCTACCTTGTTACGACTTAGTCCTAATTACCGATCCCACCTTCGACGGCTCCCTCCACAAGGGTTAGGCCACCGGCTTCAGGTGTTACCGACTTTCATGACTTGACGGGCGGTGTGTACAAGACCCGGGAACGTATTCACCGCAGCGTTGCTGATCTGCGATTACTAGCGACTCCGACTTCATGAGGTCGAGTTGCAGACCTCAATCCGAACTGGGACCGGCTTTTTGGGATTCGCTCCACCTCGCGGTATTGCAGCCCTTTGTACCGGCCATTGTAGCATGCGTGAAGCCCAAGACATAAGGGGCATGATGATTTGACGTCATCCCCACCTTCCTCCGAGTTGACCCCGGCAGTATCCCATGAGTTCCCACCATTACGTGCTGGCAACATAGAACGAGGGTTGCGCTCGTTGCGGGACTTAACCCAACATCTCACGACACGAGCTGACGACAACCATGCACCACCTGTTTACGAGTGTCCAAAGAGTTGACCATTTCTGGCCCGTTCTCGTATATGTCAAGCCTTGGTAAGGTTCTTCGCGTTGCATCGAATTAATCCGCATGCTCCGCCGCTTGTGCGGGTCCCCGTCAATTCCTTTGAGTTTTAGCCTTGCGGCCGTACTCCCCAGGCGGGGAACTTAATGCGTTAGCTGCGTCACGGAATCCGTGGAATGGACCCCACAACTAGTTCCCAACGTTTACGGGGTGGACTACCAGGGTATCTAAGCCTGTTTGCTCCCCACCCTTTCGCTCCTCAGCGTCAGTTACGGCCCAGAGATCTGCCTTCGCCATCGGTGTTCCTCCTGATATCTGCGCATTCCACCGCTACACCAGGAATTCCAATCTCCCCTACCGCACTCTAGTCTGCCCGTACCCACTGCAGGCCGGAGGTTGAGCCTCCGGATTTCACAGCAGACGCGACAAACCGCCTACGAGCTCTTTACGCCCAATAATTCCGGATAACGCTTGCGCCCTACGTATTACCGCGGCTGCTGGCACGTAGTTAGCCGGCGCTTTTTCTGCAGGTACCGTCACTTTCGCTTCTTCCCTGCTAAAAGAGGTTTACAACCCGAAGGCCGTCATCCCTCACGCGGCGTTGCTGCATCAGGCTTGCGCCCATTGTGCAATATTCCCCACTGCTGCCTCCCGTAGGAGTCTGGGCCGTGTCTCAGTCCCAGTGTGGCCGGTCACCCTCTCAGGCCGGCTACCCGTCGACGCCTTGGTGAGCCATTACCTCACCAACAAGCTGATAGGCCGCGAGCCCATCCCCAACCAATAAATCTTTCCAGTAACTGACCATGCGGTCGCTACTCGTATCCAGTATTAGACGCCGTTTCCAGCGCTTATCCCAGAGTCAGGGGCAGGTTGCTCACGTGTTACTCACCCGTTCGCCACTGATCCCACAGAGCAAGCTCCGTGTTCACCGTTCGACTTGCATGTGTTAAGCACGCCGCCAGCGTTCATCCTGAGCCAGGATCAAACTCTCCGTAAAAAAGAAATGCATACGACACCGGGAAAACGGTGACGCAGCGAGTTTGATGCTGACCAAAGAGACAAATCATTGCTGACTTTATCCGTTGCCAACCCCACAAGGAGGTTGGTCTTTGATCCAAAGGAATCTCATCCAGCCGAAGCTGAATCGAGGTTATTTGGCATTTGACAAGTGCACGCTGTTGAGTTCTCAAGGATCGGATGCTCCCACGACCCAGTCATCACAACCAGGCCCGAAGGGCAACTTCTCTATCTTATCTGTGCCATTCGGCCTGTCAAATCGACACGCCGTGAGGCTCAGAACCAGATCTGCAGCTCGGGGCTCAAGGCCGCCGAGGCAACTTCACTAGCTTATCCGTTCCGGAGTCGCTGTCAAATCGACCGTTTCTCCGAAGTGGAAGCTCCAGGTCAGACAGAAGTATGTCTGCGATCTGCTCCGAGGAGCTGATCGAGTGGAGGTGGTTCTCCGCTTGAGGGGGGTAAGGCTCTCGGCCTCTCCGCTTCCCTGTGGGGCGAACAAGTTATAAGTTACGTGGGTTCCGGGGTTCCGGCAAATCCGGGCTGTCCGCCGGGCGTGTCGCCCGGCGGACAGGGCGTCACGCCCCGAGAACCAGCTTCAGCTGCTCGACCGCCCAGTCGAGTTCGGTCGCGCGGATCACCAGCGGAGGGGCGATGCGGATCGTCTGACCGTGGGTGTCCTTGACGAGCACACCCCGGTCGAGGAGCTTCTCCGCGATCTCGCGGCCGGTGCCCTTGGCGGGGTCGATGTCGACGCCGGCCCACAGCCCGGCGATGCGCACCTCGGTCACCCCGTGCCCGATCAGCGGCTCGAGGCCGGCGGCGAGGTGGGCTCCGAGTGCGCGAGCGCGCTCCTGGAACTCCCCGGACTCGAGCATCTCGACGACCCGCAGGCCGACGGCCGCGGCGAGCGGGTTGCCCCCGAACGTCGAACCGTGTTCACCCGGGCGGATGACTCCGAGCACATCCGCGTCGCCGACGACCGCCGACACCGGAAGGATCCCGCCGCCTAGCGCCTTGCCCAGGAGATACAGGTCGGGCACGACGCCCTCCCGATCGCAGGCGAAGGTCTCGCCGACCCGGCCGAGACCCGACTGGATCTCATCGGCGATGAACAGCACGTTCTTCTCGTCGCAGATCTCGCGGATGCGGCGCAGGTATCCCTCCGGGGGGATCACCACTCCGCCCTCGCCTTGGATCGGCTCGATCAGCACGGCGGCGGTGTTCTCGGTGATGGCCGCTGCGACGGCATCCGCGTCCCCATAGGGAACCACGTCGAATCCCGGCGTGTACGGGCCGAAGTCCGTCCGCGCCTCGGGGTCGTCGCTGAAGCTGACGATGGTCGTGGTGCGGCCGTGGAAGTTGCCGGCCGCGACGATGATGCGCGCCTGGTCGTCCGCGATGCCCTTGACGCGATACCCCCATGCGCGAGCGACCTTGATGCCGGTCTCGACCGCTTCGGCGCCGGTGTTCATCGGCAGCACCATGTCTTTGCCGGCGAGAGTCGACAGCGCGGCGGCGAACGGCTCGAGCCGATCGCTCATGAAGGCGCGGCTCGTGAGGGTGACGCGACCGAGCTGCTCGGTCAGGGCCACCACGAGAGCCGGATGCCGGTGCCCGAAGTTCACCGCCGAATAGGCGGCGAGCAGATCGAGGTACCGCTTGCCCTCGACATCCGTCACCCACGCACCCTCACCCCGGGCGATGTTGACCGGCAGCGGGTGGTAGTTGTGGGCGACGTGCGGCTCCGCCGTCACCTCGGCGCTCACGCCCGGGTCGACGGCGGTCACACCGCACCGCGCAGTTCGAGGGTGCAGCATTTGATGCCGCCGCCGCCGAGCAGCAGCTCGGACAGGTCGATCATGATCGGGTTGTAGCCGCGCTCGCGCAGCTGCTTCTCGAAGCCCTTCGCGCGCGGCGAGATGATCACGTTGTAGCCGTCGCTCGCGGAGTTGAGACCGAAGACGGATCCGTCCTCGTCGGACACGAGGATCGCCTCGGGGAAGCGCTCCTCGAGGATCGCCCGGCTCTCGTCGTCGAACGCGCCGGGAAGATACGCGATGTTCGCGCGCTCGGGGCCGCCGTTCTCTACGCCCTGCACGGGGTCGAGCACCGCGATCGCGGTGTCCAGGTGGTAGAAGCGCGGGTCGACCAGGTTGAGCGACACGACCTCACGGCCGAAGACGTCGCCGACCTCGCGGTGGCTGTCGCCGGTCGAGCGGAACCCCGTGCCGGCGAGGATCACGTCGCCGACGAGCAGGAAGTCGCCCTCGCCCTCGTTGACCTCTTCGGGGATCACGGTGTCGTAGCCCGCGGCGCGGAACCAGTCGGCGAACGCGGGCGCCTCGCCCTGGCGCTCGACGAAGCGGAACTTCGGCACGTAGGCGCGGCCGTCGATCAGGAACCCGCCGTTCGCCGTGTAGACCATGTCGGGGAACCCGGCGAGAGGCTCGATCAGCTCGACCTCATGGCCGAGCTCGAGGTACAGGTCGTGCAGCTTCTGCCACTGCTCGACCGCCCTGGCCGTGTCGGTCGGCTTCGAGGGCTCCATCCACGGGTTGATCGAGTAGTTCACCGTGAAGTGCGACGGCGTGCACATCAGGTAGTGACGGTGGTGTGCGGTGCGGACCGGGGCTGCGGTCTCGGATGCCGGCGCAGTGGTTTCGACAGACATGGGGCTCCTCGAACGGATGCGGCGGACGCTGTCCAGGGGCCCGGCGGTCCTTCGACCCGCGCCGCTCGATGAGAGCCGGCGCCCGGGGAAGATGCGACTCGGGCACGCCAGCATCCATTCTGTCACCCGTCCCCTGGACGCCGCCAGAGCGCGGGCGCTTCTCGCTCAGGCTCCGCGGACGACGACCTTGCCGACCGTATGACCGGCCTCGAGGTGCGCGAGGGCCGCGCGAGCCTCGTCGAATCCGAATTCGCGCTCGATCACGGGTGTGATCCGCCCCTCGGCGGTGAGCTCGAGCAGCTTCGCCAGGATCTCCGAACGAGGGCTCGCAGCCAGCGGGCGGATGCGGCGGCTCGAACCGATCGACAGGAACGCCGCCTTCACCATCCGCGGGATCGGGCCCAGCACGGGGCCGCCGTCACCCGTCACGAGCACCACCCGTCCGCCGGAGATCACGAGGCGCTGCAGGTCGCGCAGCGGCATCCCTCCGGCGATGTCGATCACCGCGTCGAAGTGCGCTGCGGGCAGCTCCGTCAGCGGCGAGCGACGGTGGTCGAGGGTGCGCACGGCGCCGAGGTGCTCGACGAGGCGCGCGTTGCGTTCGCCGCACGTCGCCCAGACCTCGGAACCACGCAGCGCCGCGAGCTGCACCACGAAGGTGCCCACTCCCCCGGAGGCGCCGAGCACCAAGACTCGAGGGACATGGCCCGCCGCAGTGTGCTTGACGGAGCGGAAGCCGATCCCCGCGTGGTCGAGGGCCTGCCATGCGGTGCCTGCGGCGATCGGCAGGCAGGCCGCAGTCACGGAGGTCACATCCGGCGGGATCGGGACGAGGCGCGTCGCGGGCACAGCGACATGCGATGCGAGTCCCCCTCCTCCGACGAGCTCGCCCACCACGCGCTCGCCGACCTCGGCGCCGATCTCCTGGGATCCGACGGCGACGACGGTGCCGGCCACCTCCATTCCCCGCACCGGATGCTTCGGGCGCGTCAGGCCGAAGACCGGACGCACGAGCAGGGGGTCTCCGAGCATGAGGCGGATATCACCGGCGTTGAGGGCGGTCGCCTCGACGCGCAGCACCACCTCGCCCGGACGCGGGATCGGAACGGGGATCTGCTCGAGGTGCACTCCGTCGGACGGGCCGTACGTCTCACGCACCCAGGCAGGCATCGTCTCGGTCATCTCACACCTCCGTGGTCGTGGGCTCGGGGTACTGGAACAGGTCGTCGATGCCGACGCCGAATGCCCGGGCGATCTGAAAGGCCAGTTCGAGGGTCGGCGAGTACTTCTCCTGCTCGATCGCGATCAGCGTCTGGCGAGTCACGCCGACGCGGCGGGCGAGCTCGGCCTGGGTCAGACCGGCGGCCTCCCGATGCGCACGGATGCGGTTGGAGACGAGCGTCGGCTTGACCATCAGACGAGACCCCTTCGATAGGCCACGACCCGCGCGATCCCGCCCACGATCGTCGCGATCGCGAAGCCCGCGAACATGGCGTGGGCGATCCAGAAGACGTCCGCGTTCATCGCGCAGAGCAGGATCACGCCGGTGCCCGCGATGGCCACGAACGCCTGCTCGACACGACTCCCCATGCGACCGATGTCCCGATCGCGGATGTCGGACTTGCCCACGCCCTCGGGGTCACGTGCGCCGGCGATCATGCCCCAGATGATGCTGATCGCGATGGTCACGACGATTCCGCCGCCGATCATCCACAGCATCAGCGGCGGCCAGTCGACCTCGGTCACGGGACCGCCGGCCGCCTGCTGCAGCACCGCGACGACGTACGCCGTGATGGCGATCAGGCTGACGACGAGACCGACCCAGACGTTGCGCTCCTCGTAGACCATGACACCCTCCCGTGTAAAAGATTCTTGACACGAGGTTACGCCTGCGGCATCCGCTGTGTCAAGAATTCTTTACACCGCTCGCGCGGCGTCAGATGACGGAAGCGCTCCAGGCGTCGGGGTTGCCGTAGCGGTGCGCGGTGATCGCGATGGCCTGCTCGTGCACGAAGGGCAGCAGCTCGATGCGCCCGGCGGAGGTGACCTCGCCGTCGTACACCGCGAGGTCGGGATCGCCGCCGACGGCTGTCGCCAGTGCGCGGTGCAGCGCTGCCACGGAGTCGCGGGGCCCGACCAGTCGCACCCGGCTCGGTCGCAATTCGTCGTCGAGGGATTCGAGCGTCGTGGACGGCTGCTCGCCGCGCCGCCGCATCCGCTCGATCCACTCGTCGTCGCTCTCCATGTGGACGATGGCGCCGAGCTCGCCGAGAGCGCGGCGAACCGGCGCCGGAAGACCGACGGGCGTCGACAGCACGAACCGGGCGCCGGCGCGCACCGCGGCGACGACGACGCGCAGCAGCTCCTGCCAGCCGGCATCCGCGGTGGCTCTGATCGCGACCGGCACCGGGCGGTAGCGGAACAGGTTGCGCTCGATCCCGAGGTGCGACACGTCGCGCACCTGCCCGAACTCGCGGTCCCAGGCGAGCGCATCCGAGAGCGCAGAACGACGCAGCCACTCGAAGGCCTCGAAGTCGAGCGACGGCTGCGCTGACTCGATGAGGTCGGTGATGCGCGAGTCCAGCCCGCGCAGATGGAGAGTGCTCGAGACGGTGCCGGACCCGCTCGACCGCCAGGATCCGAGTCCGATGAGGTAGTTCGGGCCGCCGGCCTTGGCGCCGGGGCCCACCGAGGAGCGCTTCCACCCGCCGAACGGCTGGCGCTGCACGATCGCACCGGTGATGCCCCGGTTCACGTAGAGGTTGCCGGCCTGCACGCGGTCGAGCCAGAGCGCGAGCTCAGCCGGGTCCTGCGTGTGCAGTCCGGCGGTCAGACCGTACTCGACCGCATTCTGCAGATCGATCGCCCGCTCCAGCGTCGGCGCGTGCATGACGCCGAGCACCGGGCCGAAGAACTCCTCGGTGTGGAACCGAGAACCCGGCTGCACTCCCACACGGATGCCGGGTCGCCAGAGGCGCCCCGTGGGGTCGTCGGTCGAGACGGCGGGCTCGATGAGCCACTGCTCGTCGCCTTCGAGCTCGGTGAGCGCCCACGCGAGCTTGCCCTCGGGTCGCTCGATCACGGGTCCGACCTCGGCGAGCGGATCGGTGGGCCAGCCGACATGCAGCGACCGAGTGGCATCGGCCAATTGACGGGCGAAGCGCTGGGAGCGTCCGACGGGTCCGACGAGGATCGCGAGGGAGGCCGCCGAGCACTTCTGCCCCGCGTGCCCGAAGGCGCTGCGCACCAGATCGGCGACCGCGAGATCGAGATCAGCCGAGGGGGTGATGATCATCGCGTTCTTGCCGCTGGTCTCGGCGAGCAGCGGAAGTTCGGGGCGCCACGAGCGGAACAGCGCCGCCGTCTCCCACGAACCGGTGAGGATGACCCGATCGACGGACTCGTGCGAGATCAGCTCACGGCCGAGATCGCCCTCTTCGATGTCGACGAGGGCGAGCACGTCACGGGGAACGCCGACCTCCCAGAGCGTCTCGGCGATGACCGCCGCGCAGCGGCGAGCCTGCGGAGCCGGCTTGAAGACGACTCCGGAGCCCGCGGCGAGCGCGGCGAGCACGCCGCCCGCGGGGATCGCGAGAGGGAAGTTCCACGGTGGGGTGACGACCGTCACGCGCGCCGGGTCGAACGTGGCGCCGGCGACGGCATCCAACTCCCGCGCCTTGGCGGCGTAGTAGCGCGCGAAGTCCACGGCCTCGCTGACCTCGACGTCGGCCTCGGCGAAGACCTTGCCGGTCTCGGAGGCGGCGACCTCGATCAGGTCTCCGCGGCGCCCTTCCAGAGCGGCGGCCGCGCGCAGCAGCACTTCGGCCCGCTCGGCGGCGGGGCGAGCACCCCAGAGCGCCGCGGCGTCGTGCACGCCCGCGATCGTGGCCTCGAGCGTGTCCGCATCGTCGATCCGGGCGGCCTCGATCGTCGAGACGCCGAGGGTGGAGTCGTCGATCCGGGCGGTGATCTCGCGGGCCCAGTCCCGGTTGGCCGGAAGCGACGGGTCGCTGTCGGGCGTGTTCGCGAAGCCCGGCGCGCCGCCGGTCGCCTCATCGATCTCGCGTGGGGCGTAGACCGCGGTCTCCAGGAACGGCCCGGTCGGGTCATCCGATCCGCGCGAGATTCCGAGCACCGCCTGGGTCAGCCCCTCCTCGGGCGCAGGCGCCACGGGCACGGGCCGCATGGACTCGTGCACGGGTGCGAGTCGGTCCTGGCTGCGCAGCGCCCCCACCTGCAGCGTCGGGGACGCCGAGCGGTCGACCGCATCGAGGAACCTGTCGCGCTCACGCACGAACAGCGCCTCATCGTCACCGAGGCGGAATGCTGCGGACAGGAAGTTGTCGCTCGACGCGTTCTCTTCGAGCCGGCGCACCAGGTAGCTGATGGCGACGTCGAACTCGCTCGGCTTCACGACCGGGACATAGAGAAGCACCTCGCCGACCTCGCGGGAGACGGCCTGCACCTGCCCCTGCGCCATGCCGAGGAGCATCTCGAATTCGATCGGCGGCTGCGAGTTCGCGGCGGTCGCCGATCCCGGATCGAGAGCGCGGACACCCCGCTCCCCCGCGAGCAGCCACGCATAGGCGATGCCGAACAGGTTGTGACCCGCGATCCCCAGACGCACGGCGGCGACGTTCTCGGGGCGCAGCGCCCAGTCGAGGCAGCGCAGATAGTTGGCGTCGGTGTCGAGCTTCGTGTCGTACGTCGCCTGCGTCCATCCGTGCATCCGCGCCTCGACCCGCTCCATCGCGAGGTTGGCTCCCTTGACGAGCCGCACCTTGATGGGGGCGCCGCCGTGGTCGACGCGCTCGCGAGCCCAGGCGGTGAGCTGCTGCAGCGCCGGCAGGGCGTCGGGCAGATAGGCCTGCAGCACGATGCCGGCCTCGAGACCTTCGAGCCGCGGATCCTCGAGGATGCGTGTGAACACCGCGATCGTCAGATCGAGGTCGCGATACTCCTCCATGTCGAGGTTGATGAAGGTGCGATCCGACGCGGCGGTCAGATACAGCGGAAGGAGTCGCTCGACGACCGACTCCACGACCTCGTCGAACGCCCACATCGAGATGTGGCTGACGATCGCCGACACCTTCACCGAGACGTAGTCGACATCGGGACGACGGATCAGCTCATGGATGCCGTCGAGCCGCCGCTGCGCCTCGGCCTCGCCGAGCACGGCCTCTCCCAGCAGATTGAGGTTGAGTCGTGCGCCCGATTCGCGGATCTTCGCGATCGCAGGACCGAGCTTGGCCGGTCGGGCGTCGACGACGAGGTGACCGACCATCTCGCGCAGCACCCTGCGGGCGATGGGCACCACGGGGCTCGGCAGCATCTGCGCGACTCCGCCGCCGATGCGCACGGCCGACTGCAGGTACCACGGCAGGAACTCGGGCACGATCGGGGCGATGCGGTGAAGCTGGGATGCCGCGGCGCTGAGGCTCTCGGGGCGCATGACCCCGTCGACGAATCCGAGCGTGAACGGCAGCCCGTTGGCATCCTGCAGCACACCGGCCAGGCGCTCGGCCGCCGGATCGACATCGGCGGCCGCGGCCTCGATCACCCAGCGGCGGGCGAGCTCGACCGCACGGTCCGCGAGCGAGACGGATTCGGGATCCGTGGAGGGCATCGGGTCGGCCATGAGCTCAGCCTAGGACCGCGGTGAGCGCCTGGCCCTGAGCGACGATCGCGTCGTGCGGTTCCGGTCGCAGTTCGTGCCGTCGAACGCGCGGGCGGGCGGCACGAACTGCGACCGGAAGAGGTGGAACCGCTCAGAGCGCGGCGATCATCTCGTCGTATCCCTCGCGGAAGGTCGGGTAGTCGAGATCGCCGAGGAACTCCTGCAGCAGATGCCCGTCGAGCACCGTCCCGCCGCCGACCTCGGGGTCGAGGTGCGGCGGCGGCTCGACGCCGAGCCGGGTGGCGATATGCGCGACCACGTCTCCGAGCAGCACCGGCTCCCGATCGACGGCGTGGATCAGCGGCGGCGCGGAGTCGGCGCGCAGCATCGCCTCGAGCAGCCGCACGAGGTCCGTCTCGTGGATCCGGTTCGTGCGACGCGTGTGGTCGACCGGTGCCGCCTCTCGCACCCGTCGGATGAGAAAGTCGCGTCCCGGGCCGTAGATGCCGGCGGGCCGCACGATGCGGGCACCGAACAGCTCCATGGCCAGCTGCTCGCCCTCGACCAGATCGCCGCCTCGCTCGCTCGAGACCCGCGTCGCGTCGCGCTCGGTCAGCGGTGTCTCGCCGGGACGCCCCTCGAACACGCGCGTCGATGACACGAACACGACCCGCTCAGGCATCGACGGCAGGGCCTTCGCGAGCCCGCGCAGCGCCGGTGGATAGATCGAGTCGCCCTCGGTGCTGGGCGGCAGCGTGACCACGACCGAGTCGAAGGCCGGAAGGTCGCGGTCGAGCGGATGCCGCAGATCCGCCTCGATCGTCGGGAAGGGCAGCTCCCCCGCACTCCGGCGCATGGCCGTGACCTGCGCGCCCTGCTCGACGAGCCGCTCGCCGAGTCGCACGCCGAGTTTGCCGCATCCCACCAGCAGCACCGAGCCCGGTGCGCGCGTCTCGAGACCCCACGGATCGGTCACGGGGTCAGTTCCACACGCTCGGCGCGGAGGTGCGCACGGGAGGCAGAGCGGATGCCGCGGCCCAGTCGTGCACCCACGGATCGATCTCGGGCACGCCCTCGGGCTTGCCCACTGCGGCGAACAGCTCTTCGTTGCTGACCGTGCCTCCGGTGCGGCGCAGCATCCGCGAGCGCACGATCACCCGCGCGTAGATCTCGCCGCCGACGACGGCTCGGTGCTCGAGGAACACGGCCTTGTCGTCGTGTCCGATGAACCGGGACTCCACCTCGAACCGCTGCCAGAGCTGCAGGGACTTGCGGAAGGTGACGGTCTCGCTCGACACGACGGCGTACCAGCCGCGCTCGTTCATCGCGTCGAACAGCCCCGTGCGGATCAGCAGGTCCCAGCGACCGAGGTCGAACAGCGACAGGTAGCGACCGTTGTTCATGTGGCGCAGGATGTCGATGTCGGTGGGGAGCGTCGTCAGTGTGATGCTGCTGACGGAGCCCGCGTCGAGGGTCTTGCCTCGCCGCACGCGGCGACGGGCGGAGAGGATCACGAGGAGAGTGCGCCAGATCACGTTCACGAGCACTGATCGTAGCCAGCGACGAACGATTCGCGAACATCGTTGTGCGATGTCTCCAGCGGCATATCGGTGCTGCGGGAACGCTTCCGTTCGATTTCCTCTTCGCGGACCCCGCGCGTAGAGTCGCGATATGAGCGCCGAAGCCCAGCCTGAAGTCATCGTCCGTCCGGTCCGTGATGTGGATGCGGAAGCCCTGGGTCGCGTGCACGCGCAGTGCTGGCACGAGACCTACGACCACCTGATCAGCAAGGCAGCCCTCGAGAAGGTCTCTCCCCGCCGCATGGCCGAGCTGTGGACGCACTGGGCCTCGCAGGGCCCCGAGTTCACCATGCGCGCCGCGCTCGTCGACGGAGAGATCGTCGGGTTCGTCGGCTCCGGCCCCGCTCGCGACAAGGACGCCCCGGCGTTCCGCGAGCTGTACTTCATCTACCTGCTCGACGCGTATCACTCCACGGGCATCGGCCAGAAGCTGTTCGACGCCGCCGTCGAGAAGGACGAACCTCTCTACCTGTGGGTCGCGGAGGACAACCCCCGCGCCCACCGCTTCTACACGCGCAACGGATTCACGCTCGACGGCGCGAGCCACACCGAGCCGTTCCTCGGCGAGACGCTGACCGAGGTGCGCTTCGTGCGCTGAGCCCGCGCCTCGTGGCCCTCGCGCTCACGTTTTCGCATGAACGGCCCCCTGCCTCAGGCAGGGGGCCGTTTCGCTGCGTCGGAAGCAGTCTGGGCTGAATCGTGGACGGGTCAACGTCCGGAGACGGTGCCGAACAGCTTCGCGATCGGGGCGATGACGAGCGGCCGGGCGGCGACCCAGCCGAGGGCGATCACCACGAGGGATGCCACGAAGACCCAGAACCCGGTCCAGCCGACGGCGTCCGAGGAGGCGTACATGTGGTTGAGGTTGCGCAGGAACCCGGTGAGGAACACCAGCGCGACGTGTCCGATGATGAACACCACGAAGTAGATCATGATCGGGAAGTGCAGCGCGCGGGCCCACTCGATCGGGTAGGCCTTCGAGAGACGCTCGGCCTTCTTCGGCCACATCCCCGACATGCGGAACCCGGTCGCCGCCGCCAAGGGAGCCGCGATGAACACCGTGACGAAGTAGGCCAGCTGCTGCAGGCTGTTGTAGTTCACCCAGCCGTGTTCAGTCGGCCAGTCGAACGACACGTACTGCAGCGCGGCCGACAGCGCGTTAGGGATGACCTCCCAGCTCGTCGGCACGATGCGCGCCCAGTGTCCGGTGACGAACAGCAGCACCACGAAGATCACGCCGTTCACGAGCCAGAGGATGTCGAGCGCCTGGTGGAACCAGATCGTCAGGCTGACCTTGCCCTTGGGATCGTTGCGCGGGGTCCAGAACGCGGTCGGGCGCTTCTCGTTGCGGATGCGGAGGCCCGACCGGATGATGAGCACCATCAGGAACACGTTGAAGAAGTGCGCCCAGTTGGTCCACGGGGCGAACCCCGGTTCGACGGCGACGGCCGGCTCGTATTCGCCGGGGAACGCGGCGAGGAAGTCCTGCATGAACGGGAAGCTCAGCAGCGCCCGCACGAACGCCACGGCAGCGGCCGCCAGGATGCCGAGAGCCGCGGCGCCCAGAAGGACGGCGATCGCCTGGGTCCAGGTCGGCCGAGGTCGGTCGGATGCCGGAGCGGTCGCCGTGACGTGCCGAGGCGCACTGCCGTTCCAGACGGTGCGGGGAGCGGGCAGCGGGATCGAAGGATCCCCGAGCGCGAACGCGGCGGCGGTGGCGACGGCCGTGGTGGGTGCGGATGCCGGAGCGGCGGCCGGTGCGGATGCCGCGACCTCGGGGGCTGCATCAGCGGAGGCATGGGCATCCGCGGCAGCCGGGGCGTCCGCGGCAGCCGGGGCATCGACGGCGATGGAGGAGGCCGCGTCCGAGGCGACTGCGATCAGCGGAACGGTATCCGCCGGGGGCCAGGGATCTCCGCCGGCGACTCGCGGCAGACCGCGACGCACGGATCCCGTCTGCGCGACGACCGGGGCCGACTCAGGCGTCGGCTCGTCGAGCGTGGACGGCCAGGCGGACCGGGTCGGCACGTCTGCCGCGGCGTCGGTGGCAGCATCCGCCGGCTCCGGCGTCGAAGACGATGTCCGCGCCGCGGCAGCGCCTGCGACAGCCGCCACGCTCGCGGGAGGCCACGGTTCGCCGCCCGGCGTGCGCGGAAGGCCTCGGCGAAGGGACGCGCCACTCGCCGCAGACGGCACCGCGTGCTCGACGACCGAGGACTCGGGCTCCGGCACGGCAGCCGCCGGGGCGGCCTCCTCCGACTCATCGAGCGAGGTCGACGGCGCCGAGAGCGGCGATGCGTACTCGGCATCCGCAGGCGCCTCAACGGCGATGTCGCCGGGAGGCCACGGCTCGCCGCCGGGAACGCGCGGGAGCCCGCGCCTGAGCATCCGCGTCGCCATGGCTACTTCTTCCGCGCCTCGAGGGCCGCGATCACCTGCGGGACGATCGTGAACAGATCGCCGACGATGCCGAAGTCGGCGACGTCGAAGATCGGCGCCTCGCCGTCCTTGTTGATCGCGACGATGTTCTTCGCCGTCTGCATGCCCGCGCGATGCTGGATCGCACCCGAGATGCCGAGGGCGACATACAGCTGCGGCGAGAGCGAGACGCCCGTCTGACCGACCTGATGCGACTGGGGGATGTAGCCGGCGTCGACCGCCGCGCGCGAGGCGCCGACCGCTGCGCCGAGAGCGTCGGCGAGCTCTTCGACGAGCACGAACTTCTCCTTCGAGGCGAGGCCGCGACCACCCGAGACGACCCGCGTGGCGCCGCGGAGCTCAGGCCGCGTCGACGTGGACTCGACGGCCTCGACCGCGCCGACGGTCGCCCCGACGGTGCCGGATGCCGACACGGAGAGCGCGTCGATCGTCGGCGACTCCACCGCCTCGGCTCGCGCGTCGACCGCGCCCTGACGCACCGTGATGACCGGTGCGCCGAACGTGGGAGCCGAGTCGGTGAGGTACGCGCCTCCGTAGACGGAGTGGTGGGCGACGATGCCCTCGTCATCCCTCGAGACGCCGACGGCGTCGACCGACAGCGCCAGCTTCGCGCGCACGGCGAACCTCCCGGCGACATCGCGTCCGCTGATCGAGTTCGAGATCAGCACAGCATCCGGCCGCACCTGCTCGAAGGCCGCGTGCAGTGCATCGACGATCGGCACGGTGAGCACTGACGGGTCGCCGTCGGCCGTGAGCACGACCGACGCTCCGGCCGCGGCGACCTGAGCCGCCGCGTCTGCGGACCCTCCGACGACGAGCGCGACCGGAGCGCCGACGGTCGAGGCCGCGCCGATCAGTGCCGCCGTGCTGCTGGCGGGGTTGCCCGCGGGGTCGAGGTCGACGAGGACGAGGATGGGGTTCTCGGGGTAGGTCATGTCACACCAGCCTGTTCTGCACGAGGTACTCGACCAGCTTCTCGGCGGCATCGCCCTCATCGACGATCTTCACGCCGGCCGCACGCGGCGGCTTCTCGGCGACCGACGTCATGATGGTGCGGGGTGCGGCCGCCGGGTCCGCGGAGACACCGAGGTCGTCGAGGGTGAGCACCTCGAGCGGCTTCTTCTTCGCCGCCATGATGCCCTTGAAGTTGGGGAAGCGCGCGTCGGGCAGTGCCTCGGTGATCGAGATCACCGCCGGGAGGGATGCCGAGATCGGCTGCGCTCCGGCATCCGCCCCTCGGGTTCCGGTGATGCCGTCCGAGGAGATCTCGACCGAGGTCAGCGCCGTCGCCTGCGCCCACCCCAGGTGCTCGGCGAGCATCGCCGCCATGACGCCGCCCGAGCCGTCGGTCGACAGGTTGCCGGTGATCACCAGGTCGGGTTCGCCGCGACGGATCGCCGCGGCCAGCGTCTCGGCAGTGAGGCCGAGGTCGGCCCCCGCGAGCTGCTCGTCGGCGATGTGCACTGCGGAGCCTGCGCCGATCGCGAGCGCTCGGCGCACCGATGCGGTCGAGCCGCCAGGAGCCATCGCGACCGCGACCACCTCGGTGCCCTCATTCTTGTCGGCATGACTCAGCGCGACCTCGAGCGCGCGCTCCGTGATCTCATCGAGCACCACGTCGCCGGCGCCTCTGTCGGCGAGGCCGGTCTCGAGGTTCAGCTTGCGGTCGCCATAGGTGTCCGGCACCTCTTTGACCAGGACGAAGATCTTCATCGATTGCTCCTCACGACTGCGTCGATTCTAGTCCCTTGATACTGAGTTCCACCCGACGAGCGACTGAGGACCACCAGTCGGCTCCCGGGTGCCGGGTCCCGGCTGCGGCGACGCGATGGCCTACCGTAGAACCGTGAACCGACCGCGTCCGCTGCCCGTCGATCCGCTCGCCGAGGCGAAGCGGCAGTGGCTCGCGCACGGATGGACCGATGCCGCCGACGGCATGACCGTCGTCACCTCCGTCATGCGCGCGCAGCAGCTGCTGCTCGCGCGGGTCGACGCGACGCTCAAGCCCTTCGCGCTCAGCTTCGCCCGATACGAGATGCTGCGTCTGCTGGCGTTCAGCCGGTCGGGCCGACTGCCGCTGTCGAGCGTCGTCGCCCGACTGCAGGTGCACGCGACGACCGTCACGAGCACCGCGGAGCGCCTCGTGCGCGACGGACTCATCGTGCGCGAACCGCACCCGCACGACGGCCGTGCGGCACTGCTCGCCCTGACCGAGTCGGGCCGAGAACTCGTGGCTCGCGCCACGGACGCCCTGAACGCTGACGTCTTCGCCGACCCGGGGATGAGCCGCGAGGATGCCGCCGAGCTCGTCGCGATCGTCGCCCGCATGCGCAAGGCCGCCGGCGACTTCACCGACCCCAGGCCGCAGCCCGAGCCGCTCTGACATGGCCGCGTTCGTGCTCGAGACGGTCATCGCCGCACCGCGTGAGACGGTGTTCGCAGTCGCTCTCGACCCCGGGATGCACCTGCGGTCGATGGCGCGATACCGGGAGACCATGATCGAGGCTCCCGCCGGCGGCGTGTTCACGGAGGGGTCGACCGTCACGTGGCGGGCACGGCACTTCGGCATCCCGTTCCGGCTGCGGACGATCGTGTACGACGTCGACCCGCCGCGTGGGTTCCGCGATCGGCAGCTCTCCGGGCCTTTCGGAGCGTTCGAGCACGAGCACGTGTTCGAGGAGCATCCGCAGGGAACCCTGGCCCGCGACACGATCGTCTTCCACTCGCCGTTCGGTCCGATCGGACGCCTCGTCGACCGTCTGATCCTTCGCGAGTACATGCGACGCCTGATCGAGGAGCGCAACGCCCACCTGGCATCCGAGGCCGAGGGACGCGGGCGTACACTGCCCGCATGAGCGAACTGCGCCTGCACACCATCCTCGAAGGCCGTGGCCCCGCCGCCGCGATCATCCTCACCGACGAGCAGGTCGCCTCGTTCGGAGCGGGGAAGGCGTTCCCCGTCGCGGTCACGATCGGAGGACGCACCGCCCGTCTGCGCCTGGCCCGGATGGGAGGTGCGAACATGATCGGCTTCAGCAAGGCTGTGCGCACCGACCTCGGCGTCGAGATCGACGAGGAGGTCGATGCGGTGATCCGGCTGGATGCGGCCGAGCGCACTGTCGAGGTGCCCGCCGCCCTCGCGGAGGCGCTCGACGCCGACACCGCGTTGCGCGCCGCCTTCGACGCGCTCCCCTATTCCGTGCGCAAAGAGCACGCCCGCTCGGTGGCGGAGGCCAAACAGGATGCGACCCGCGAGCGGCGCGTGGCGAAGATCGTCGACGCGCTGCGCGGCTGAGGTCTCCCGCCGCCTGCGTGCAGGCTCTGCTCCATGACTCCGGAGATCCGAGGAGGCTCGGGCTTGCCGGCGGGTGCTCGGCGCGGAACGGGCGCAGTCCTCCGGCGTTGTGGAGCGGCGCTCAGCGGTTCTGGAAGTCGGGCGCACGCTTCTCCCGGAAGGCGGACATGCCTTCCTTCTGGTCGGCGGTGTCGAACAGCTCGGCGAACGCCCGCTTCTCGTGGGCGAGGCCATCGGCGAGCGTCGTCTCCATCGCCGCGTCGAGCGCGGCCTTCGCGGCGAACACCGACGGCAGCGATTTCGACGCGATGGTCTCGGCGAGCCTCGTAGCCTCGGCGAGGAGGTCGGATGCCGGCACGACGCGCGACACGAGGCCGGAGCGCTCCGCCTCCTCGGCGCCCATGAACCGACCGGACAGCACGAGTTCGGCCGCCTTGTAGTAGCCCACGGCGCGGATGAGCCGCTGCGTGCCGCCCATGCCGGGAATGACGCCGAGGTTGATCTCGGGCTGCCCGAACTTCGCGGTGTCGGCGGCGAGGATGATGTCGCACATCATCGCGAGCTCGCATCCTCCCCCGAGTGCGAACCCCGAGACGGCGGCGATCACGGGCGTGCGCACCGCGGCGAACTCATGCCAGACGCCGAAATGATCGGTCTCGAGCATCTCGGAGGCCGACATGCCCTCCATCTCCTTGATGTCCGCGCCAGCGGCGAACGCCTTCTCAGACCCGGTCACGACGATGGCGCCGACCCCGTCGTCGAGGTCGAAGGCCACAGCGGCCGCGGTGACCTCGTCGGCGAGGCGACTGTTCAACGCGTTGAGCGCCTCGGGGCGGTTCAGGGTGATCCACCCCACACGTCCGCGCTGCTCGACCAGGATCGTCTCGTATTCCGTCATCGTGAAGGCCTCTCCGTCGTGGTCATCTCAGTATCTCGCGTGGCTCACACACTGCCGTCGCGGATGTCGGTGATGATGCCGGAGAAGTCGCGGGTCGCGCCGTCGCCCGCAGCGAAGGCGGCGTAGAGCTGCTGGGCGAGCCGCCCCATCCGCGCGTCGGTCGACGTCTGCTCGATCGCCTGCAGCGCGAGCCCGAGATCCTTCGCCATCAGAGCACCGGCGAAGCCCGGCTGGTAGTCGCGGTTCGCCGGGCTCGTCGGAACGGGGCCGGGGACGGGGCAGTTGGTCGTGATGGACCAGCACTGACCGGACGCCTGCGACACCACGTCGAACAGCGCCTGGTGCTCGAGCCCGAGCCGCTCGCCGAGCACGAAAGCCTCGGCCACCGCGATCTGCGAGACGGCGAGCACCATGTTGTTGCACACCTTCGCGGCCTGGCCGAGCCCCGGCCCCCCGCAGTGCACGATGCGCGTGCCCATGATCTCGAGCACCGGCAGTGCGGCGGCGAAGTCCTCGTCCGAGCCGCCCACCATGAACGCGAGCGTGCCGTTCTCGGCACCGACGACGCCGCCGGACACCGGGGCGTCGACATTGCGATGCCCCGCGGCGAGCGCGAGCGCGTGGGCGGCACGGGCCTCGTCGACCGCGATCGTCGACGACTCGATGAACAGGGTGCCGGGGCGGGCTGCGGCGAGCAGCTCGGTGCGGTACGCGTCGATCACGTGCCTTCCCGCCGGGAACATCGTGATGACGACGTCGGCGTCGGCGACGGCGTCCGCTCCGCTGGCCGCGACGGGGATGCCGGCGGCCTGCGCCGCCTCGATCGCCGCGGGCACCAGGTCGAACCCGTGCACCTCGTGCCCTGCGGCGACGAGGTTCTTCGCCATCGGCAGCCCCATGTGGCCGAGTCCGAGGAAGGCGATCCGGACGCTCGACGACTCGCTCATGATGCGCTCCGCATCGAGGCGGATCCCGCCGGTCGCAGCATCTCGCGCCCGACGATCAGGCGCATGATCTCGTTCGTGCCCTCGAGGATCTGGTGCACCCGCAGGTCGCGCACGACCTTCTCGATGCCGTAGTCCTGCAGGTAGCCGTAGCCGCCGTGCAGCTGCAGCGCGCGGTTGGCGACGTCGAATCCGGCATCCGTGGCGAAGCGCTTGGCCATCGCGCATCGCATCGTGGCATCCGGGGCGTGCTCGTCGACCGCCAGCGCCCCATCGGTCACCATGAGGCGAGCGGCCTGCAGGTCGGTGCGCATGTCGGCGATCGCGAACAGGATCGACTGCTTCTCGGCCAGCGGCTCGCCGAACGCCACGCGCTCGTGCACGTACTGCACCGCCCGATCCAGGGCCCACTGGGCACCTCCGATGGAGCAGGCCGCGATGTTGAGGCGACCGCCGTTGAGCGCCGACATCGCGATCGCGAAGCCACGGCCCTCGTCGCCGAGCATTCCGGATGCGGGGATGCGCACGCCGTCGAGGATCACCTGACGGGTGGGCTGGGCGTGCCAGCCCATCTTCTTCTCGGGCGCCCCGAAGCTGAGTCCCTCGGCATCGCCGGGAACGAGGAAGGCGCTGATGCCCCGGGCTCCCGGCTCGCCGGTGCGGGCCATCACCACGTACACGGCGGCCTCGCCGGCACCCGAGATGAACTGCTTCACGCCGGTGAGGAGGTAGTCGTCTCCGTCCCGCACCGCGCTCGTCGCGACGTTCGCGGCATCGGATCCGACGCCCGGCTCGGTCAGGCAGTAGCCGCCGAACTCCTGCATGGCGGTGAGGTCGGGCAGCCAGCGGCCGCGCTGTGCATCGTCGCCGTAGGTGTCGATCATCCACACCACCATGTTGTGGATCGAGATGTAGGCGGCGACCGCGGGATCGCCCTTCGCGAGCTCTTCGAAGATCGCCACGGTGTCGGAGCGGCTGAGGCCCGTGCCGCCGAACTCCTCGCTCACGTAGATGCCGCCGAGGCCCAGTTCTCCGGCCTTGCCGAGCGACTCGCGGGGGAAGATGTGCTTCTCGTCGCGCTCGGCGGAGAAGGGTGCGAGCTCGGTCTCGGCGAACTCGCGGACGGCGTCGAGAATGGCCTCGCGCTCTTCGGCGGTGGTGGTGACGGTGGTCATTGTCATGTCGATTCCTTGTGGGCGTCGCGAGGTCAGTGCATGGTGGGGATCACGAAGCTGGCGCCGTCGCGGATGCCCGCCGACGGCCAGCGGCTCGTGACCGTCTTGGTCTTCGTGTAGAAGCGGAAGGCATCGGCGCCGTGCTGGTTGAGGTCGCCGAACCCGCTGCGCTTCCAGCCGCCGAACGTGTAGTACGCGATCGGCACCGGGATCGGCACGTTGACGCCGACCATCCCGACCTCGACCCGTGCGGCGAAGTCGCGTGCCGCGTCTCCGTCGCGCGTGAAGATCGCGACGCCGTTGCCGTATTCGTGCTCGGATGCCATGCGCAGCGCCTCCTCGTAATCGGCGGCGCGGGCGATCACGAGCACCGGTCCGAAGATCTCCTCGCGGTAGATCGCCATGTTGGTGGTCACGTCGTCGAACAGCGTCGGTCCGAGGTAGAAGCCCTGCTCATGACCGGGCACCGTGAAGCCGCGACCGTCGGCCAGGAGGGTCGCGCCCTCGTCGACCCCCTGCTGGATGTACCCCTCGACCCGCTCGACGGCAGCCCGGGTGACGAGTGGCCCGTAGTCGACGTCGGAGGCGAGGGACGGGCCGATCCGCAGCTGCGCCACGCGCTGGGTGAGCTTGGCGGCGAGAGCATCCGCCGTCTCCTGACCGACCGGCACCGCGACCGAGATCGCCATGCAACGCTCGCCCGCCGATCCGTATCCCGAGCCGATCAGCGCGTCGACGGCCTGGTCGAGGTCGGCGTCGGGCATGACGATCATGTGGTTCTTGGCGCCGCCGAAGCACTGCGCGCGCTTGCCGTGCGCGGCCGCCGTCGAATAGATGTACTCGGCGATCGGCGTCGAGCCCACGAAGCCGACGGCGCGGATGCGGTCGTCGGTGAGCAGCGCGTCGACGGCCTCTTTGTCACCGTGCACGACGTTGAGGACCCCGGCGGGCAGCCCCGCCTCGAGGAACAGCTCGGCGATGCGCACCGGCACCGAGGGGTCACGCTCGCTGGGCTTGAGCACCACGGCGTTGCCGGCGGCGAGGGCGGGGCCCGCCTTCCACAGGGGGATCATCGCCGGGAAGTTGAACGGGGTGATCGCCGCCACCACTCCGAGCGGCTGCCGCATCGAGTAGACGTCGATGCCGGCGCCGGCACCCGTCGAGTACTCGCCTTTGAGCAGGTGCGGCGCGCCCGCGGAGAACTCGATGACCTCGAGACCCCGCTGGATGTCGCCCTTCGCATCGTCGACCGTCTTGCCGTGCTCGCTCGCAAGCAGCTCGGCGAGCTCGGTCATCTCGCGCTGCACGAGATCGAGGAAGCGCAGCAGCACACGTGCGCGCTTCTGGGGGTTGGTCGCCGCCCACTCGACCTGCGCGGCCTCGGCGTTCGCGATCACATCGGCGACCTCGTGCGCGGAGGCCAGCGGCACGCGCGCCTGGACGGATCCCGTGCTCGGATCGAACACGTCGGCGAAGCGCCCTCCCTCGGGGGTGAGGTGCTTTCCGCCTACGAAGTGGGGAATGGTACGAGTCATTGTGCGATGTCCCTTCGCGCCGTCGTTGGCACTATGACGATGGTACTTCGGCATCCGCATATTTACTAGGGCGTCCTTGCAGTTGCGGAAGTACGCCGGACGACTGTGTTGGAAAGCGCTTCCCCGCTAGGGTCGAGAGAGCAGGCCGAACACCCGACCCAGGAGACTCATGCACTACGGCGCCGACTACAACCCCGAGCAGTGGCCGCGAGAGGTGTGGCCGGACGACGTCCGGCTGATGCGCGAGGCCGGCGTGACGCTCGTGAGCCTGGGGATCTTCTCGTGGTCGCGCATCCAGCCGGCCGAGGGCGAGTTCGACTGGGAGTGGCTCGACGAGATCATCGGGCTGCTGCACGAGGGCGGCATCCAGGTCGACCTCGCCACCGCCACCGCATCCCCGCCGCCGTGGGCCTCGACCGCCTACCCCGAGATGCTGCCGCAGGATGCCGACGGCTCGACGTTCTGGCCCGGCAGCCGCCAGGCGTTCGCGCCCTCCTCTCCCGTCTACCGTCGCCTCGCGGCCGAACTCGTCACCGCTCTCGCGGAGCGCTACGCGCAGCATCCTGCCGTCGTGCTGTGGCACGTCAACAACGAGTACGGATGCCATCTGCACTACGACTACTCCGACGCCGCGCGCGACGCGTTCCGCGCGTGGTTGCAGCGCAGGTACGCGACGATCGACGCCCTCAACCACGCCTGGGGCACGGACTTCTGGTCGCAGCGTTACACCGCCTTCGATCAGATCGTGCCGCCGCGCAAGGCGCCCTACAGCATCAACCCGACCAGCGTGCTGGACTTCAAGCGGTTCACCTCCGACACCCTGCTCGAGCTGTACGTGATGGAGCGCGACATCATCCGCGCTGCAGGGGCGACCCAGCCGATCACGACCAACTTCATGGGCGCGTTCCCGCCGGCCGACTACTGGAAGTGGGCGGCCGAGGTCGACGTGATCAGCGATGACAACTACCCCGATCCCAACGACCCCGAGTCGTTCCGCGGGGCCGCGTTCGCACGCGAGCTGATGCGCGGTCTCAAGCCCGGGGTGCCCTGGATCCTCACGGAGCAGTCCACCAATGCCCTGAACTGGCGTCCCACCAACGCCCCGAAAGCACCCGGTCAGATGGCGGCGATCAGCGCGCAGGCGGTGGGCCGAGGCGCCGACGGGATCATGTTCTTCCAGTGGCGGCAGTCGCGCCGCGGCAGCGAGAAGTTCCACTCGGCGATGGTGCCGCAGGCCGGGCTCGACACCCGCACCTGGCGGGAGGTCGTCGAGCTGGGCGGACAGCTCGCGCAGCTCCCCGAGATGCCGGACGTCTCGTCGGGGGCGAAGATCGCTCTCGTCTTCGACTGGGAGAACTGGTGGGCGATCGACGGGCGCGACCACCCGATCGTGCTCGACTACCTGACGCTCTCCCACCGCTGGCATGCGGCGCTGCATCGGCAGAACCTCGCGGTCGACATCGTGAACACGACGAGCGATCTCCGCGGCTATTCACTCGTGGTCGCGCCTCAGCAGTATCTGCTGAGCGATGAGGGCGCCGCGAATCTCACGGCGTATGTCGCGCAGGGCGGCAACCTGTTCGTCTCGGCGTTCAGCGATGTCGTCGACCAGGACGACGCGTTCCGCGAGGGCGGCTTCATCGTCTCGCTGCGGGACGCGCTCGGCGTCGCGCTCGAGGACTTCGGGGCGCTGGTGCCGCCCGAGTCGGTGCGATCGGCCGACTCTGCCGGAGAGGTCGCGAGCCACGCCGTGCCCGACGGGCCGGGCCAGTCGGAGGCGCCAGTGGACGGCCCCGCGGGGACGATCGTCGGCCAGTACTTCGCGGAAGAGCTCCTCGTGCAGGATGCCGAGGTGCTGGGCCGCTTCACCGAGGGTCGCACCGCCGGGCGAGCGGCGTTCACCCGCAAGCCCTTCGGAGACGGCAACGGCTACTACCTCGCGACGATCCCGGACGACGCCGGCATGGCAGCCGTGCTGCGCTGGCTCGCCGCCGAGGCGGGAGTGACCGCCGAGATCGAGGGCCTTCCCGAGCACGTCGAGATCGCACGCCGAGGCGGCATCCTCACCGTCATCAACCACAGTGCGGAGCCGTTCGCGGTCGATGTGCCCGGCCGCGATGTGCTCACGGGGTCGACCGCGGCGCGCCGCGAGCTCGGTGCATACGGCTGGGCGTTCATCGACACGAGCGGGGTCGACGCGCGGGACTGATCACGCGAGGACGGCCGGGGTCGCGCGAGTCGAGAGGTGCGGCGCGCGGCCGCACCCCTCGCCTCGACCTCAGTAGACGATCACCGGGAGGCTGCGCGTGCTGCGGGAGTCCTGCCACGGCTCCGTGCCGTCGAAGCGGACCGTGAGCAGGTGCACCCCACGGCTCAGCTTCGGCACCGAGACGGTGACCCTGCCCTTGTCGGAGGGAGCCAGCTCGACCGTGGCGACGACCTTGCCGCGGTCGTGCACCGTCACCGTGCCCACCGCCGCGCTGTCGTCGTCGGCCGCCACGGTGACCTTCACGGTGGCGCTCTTGCCCGACTTCACCAGCAGGTCGGAGGAGGCGCGCACCCGCGTATCGATCGGCTGCATCTGGTCGTCGACCAGCACGGCGACCGACCGGGCGGGGATCGTCACGGTGCCGGTCGCGGCGTCCCAGGTCGTGGTCTTGACCACGGCATCCGCTCCGTTCGCCTGAGCCGGGGTCAGCGCGAACGAACGCCCGGCCAGGCCGGCGACGGTCTGCGTGACCGGCGCAGGAGAGGAGTTGAACGCGACGAGCGCACCGTCGAGATCGGCGTCGGCGTCGGGACCCGTCAGGTCGTCGATCTGCATCAGGATCACGCCCGGAGCCGCCCCCGCCCCGCCGTTCGGGAACGTGACCTTCTGCTGGATCAGCTCGGCCGAGCCGAGCCGCAGCAGATCGACCTCGTCGCGGATGCGCAGCAGATCGAGAGCGGATGCCTCTGCGGCCGCCATGTCGGCCGCGGCCGGCTTGAGCGCAGGATCGGCGAGCAGCGGCGCCATGATCGGCCACTTCTCCTCGTTGTCCGCGGCGGTCGGCAGCCCCGAGCCGAACGTCGACTCCTGACCGGTCCAGTCGATGCGGTTGAACCAGTCACCGGAGTTGTAGCTGTTGCGATCGAGGGACTTCGACCGCAGCAGCTCGGTGCCTGCGTGCCAGAACGACGGCGACTGCGAGAGCGTCACGGTCGCGAGCTCCAGCGTGTTCATCCGCACGCGGTCGGCCATCGTCGTGTCGACCGGGAGCTTGAGCACCGAGAGGTCGTAGAGCGTCTCGTTGTCGTGCGCATCGACGTAGTTGATCGTCTCGTCCGGCTGATCGGCATAGCCCGCCGCGGAGCCGCGATAGTCGATCGCCTCTCCCGCCGTCACCGAGCCGTCGCTCGTGGTGAACTCGAAGTCGCGCAGATTGCCCGCCAGCCCGAGCTTGACGAGATCGGCCTCGTGGCCGAGGTCGGCGAGCGCCTGCTCGACCGTGCCGTTGATCGGATCGCCGTTCGGGTCGGTGCCGAGACCGGTGCCGAAGCCCTGACGGAACGTCGACGAGGAGTCGACCGGGCTGCCGCCGTGCACGGCGTCGCGCAGGCGGTCGTTGAACGTGCCGATGCCGGTGCCTCCCAGCTGCCCCTGGGTGGCCTGCTCGAACAGCGCATCGTCCGCCACCTCGCCGAAGTTCCAGCCCTCGCCGTACAGATGGATCGCCGAACCGTCGACGCCGTCCTTCGCCAGGGTCAGGGCGTCGAGCGCGTCGCGGATCGCCTGCATGTTCGTCGTCGAGTGGTGACCCATGAGGTCGAAGCGGAAGCCGTCGACCTTGTAGTCGCGCGCCCAGGTCACGATCGAGTCGACCATGAGCTTCTGCGCGGCGAGGTGCTCGGTCGCGACGTTCTGGCAGCACGTCGAGGTCTCGACGCCGCCTGCCGCGTTCAGCCGGTGGTAGTAGCCGGGCACGACCTGGTCGAGCACCGACTTCTCGGCCTGACCGGATGCCGCCGTGTGGTTGAACACCTCATCGAGCACGACCTGCAGGTCCATGTCATGGAGAGCGCCGACCATAGACCGGAACTCGCTGACCCTGGCGCCGCCGTCGGCGTCGACTGCGTACGAGCCCTCGGGCGTCGAGTAGTGGTACGGATCGTAGCCCCAGTTGAAGCCGTCGGCATCCGCGACCGCCTGGATGCACGCCTGCTGTGCCGCGTCGGCCGGGCCGAACGAGGCGAGGTCGCAGTCGGGCACCGCCTGAGCCGCGCGGTCCTCCTCGATCGAGGCGATGTCGAAGGAGGGCAGCAGGTGCACGGTGTTGATTCCGGCATCCGCGAGCTGCTTCAGCTGATCGGTGCCCGCGCTGTCGCGGGTGAACGCCAGGTACGTGCCGCGCTCGTCGGCCGGAACCGTCTCGTCGCTGATCGAGAAGTCGCGGATGTGCAGCTCGTAGATCGCCCGGTCGACCGCGCGCTCGACGACCGGCGCTTCGGCCTTCTGCCACTGCTTCGGCTGCCAGGCCTTGTCGTCGAGGTCGATGGCGACCGAACGCCGCGAGTTCAGAGTGAGCGCCGTCGAGTAGGGATCGGTGACCCGGTTCGTCTCGATCGCACCGGTCGTCGGCGCATAGACCACGACCTCCCACAGGAACTCGTCGCCCTTGAGATCCTTGGCGCCCGCGACCGACCAGACGCCGGACGCCGCATCCCACGTGGCCTCGTGCCGAGCGGGGTCGCCCTCGGCGCCCTCGTCCCAGGTGAGAAGGGTCGCGCTCTGCGCCGTCGGCGCCCACAGCCGGAACGTCGGCTTCTTGCCCGAGAACGTCACGCCCAGGTCGACGTCGTCGAGGGCTGCGGCATAGAGATCGTCGAGAACCCCGGCGATCTGCACGCCGGTGAATGCGGAGGGCGCACCCGTCTCGTCACGTTGGACGACCGCGAGCTGCGATCGCAGCAGTGCCGCCGCATCGGCATCCGTCACCCGCAGGGCGAGGTATCCGTCGAGCGCGGGGAACCGGGCGAGCTGCTCGTCCGTCAGGCCGCCCTCGATCACCTCGAGCGCGATCGACTCGCCACCCGCGATGTCGCCGTCTGCCACCGCGAGCGAGGCGTCCGCCGAGGAGTACAGCTGATAGGCGGCCTTGTCGACAGACCCGAGAGCCGCCGGCCAGGCGATCGTCTCGGCGTCGACCCACTGTGCGCGCTGCTCTCCGGCGCCGGGGAGCTGCGGGTCCGCGCTCACGACCTCGAGAACGTGCGTCGCCAGCGTGTAACGGAACGACGTCACGCTGCCCTCGGCCGCGCTGAACGAGATGTTCGCGCCGCCCGGCACTCCGTCGGCGCCGTAGTTCTCAGCCCAGCTCAGGCCGTGCGCCACCTTGAGCTCGTAGGCTCCGGTGGGGAGGTCGGCGGTCGAGAACTCGTAGACGCCGTCGCGGTCGCCGTCGGCCATGAGGGTGCCGAGGCAGTCGGGAGACCAGTCCGCCGCGCAGCCGAGCTCGTCCTGCAGAGAGCCCGGCAGCGTCACGATGGGTCCGTCGGCCGAGGACTGCACGATGTTGGTGCGCGGGTCGAAGTAGAAGGTGATCGGCCCGCCCGCGTGGGTGAGCGTGACGTTCGAGCCGTCCGGCACACCGTTCGCACCGTAGTTGACGGCCCAGCTGCCGTTGATCGCGGCCTTGTACTCGTAGTCGCCGGCCGGCAGATCGAAAGCCCCCTCCCATACGCCGTCGGCGCGCAGGGTCAGCTTCGCCTTCTCGCAGGCAGGGTCCCAGTCGCCCGCACAGCCCATCTCGGAGTTGAGACTGCCGGGCACGGTCACCATGTCGATCGGAGACTCGGGCTCCTCGCCGGCCGTCAGCGTCACGGCGTTGCCGACCGACGCGTACGTCGAGGCTGCGGCGTGGTTGCCCGCGGCATCCGTCGTCACGGCCCGGTATTCGACGAGCGTGCCGTTCGCGAGATCGCGGATGTCGTGGAAGACGCGGGGGTCGGTGTCCTCCGCGGTGCCGAGCGCCTGCCACTCCTCGGAGCCGACGACGCGCCAGGCGAAGCTCGTCTGCGCCCACTGATCGGCGATGTCGGCCTGCACGGCGGACTGTCCGGTGACACCGGCTCCGGCGGCGGGCACGACGACCTCGACGGATGCCGCCTCGGACGGCGCCGTGACGGTCGAGTCGGCTTTCCAGACCACCGCCGACAGAGCCGGCACCGTGATCGAGGCGGCCGCACCGGCATCCGTGGCGAGGGACGCGGCGTCACCGTAGAGCACCTCGTACGAGGCGTCGGCGGTCAGCGTGGTGAGGTCGACCGTCTGCGCGGTGGCGGCGTTGTTCACGGCCACCAGGTATTCGACCTTGTCGTCGGCATCCACGCGGGAGAACGCGTACACACCAGCACCGGACGCCGCGTACCGCTCGATCTGCGCGCCCTCGCTGAGCGCCGGGTTCGACTCCCGGAGCTCTGACAGCGCGGCGATGTGCTCGTAGAGCGCGGCATCCGTCGCATAGCGGTCGACCGAGCCGGCCTGCTCACCGGTGATGAGGTTCTGATTCGCGTAGTCGTCGACCTGGGTGGCGAAGAGCGACTGCCGGGCGTCCTTGTCGCCGCCGGGGCCGGTGAAGCCCTGCTCGTCGCCGTAGTAGACGACCGGCTGACCCCGGGTGAGGAACATGAGCTCGTGCGCCAGCTCGTCGCGCTCGAGCGGAGCATCCGTCGTCTGCAGGAAGGATCCCACCCTGCCCATGTCGTGGTTGCCGAGGAACGTGGGCAGTGCCGTCGCCGACGAGTCGGGTGTCGTGTAGCGATCGTCGCCCGCGAACAGGGACTGCAGGCCCTTGGCCGAATTGCCCGACGCGTAGCTGACGGCGGAGGACTGGAACGTGAAGTCGAGGATCGAGTTCATGTCGGTGTCTCGCACGTACGGTGCGAGCTTCACGGGGTCGGCGTCGTAGACCTCGCCGAACATGAAGAAGTCGTCGTTGCCCTTCTCGTGCGCGTAATCGAGGACGTCGGCCGTCCATTTCTCCCAGAACTCGAAGTTCACATGCTTGACGGTGTCGATGCGGAAGCCGTCGATGCCGAGGTCGATCCACTTGTCGTAGACCTCGACGAAGCCGTTGACCACCGTCGGGTGCTCGGTCATCAGGTCGTCGAGTCCGCTGAAGTCGCCGTATGTGACCGACTCCCCCGACCAGGTCGAGTCTCCGCGGTTGTGATAGAGCGACGGGTCGTTCAGCCAGGCCGGCACCTTGACGTCGGCCTCGCTGTCGTCGATCACCGGCGTGTAGGGGAAGCTCGTCGCCAGGTCGAGTTCGGGGAACCCGTCGGTGCCCGCGTGGTCGGCCGGGTCGAACGCCGTGCCCGCGGCATCCGTGTAGGGACTGGTCGCCTGGTCGATGTAGGAGTACTGCCCCTCGGCGTAGTCGATGACGTCGGCGGTGTGGTTGGTGATGATGTCGAAGTACACCTTGATGTCGCGGGCGTGCGCGTCGGCGATCAGGGCCTGCAGCTCCTCATTGGTGCCGAGGTGCGGGTCGATGCGGGTGAAGTCGGTGATCCAGTAGCCGTGATAGCCGGCAGAGGCGTTGGCGCCCTCACCCTGCACCGGCTTGTTGGCGAAGCTCGGCGTCAGCCAGATCGCCGATGTGCCGAGCCCCTCGATGTAGTCGAGGTTCTCGCGGATTCCGGCGATGTCGCCGCCCTGATAGAAGCCCTTGTCCGTGGGGTCGAAACCGGTGGTGAGCCGGTCGCCCTCGAGACCGCCGGTGTCGTTGGCCGTGTCGCCGTTCGCGAAGCGGTCGGTCATCACGAAGTAGAACTGCTCGCCGGCACCCGCCTGTCGGGCCGGGCTCGCGATGAGCGCCTCATCGTCGGAGGTGTAGCCGCCGCGCAGGTCGGCGGCCTCGAGCCCGACGCGCTTGAGCGTGTCGTCGAACGTGAAGCGGAGGGTCGTCGGGCCGGCCACCGTCAGAGGGATGTCGTCGGCCCCGCCGTCGAGCCCGTACGCCTCGTCCCAGCTGTCGTTCACCGCGACCTTGTACTGCCACGTGCCCGCAGGGACCTCGAACTCGGCCGAGTAGATGCCCTCGGCGCCCGTGGGCTGGAGCTCGGTCCCGGTGCAGTCGGGCGCCCAGTCCGCCGCGCAGCCGAGCTCGGACTGCAGCGAGCCCACGAGAGCCACGGTGCGATCGGCCGCCGCGGCGGATGAGCCGCCGAGAGTGCCGGCCGCGCCGAAGCCCGAGACGACGAGCGCGGTGGCGGCGAGTAGAGCGAGCGGACGTGAAGCGGTCGTCTTCGACCGAGCCGACTTGAACAAATGATGCTCCCTGATGGCGGCGGACACGACGACGTGTCCGGAGGCTTGCGAGTGAAGCTAGCAGGGCGGGCTCTATGACTGCAAGCGCTTGCAGTTGCGTTCTGGCGAAAAGTCAGGGGTGTGAATGCTGCTGCTGGCCTTAAGTCGCAAACGCTTCCAGGATTGCGAATCCCGGGTGAGGAGGATTTCTCGCCGCGTTCACCGCCCGGACACCTTCGCCGACTACAACTGCAGATGCGCGGACACAGACTCAGACCGGATCGGGTAGTCACGTCATCCGCGCATACGGTGAGCGTCTGCTCCCGAAGAGACCCCCGCCGAATCGGGTCGGCGGGGGTCTTCTCTGTCCTGTCCGGCGAACATCGACCCGGCAGGGGCACAGCGGATGCCGGGTGCCGGCCGCTGGCCTACAGCCGTTCGATGATCGTGGCGTTCGCCATGGCACCGCCCTCGCACATGGTCTGGAGTCCGAAGCGGCCGCCGACCGCGTCGAGGTGGTCGATCAGGGTGCCGAGCAGGCGGGTGCCCGACGAACCGAGTGCGTGCCCGAGGGCGATCGCCCCTCCGCGCGGGTTGAGCTTGGCGGCATCCGCCCCGAGTTCCGCGGCCCAGGCCAGTGGCACCGACGCGAAGGCCTCATTGACCTCGTAGGCGTCGAGGTCATCGATCGTGAGTCCGGTGCGTTCGAGAATGCGCCGCGTCGCGGGGATCGGGCCGGTCAGCATCATGAGCGGATCGTCGCCGACCACCGTGAACGCCTGGAACCTCGCCCGCGGCGTGAGTCCCAGCTGTTCGGCACGCTCGGCGCTCATCACGAGCGCAGCGGATGCTCCGTCGGTCAGCGGCGAGGAGTTGCCGGGAGTGATCCGCCAGTCGACGTCCGGGAATCGGGCGGCAAGAGCGTCGGTGCGGAACGCGGGGCTGAGTCCCCCGAGCCCCTCGGCCGTCGTGCCGGCGCGCACGGTCTCGTCGCCCGCGGCATCCGGAGCCTCGGCGACCGGAATGACGGTGCGGTCGAAGAATCCCTCGTGCCACGCGGCGGCCGCGCGGCGATGCGACTCGGCGGCGTACTCATCCAGCGCTGCGCGATCGATGCCCCAGCGCTGGGCGATCAGCTCGGCCGAGACGCCCTGGTTCACGAGTCCCTCGGGGTAGCGCTCACGCAGGCGAGGCGACATCGGCGACCCGCCGGACGCAGACGATCCGAGCGGCACCCGACTCATCGACTCGACGCCGCCGACGATGACCGCGTCATACGCGCCGGCCATGATCCCCTGGGCGGCGAAGTGCACGGCCTGCTGGCTGGACCCGCACTGGCGGTCGATCGTCGTCGCGGGGATCGACTCGTCGAAACCCGCGGCGAGCACAGCCTGCCGCGCGATGTTCGACGACTGGTCCCCCACCTGACTCACGCAACCGAGCAGCACGTCGTCGATCTGCCTCGACTCGAGCCCGCTGCGCTCGAGTATCGCGGCGAGAGCACCCGCCGCGAGGTCGACAGGATGCACACCCGAGAGCGCGCCGCCCGGCTTGCCGCGTCCGACGGGAGTGCGGACGACATCGATCAGGACGGCTTCGCTGCGCGTGCTCATGCCTCCTATTCTCGCCCTGTCGCGGAGTGCGGGGACGGATGCCGCGTCGCTGCCCTGCACCAGCCTCGGCCATGCGCGCCCGCGACGGCCGGATTCCCGGCATCCGGCCGTCGCAGGCGCATTCGGCCTTCTGAAGCACCCGGCATCGGTACCCGGCATCGGCACCCGGCACCCGGCATCGGCATCGGCATCGGCATGCACCCCGAGATGCCGTCTTCGCGCGCGGCGAAAAACGACCGGCGACACCCGGCATCCGAAATACAATCGAACACGCGCCCGCACCCCGGCGCATCCCCCACCGTCGAGGCGCCCGTGACCCGGGCGATCCGCTCTCTCCGAGGACCCCACCATGTCCAGCGAACCCATCACCGTCTCCATCCGCCGCGAGGTCGACCCCGAGCATGTCGCCGCCGCCACCGCCTGGGTGCAGACCGGCGTGAATCTGGCGCACCGATACCCGGGGTTCCTCGGATCCGGCTGGGTGCGCGACGGCGAGGACTCGCATGTCTGGCACATGCTGTACCGCTTCTCCGACGAGAAGTCGCTTGTGGCGTGGGAGCAGTCGGGCGAGCGCGAGTGGTGGAAGTCGACCGGCGAGCAGTTCGTGCGCAGCGAGCGCGTGCGCCGCCGCACGGGCATCGAGGGCTGGTTCGACGAGCCGACCACCGACACCATCACCCTCCCCCGCGCTGACGGCTCGACGACCACCGTCGCGATGGTCAGCACTCCGCCGCGGTGGAAGCAGGCCGTGTCGATCTGGCTCGGGTTCTTCCCACTGAACCTCGCCTTCACCTATGCGCTGAGCCCCGTGCCCGGCTGGAACGAGCTGCCGATCTGGCTGCGCGTGCTCGCCACGACCGTCGTGCTCACGCCGATCATGACCTACTGGGTGCTGCCCTGGGTCACGCGCACGCTGCGCCACTGGCTCAACCGCTGAGGCTCGGTCGCCTCTGCCGCATCGGGTCTGCCGCACCTGCCGTGTGCGGTCCGTCCGTGAGTCGTGCGTCCGTGAGGTGCGTGCGTCCGTGAGGTGCGTGCGTGAGGTGCGTGCGTCCGTGAGGTGCGTGCGTCCGTGAAGTACGGCATCCGTGAGTCGCGTGCGTCCGTGAGGTGCGTGCGTGAGGCGCGGCATCCGCGAGACGCGTGCACCCGCGAGACGCGCGCGTCCGTGAGGTGCGGCATCCGTCCGTCGTGTGCGTTCGGCGCGCGAGCGGCCGCACATCTGTGAGGCCGGGCAGTGCATCTGTGCGGGGCCACTACCGCATCCGAATCGGGCGTTTCCGATGCGAAACTGACCCCGCACCGAATGGTGGATGCGAAACTGACCTTGCACCGGACTCCAGATGCGCACCTGACCCCGCACCGCCACCGCCGTCAGAGGTCGGCGACGGCGGCGCGCAGCGCCTTCTCCACGGCCGCGACCCCGTCGGACAACGGACCCGGTCGCCGCACGAGATACAGCGTGTTGATCGGCGGGTCCTTGGTGGGTCGCAGGTCGACGAGTCTGCCATCGGCGAGTTCGTCGGCGATCAGGTAGGTCGGCAGGGCGGTGACGCCCGCCCCCGCAACCGCAGCGGCGGCGAGCGCGCGCAGGTCGGGGAAGACGAGAGCCGGTTCCCGGTCGAGGCGGATGCCGAACACGTGGCGCCAGTACCGTCGGACGATCGGGACGTCTCGGTCGTATGCCAGCAGAGGCACGTGCGCGAGCGCGTCCGGCGAGAGGGCCGGAGACGGGTCGATGCTCAGCGACGGCGAGGCCACGAGCACGAATTCCTCGTCGAACAGCGGCATGCTCGGCAGCGCCCGTCCGCGAGGACGCACGGCGGAGATCACCAGGTCGAGGCTGCCGACCCTCAGCTGATCGAGCAGGTCGTCGGCCAGGCCCGTGGTCACCGCAAGCCGCAGTCCGCCGGCCACAGCACTCGCGAGAGCCGGGGCGGCGACGGCGGCCAGGAACTCCCCCGCCCCGCCGAGGCGGATGAGCGGCGGTTCGAGGGCCGGGTGGGTGCCGAGAGCATCCGCCAACGCGTCGAGCGGGCCCGAGAGCCGCGCGGCGAGCTCGTCGGCTCGGGGCGTCGGACGGATGCCGCGGGCATGACGGACGAACAGCGGCTCGCCGACGCTCGCCTCCAGCGCCTGCAACTGCGTCGTGACCGACGACTGCGCGAGTCCGAGCCTGCGCGCTGCCGCCGACACCGACCCCGATCGGTGCGCGATGAGGAAGGTGCGCCACAGCCCCAGATCGGGCAATCCATCGGCATTCCGATTGCTCATATCGGCAATCTATCGGAATCGTTCTTCACGGCGGGCCGTTGTCCTGGATATCGCATCCGCACGGCATCCGTCGTCCGAACCTTGGGAGCATCCATGTCATCCGTCCTCTTCGTCGTCTCCGGCGCCCGCACCTGGACCCTGTCCGACGACACCGAGCACCCCACCGGCTACTGGGCCGAAGAGCTGCTCGCCCCCTACCGCCTGCTCACCGCCGCGGGGCACGACGTGGTGTTCGCGACACCCGGCGGTGTCGAGCCGGTCGCCGATGCGTCGAGCCTCGGCGACGGGGATGCCGCGGCGCTCGCGGAGATCCCGGGGCTCAGCACTCCCCTGGTGCTCGCCGATGTCGACGGCGCCGCCTACGCGGCCGTCTACTACCCCGGCGGGCACGGACCGATGCAGGACCTCGCTGTGGATGCCGATTCGGCGGCGCTCATCTCGGCGACCGTCGCGGCGGGACGTCCACTGGCCGCGGTGTGCCACGGACTCGCGGCTCTGCTGCCCGCACGCGATGCTGCGGGCGAGCCGCTCGTCGCCGGACGGCGCATCACCGGATTCTCCGACGAGGAGGAGCGCCTCGGAGGGCTCGCGGACCGCGCGCCGTTCCTGCTCGAGACCTCTCTGCGCGAGCTCGGCGCCGACATCGACGTGACCGACCCGTGGAGGTCGTCGACGGACTGCTCATCACCGGCCAGAACCCGCAGTCGTCGGCATCCGCAGCCCGGGCCCTGGTCGCGGCACTCGCCTGATCGGAGAGGCGCGGTCCGCAGCCGCGACATCCGGCACCCGCACCCGCACCCGCACCATGCGTGCGGGGCCAGTTGCGCACCGGAAACGCCCCATTCGGATGCCGAACTGGCCCCGCATACGATCCCTGGTGCCGAACTGCCCCGCACCCGGCAGCATCGCCCGCTCTCGCACGGCATCACGCGTGCGGGGCCAGTTGCGCACCGGAAACGCCCCATTCGGATGCCGAACTGACCCCGCACCGAGTCCCGGATGCCGAACTGGCCCCGCACCGGGTCCCGGATGCCGAACTGGCCCCGCACCGAGTCCCGGATGCCAAACTGGCCCCGCATCGGCGCCACGACCGTGCCGCGAGCGACTCGGCCGGCCGCCACGCGTCAGACGGCGGCGATCCGCCAGGATGCTGCGTGCGTCGCGCCGGGTTCGAGCACGACCAGGTCGGTCCCCGAGTTGAACGCGTCCGGCGGACAGGTCATCGGCTCGACCGCGAGGCCGATGCGATGGATCGCGTCGATGCCGGGGTTGTCGGCCGTGTGCACCTGCACCCACGGGCAGCGCTCGTCGAAGGTCATGACGACGCCGCTTCCGGCATCCGTCACCACGCGCACCTCGGCGACTCCGCCCTCGCGGGCGAGGCCGGAGAACGCGTGGTCGATGAAGACGTCGGCGATCGGGCGCGCAACGCGGAAGTCCCACTGCGGATGCGCGGACACTCCCTCGAGCGCCACCGGGCTCAGCCGGTCGTCGGTGACGGTCAGCACCTCGGATGCCGGCAGGGTCAGCGTCCAGTCATCGACCCGGCCATCGGGTCCGGCGACGAGATACGGGTGCGGCCCTGTGCCCCAGGGCGCGGCATCCGCCCCGAGGTTGCGCGCGGTGACGGTCTGCTGAAGGCCGTCACCGTCGATGCGGTACTCGGTCTCCACCTCGACGCGGAACGGATAGCCGGTCTGCGGCTCGATCACGGCCGCGAGCACGACGCGGTCGTCGAGCACCAGTCGGTCTTCGAACTCCGCCCAGGCGAGCAGCCCGTGCAGCGCCTGTCCGCGGGCGGGCTCGGTGAGGGCCAGCTGATGCTCGGCGCCGCTGAACGTGTAGCGACCGTCGACGATGCGATTGGGCCACGGTGCGAGGGTGGTGCCGCGGTATCCGGGCCGCACCTCGTCGGCGTCGAAGGGCACGACCAGGTCGCGTCCTTCGAATGCGAGCAGGCGCAGCGAGGCGCCGACGCTCGCGATCACGGCTTCGTATCCGTGCCCGGTGATGCGCAGCTGACGCCCCGAGCGCGGCCGGCCGGCTCCCGTCATCACAGCCCCTGCGCGAGTCGGTAGTAGGCCTGGTTCCAGCGGACCTGCTTCTGGAACTCGGGCAGGGTGGTCGCATCGTCGATCACGAGCAGCTCGACCTCGGCCATCTCGGCGAAATCGCGGAAGGCCTCGAGCCCGACGGCGGTCGACATCACCGTGTGGTGCGCAGCACCCGCGGTCAGCCAGGCGGCGGCCGAGGTGGTGAAGTCGGGCTGCGGCTTCCACACGGCGCGGCCGACCGGCAGCTTCGGCAGCGACTGGCGCGGGGGCACGTTCTCGACGACGTTCGCGGTGAGGCGGAAGCGGTCGCGCATGTCGCTGAGGGCGACGACGATCGCGGGGCCGGGGTCGGCGGTGAAGACCAGACGCACCGGGTCTTCCTTGCCGCCGATGCCGAGCGGGTGGATCTCGAGGGTCGGCTTCGCCGTCGTGAGCGAGGGCGAGACCTCGAGCATGTGCGCCCCGAGGATCAGCTCGTCGCCGGGCGTCATGTCGTAGGTGTAATCCTCCATGAGGCTCGCCCCGCCGGGCAGGCCCGCGCCCATGACGTTGGCGACGCGCACGAGGATCGCGGTCTTCCAGTCGCCCTCGGCGCCGAAGCCGTAGCCCTCGGCCATCAGACGCTGCACCGCGAGGCCCGGCAGCTGCTTCAGGGCGCCGAGGTCTTCGAACGAGGTCGTGAAGGCGCCGAAGCCGCCCTCTTCGAGGAACGTCCGCAGACCGATCTCGATCGCGGCCCCGTCGCGCAGCGACTGGTGGCGGTCGCCACCGCGACGAAGCTCCGGCACGACCTCGTACAGCTCTTCGTACTCGGCCACGAGGGCGTCGATCTCGGAGTCGGATGCCGCGGCGACGGCATCCGCCAGGTCGTTCACGCCCCACGTGTTGACCTGCACGCCGAAGCGCAGCTCGGCCTCGGTCTTGTCGCCCTCGGTGACCGCGACGAAGCGCATGTTGTCGCCGAAGCGGGCGAGCTTGAGCGAACGGGATGCCGCGAGGCCGGCGGCCGCACGCTGCCACGTCGCGATCTCCTGGCGCACCCGCGGGTCGCTCGCATGACCGACGACGGTCTTGCGCGGCACGCCGAGACGCGTCTGGATGTAGCCGAACTCGCGGTCGCCGTGCGCCGCCTGGTTCAGGTTCATGAAGTCGAAGTCGATGTCGGCCCACGGCAGCTCGACGTTCGCCTGCGTGTGCAGGTGCGCGAGCGGCTTCTGCAGCGCGTCGAGACCGGCGATCCACATCTTCGCGGGGCTGAAGGTGTGCATCCATGCGATCAGGCCGATGACCCGGTCGTCGGCGTTCGCCTCGAGGGCCGTGCGCTTGATGGCTGCGGCATCCGTCAGCACCGGCTTCCAGACGATGGTCACGGGCACCTCGCCGGCCTCGTCGAGGATGCGGGCGATCTCCTGCGACTGCTCGGCGACCTGCGCGAGCGTCTCGGGGCCGTAGAGGTGCTGACTGCCGGTGAGGAACCAGACCTCGTAGCCGTCGAGCGAAGTGGTGAGCGGGGTGCGGGGCATGAGAGTCCTTGGGTGTTCCGGTGTCGGCGTGAAGAGTGCGCGTGGGGGTCAGAGAGCGGTGGTCGCGGCGGCTTCGATCGCGAGGCCCGCGCGGTAGCGGTCGAGGTAGGCGGTGAAGCCGGCGACGTCGGCAGGGTCGGGGTCGGCGACCGCGAGGGATGCGGAGGCGAAGACGTCGCGCTCGAGGTACTCCCCCAGCGACGCCGTCTCGGAGTGCGCGAGATACGACGCGAGCACCGCGATGCCCCACGCGCCGCCCTCGGAGGCGAGCTCGCCCACCGCGACGGGAGCGCCGAGCGCTCCGGCCAGGAAACGCTGCGCGACCCCCGCGGTGCGGAACATGCCACCGTGCGCGAACATGCGGTCGAGTTCGACTCCTTCGGCGGCGAGCACCTGCATCCCCAGCGCGAGCGTGCCGAACACGCCGTACAGCTGCGAGCGCATGAAGTTCGCCAGCGTGAAGGCGCTGTCGGGGGTGCGCACGAACAGCGGGCGCCCCTCGGTGAGGCCGGCGATCGGCTCGCCCGCGAGGTGGTTGTACGCCAGCAGGCCGCCGGCATCCGCCTCTCCGTCGAGAGCCTCGCGGAAGAGTGCGTCGAAGACCGCGTCATCGCTCAGCGGCTGCCCCGCGGCGGCGGCGAAACGGGTGAAGAGCCCTGCCCAGGCGGCCAGTTCGCTCGCGCCGTTGTTGCAGTGCACCATCGCGACGGCGTCGCCCGCGGGTGTCGTCACGAGGTCGAGCTCATGGTGCACTTCGGCGAGCGGGCGCTCGAGCACGACCATCGCGAAGATGCTGGTTCCGGCCGAGACGTTGCCGGTGCGCGGCGACACCGAGTTCGTCGCGACCATGCCGGTGCCCGCGTCGCCCTCGGGCGGGCAGAGCGGGATGCCGGGGGGCAGCGCGCCCGACGGATCGATCAGGGCCGCGCCCTCGGCGGTGAGCGTCCCGGCGGCGGCGCCGGCGGGAAGGACGGTCGGGAGCAGGTCCTTGGCTGCGGCGGGAAGACGGTCGGCGGCGAGGGCGTCGTAGGCCTGCAGCATCCGCTCGTCGTAGTCTCCGGTGGCCGAGTCGATCGGGAACATGCCGGAGGCGTCTCCGACGCCGAGAACGCGCTCGCCCGTCAGCCTCGTGTGCACATAGCCCGCGAGGGTGGTGACGAAGTCGAGCTGCGGCACGTGCGCCTCGCCGTCGAGCACTGCCTGGTGCAGGTGCGCGATCGACCAGCGCAGGGGGATGTTCACGCCGAGCAGGTCGGTCAGCTCGGCCGCCGCGGCGCCCGTGTTGGTGTTGCGCCAGGTGCGGAACGGCGTGAGCAGCTCGCCCCGCGCATCGAACGCGAGGTATCCGTGCATCATGGCCGAGATCCCGATCGCGCCGAACGTCTCGGGGCGCACGCCGTGGCGCTCGTCCGCGTCGGCGACGAGACCGGCGTATGCCGCCTGCAGGCCTGTCCACACCTCGTTGATCGCGTAGGTCCAGAGGCCGTCCTGGAGGCGGTTCTCCCACGAGAACGACCCGGTCGCGAGCACCTCGGTGGCATCGGATCCGATCAGACAGGCCTTGATGCGCGTGGAGCCGAGCTCGATGCCGAGGCTCGTGCGGCCGGCGAGGATGTCGTCGCGGGCGGTCGTGCGGGTCGTGTCGCTCATCGTCGGGCGTCCGAGTTCTGTCCGTAGACGTTCTGGTAGCGGTTGAAGAGGCTGTCGATGGCCTCCTGCGGAATCGGGATCAGCGGTCCGGCCTCGCGGGCGTAGTGCACGGTGCGGGCCACGTCTTCGACCATGACGGCGGCCTTCACGGCATCCTTCGCGTCGACTCCGATGGTGAAGGGACCGTGGTTCTGCATGAGCACCGCGCGGCTGCGGTGACCCGAGAGCGTCTGCACGATGCCGCGGCCGATCGAGTCGTCGCCGATGATCGCGAAGGGACCGACAGGGATAGGACCGCCGAACTCATCGGCCATGGCCGTGATGACGCAGGGGATCTCTTCGCCACGGGCTGCCCACGCGACGGCGAACGTCGAGTGCGTGTGCACGACTCCGCCGACGTCGGGCATGTGGCGGTAGACGTAGGCGTGGGCGGCAGTGTCGCTCGAGGGAGAGCGGTCGCTGCCCGGAGTGCCGGGGATCACGGCGCCGTCGAGGTCGCACAGGATCATGTTCTCGGGCGTGAGGTCGTCGTAGCTGACGCCCGACGGCTTGATCACGAACAGGTCGGCTCCGGGCACGCGGCCCGAGACGTTGCCGCCGGTCCAGACGATGAGGTCGTAACGGACCAGTTCACCGTGCAGACGGGCGACATCCTCGCGGACGGCCTGGATGGAGGCGTCGATCTCAGGGGAGAAGACGGGGGCTTCGTTGCTCACGGATACCTCAGGGTCGGCGGTGGTCACTGTGACCGGTCACAGAAGTGTGTCACGGAGGTCGGCGGACCGTCAAGACACCGGCACCGCTCGGCGCCGCCGAGTGCGGGGCCACTTTCGCATCTCCCGTCTCGTGCGGGGTCACTTTCGCATCGGATACGGCGTATTCACGTGCAGAACTGGCCCCGCATCGCGCCGCACATGCAGAACTGACCCCGCAGCGAGCCGGCACACACCCTGGCGCCGTTCAGCGCGGCGGCGCCACCGAATCGCGGGTCACGAGCACCGGTGCCACCGGCGCGAGGTCGGATGCCGCGGCTCCGGCACTGCCCACCAGCACCGCCGCCACCGCACGACGCGCCAATTCCGAGAAGTCCTGCCGCACGGTCGTGAGCTTCGGCCAGTAGTAGGCGGCATCCGGAGTGTCGTCGAACCCGACGACACTGATGTCTGCGGGCACCGAGAGCCCGACTTCCTGCAGACCGCCGAGCAGACCGAGGGCCATCTGGTCGTTCGCCGCGAATACCGCCGTCACACCCGAGTCGCGCACGGCGCGAGCCGCTGCATAGCCCGAGCCGGCGGTCCAGTCGCCCTCGATGACCGGTCCGGCGGCGAGTCCTCGTGCGGCGAGCTCGGCCTGGAACCCCTCAGCGCGGGACTCGGCCTCGAGCCAGTCGGCGGGGCCGGCGAGGTGCGCGATGCGTGTGTGCCCGGCGTCGGCGAGTGCCGCGACGGCGAGTCGTGCCCCGGCCTCCTGATCGACCGAGAGGCCGCGCGCGCCGCGATCGGCTGCGTGCAGGGTGACGACGGGCACGCCGATGCGCACCGAGTCGAGCGCGTCGAGGGTGTGGGCGTGAGGCGCGACGACGACGATGCCCTCGACTCCCTGCATGACGAGGTGGTCGACCGCGGCGACCACGGCATCCGTGTCCCCCGCATCCGCGAAGGCCGCACTCAGCCAGTAGCCGACCTCGCGGGCCGACGCCTCGAGCGCTGCGATGCTGCGCGACGGGCCATAGTGCAGTGCGTCGGTGGCGAGCACCCCGAGGGTGCGGGAGCGGCGGGTGCCCAGCGCTCTGGCCGCGTTGTTCATGCGGTAGCCGAGCTCGGTCATCGCGGCAAGCACCCGTTCGCGAGTCTCGGCGGCGACCTCGGGGTGGTCGTTGAGCACGCGCGACACCGTCTGCCGAGACACCCCTGCGCGCACGGCGACGTCGCGCACGCCGACGGTGCGGCGGGGCTCGCTGCTCGTGTCACTCACGCCGACGAGTGTATGCCGAGCGGCCCCGGCGCCTCGTCTTCGTGCCACTCTGGTGACATGCGCATCGCACTCACCGGATCATCGGGCAAGCTCGGCAGCGTCGTCGCGCGGGAGCTCCGCGCTCACGGACACGAGGTCATCGGCATGGACGTCTCAGGCACCCGCGGCCCTGACTTCGTGCAGGTGGACCTCACGGATTACGGCCAGGTCGTGGATGCTTTCACGGCCGTCGGCGACCGTCACGACGGCATCGACGCCGTGGTGCATCTCGGCGCCATCCCGGCGCCCGGCATCCGCAGCGACGTCGCCACCTTCCACAACAACATGCCCGCCACGTTCAACGTCTTCTGGGCGGCGGTGCGCCTCGGCATCCGCCGCGTCGTCTACGCCTCGAGCGAGACCGTCCTCGGTCTGCCGTTCGACGTGCCGCCGCCCTACGTGCCGGTCGACGAGGACTACCCCGCCCGCCCCGAGTCGGTCTACTCGCTCGTGAAGACCCTCGAGGAGCAGCTCGCGAGGGAGCTCGTGCGCTGGCATCCCGACCTGTCGATCACCGCACTGCGGTTCTCGAACGTGATGAACCCCGAGGACTACGCCGAGTTCCCCGACTTCGACGCCGATGCGCTGCGCCGCAAGTGGAACCTCTGGGGATACATCGACGCACGCGACGGTGCGCAGGCGGTGGAGCGTGCGCTCGAGGTGGCGGCACCCGGGTTCGACAACTTCATCATCGCGGCGGCCGACACGGTGATGACGCGTCCGAACGCCGAGCTGCTCGCCGAGGTCTTCCCCGATGTGCCGGTCGCCCGCGAGTTCGGCCCGAACGAGACGCTGCTGTCGATCGACAAGGCCCGCCGCGTGCTCGGGTTCGACCCGCAGCACTCCTGGCGCGACGACGCCTGACCCTGTTCGACACGATGCTGGGCAAGCAACAAGTCGGTCGCTTCTGACGAGCCGCTGCCGATAATGGAATCCCACCATATCGGCCGTCAGCTCGTAGTCTCACCCCATGAAACAACGTAGTTTCGTTCGTATAGGCATTTCTCTCGCAACGGAATTACCGGTGAAGTTGTGCTCGCCGAAAACGTATTAGGTCAGTACATCTGCACAAAGCGGATGCCGGCAGTCGCGCGATGCGATCAGGCCAGTCTGATATTCAATATTCGTTCGTCATGGCTGCAGGCACGCACATGGGGATGGAGCGACGGACAACTGGCAAATGCACGCCGGAACGTCCTTTGCCATGAGATTGGGCACGCCGTCGGTCTTTATCACGAGACCGGCGTCGGAGGATGCATGGATTCCACTCTATCGACGCAAGTCTTTTACTATCCACAGCACCACGTTGATCACATCAACGTTGCGCATTGATGAAGACAGCACCGATCATGAACGCACAACGCAGTCGACGATCGCATGTAAGCCTGATACTGGTGCCGGCACTGGCGCTGCTGCTGACCTCGTGTGCCACGGCACCGGGAACCGACCCGGCAGCGGCATCTGTGACGCAGGACGCAACACAATCTGACGCCGCCGAGATGCTTCTGTCTCTCGACATCAGTGCCGTCTCGACGATCGTCTTCCAGAACACGACAGACCTCGGCCATCGCTCCGCGGCTGTGGTCACCGGTACCGTGCATCGCTGGCTCGCGGGAGACAAGGTCACCACCGCCACCGGAACCCCCGTCGGCGCAGCACTCCTCGCCGAAGTCGAGGTCATCGAGGTCACTGAGAACGGCGGGTCACCGCTTCAACCGGGAGACATCGTCTACATTCCCGTGACCTCTCCATCACTGGATCCTCAGGAGGTCGCAGATGCGTTGCCTCGCGACCTCGACGTGGTGGCGTATCTCGACGATGCGTTGACGGACGAAGAGCTCCAGATATCCGAGGAATATCGAGTCGAGCCAGGCGACGCTGAGGCGGCGGGCAAACCCCGATGGCCCCTCCTGAGCCCTCAAGGATTCATCGTCACGAACCCGTCCGACCCTGGCGAACAGCTTTGGCCCTTTCTGGGAGCGCGGGCAGCGGGGAAACTCACCGACGTTCTTCCTGGAGGACGGTTGGATGGTCTGACGGAGGAGCAACGTAAGCTCGTCATCGGCTGATAGACGGCGCGACGACGCCTGGCCTGACTCCGGCGCGCGCAGCGCCCCTCAGCGCCGGGCGATGGTCGATCCGCGGATCACGAGCCGCACCGGCAGGTGGTGCGCGCCTTCGCCGATGTCGATGCCGTCGATCGCATCGAACACCCGCAGCGCCGCCTGACGACCGAGCTGCTGCAGGTTCGCGTCGATGCTGGTGAGCTCGGGCCGGGCGTTGGTCGCGAGCACTTCCCAGTTGTCGTAGCCGATCACCGCGAGGTCGTCCGGCACGGTGCGGCCGAGATCGCGGGCCGAGTCGAGCACACCGCGAGCGATCTGGTCGGATCCGCAGAACACGGCGTCGATGTCCGGATGCCGCTGCAGCAGCATCGCCGCGGCATCCCGACCCCAGTGCTCGGTCCACTCCGAGAACATGGGCTCGCCCACGAGTTCGAGCCCCGCCTCGCCGAGTGCCGCTCTGGCGCCGGCGAGGCGGTCTTGGGCTGCGGCATAGGTCGGGTCGCCCGAGATGTGCGCGATGCGCCGACGTCCGCAGGCCAACAGGTGCTCGATCGCGAGACGCCCGCCCGCGTAGTTGTCGGGGGTCAATGAGAGGTCGCGCGGGTCATCCGAGGGGGCGTACGCGTAGACCACGGGCACGGGGATCTCCTGCCCGAGCGAGGGGCGCGGATCCGTCTGACGGCCGACGACGATGATGCCGTCGACCCTGCGGCTCAGCAGCTCCTTCAGGTGGTGCTGCTCACGGATCGCGTCACCTCGCGCATCGCACAGGAAGACGTTGATGCGACCTGCGCCGAACGCATCCTCCGCGCCCATGAGGATCGGCAGCATGAAGCGGCCCTCGAGGTCGCTGGTGAGAAGGCCGACCGTGCCGGTGCGCCCGGCGAGGAGTCCTCGCGCCATGGCATTGGGGGTGAAGGACAGCTCCTCGGCGATCGCGCGCACCTTGGCGCGGGTGGCGACCGATACGTCGCCCCGATCGTTCAGCGCCTTGGATGCGGTCGAGATCGAGACTCCGGCGCGCGCGGCGACGTCACTGAGGGTCGCAGCTCGTGCTCCAGTCGTATCCGTCATCCCACTCCTTCGTGCTGAAAGGTTATCGGAACGAGGGTTGACGCGCCCTCCGAAACCACGCTATACCTTTTCGAAAGGGTTTTCGTAACTTTCGAAGAACCTGATCTCCACCCTCATCTCCACTCCCGGCGCTGCACTGCCGAAGCGCCACACCGCACCCGCTCGAGGACGAGCCCAGAGGAGCCCCCGCCCATGAACACCATTCGCACCCACGCCGCACGTCGGGCAGCAGCCGCCGTCATCGCGGCCGGCCTGCTCGTCGGCGGACTCGCCGCCTGCGCCCCCGCCGGCGATGACGCCGCCTCCGACGAGCCCATCCCCGCCGAAGGCACCGACGACGGCACGACCCTGACGCTGTGGACCCGCGCGCCGATCGAGCGCCAGGCCAAGCTGCTCGTCGACGCCTACAACGACAGCCACGAGAACCAGGTCGAGCTGACAGTCGTGCCCAACGACGACTACGTCGCGAAAGTCGGCGCCGCCGCAGGGTCGAGCGGCCTGCCCGACCTCTTCGCCGCCGACATCGTCTACGTGCCGAACTGGGCGCAGCAGGGCCTGTTCCAGGACATGTCCGAGCAGATCGACGCCCTCGACTTCAAGGACGAGATCAACCCCGGGCACCTGTCGGCCGGCACCGTCGACGGCGCCGAGTACGTGCTGCCGTTCGCCCTCGACCTCTCGATGCTGTTCTGGAACAAGGAGCTCTTCGCCGAGGCCGGCCTCGACCCCGAGAAGGCGCCCGCCACGCTCGAGGAGTTCGCCGAAGCGGCCATGGCCGTGCAGGCGCTGAACAAGCCGGACACCTACGGCACCGCGACCGGCCTCAACTGCGGTGGATGCCTGGTCTTCACCTGGTTCCCCTCCATCTGGGCATCGGGCGACGAGGTCATGAGCGACGACGGCACCGAGTCCCTGCTCGACGGCGACTCGGCTCAGGCCGTCTACGACACGTGGGCAGGCCTCGAAGAGGCGGGTGCGGTTCTCCCGAGCTCGACCGATGAGGCCGGCCCCACCTGGACCGCCGCGTTCAGCGAGGGCAAGGTCGGCGTGATGCCGTTCCCCGCGACGCTGCTCCCCTCGCTCGAGTTCGACGCGGGAGTCGCCGGCATCCCCGGTGTCGACGGCGGCGCCTCGACGTTCGTCGGCGGCGACGGCATCGGCATCTCGAAGGACTCGAAGAAGGCCGCGCAGGCCTGGAACTTCCTCAACTGGATGATGTCCGAGGACGCCCAGGTCGAGGTGCTCGCGAAAGACGGCAACGCCGTCTCCCGCGGAGACCTGGCCGACAACGAGTATGCGGCCGCCGATCCCCGACTGGTGACGATCAACGAGGTCGCAGCCCAGGGCGACACCCCGGTGGCCCTGAACTTCCAGCAGGCGTTCAACGCCCCGGGCAGCCCGTGGCTCACCCTGGTGCGCAACGCCGTGCTCAACGGCGACGACTCGGTGCCCGCCGACAACGAGGAGATCACGGCGATCCTGTCGCAGTGATCATGCGGGGGCGGCGCGCCGCGTCGCCCCCGCATCCCCCCTCGTCAGTCCCCCATCGAAAGAGAACGTGATGACCCAGGCCACACTCCCGCTGCATCGCCGCAGACGGCGCACCGCCTTCGGCGGCCCGGTGCAGGGCTGGCTGTACGCGGCCCCCACGGCGATCTTCGTCGCCCTGCTGTTCATCGTGCCGCTGGTGCTGGTGCTGCAGATGTCGGCCTCGGACTGGCCCCTGCTGAGCGGCAACCAGGGAATCAACTTCCCGGAGAACTATGCGGATGCCGTCACGCACCGCCTCTTCTGGGATTCGATCCGCTTCACCCTGCTCTACACCGTCATCACGACCGTGATCCTGATCGGACTCGGGCTCGGCCTGGCCCTGCTCGTGCAGGAGTCCACCCGCTGGAAGGGGTTCCTGCGCACGGCCTTCCTGATCCCCAGCGCGCTCGGCCTGGCATCCGCGTCACTGCTCTTCTACGTGCTGTACTCCCCCATCGCCGGCCCGTTCGCGAACCTCATGAAGTCGTGGGGCATCACGTTCCTCGGCACGCCGGAGGGCGCACTGTGGTCGACCATCTTCCTGATCGTCTGGCGATACGCGGGCTTCTACATGCTGCTGATGCTGGTGGGCCTGCAGGGAATCCCGGATGACGTCTACGAAGCCGCCCGCATCGACGGCGCGAACCGCTGGCAGACCTTCCGCGACATCACCGTGCCGCTGCTCAAGCCGACCTTCGCGCTCACGACAGTGATGTGCGTGACCGGGTCGCTGCTCGCGTTCGAGCAGTTCTACATCCTCACCAAGGGCGGCCCCGACAACAGCACCATGACCGTCGTGCAGCTCATCTACAACGTCGCATTCCAGGGGCAGAACAGCCTCGGCATCGCCGGCGCCCTCTCGGTGATCGTGCTGCTCGCACTCATCGTCATCAACGTCTTCCAACTGCGCGCGTTCCGCCGCACGGATGAGAGCTGAGAATCATGTCCCAGACGCTGACGCGCACGATCGTCGCTCCGAACCATCAGCCGACCCCGCCGCGCTATCGCTCGAAGGCCGCTCGCGTCGTCCTCGGCATCCCGTACTGGGTGTTCACGACCGCGCTGGCCGTGATCTTCCTCTATCCGCTCATCTGGACCGGCGTCTCGTCGGTCAGCCCGATGGCCGGCACCAGCCAGACCGACGGCTGGGGCTTCGGCAACTACGCGGCCCTCGGCGAATACCAGGCCGGCATCTGGGTGTATCTGGGCAACTCGCTCTTCGTCTCGGTGCTCACCGTCGCGCTCACCCTGTTCATCTCGCTGCTGGGCGGATACGCGTTCGCGCGCTTCTCGTTCCCCGGCAAGAACGCACTGTTCCTCCTCACCCTCGCCATCCTGATGGTGCCGTATGCGACCCTGCTCATTCCGCTCTACGTGATCCTCAATGCGGTCGGCCTGCAGAACTCGCTGGTCGGCGTCGCGCTGGTGATCACGATGTTCCAGCTGCCGTTCTCGATGTTCATGATGCGCATCTCGTTCGAGTCGATCCCGCGGGAGATGGACGAGGCGGCGATGGTCGACGGATGCTCGAGCTGGGGCGCCCTGTGGCGGGTGCTGCTCCCCGCCGTCAAGCCCGGGCTCGTGACCGTCGGGCTGTTCGCGTTCCTCACCGCCTGGAACGACTTCATGGCACCGCTGATCCTCATCAACGACACCAACCGCATGACGCTGCCGCTCGCGGTGGCGAACCTCCGCGGACAGGTGCAGGGCGTCGTCGACTACGGCGCGACCGAGGCGGGAGTCGTCGTGCTGGCGCTCCCCTGCATCCTTCTCTTCCTGATCCTGCAACGACACTACGTGCGCGGCTTCATGTCCGGCGCCTTCAAGGGATGACCATGTTCGACACCACTGCACCGGCCGCCCCGGTGGTTCCCACGCACGGGCGTCTGCGCCCGCTCGGCCTCGACGAGGTGCGCATCACCGGAGGGTTCTGGGCCGACCGCCAGGCCGTCAACGGCACTGCCACTCTCAGCCACATCGAGTCGCGACTCGAGTCCGAGGGATGGCTGCCCAACTTCGACCTCGCCGCCGCCGGCACGCTGCCGGACGGGCGTCGGGGACGGGAGTTCGCCGACTCCGAGATCTACAAGTACCTCGAGGCGCTCGCGTGGGAGATCGGGCGGACGGATGCCGCAGCCGACAGCGACCTCGAGCAGCGATTCCGCCGGGTCGTCGACCGGGTCGCCGCCGCGCAGGAGCCCGACGGGTACCTCAACACGATGTTCGGCCGCGAGGGCCAGGACGAACGCTGGTCTGCGCTGCAGTGGGGGCACGAGCTGTACTGCCTCGGGCACCTGTTCCAGGCGGCCGTCGCCCGGGTGCGCACGAGACCGGATGCCGACGACGGTCTGATCGACATCGCTCGGCGCGCCGCGGATCTCGTCTGCCGCGAGTTCGGCGTCGACGGCCGGGACGCGATCTGCGGGCATGCCGAGGTCGAGGCGGGGCTTGCCGAGCTCGGCCGAGCGCTCGGCGAGCAGCGTTACATCGATCAGGCCGCGCTGTTCGTCGAGCGGCACGGTCGCGGGTCGCTCGGCGAGATCGAGTGGGGGCGCAGCTACTTCCAGGACGACGTGTCGGTGCGCGACGCCGAGGCTCTTCGCGGGCACTCCGTGCGGGCGAACTACCTCTCCTCCGCTGCGGCCGACGTCGCCGCCGAGCTCTCCGACGACTCGCTGCTCGACGCCCTGCGGTCGCAGTGGGATCGCACGGTCGAACGCCGCACCTATGTGACGGGGGGCCAGGGGTCGCACCATCAGGACGAGGCCTTCGGCGACGACTGGGAGCTGCCGCCGGATCGCGCCTACTCCGAGACCTGCGCCGGCATCGGGTCGATCATGTTCTCGTGGCGGCTGCTGCTCGCGACCGGTGAGGCGCAGTACGCCGACCTGATCGAGCGGACCCTGTTCAACGTCGTCGCGACCTCGCCCGGTGACGACGGGCGCTCGTTCTTCTACGCCAACACCCTGCATCAGCGCACGCCGGGGATCCCGGCGGATCCGGATGCCACGTCGCCGCGCGCCTCGTCATCGCTGCGCGCGCCGTGGTTCGAGGTATCGTGCTGCCCGCCGAATGTGGCGCGCACGTTCGCGAGCCTCGCCGCGTATGTCGCCACGGCCGATGATGACGGCGTGCAGCTGCATCAGTACGCACCGTCGACCGTGCGCACGACACTGCCGGACGGCCGGATCGTCGCGTTCGATGTCTCGACGGGCTACCCGGCGAAGGGCGATGTTCGCGTCACGATCACCGAGGATGCCGAGTTCACACTGACGCTTCGCGTGCCGTCGTGGGCGTCAGGAGCGACGGTGCGTGTGCACAGCGGGAATGAGGTCACGGAGCTGCCTGCACCTCCGGGTGCGGTCGAAGTCGCTCGTGCGTTCCGCGTCGGCGACATCGTCGAACTGAACCTGCCGATCGTGGCGAGGACCACGTCACCGCATCCGATGGTGGATGCCGTGCGCGGCAGCGTCGCGATCGAACGCGGCCCCGAGGTGCTGGCACTCGAGTCGATCGACCTCGGTGGCGACATCGGCGACGCGGTCGCGGCCGGGGAGCCCGTCGAGCGCGACGGTCACGTGGTGCTGCCGGTGCGCCACCGCTCGACCGGCGAGACGGTTGACGCCCCCTTGATCGCCTATCACGACTGGGCGCGGCGCGGTCCGTCGACCATGCGGGTCTGGATTCCGACGGTGTGAGTCAGCTCCAAAGGTCGGCGACGTGAGCCTCGGCCTCGCGAGTGCGTGCTTGCGCGCGGGCGGCCGCGGTGGCGGCGCTGGTGAGAGCGGTCTGCATGCCGTCGGCACACTCGTTCCATTCGCGGTGAGCGCGGGAGTAGGCATCTTGGGCGGCCCCGGTCCACAGGTGCCTCAGCCCGGTTGCTTCGGCGTCCAGGTCGTCGAGGAGCGCTCGGATATGCTGCGCGGTGTCGGCCAACGTCGCGATCGACTGGGCGAGCGGTTCGTGCTCGACACGGATGCGCATCAGCTGTCGCCCTCTTCGGTGCCGGGTTTCGGCCAGCTCAGGTGCAGATCGCGGAGCTCGTAGGGCTGAGACACGTCGTCGGTGAGGAAGTACGTGTAGAAGACGACCGCCGCCTCGTCGGCGGTGAAGACCTCGTGCGGGTAGACCGTGGTGCGGTGGCGACCGTCGTCGTAGTGGATCACCTCGGTGGGCTCGCCTGTGCGGTCGCCGCCGGGCTTGCCGATCGCGTACTGGCGGGGAGTGCCGTCGGCGTCGATGCGGCGCACCTCCAGCGCCAGCGCCTCAGCGGTTCCCGCGCACTGCATGTACTCCTCACTGAACGGCAGATCTCGGAGAAGGTCGGCTCCTTCCGGCGCCCGCCACAGGCCCCACGCCCAGAACGATGACCCATTCATCCGGCTCAACGAGAATCGGATCTGATCCGGATACGGGCGGACACTATCGATCAACGCCATGCGACTGTAGCCGTTTCGCTGTGTGACGTGTGTGCGTGTGATGGCCATACGGTGACTCTCTTCTCGGCGTTGGCGGCCGGCAGGTTCACGGAACATGTTTGAGGATCACATCCACGATCCGGATGGGCTGGCCGTTCAGCGTCGCGATCGCGGGCCGCTCGCGACTGACCATCGCGTCGAATCCCTCCTGCGCCGCATCACGGGACCCGGTACCGCCCTTCACTTCGATCGCTGTCCAAGTCCCGTCGCCGTTACTGTAAAGGCCATCAAAGTATCGGTGTTGATCCGAAGCCATTCCAGGCCGGTGACGGTACCCCTCGATCGTCGCACGCACCTTGTCGCGGATGACATCCGTTCCGACATCATCCGCGACTTCGTCGAGCCCGATCTTCTCGGTGTCGACCCAGGGTCTTTGCCCGTCTCCGTTCCAATGGCCCTTGATGTCCCGGCCCCCATACTCGGGATGCGGCGGCGGTCGTCGGGCGACGGAGGCCGCGTCGTCACCGGCCGCCTCATTCATCCAGCGAATGCCGGCGTGCCCGGCAGCCGCGACCCCGGCCCCGACGACCCCCGCGCCGGCCCACGCCAGGCCGCCGCCCGGGGCTGCGCCGACCCCGGTGATCGCGAGGGCACCTCCGCCGCCGATCATCGTGCCGCCACCGACCACGAGCGCGACTCCGCCGAGGAGTTCGAGGAGGATGTCGGGGTGGTTGATGAGCGCGTTGCCCATCGAGGCGATGAAGTTCAGTTGCTCGATCGCCGGGTTGAGTACGGCGGTCTCGAACATGATCGAGCCGACCGCCCCGACGACTGCCCAGTTCGTCGCGGCTTCGGCCTGCTTCGGCGTCTGCAGGGGCGCGGCATCCGCCGCTACGTGGATGGCGTTGGCAGCGTCGACGGCGTAGCGATCCAGCACACCCCGTGCGTTCGTCAAGACGTCGACCGCCTGCGCGCGCAGGTCCGCGCCGCCGTCGACGAACGGGACGTCGAGTTCGACGTGTCGCAGGTGAAGGTCGCGTTCCAGCTCACGCACCTTCACCTGGTGCTCCTGGCGTGAAGCGATCGTCGCTGCTTCCGCCTGCTCCCACAGGTCGATGGCGCGTGCGGCTTCGTCCTGCGCCCATCGCAGAGCATCGCCATAGGCCGACAGAGCGGCGGCGCCACTCATCAAGTACTCGCCGCACCTCTGCCACGACGACCGCACGTATTCCGCCCGCTCGAGGTACTTCTCATACGGGTACCCCGTCCACGCGGAATCGACCTCGAGGCCCCGCAACCCGTCCCGAAGGGCAGTGGCGGCCTCGGACCGAGACCGCCACGCGGACGCGACCGTATGCGCTGCGGCATACGAGCCCGGTATCAGCGCGACCGGGTCGTTCGTCATCCCCAGCTCGGACATCAGTAGTCGCTCTCGGCCCAGATCATCTGGTCGAGTTCGCTGCTCGACGCTTCATCGCCCCGGTCGAACACCTCGGCCGTCTGCCGCAGGTTCTCCGCCACCATGTCGACGTCCGCGAGACGGCACCCCAGTGCCGTCGTCCATGCGTCGCCGAATCGCGCCACCGCCGCGGTGATCGAGCGTGCGCCCAGCCCCGACGACTGCGCGACCACCGCCGAGCCGAAGTCGCCCCGCAGACTGGCGGCCTTCGTCGCGAAGGCGCGCAGCTCGTCGGTCTCCACATCCGTCATCGCACGCCATCGGTCACGAACGACAACGTTACGTCTTCATATGAGGACGTGACCGATATCCGCAGCTCGAATACCGGTGTTCCGAGATGGGACCTTCAGGGTGCTCAGACATGCGAATGGCCCCACCTCGGTGCGAGATGGGGCCATTCGGGCGATGGAGCGGAAGCTACTCCCGTTTGCGTGTCACTGCGCGCTGGAGCAGCACGAACACGAGCAGGATGCCGCCCGTGATGATCGTCGTCATCTCGGGCGGGATGCCTCCGTCACGCGTGATGAGCACGTTCATCAGACCGAGCACCAGCGCACCGACGACCGAGCCGAGCACGTATCCGTAAGCCCCTGTCAACACGGTGCCGCCGATCACTGCCGCGGCGATCGCGTCGAGCTCCCACCCGATGCCGGTGATGTTCTGAGCGGTGCCGAGTCGTGCGGTGTAGAGCACCGCCGCGAGACCGGCGAGACCGCCGCTGATCACGTAGACGAGCACCTTGGTGCGCTGCACGGGCAGACCCATGAGCAGCGCCGAGCTCTCCGATCCTCCGATCGCGTACACGGTGCGGCCGGTGCGCGTGCGGTGCAGAACGAAGAACGCGGCGGCCACGACGATCACCGCGATGAGCACTGCGGGGGTGATCACGAGGTCGTTGACCTTCGGGCCGTCGATGATCTTCAGCTGGGTGCCGATCCAGCGGATCGGCGACTCCTCACCCAGCCGCTCGGGCTTGGTGCTGAGCAGCGAGGCGAGGCCCCGACCGAGGAACATCATCGCCAGTGTCGCGATGAAGGGCTGCACGTCGAAGTACCGGATCAGCACTCCCGAGACGATGCCGAAGAGCACTCCGATGCCGATCATCGCGACGATCACGGCGAAGGCGTTCCAGCCGGCGTTCGAGAGCATCACACCGGCGACCGACGAGACCGCGATGATCGATCCCACCGAGAGGTCGATGCCGCCCGTGAGGATCACGAAGGTCAGCGCGACCGCGAGCACGATGAGGTGCGCATTGTTGATGAGCAGGTTCGACAGCGTGTTGAACTGCAGGATGCGGCCGTAGGCCACCTCGCCGAAGATCACCATGCCGACGAAGATGACCACCGAGGCGATCGTCGGCAGCACCGAGGGGTTCGCCGTGATCATGCGTCGCAGACGGTCGGCGACGCTCTCTGTCGCCTGAGGGGCCGGAGGGGCGGTCATGACGCTCATGCGGACACCTCTTCTTTCGCGATGATCTGTTCGACCGGGCGGGCTCTGCGTCGCGTCCGGAACCAGCTGCGCACGCGCTGCGACTGCAGCAGGCACAGGACGACGATCACGATGGCCTTGAACGCCGGGGTCGCCGACGACGACACGCCGAGATACAGCACGGTCTTGTCGAGCGTCGCGATGAGCAGCGCGCCGACGAAGGCGCCGCTGAGTGAGAACTTGCCGCCAGCCAGCGATGCGCCGCCGATGACGACCGCGAGGATCGCGTCGAGCTCGAGCTGGTAGCCGGTGCGGGAGATGTCGACGGTCATGACGCTGCCGACCGACATGATGCCCGCGATCCCGGCGAGGATGCCGCTCATGATGTACGCCGTGAGCAGCAGTCCCTTCGGCTTGATACCCGCCATGCGGCTGGCCCGCGGGTTGATGCCGATCGCCTCGATCATGAGGCCCAGCGCGCTGCGCCTCACCACCCAGCCGACGGCGATCACGATCAGCACCGCGAGGATGAACACCACGGGGATGCCGATCACGAAGCCGTTCGCGATCCACCGGAACGCATCGTTGGATGCCGTCGTGTTCTGCCCGCCGGTGATCACCTTGGCGATGCCTCGGCCGGCGAGCATGAGCACGAGCGTGGCGATGAAGGGCTGCAGGCCGACATAGGCGACGAGGACGCCGTTGACCGCCCCCAGGATGCCGGTGATGACCAGCGCGAGTCCTACCGCGGCGAGCGCTGCGCCGAAGGAGTCGCCTGCGGCGCTGAGGAACTCCATCGAGACGGCTCCGGCGACGGCCATCAGCGATCCGACCGAGAGGTCGATGCCACCGGTGGCGATCACGAGCGACATCCCGATCGCGATCATCATGATCGGCGCCGCCTGGCGCAGGATGTCGATGAGGTTGCCGACGAGGTTGCCGTTGTTGGGGTTGATCGAGAGCGCGAGGTACGTCGGGTCCTTGATCACGTTCAGGGCGAGCAGCGCGAAGATCGCGACGATGCCCCAGAAGAACGGCTTGTGGATCAGGTCCCGCCAGATGGTGGTGCCGGCTGACGCGGTCATCGCGCTGCCTCCTTGTCGGTCGTGGGGGCGATGCTATCGGGCACGGCGCCGTCGGTGTCGTCGAGCGTCTCGGCAGCGGCCTCGACTCCGTGAGCGGCGATCACATCGACGATCACCTGCGCGGTGACGTCCGGTCCGTTCTGGATCTCGCCGATCTTCCGGTGGTCCTTCAGCACGACGATCCGCTCGGAGAGGCGCACGACCTCTTCGAGCTCGGAAGAGATGAACACCACGGCGACGCCGTCTTCGGCGAGCTCGGCCACCGCCTCCTGGATCTCGGCCTTCGCACCCACGTCGATGCCGCGGGTCGGCTCATCGAGGATCAGCAGCTCGGGCTGCGTGGCGAGCCAGCGGCCGAGCAGCACCTTCTGCTGGTTGCCGCCGGAGAGGTTCTTGATCATCCGGTCGGGGTCGGCCGGACGGACGTTGAACTGCGCGATGTAGCGGTCGACGATCGCATCCTGTTCCTTGCGGCTCATGGGACGCGCCCATCCGCGCTCCGCCTGCACGGCGAGGACGATGTTCTCGCGCACGGTCAGGTCTCCGATGATCCCCTCGTCGCGGCGGTTCTCGGTCGAGAAGGCGATCCGACGAGGCAGCGCATCGGCGGGCGACTTGAGGTCGACCCGGCGTCCATGCAGCTCGATCGTGCCTTCGTCGGTGCGGTCGGCGCCGTAGAGCAGTCGGGCGAGCTCGGTGCGCCCGGAGCCGAGCAGCCCGGCGAACCCGATGACCTCGCCGGGGCGGATGTCGAGGTCGGTCGCCTCGACCGCTCCGCGGCGTGCGATTCCGGATGCCGCGAGCAGCGGCTTCTCATCGGCCTCGCGTGGCGCGCGGCGGCGGTTGCCTCCGAGCGACTTGAGCGCATCGAGGTCCTTGCCGATCATCTTCGAGATGAGAGCGTGGCGGTCGAGGTCCCGGGTGAGGTACTCACCCTCGTACAGTCCGTTGCGCAGCACCGTCAGGCGGTCGCTGATCGCGTAGACCTGATCGAGGAAGTGCGAGACGAAGAGGATCGCGACCCCCTGGTCTCGCAGTGCCCGGATCACGGTGAAGAGGCCTTCGACCTCGGCGGCGTCGAGGCTGGAGGTCGGCTCGTCGAGGATGAGCACCTTGGCCTTGATCGCCATCGCGCGGCTGATGGCGACGAGCTGCTGCAGCGCGATCGAGAGGGTCGAGAGCGGCCGGCGGGTGTCGAGGTGCCCCAGGCCGAGTCGGGAGAGGGCGTCGGTCGCAGCGCGGTGGGTGGCCGTCCAGTTGATGCCGAACACACCTCGCGTCTCATGACCGAGCATCACGTTCTCGCCGATCGAGAGGTTGGGGGCGAGGTTGACCTCCTGGTACACCGTCGAGATCCCGGCATCCTGCGCGTCGCCGGCGCCGCCGAAGCTGCGCTCCTGCCCGGCGACGACGATCGACCCGGAGTCGATCCGGTAGACGCCGGTCAGGGCTTTGATCAGGGTCGACTTGCCCGCGCCGTTCTCGCCCATGAGCGCGTGGACCTCGCCCTGGAACAGCCGGAAATCGACCTTGTCGAGGGCTTTCACGCCAGGGAACTCGATCGAGATCCCACGCATCTCGACGATGGGCAGTGCTTCGTTCATCGGTGTCTCCTCCTCCGGAAGAGCCCGGGCGGTGCGGCTGTGGCGGCACCGCCCGGGCTCACTGGCTGATCGCTCCGGCGGCGGGGTCAGTACTTGCGGTCGGCGAGCACGGCCTGTGCCGCCTCTGCGGAATCGAACGCCTCGCTGGGGACGACGATGTACGAGTCGACGTCTTCACCGGCGAGAGCCTTCTCGACGACCTCGAGGGCCGTCTCGCCGAACAGCGGGTTGTACTCGTGCACGTAGCTGAGCTGGCCGTCAGCGAGCGCCTGCATGGCGTTCTTCGTGCCGTCGATCGTGGCGATCTTGACGTCCTCGCCCACCACCAGGCCGGCTTCCTCAGCGGCCTGCGCAGCGCCGAGACCCATCTCGTCGTTCTGTGCGAACACGAGCTGGATGTCGTTGTTCGAGGACTTGAGTATCGTCTCGAAGACGCTCTTGCCCTCTTCCGCCGACCAGTTCGCCGTCTGCGCGTCGAGCTTGGTGAGCGACGAGTCGCCGAGGCCCTCGTCGAAGCCGGTGTTGCGCTCGTTCACGACGCCGACGCCGGCCGGGCCCTCGAGCACGACGTAGTTGCCTCCGTCGGGGAACGTCGCCGCAGCCCAGGTGCCGACCTCCTTCGCGACCTCGACGTTGTCGGGAGCGATGCGGGTGACGTACAGGCTGTCGTCGTCGGGCTCGATGCCGCGGTCGAGCAGGATGACGGGGATCTCCGCCTCCTGTGCGCGCTTGAGCGAGTCCTCCCAGCCCGAGGCCTCGGTGGCCGAGAGCAGGATCACATCGACGCCCTCGTCGACGAACGACGTGAACGCGTCGATCTGCGACTTCTGGTCGAGGTTGGTGGCGGGTGCGTACTTGAGGTCGTATCCGGCTTCCTCCGTGAAGGTGTCCTGGATGTTCTGCTCGTTGGCCTCGCGCCATGCGCCCTCGGGACCGACGGCCACGAAGCCGACCGTGGTGACGTCGTCGCCGTCGCCACCCCCGTCGCCCGAGTCGTCGGTCGAGCAGGCCGCAAGGCCGATGGTGAGTGCGCCGACTGCTGCCAGGCCGAACGCGATGCGAATGCGCTTCTTCGCGGACATTTCTTCTCCTCGTTGAGATGCCGGTGGTCACTCCGGCGGTGGTGGACCAGTCATGGTCCGATCGTGATTGCAGGACACCTGCATCGCATGTCCTGCGGTGATGTTACCGGGAACAATTTCTGGAACACAAGAGGTCGGACGAAAATCAACGGTGCATGAAGGGAAAGATCTTGTTACCGATCACAGCTCGACGCTGTGACTGAGCTCAGCGGCGATCATCTCGACCACGGTGTCGACTGTCACACCGGGACCGTTGCTGAGCTCGCCGATCTTCTCGCGGTCCTTCAGCACGATGATGCGATCGCTCAGCCGCACCACCTCTTCGAGTTCGGACGAGATGAAGACCACGGCCACTCCGTCACCGGCGAGCTGGCTGATGCGTCTCTGGACATCGATCTTCGCCGCGATGTCGATACCCCGAGTGGGCTCGTCGAGGATCAGCACGTGCGGACGCACCGCCAGCGCACGGGCCAGCAGCACCTTCTGCTGGGTTCCGCCCGAGAGCAGGCCGACCGGGCGGTCGAGGTCGGCGGGATCCAGATGCAGGGCCTCGACGTACGTCTCGACGAGTCCCCGCGACTCCGCGTGCGAGAGCGGACGAGTCCACCCGCGCAGCGCCTGCAGCGACAGGATGATGTTCTCGCGCGCCGTGAGCTCGCCGATGATGCCCTGCGTCCCCCGGTTCTCGGCCGACAGCGCGATCCGGTGTCGCAGCGCCGCCGACGGGCTCCGCAGCTGCACCCGTTCGCCGTCGACCCAGAGCTCGCCGCTGTCGGCCCGCGCCGAACCGCTGAGCAGCGACGCGAGCTCGGTGCGCCCGGAACCCCGCAGCCCCGCGAGGCCCACGATCTCTCCGCGTTGGATCTCGACATCCATCTGCTCGAGCTCACCGCGTCGCCCCACACCGGACGCCTGCATCGCGGGCTCTCCGTCGTACGCGTAGTGGTGGGCCTTGCGCTCAGAGCCGAGCGCTCGGAGGCTGTCGATGTCCTTGCCGAGCATCTTCGAGATCAGGTCGGCCCGGTCGAGGTCTCGCGTCGCATACTCCCCCACGCGCCGCCCGTTGCGCAGCACGGTCATGCGGTCGCTGATCGCGAACGCCTGCTCGAGGAAGTGCGAGATGAACAGGATCGCGACCCCCCGCTGCCGCAGACCGCGGATGACGCGCATCAGGGTCGCGACCTCGGCGACGTCGAGGCTGGAGGTGGGCTCATCGAGGACGAGCACCCTCGGCTCGTCGACGACCGCGCGCGCGAGTGCGACGAGCTGCTTCTGCGCAGGCGTGAGCAGAGAGAGCGGCGTCTTCGGATCGAGGCCGTCGAGCCCGAGTCTGGCCAGCGCCTCCGCGGCATCCGCTCTCGTCCTCCGCCAGTCGATGCCGAACCGTCCTCGGCGCTCCCGCCCGAGCATCACGTTCTCCGCGACACTGAGATTCGGGCTCAGCTGGGTCTCCTGGAACACCGTCGCGATCCCCGCCGCTCGACTGTCGGCGACCCCCGAGAACCGACGGGGCTCGCCGTCGACGAGGACCGTGCCCTCCTCCGGCGCGAGGGTGCCGGTGATCACCGCGACCAGGGTGGACTTGCCGGCGGCGTTCTCGCCCATGACGGCATGCACCTCGCCGGGGAACAGCCGGAAGTCGACGTCGTCGAGCGCGCGCACGCCGGGGAACTCGACCGTGATGCCCGCAAGCCGCACGACCGGCGCGGGACCACGGTCGGAGGTCATCGCACCTCCCGAGGTGCGGCCGACGAGCCGCGGGCGACGAGCTCGGTCGGGATCCGGGTGAGCGTGGGGATGTCCCGCCCTTCGATCGCCGCGCGCAGCATCTCGACCACTGCGACGCCCAGCGCCCCGAAGTCCTGGCGCACCGTCGTGAGCGGCGGGATGAAGTGCCGCGCCAGCGGGATGTCGTCGAAGCCGACCACGCTGAGATCCCGCGGCACCTCGAAGCCCCGGTCGTGCAGGCCGTGGATCAGCCCCATCGCCATATCGTCGTTCGCGGCGAAGATCGCCGTGTAGTCGGGCAGCCGCGTGAGCCCCTTCGCGAAGTCGTAGGCGAAGTCGGCCGACCAGTCGCCGACGACGATGGGCCGTTCGCGGATGCCCCACGACTTGGCCCGCGAATGGAAGGCCCGCTCCCGCGCCCTCGCGTCGAGCCAGTCGAGCGGACCCGAGAGGTGCAGGATATCGCGGTGGCCGAGCGCGACGAGGTGGTCGACCACGGATGTCGTGCCCGCATGCTGGTCGATCGACACGGTGAGGAACGTCGGGTCGGCGTCTGCCTTGACGACCAGCATCGGCACGGTGATGGCGATGCGGCGCAGCGCCGCCACGGACGACGAGCGGGGCGCGATGACGCAGAGCGCATCGACTCCCTGGGTCACGAGATTGTCGACCGCCTCCTGCGGAGACAGCGGGTCGCCCTCGTGCAGAGCGATCGGCGTGACGGAGTATCCAGTGGCACGTGCGGAGAGCTCCACGGCGCGCAGGATGCTGGTCGGACCGTGCGCCACCGCGCTCTCGACGATCACGCCGATCCGGCGGGTGCGCTGCGTGGCGAGAGCCCGCGCGACGAGGTTCGGGCGGTAGTCGAGCTCCTCGATCGCCTCGAGCACGCGGCGTTTCGTGTCGGGCTTGATGTTCGGGTGATCGTTGAGAACACGCGAGACCGTCATGTGCGAGACGCCCGCGATGGTCGCCACCTGACGGATGTTGGGCTTGTCTGAACCGACGTTCGCCATGCACACCTCCGTCGGCCGAGCCTCGGAGAATGTTACCGAGAACAAGCCCAGTGGTGCAATGGATCCCGCGGCAGCGGCAGGCGCTAGAGGCCCAGGCGCTCCAGGTAGGGGTTCACCAGTCGGCGCTCCGGGTCGAACCGCGCCGCGAGGTCGGCGAAGTCATCCCAGCGCGAGTAGCGAGAGCGCACCTCGGCGGCATCGAGCGTGAACACCTTTCCCCAGTGCGGGCGGGCGGTCTCGGGCAGTGCCGCCTCGAGCGTGGGCAGGAACTCGCGAACGGCCGCCTCGTCGGGCTTCCAGGTGAAGTGGATGCCGACGGCATCCGTGCCCTGCGATGAGCTCAGCCAGAGGTAGTCGGGGGCGACCGTGCGGATCTCGTTCACGAGCAGCAGCGGCGCGATCTGGCCGGCGAGCGTGCGGACCGCCTGGATCGCGGCGACCGCATCGGCGCGGGGCACCAGGTACTCGCTCTGGATCTCGGCGCCCGCCGACGGCGTGAACTCGAGCTTGAAGTGCGCAAGACGCTCGAACCACGGCCCCGGCACTCCGAGCTGCTCGGTGCAGGCCACCGGGTCGACGCCGATGATCGGATGCCGCTTCGCTGTCGCAGGCTCCGCTCCGAGTCGGTCGAAGAGATCGGCGCGGGTGTTCTCGCGCGCCTCGGGCTGTCGCTGCTTGACCCAGATCTGGTCGGCGACGTCGGTGTGCTCCCACCGCGAGAAGATGCTGACGCTCGTTCCGATGCTCGTCACCTCGTCGAAGTCGGCGAGGATCGCATCCCACGACGGATGCTCGAACACGTGCTGGGCGACCTCGTAGGCGGGCTCGACATCGAGCGTCACGTCGACGACCGCTCCGAGTGCGCCGAGGCTGACGACCGCGCCGTCGAAGTCGTCGTCTCCGCGAGCGAGCGAGCGGATCTCCCCTGCCGGCGTGATGATCGTCAGCGCGCGCACGGCGGAGGCCAGCGATCCCGTCGCGTCGCCCGAGCCGTGCGTTCCGGTCGCGACGGCTCCCGCGATCGAGATGTGCGGCAGCGAGGCGAGGTTCGCGAGCGCGAGCCCCTCGGCATCGAGCAGCGGGGCGAGGTCCCCGTAGCGCAGCCCGCCCGACACGCGCACGGCGTCACGGGCGTCGGCGACCTCGAACACGACGGGCAGCCGGTCGAGCGCGATGAGCACCCCGTCGGTGTCGGCGATGTCGTTGAAGCAGTGCCGCGACCCGAGGAAGCGCACGGCCCCGCCCCGGGCGAGCAGTCCCTGCAGCTCATCGATCGAGCTCGGGTGCTCGATCGCGGATGCGCGATAGGTGAGGTTGCCGGCCCAGTTGCGTTCGATGGTCATCGGGCCATAGTAGCCACGGCAGCCTCGCCCACCATCGGAGAGGCACCGCGCTCGGCACGCGCATGGATAGGCTGACCGGATGACTGCGATGCCGCCGCCGCGCGCGACGATGAAGGACGTCGCCGCACTTGCCGGCGTCTCACCCAAGACGGTCTCGAACGTCGTCACCGGCACGGTCGCCGTTCGCGAGGAGACGAGGCTCAGGGTCGAGTCGGCGATGGTGGAGCTCGACTTCGTGCCCAACCTCAACGCCCGCGGGCTCCGCAAGGGCCGCTCGGGCATCATCGCCGTGGCCCTGCCCGACCTCGCCACCGCGTTCTCGGCCGAGCTGATGCATCGCATCGTCGACGCTGCGCACGATCGGGGCCTGGCGGTGCAGATCGAGGAGACCGCGACCGATCCCGAACGCGAGCGGGAGCTCGTCTCGCGCGCTCGCGCGCACCTGGTCGACGGGCTGATCCTGAACCCCATCCGCCTCGAGGACAGCGTGCTGAAGTACGCCGACCGGCTGCCCCCGCTCGTCATGCTCGGGGAGGTCGAGCAGAACAGGGCCGACCACGTGCGGATCGACAGTCGCCGCGCCGCCGCTGACGTGACCCGGCATGTGCTGTCTCGCGGGGCGACCCGCATCGCGGTGATCGGCGCCGATGACGACGCGGCGGTCGCGACCGCCACAGGTCGCCTGCGACTCGAGGGCGTGCACGACGCGCTGCGAGAGGTCGGCATCCCGCGCGACACCGCTCTCGAGATCAACCCGATGCCGTGGTCGATGACGGGTGGGGCGGATGGCGTCGCCACGCTGTTCCGGCGGGGTGTGGCATTCGACGCGATCATCGCCTTCACCGACTCGCTCGCGCTCGGAGCGCTGCACGCGCTGCACGATCACGGCGTGAGCGTGCCGGACGATGTGATCGTGACGGGCTTCGACGATGTCGAGTTCTCGCGGTACACGTCGCCCTCGCTCACGACGATCGCCTTCGATCGTCGCGCGTTCGCCGACGCGGCCCTCACGCTGCTCGAGTCGCGCATGGACGACCGCTCCGCTCCCCCGCGCGCGCTCACCCTCTCGCATCATCTGCTCGAGCGCGACAGCACGCGGGGCGCCCCGCGCGGCTACCGCCCCTGACGCGGCCCGGAAGCATCGGCTCACTCTTGCGCCGCTGATTACATCGATGTAATGATGTACCCCGACCCCGCCCGCTGTCACGAAGGAGTGACGATGACGCCCCCGCTCGATATGTCCAGACGGCAGTTCCTGACTGCCGCCTCCGTCACGGCCGCCGCGGCGCTGCTCGCCGGCTGCGCCCCCGGAACAGTCCCGGGCTCGAACACCACGACCCTCCAGTTCTGGCATCTGCTCTCGGGTGGCGACGGCGTCACCATGTCGCAACTGCTCGACACCGCGAACGCGGCGCAGAACGCGTACCGCATCCGCCCCACCGTGCTCGCCTGGGGCACCCCGTACTACACGAAGCTCGCGATGGCGGGCGCCGGTGGCCGCGCCCCCGACGTCGCGATCATGCACGCCACCCGCACGGTCGGCTGGGCCCCCGGCGGTCTGCTCGACCCGTGGGATCTCGACCGACTGGCAGACCTCGGCGTCGACGCCTCGACGTTCCCGAAGCCCATCTGGGAGAAGGGCTTCGTCGGCGAGAACATGTACAGCGTCGCGCTCGACGCGCATCCGTTCGTCGCGATGTTCAACACCGACATCTGCGATGCCGCCGGAGTGCTCGACAGCGACGGTCGCCTCGCAGAGACGTCGTCTCCTGAGGAGTTCGTCGAGCAGCTGCGCACGATCGGCGGCAAAGCCGACGGCCACGCGCTGTCCTACGGATATCTCGGCGACGGCGCGCAGATGTGGCGCCTCTTCTACACCTTCTACTCGCAGCACGGCGGTGCGATGGAGCTGCCCGCCGGCGGCAAGGCCGTGATCGACAAGGATGCCGCGGTCGAGTCCCTCTCGCTCATGCGCACTCTGCTCGACGGCGAGATCGCCCTCGCCCAGGCCGACTACGGCAGCGCCGTCGCCGAGTTCGCGACCGGCAAGAGCGGCATGCTGTTCACCGGCGTCTGGGAGCTCCGCACCATGCAGAACGCGGAGATCCCGTTCGATGCGACCATGATCCCCACGCTCTACGGCACCCCGGCGGTCTACGCCGACTCGCACTCGTTCGTGCTGCCGCATCAGACCGACGCCGACGAGAAGAAGCGCGACCTGACGTACCAGTTCGTCGCCGACATGCTCAAGGGCTCGTTCGGCTGGGCCGAGGCCGGGCACATCCCCGCCTTCCTGCCGGTCACCGAGTCCCCCGAGTACGCCGATCTCGTCCCCCAGGCCCACTACGCCGAGGCCGCGCAGCACGTCGTGTACGACCCCACCGCGTGGTTCACCGGATCGGGATCCAACTTCCAGGGCGAGTTCGGCGCCGCGGTGCAGGGCGTCCTGCTGTCGGGCGATGACCCCGCGGCGGCGATCGACCGGTTCGAGGCACGGGTGAACACCCTGCTCCGTCAGCCCAACCCGGCAGACCCCGAGGGGACGTTCGCATCATGACCACGGCAACCGACTCCACGCGCACCATCGTCACCGGCTCCAAGGCCGCCATCCCGATCCGTCGCGCCGGCTCCCGCAACCGCGAGCAGCTCATCAGCTGGGCGTTCCTCGCTCCGTTCCTGCTCGCGTTCGTGCTGTTCCTCGCCTGGCCGATCGTGCACGGCATCATCCTCAGCTTCACCGACCAATCGCTCACGGGCGCCGGCGGCTCCTTCATCGGATTCGCGAACTACGCCGAGGCGCTGACGGATCCGAAGATGTGGCAGTCGATGGGCAACACGGTGTGGTTCACCCTGCTGTCCACTGTGCCGCTCGTCGTGATCGCTCTGCTGATGGCGGCTCTCGTCGACCGCGGCATCCCGGGTCAGTGGCTGTGGCGACTGTCGTTCTTCATGCCGTACCTGCTCGCCTCGACCGTGATCTCGCAGATCTGGGTGTGGATCTTCAACCCGCAGATCGGTGCCGCGAACAACATCCTCGAGTTCTTCGGTCTCGAGCCGCTCGCCTGGCTCCAGAATCCCGACACCAACATGCTGTCGATCGTGATCGCCACCGTCTGGTGGACGGTCGGATTCAACTTCCTGCTGTACCTCGCGGCGATGCAGAACATCCCGCCGCAGCAGTACGAGGCGGCATCGCTCGACGGCGCGGGGCCGTGGCGCCAGTTCTGGTCGATCACTCTTCCGCAGCTGGGACCGGCGACCGTGCTGATCCTGATCCTGCAGATCCTGGCGTCGCTCAAGCTCTTCGATCAGGCGTACCAGATGCTCGGCGGTGTCGCGAGTGACACGACCCGCTCGATCGTCCAGTACATCTACGAAGCCGGCTTCGTCAGTTACCGATTCGGCTACTCGGCCGCGATCTCCTATGTGTTCTTCGCCCTCATCGTCATCATCGGCGTCGCGCAGGCTCTGATCACGCGCCGCCGGAAGGAGTCGCAGCTGTGATGTCCACCGCCACTCTCACCGAGACCATCACCACGACCAAGCCCGCGCGGGCCCGTCGCCCGCACCTGCCGGGCGAGAAGCCGTTCGGCGTGCTGCGCATCAGCGCACTCGTCGTCCTCATCGTCCTGGCGGTCGGCTGGCTGCTGCCCTTCCTCTGGGCGATCGCGACGGCGTTCAAGACCGAGACGGATGCCGCCAGCGGCGACCCGTCCTGGATCGGCGCCTCGGGCCCGACGATCGAGGCGTTCACCGCGATCCTGTCGCAGGGCAACGTCTACACCTGGGCGTTCAACAGCCTGTGGACGTCGATCGCCGTGACCCTGATCACGCTCACGATCTCGGCATTGGCCGCCTACGCCTTCTCCCGGCTCGACTTCACCGGTCGCAAGTGGCTGTTCGTCGCCATCATCGCCTCGATCGTCGTGCCGCCGCAGGTGCTCATCATCCCGCTGTTCTACGAGATGCTCGCGTTCAACATGATCGACACCTACTGGGGTCTGATCCTGCCGCAGGTCGTTGCGCCGGCCATGGTGTTCATTCTGAAGCGCTTCTTCGACGCGATCCCGATCGAGCTCGAAGACGCCGCCCGGGTCGACGGCGCCAGCCGACTGCGCATCTTCTGGTCGATCGTGCTGCCGCTGTCGCGCCCGATCCTGGCATCCGTCGCGATCTTCGTGTTCATCGGCGCCTGGAACAACTTCCTCTGGCCGTTCCTCGTCATCAACGACACCACGCTGATGACGCTGCCGGTCGGCCTCCAGACGGTGATCAGCGCCTACGGCGTGCAGTACGCCCAGGTGATGGCTCAGGCCGTGCTGGCGGCGCTGCCGTTGATCATCGTGTTCATCATCTTCCAGAAGCAGATCGTCAAGGGCGTCGCGACCAGCGGCTTCGGCGGTCAGTAGTCCCCCACCCGGCTCGAGAGCCAGAAACAAGGAGAGCAATGTCTCAGGCCCGCATCACCATCGATCGCGACTTCACCATCGCCGACGTCCCCCGGAGGCTCTTCGGGTCGTTCGTCGAGCACATGGGGCGCTGCGTGTACACCGGCATCTACGAACCGGGGCACCCGCAGGCCGACGAGCGCGGCTTCCGTCAGGACGTCCTCGCCCTGGTGAAGGAAATGGGTCCGACCGTGGTCCGATACCCGGGAGGCAACTTCGTCTCGGGCTACCGCTGGGAAGACGGGGTGGGCCCGGTCGAAGACCGCCCGGTGCGCATCGACGGCGCCTGGCACACGATCGAGACCAACGCCTTCGGCCTGCACGAGTTCATGGACTGGGCGAAGGATGCCGATGTCGAGGTCATGGAGGCCATCAACCTCGGCACCCGGGGTGTCGAGGAGGCCAGGTCGCTCGTGGAGTACGCCAACCACCCGGGCGGCACGTACTGGTCGGACCTTCGCCGCAAGAACGGTGCCGAGCAGCCCTTCGACATCAAGCTGTGGTGCCTGGGCAACGAGCTCGACGGCCCCTGGCAGATCGGCGGCAAGACCGCGACGGAGTACGGGCGGCTGGCGCAGGAGTCGGCCAAGGCCATGAAGCTCGTCGACCCGACGATCGAGCTCGTCGCCGTCGGCTCGTCCGGCCGGTCGATGCCGACGTTCGGCACCTGGGAGCACACGGTGCTCACTCACGCGTACGACGAGGTCGACTTCATCTCGATGCACGCGTATTACCAGGAGCATGACGGCGACGCCGAGTCGTTCCTCGCGGAGTCGGTCGACATGGATGCGTTCATCGACGGCGTCATCGCGACGATCGATGCGGTGAAGGCGGCGGGCAAGCACACGAAGCAGGTCGACATCTCGTTCGACGAGTGGAACGTGTGGGACCAGGTGAAGTTCAACGACGTCGAGTCGGTCGAGATCGCGAAGGCCGGGTGGAAGAAGCACCCGCGTCTGATCGAGGACACCTACAACGTGACGGATGCCGTCGTCGTGGGCACGCTGCTCAACAGCCTGCTGCGTCATGGCGATCGCGTGAAGATCGCGAACCAGGCGCAGCTCGTGAACGTGATCGCGCCGATCCGCTCGGAGGAGAACGGTCCGGCCTGGCGTCAGACGAGCTTCTGGCCCTTCGAGCGCATGGCCCGTCTCGCCAAGGGCCGCATCCTGCGCCTCGCGGTGGCGGCTCCGCAGATCGAGACGAAGCGCTACGGCGGAGTCGACTCGGTTGATGCCGCGGCCACGTGGGACGAGGAGACCGGACGAGTCGTCGTCTTCGTCGCGAACCGCTCGCTGACCGAAGAGAGCGACCTGACCGTCGAGCTGCGCGGCCTCACCGGCCTCCGCGTCGTGAACGCCGAGACGCTGACGATCCCCGAGGGTGGCGACCGTCGCACCGCGAACCTCGAGACCACGCAGGATGCCGTGCACATGGTGCCGCTCGGCGCCGCCGAGGTCGTCGACGGGTCGGTGCGTGCGACGCTGCCGCCGCTGTCATGGTCGGTGATCGAACTCGCCTGAGGTTCGGCTCGACAGGAGAGGGCCCGGCATCGGATTCCGATGTCGGGCCTTCTGCGTGTCCGGCATCCCGCGCGCCTGCACCACGAAGCACCCCGCAGACGCGAAGAAGCCCGGTATCGATCGATACCGGGCTTCTCAGCGATGGGGTTCACGGCCGAGGCCTGTCACTCCGTCAGATCGTGATCAGGCGATCAGCTCTGGATCTGCTGGCGACGACGCACGACCAGCAGCAGTCCGCCCGAGAGCAGGGCGAGCGCGATGGCTCCGGCCGTCAGCGGGACGAGCATGTCGGAACCGGTCGCGGCGAGACCGCCGTCACCCGGGGCGGCTGCGCCACCCTCACCGGGAGCGGGAGCGGCTCCGCCACCGCCAGCGACCGGTGCGGCGAGAACAGCGAACGCCAGGTCGGTCGGAGCCGACGAGACGCCGTCGATGGCCTGCGTGGCCGAGACCGTGTAGGTGCCCGACTCGAGAGCCGCACCGAAGTCGACGCTCCAGGCGCCGTCCTCGACAGTGGCCGTGAACGTGCCGCTCGCCGCGGCGAAGGCGCCCGCGAGGGCCGCCGTGTTCGCCGTGGTCGGCTCGGCGCCGGTGAGCTTCACCGTCACGGTCGCTCCGTCGATGCCCGAGCCGGCGAGTCCGGAAGGACCGTCGTTGTGGGCGAACTCCGCGCCGTTCGCGACCGAGGTCACGGCCGGCGAGACGGGGATGACCGAGAACGACGAGGTGGCCTCAGGCGAGACCTCGTCTTCGCCGTCGATCGTGCGGGTCTGCGTCACGACGACGCTGTGCGAGCCGTACTCGAGGGTGAGTCCGTCGACGGTCCAGGAACCGTCTGCGGCGACCTCGGTCGTGCCGAGCACGTCATCGGTCTTGGCGTCGGTCACCGTGATGGCGGTGGTCGGCAGGCCGGTGCCGCTGATCGCGGTGACCGTCTCGTTGACGGTCGATCCGTCGGCGGGCGAGGTGATGACCGGCGCGACCAGCGGGGCCGGCACGACCTTCACGTCGAGCGTGACGGTCTCGGAGGAGCTGAAGCCGGTGCGGGCACGGACCGAGATGGTCTGCTCGCCGAGCTCGACCGGGCCGACCACCGAGAACGCGCCGTCGACGACGCGGACGGTCTGGTCTGCGCCGAAGCCGCTGACCGTGACCTTCTCCGCGCCGGGAGCGGTTCCGGTGATGGCCGTTCCGGGCTGCACCTCGGCGCCATCGGTCGGGCTGGTGACGACCGGTGCGTCGAGGTCGAGAGCGACCTGGTAGCCACCCGTCTTCGGCAGGGCGGTCACGAGCGATGCCGCCCAGGTGAACTGCTCCTGGGTCTCGGTCGCTTCCGTGCCACCGCTGATGAGGCCGACGGCCGCGTTGCCCTGGATGACCGATCCACCGGAGTCTCCGGGGCCTGCGAGCGTGTTGCTCGAGAAGCCCTGCACCCAGTGACCGTCGATGTTGGCCCATCCGTCGAGGATGTCGTCGCTGGCGACGACGCCGGTGGTGAAGCCGGTCGTGCGACCGCTCTTCGAGACCTCGCCGAGCGTCGGTGCCGCGACGGACTTGATCTCGATGACGCTGTCTGCGAGCGAGCTCAGCGAGTCGCCGGCGGTGGTCCAGTCGGTGACCGCCGGTACCGGGTTCCAGCCTGCGGCCTCGTTGATGTCGATGGTCGAGATGTCCGTCGCGGTGGTGTCGCCGTTCGAACCGAGGCCGCCGTCGCCGCCGCCGAACTGAGCGAAGCCGAACGTACCGAGCAGGTCGATCGTGGCCGGCAGCGCGGTCCGGGTGCCACCGGCTGCGTCTTCGCTGCTGGGAACGGTCAGGGTGGTGTCGCGGAGCGGCTCGCCGTCTTCATCGAACGCGCAGTGTCCGGCACTCAGGAGCGCCGGGTCGCCGGTGGGCGTGAAGGCCGCGAAGCCGATGGAGCACGACCAGGCGTTGCTCCCGGGCTCGCCGGCGACGAAGCTCTCGAGATCGGGGCTCACCGAGAGGTAGCCCTGACCGCCGACGATGTCGCCCTCGGCGAAGGACGAGAGTGCGGTGTCGACCTTGACGACGGATGCGTCGGTGACGCCGTTGTCGCTCGCGATCTGCGTGATCTCGGCGTCGCTCTTGCCGGTGTCGGCGGTGACGACGACGACGTTCTCGCCACCTGCGGTCTGACCGAGCGCGACCATGTCGGTGTCGGCCTCGGCCAGGTCCGCCTTCGTGTTCAGCACCTGGGCAGGAGCGTCCTGTCCGGGTGCTTCTGCGGAGTCGTCCGCGAACGCCACAGGCGCTCCGAGGAAGAGCCCCGAGAGGGCGAGCGTGGTGGCGGCCGTCAGCGCCAGTGGGCGGCGGCCTGTCACTCTGTGCTTCATGTGATGTATGTCCTTGCTGGTCACGGATCGTCAGTCAGTTTCATAGTCGGCAGTGTGCTGTGCACACAGAACCGTTCGCCTCCCGGTGGAGGCGTGAACTGCGACGCTGGCCCCCCGACAAGCAGGATCCTGTTCGTCGAGACGAGCAGGGATCTCCAGAAGCGTACCCAGTAAATCCACAGAATGGGGAAATTGTTTACCAGAATTTCGCCTCTTGACCTGGCCCTCTCGTTTGCGATACGGCAGGACGACCGCCCGCCGCACAACGGATTGCGTTCGCAGACGACACGGTTACCATGGCCACCATGAGCACCCACCGCAGAGCACGCACCCTCGTCGGCCTCGCGATCCTGGGAGCCTTCGCCGTGATGGGCGCAGCCTGCGCGACCGGCGGCCCCAGCAGTGCGCCGACGTCGAGCGCCGACCCGAACGGCGAAGACAGCGCCGTCGTCGAGAAGCTCGTCGGACTGTGGGGAGAGGATGCCTCCGGTCAGCCGCACCTCGAGTTCACCGCCGACGGCGAGGTGCACGGCAGTGACGGCTGCAACGGCATCACGACGACCTACTCGGTGAACGGCGACCGTGTCGATCTCGCCCGATTCGCCTCGACGCTGAAGGCGTGCCCCGGAGTGGACGGCTGGATGCGGGGCGTGCGTGCGGTCGAGATCGACGGCGACGTCCTCGTGATCAAGGACGCGTCCGGCACGGAGCTGGGCACCCTCCCGCGCGCGAGCTGACGTCGCGCCGCGGAGTGCGGCATCCGATCCGGCGACCGACCCGGGTTCGTCGACCCGGGCCGGTGCGCCGATCAGTTCTCGATGTGGCGTTCGTCGACGCCGTCGTAGAACGACAGCGGGCGGATCAGAGCGTTCGCACCGGCCTGTTCGATGATGTGCGCCGTCCACCCTGTGACCCGCGCCGCGACGAACAGCGGCGTGAAGGTGAGGGTGTCGAAGCCGATGAGGTTGTAGGCAGGACCCGACGGGTAGTCGAGGTTCGGGTAGATGCCCTTGCGCGCCACGAACTCCGACTCGAGAGCGTCGTACAGCTCTGCCACCTCGGCCTTGTCGTAGTGCTCGACCAGGGTGTCGAGCGCCGCCTTCATCGTCGGCACCCGCGAGTCGCCGCTCTTGTAGACGCGGTGCCCGAAGCCCATGATCTTGCGCTTCTCGGCCAGCGCCTTGTCGAGCCACGGCACGACGTTCGAGGCCTCGCCGATCTCGTCGAAGATGTGCAGCACAGCCTCATTGGCGCCGCCGTGCAGCGGCCCCTTGAGCGCGCCGATCGCCCCGACCACCGCCGAGTAGAGGTCGCTGAGGGTGGAGGTGATCACGCGGGCCGTGAACGTCGAGGCGTTGAACGAGTGCTCGGCATACAGGATCATCGAGCGGTTGAACGCGTCGACGACCACCGGATCGGGCTCCTCGCCGAACGTCATCCAGAGGAAGTTCGCCGAGTAGTCGAGGTCGTCGCGCGGTGCGATCGTCTCCTGCCCCCGGCGGCGGCGCTGACCGTACGCGACGATCGCGGGGAGAGCGGCGAACAGACGGATGCTGCGCTCGAGGTTCTCCTCCGGGCTGCCGCCGGCATCGAGCACCGATCCGCCCGCGCTCGTGTCGGAGGCACCGATCAGGCTGACCGCCGTGCGCACCTCGTCCATCGGATGCGCGTCGAGCGGAACCAGGTCGATCGCGGTCTTCACGCTGTCGGTCAGAGCGCGATGGAGGCGCTCCTCCGCGCGGAAAGCGGCCAGCTCGTCGGCCGTCGGCAGCTCGCCGTGCCACAGCAGGTAGGCCACCGCCTCGAAAGGCTGGGTCGCCGCCAGCTCCTGCACGGGATATCCGCGGTAGAGCAGGCTGTTCGTCTCGGGGTTGACCTTCGAGATCGCGGTCGTGTCGACGACGACCCCGGCAAGGCCCTTCTTGATGTCCGGCTCGGTCATGCTCACTCCTTCGTGACGGTGAAGCCTGCGACGCCGGAGTCGAACTGCTTGTAGGACTCGTAGTCGATCAGGTCGTAGAGATCGGCACGGTGCTGCATCTCACCGAGCTTCGAGGTGAGGTGCCCCTCCTCGTTCAGCGTATCGAGCGCACCGCCCGCCGCGCCCATCGCGATGCGCAGCAGCGACACCGGCCAGATGACCATGTTCACACCGGCATCCCGCAACTGGTCGACCGAGAACAGATCGCTCTTGCCGAATTCGGTCATGTTGGCGAGGATCGGCACGTCGAGCGCATTCGCCATCGCCTCGAACTCACCGAGGGTGCGCATCGCCTCGGGGAAGACGGCATCCGCCCCGGCATCCACCAGCGCCTTCGCACGATCGATCGCGGACTCGAGTCCCTCGACCGCGCGGATGTCGGTGCGCGCCATGATGAGGAAGTTCGGGTCGCGTCGAGCGTCGGCAGCGGCACGGATGCGACGGATCGCCGTGCTCTCGTCGACGACGCTCTTGCCGTCGAGGTGGCCGCAACGCTTCGGGTTGATCTGGTCTTCGATGTGCGTGCCGGCGAGGCCGGCATCCTCGAGCTCCTGGATCGTGCGGGCGACGTTCATCGGCTCGCCGAAACCGGTGTCGGCGTCGACGATCGCGGGGATGTCGGTCATCCGCGCGATCTGCTTGGCCCGACCGGCGACCTCGGTCAGCGTGGTGAGGCCGATGTCGGGCACCCCGAGGTCGGCAGAGAGCACCGCACCCGAGATGTAGACCCCGTCGAAGCCCTTCTGCTCGATCAGTCGGGCGCTCAGCGGATTGAACGCGCCGGGGAAGCGCAGCAGCTCGCCACTCGCGAGCCGTTCGCGGAACAGACGGCGCTTCTCGGCCGGGGTGACGTGCGAATACAGCATCAGAACAGGCCCTTCGGGGCATCGGCGCCCTCGAGCAGGCCGGGCTTCGCGATGATCGACAGCTCGCCGACCTCCGCGGCCGTGAGCTCGGGCAGACGCTGCACGAGCTCGAGGAACCGCTCGATCTCCGCGGGCTCGAGCACGGGCTCGGCCAGCAGGCGGAACTTCGCGATGTAGTTCTCACGGGCGAACGGACGAGCACCCAGCGGGTGCGCGTCCGCGACGGCGATCTCATCGACCACGGTCGTGCCGTCGGTGAGGCGGAACTCGACGCGCCCGCCGAACGCCTTCACGTCGGGGTCTTCGGAGTGGTAGCGGCGGGTCCACTCGGCATCCTCGGCCGTGGTGATCTTGTGCCATAGGGCGACCGTGTCCGCGCGACCGGCCCGCTCGGGGGTGTACGAATCGACGTGGTGCCAGCCGCCGTCCTGCAGCGCGACCGCGAAGATGTACGGGATCGAGTGGTCGAGCGTCTCACGGGATGCAGTGGGGTCGTACTTCTGCGGGTCGTTCGCACCCGAGCCGATCACATAGTGCGTGTGGTGGCTGGTGTGCAGCACGATGGCCTCGATGTTGGCGGGGTCGCGCAGCGCCGGATTCTCGGTGCCGAGCTTGCGGGCGAGGTCGATCCACGCCTGCGCCTGGTACTCGGCCGAGTGCTCCTTGGTGTACGAGTCAAGGATCGCGCGCTTCGCCTCGCCCGCGGCAGGAAGCGGCACCTCGTAAGCGGCGTCCTTGCCGTCGAGCATCCAGGCGATCACGCCGTCTTCGCCCTCGTAGATCGGCGCGGGACTCGTCTGACCGCGCATCGCCCGGTCGACCGCCTCGACGGCGAGCTTGCCGGCGAAGGCCGGGGCGTGCGCCTTCCAGGTCGAGATCTCGCCCTTGCGGCTCTGACGCGTGGCGGTGGTGGTGTGCAGGCCCTGACCGACGGCCTGGTAGATCGTCTCGACGTCGAGCCCGAGCAGCGTGCCGATGCCGGCGGCGGCCGACGGGCCGAGGTGCGCGACGTGGTCGATCTTGTGCTTGTGCAGGCAGATCGCGCGCACGAGGTCCATCTGGATCTCGTAGCCGGTGGCGATGCCGCGCAGCAGCGCGCGGCCGTCGGCCTGCACGTGCTGGGCGACGGCGAGGATCGGCGGGATGTTGTCGCCCGGGTGCGAATACTCGGCCGCGAGGAACGTGTCGTGATAGTCGAGCTCGCGCACGGCCACGCCGTTGGCCCACGCCGCCCACTCGGGGCTGGTGCGGTGGTCGAGCGCCGCGCCGAAGACCGTGGCGCCGATGCCGCCGGTCGAGACGGGGTGGCTGAACGCCTGGGTGCGAGCCGCGTTGATGGGCCCGCGGGTGAGGGATGCCGCGGCCACCGACGCGTTGTCGATGATGCGGTTGATGATCATGTCGGTGACGTCCTGGTCGACCTCGACCGGGTCGGCGGCGACCTCGGCGATCTTCCAGGCGAGTTGGTCTTCGCGGGCGAGGTTCTCATCACTGCGGTGGACGCGGACGTGGTGGGTGACGGTCATTTCACACCTTCTGGGTTGGCGGTCAGGGAGTCGAGGATGCCGGTCAGCGCATTGTGCAGATGCACGTGCGTGGCGTGGGCGGCGAGGTCGCCGTCTCGGGCGGCGAGGGCCTGCGCGATCGTTCGGTGCTCGGCGGCTGAGGCTGCGAGGCGGGCCGGCTTGTCGCGGGCCATGCGGCGGACTCGCACGAGGTGGGTGCGCACGGTGCGCAGGGCCGAGGCGATGTAGTCGTTGTCGACCGCACCGTCGAGAGCGGCATCGAAGCGGGCGATCAGGGCGTAGTACGCGTCGCGGCCCTCGACGGCGGTGAGGTCGACGTGCGCGAACTCGTCGGCGAGGGCGGCGAAGAGGGCGGCGTCACCCCGCTGGGCCGCGAGTCGGGCGGAGGTCTCTTCGAGCGCGCGGCGGATCTCGAACAGCGCGCGGATGTCGTCGGCATCCAGGTCGGCGACCACCGTCACGCGCGGCGACTGCTGCACGACGAGGCCGTCGGCGGCGAGGCGGCGCAGCGCTTCGCGCATCGGGGTGCGGCTGATGCCGAGGCGGGCGGCCTGCTCGACCTCGCCGAGCACGAACCCCGCGGGGAGGGCGCCGGACTGGATCTCCTCGAGCAGTGCGGCGTGGGCTCGATCGCCGGCGGTGATGCGATCGGCGACAGAGCTCATGCCCTCAGTGTATACACAAATACGTTTCGTATGACCAGGGGCGCGGTCATCTGGTGCTTCGCGTATACATTGCGCTACCGCTGCGGCCGCTCCACGGCATCCGGCACCGGCTCGACGAACTCGGCGGGACGCGGCTCGCCGAGCTTCACCACGACGACGCCGACCAGCACCAGCGCCCCGCCGAGGGCCTGCAGCAGATCGGGCAGCTGTCCGAGCAGCAGCCAGCCGAAGAGCAGCGCGGCGACCACCTCGGAGAGCGCGACGAAGGATGCGAGGCGGGAGCCCAGCATCCGCGTCGACGCGATGCCGAGCACATAGGCGAGTGCCGTCGCGACCAGGCCGATCGCGAGCACCGGCACGAACCACGGCACGGTGCCGAAGCGATAGGTGATGTCGTCGGTCGTCCAGGCGATGGGCAGGATGCCGGCGAGTCCGGCGACCGTCAGCGCGATCGCGCCGAGCAGCAGCCCACCCCCGGCGAGCGCGATCGGAGGCAGTCCGGTGTCGGCCTTGGCCGAGAGCAGGAAGTACGTCGCCGCACCCACCATCGCGGCGAGTGCCCAGAGGATGCCGGCGACATCGACCTCGGCGCCGGTGATGATGTCGAGCATCAGCACGAGTCCGACGAAGGCGATGGCCGCGCCGATCACGCTGCGCCGACTCGGCCGCTCGCCCCGGCGGAGCCACAGCCAGAGGATGACGGCGATCGGCGCGGTGTATTCGATGAGCAGTGCGAGACCGACGTCCATCACGGCGACGGCCTGGAAGTAGCAGAGCTGCGTGGCGGTGACGGCGAGCAGTCCGTAGGCGGCGACCATCCCGGCGTTCTTGCGGAGCACTGCCCACCGCCCGCGCAGCGACAGGACCGTCGGCACGAGCAGCACGAGTGCGGCGACCCAGACACGCGCGGTCACGGCAGCACCGGGCGTCCACCCCGCATCGATGAGCCCGCGAGCCCAGGCGCCGGACATCCCGAACGCGAAGGCCGCGCCGATCGCCAGAGGCAGACCGAGACGCACGCCGCGCATCGAGATGTCATTCGCAACTTTGCTCATGACAGGTGACGCTACTCGTGCACGTTGTAAGGTGTCAACATGAACTTCACCGATGACACGGAAGAGGCGCTCCGCGCAGCCATCCGGCTCGTGAACTCGGCGGAAGAGCCCGAGACCCTCGAGACGCTCGCCGACTACGACGCCTTTCTCGCGGACTTCCCCTACTCCGGCCGCCTCGACCGCGACGACGCCGAGCTCTCCTCGCTGCGTGCGATCCGCCCGCGCCTGCGCTCCATGCTCATCGCGCCACGAGACGAGATGGCCGAGCACGTCAACGCCGCGCTGGCCGAAGCGTCTCTCGCCCCGCGACTCGTGCGCCATGACGGCGTGGACTGGCACCTGCACGCCGTCGCCGACGAGCGCCCCCTCGCCGAGCGCGTGCTGATCGAGACCGCGATGGCGCTGATCGACGTCATCCGCACCGACGAGGGATCCCGCATCTCGATCTGCGCCGACGACACGTGCGAGGCGCTCGCTCTCGACCTGTCCCGCAACCGGTCGAAGCGCTACTGCTCGACGACCTGCACGAATCGCAACGCGGTGGCGGCGTATCGTGCGCGGCGCGCGAGCGCCTGAGCCGCGGCATCCGGAGGACGTTCGGTAGCGTCGTCTCGTCATGACCTTCCCCCCTCCCTACGACACCTGGTTCGCCGACGCCGAGTTCGACGCCGCTTACGGACACACGCTCGCCACGCTCCGCGAGATCGCACCGGTTCCAGCGCCGGACGGCTTCACCGCGCGATGGCAGGCGTGGCGCGCACAGGCGAAGACGGTGGATGCCGCACCCGCCGTGCTGTCCACCGAGAGCATCCACGGCCGGCGGGTGTCGATCATCGAGCACGCCGGAGTCGACGGCATCCGACTGCGTGCCTGGCTCGTCGAGCCCGTCTCGCCGCCCGCGCAGGTGGGCGTCGTGCACAGCCACGGATACGGCGGGCGGGATGCGATCGACCTCGCTCGTATTCCCGAGGACGCGGCGGCGATCTTCCCCGTAGCCCGCGGGCTGCCCACGCTGAACACGGGCATCGGCGCCCCCGAGATCCAGGCCGAGCATGTGCTGGCCGGGATCGAGAACCCCGACGACTACGTGCTGGGACTCTGCGCCCGCGACCTCTGGCTCGCGGCGGATGCCCTGACCGCGCTCGTCGGACGCGTGCCGCTCTACTACGTCGGCGAGAGCTTCGGCGGCGGCATCGGAGCGCTCGCCCTGCCGTGGGACGACCGGTATATCGGGGCGACCCTCATCGTCCCGAGCTTCGGGCAGTATGACGAGCGCCTCGCCGTTCACTGCCTCGGCAGCGGGGAGACCGTGCGCGATCACGTCGCCGCGCATCCCGACGCGCGCGAGGCGCTGCGCTGGTTCGACGCCTCGTCAGCCCTCGGCTTCGCCCGCGTTCCGGTGCGCGTGGAGGCGGCACTGTGGGACCCGTACGTGCCGCCGCCCGGACAGTTCGGCGTCGCGAACGCGGCGCGGATGCTCGAACTCGCCGTCCTCCCCGCCGGCCATGCCGACTACCCAGGGGCCGACGAGGTGACAGCCGAGGCCGTCAGAGGCGGCCGCGCCCACCTCGCGCGCGCACTGCGCGCCGCCTCCGCTCCATGACTCCGGAGAAACTCGCATGGCGAGCCCGACGGGTTCGGGCGATCCAGGAGCAGCGCACACCCGCGCTCCCCGGCCTGCGCATCCGAGCACTGGACGCCACTTGTCATCACAGGTACACTCAACTTGTCATTACAGGTTGCGCAGCGCCGCAGCATCCGCACGAGGAGCACCGATGCCCCAGTTCCACACTCCCCCGATCTCGCCGATGGCGATCGCCTTCGACGCCGAGAAGCTCACGCTCTCCCCGGAGGGACCCACTCTGACGCGGCGCATGTCCGACCTCGAGGGACTCTTCCTCGACGCCGACGCCTGGGCTGCCGCGGCCGCCGGCGACAACCCCGTCGTCTACACCGTGGTCAGCTCTCCCGTGCCCGAGGTCGACCGCGAGCTGCCGCAGTCGATCACCACGATCATGCCCGGCGACACCTCGGGAGAGCTCTGGATGACCAAGGGCCACCAGCATCCGAACCACCAGGGCGAGATCTACCTCGCGCTGAAGGGCCGCGGCGGGCTGCTGATGTTCGACGGCGAGCGCACCGAATGGCTCGACATGCTGCCCGGCACGATCGGCTACATCCCGCCGGGCTGGGCGCACCGCTCGGTCAACACGGGCGACGAGCCCTACTCGTTCCTCGCGGTGTACCCGGGCGACGCCGGCCACGACTACGGCTGGGTCCTCGAGCACGGGATGGGCTCTCGGGCCTATCGCGCCACCGAGGGCGTGGACCTGCGCCCCTATTCCGCGTCCCCCTCCGCGGAATAGGCTCCGGCCATGCTGATCGCGCACGATCTGGGGACCACCGGCGACAAGGCCTCCCTGCACCATGACGACGGACGCCTCGTCACCTCGGTCACGGTGCCGTACCCCGCGCACTTCGCCGCGGGCGGCATCGCCGAGCAGGATCCGGCGGACTGGTGGGATGCCGTCGTCTCGGCGACCCGACAGCTGATCGACCGTGCGGGCGTCGACCCGTCGACCGTCAGCGGACTCGTCGTCAGCGGCCAGATGATGGGCACGGTGCTGCTCGACGCACACGGCGAGCCGGTGCGCCCCGCGATCATCTGGGCCGACACCCGCTCGGGCGCGCAGACCCGTGAGCTCGAAGAGCGTCTCGGCGCACAGGACGCCTACCGCGTGCTCGGCCATCGACTGAACCCCACCTACTCGGTCGAGAAGATCATGTGGGTGCGCGACAACGAGCCGGATGTCTGGGCGCGGGTGCGGCACTTCTGCGTCGCGAAGGACTACATCGTCTACCGTCTCACCGGGCGCCTCGCCACCGAGCGCTCCGACGCCTCGGGCACCAACGCCTACGACCAGGTGCGCGGCGAGTGGTCGGCCGATGTGCTCGCCGCCGCGGGACTCGACCCCGCTCTCTTCCCCGAGATCCTCGAATCGACGACGATCGCCGGGTCCCTCACCGCCGAATCGGCCACCGACCTCGGGCTTCCGGCATCCGTCCGCGTCGTCATGGGCGGCGGAGACGGCCCCTTGGCCGCCGTCGGTTCGGGCATCGTCGCGCCCGAAGACGGCGCGTACGTGTGCCTGGGCACCTCGTCGTGGATCTCGTTCGCGAGCCTCACACCGCTGCACGACCCGCAGATGCGCACCATGACGTTCGACAACGTCGTGCCAGGATCCTTCGTGCCGACCGCGACCATGCAGGCCGGCGGCGCCTCGGTGCAGTGGATCGCCGAAGCCCTCTCCCCCGACCCCGCGCGCCCCTACACCGCCCGGCTCACCGCGGAGGCCGGGGGCGACCTCGACACCGAGGACCTCTACTTCCTCCCCTATCTGCTCGGCGAACGATCCCCGCTGTGGGACCCGCACGCCCGCGGAGCCTTCGTCGGCCTCGCCCGGCATCACACCCGCGCGCACCTCACCCGAGCCGTGCTCGAGGGTGTCGCGTACAACCTGCTCACTTGCATCCAGGCGTTCCGCGAATCCGGTGCGTCGATCGACCGCATCGACGCGGTGGGCGGCGGAGCGCAGAGCGACGCCTGGCTCGGCATCCTCGCCGACGTCTGGGGTGTGCCGATCCGACGGCGCACGATCGTCGAAGAGGCCAACAGCCTCGGCGCCGCTGTCACCGGTGCCGTCGGCCTCGGCCTCGCCGACTTCTCGGCGGCGCGGGCGCTCAGCGAGGTCACGGCGGAGTTCACTCCGGACGCCGGCCGGCACGCCGTGCACGCGCAGCGGCATTCGCGCTTCGTCGGCGCCTACGCCGCGCTCGAGCCGTGGTTCGCCCAGGCCCCCGCCACTCGAGGCGCCTGATGGGAGTCATCCTTGCGACCAGCCGGTCGTTCTCGGACGGAGACCTCGACCTCGTCGGCCGAGCAAGGGCCGCCGGCCACGAGATCGTCCGGGGCCCCGCCCACCATGGGCTCACCGAGCTCGCACCCCTGCTCGCTGCCGCCGAGGGGTGGATCGCGGGCACGGGTCCGGTGACCGACGACCACCTGGCCGCCGCGCCGAACCTCAGGGTCGTGGCCCGCTACGGCGTCGGCACCGAGGCGGTCGATCTCGACGCGGCGCTGCGGCGCGGCATCCCGGTGACGAACACCCCGGGGGCGAACGCGGATGCCGTCGCCGACCACGCGGTCGGCCTCATGCTCGCGGCGCTCCGGTTCATCCCCGACGGCGATCGCCGCGTGCGGGCCGGCGACTGGGCCGTGCGGCGCGGTCGCGAGCTCGGAGCCGCCACGGTCGGCATCGTCGGGTTCGGTCGCATAGGCCAGGGCGTCGCGCGACGTCTGAGCGGTTTCGGCGCACGCGTGCTCGCGGCCGATCCCTTTCTGCCGGCCGACGTGATCGCCGAGCGCGGCGCCGAACCGGTCGACCTCGACGAGCTGTTCCGCACCGCCGACGTCATCACCCTGCACGCCCCGGGCGGGCAGACGCTCGTCGATGCGGCGCGACTCGACGGCCTCCGCCCCGGCACGATCCTGGTGAACACCGCCCGCCCCGATCTCGTCGACGAGGCGGCACTGGCCGCCGCCCTGCGTGACGGACGCCTCGGCGGATACGCCGCCGACACGTTGACCGGCGACACCGCGGCGAGCGCAAGTCCGCTGCTCGCCGACGACCTCGCCGACCGTGTCAGCGTGACACCGCATCTCGGCGCGCAGACGACCCAGGCCGTCGACAACATGGGCTCGATGTCCCTCGACGATGTGCTCGCGGTTCTCGCGGGCACCGCGCCCGCCCACCCCGTCTCTTCCCGACCCTGAAGGACCCAGCGATGACCATCACCGAGAACACCGCGACCCCCGCGACCACGACCGGCGGCTACATGGGCTTCGTCGGCGTGAGCACCGGCTCGTCGTCGATCATGAAGGTGTTCCCGAAGTGGGCCGAGGTGCTGGGCCTCCCCACCGAGAACCTCATCGGACACGACCTTCCGATGGATGCGACGCCCGAGCAGTACGTCGCCATGGTCGAGCAGATCCGCGACGACCCGCAGCACCGGGGCGCACTGGTCACGACCCACAAGATGAACGTGTTCGCCGCGGCATCCGACCTGTTCGACGAGCTCGACCCGTTCGCCGTCTCGTGCTCCGAGATCTCGAGCATCTCGAAGCGGGGCGACCGCCTGATCGGCCGCGCCAAAGACCCCCTCACCGTCGATCTCGCACTCAAGGACTTCCTGCCGACCGACCACTTCGCCCGTACCGGGGCGGAGGTCGTGATCCTCGGCGCCGGCGGCTCGGGCACCGCGCTCAGCTGGGCGCTGGCGGAGAGGGCGGATGCTCCGGCGAAGATCACCGTGACCGCTCGCGACGACGACAAGCTCGACCACCTGCGCGAGGTGCACCGCCAGCACGGCACCCCCGACGGGCTGATCACGTACGTGCGCACCGACACGGTGCAGGATGCCGCGGCCATCGTCGCAGGCGCTCCCGCGGGCTCGCTGATCGTGAACGCCACCGGCCTCGGCAAGGACCGCCCGGGCTCGCCGCTGCCCGACGACGTCGCGTTCCCCGAGGACGCGTGGGTGTGGGAGTTCAACTACCGCGGCTCGCTCGAGTTCCTGCATCAGGCGCGTGCGCAGGAGGGCGCGCGCGGTCTGCACGTGGTCGACGGCTGGCGCTACTTCATCCACGGGTGGTCGCAAGTCGTCGCCGACGTGTTCGAGATCGACCTCACGCCCGAGATCGTCGAGCGGCTCGCCCAGGCCGCCGAATCGGTGCGCTGATGCCCGTCGTGCGGACGGTGCTCGGCGACATCGACCCGACGCGTCTCGGGGCGACGGACTATCACGAGCACCTGTTCCAGATCTCGCCGCTGCTGGTCGGCGATGAGCTCGACGATGAGGAGCTCTCCGGCCAGGAGGCCGCCCTGCTGCGGGCCAGCGGCTTCGCGGCGATGGTCGATGCGACGCCGTTCGGGCTCGGGCGCGATCCCGAGGGGGTCGCACGCATCAGCGCCGGCACCGGACTGCACATCGTCGCCACGACGGGGCGCCACCGCGAGGCGCACTACGGCGAGGACCATCCGATGCAGGTGTGGGATGTCGAGCGCCTGGCCGAGCTGTTCATCGCCGAGGTGATGCGCGGGATGCTCGTCGACGATGCGCTGGTGTTCGAGACCCCCGACGTGCCCCGGGCGGCTGCGCCCGAGGGACCGCCGGTACGCGCCGGGATGCTGAAAGCCGGCGTCGGCTACTGGAGCATCACCGCCTTCGAGCACACGACCCTGCTCGCGGTCGCAGCGGCGCACCGAGCGACCGGCGCGCCGGTCATGGTGCACCTGGAGTTCTGCACCGCCGCGCACGAGGTCCTCGATCTGCTCGAGGGCGAAGGCGTGGCATCCGATCGCGTCGTGCTCGCGCATGCCGACCGCGATCCGGATGCCGGGCTGCACGCGTCGCTCGCCGAGCGCGGTGCCTACCTGGGGTACGACGGCTTCGCGCGTCCGCGCACGAGGTCGGATGCCGAGCTGCTCGCCCTGACCGAGAAGGCCGTCGCCCTCGGATGCGGAGACCGCATCCTTCTCGGCGGCGATGTCGCCCGCCGCACCCGCTACCTCGCGTACGGCGGCATGCCGGGTCTCGCCTATCTCGGCGAGCGCTACCTGCCGCGGCTGCGCTCCGCGCTGGGCGACGACGTGGTCGAGCGGATGCTGGTCGCCAACCCCGCGCGCCTGCTCCCCCTGTCGACCTGACCCTGTCAGCCCGACCACACCGCTGCCTGACCGCACCGTCCCGCCCCGCCAGCCCACACCCGAGGAGCCCGCATGACCGAGCCGACCATCCTGCATGCCGTGTTCACCGCACGCCCCGAGAAGGGCGACGAGGTCGCGGCGCTGCTGCGCGACTTCGCCGCGGTGGTGCGCGCCGAAGAGGGCAACGTCGTGTTCGATGCGACGCGGCTCGTCGACGACCCCGACCGCTTCTTCGTCTACGAGGTCTACCGCGACGAGGCGGCCTTCCAGGCGCACATCTCGGCCCCGGCCGGCGTCCCGTTCAATGAGGCGCTGCAGCAGCTGATCGTCGAGCCGGCATCCGTGCTGACCTTCCTCCGACGTATCTGACGCCCCCTGCCACGCGCCCCCCGCACCCCCGGCACGCAAGAAGCCCCCCACCCGAAGGTGAGGGGCTTCTTTCTCAGCGGGTCACTCGTAGAGGACCGCTGCGATGTCCTCGTCCTCGAGGTTCGTGCTGTCGTACCAGTACGAACCCGTGTCGTAGAACTCCTCGACGTCCTCGCCGTTGGCCGCGTCGTACGCCGCCTGGACGACCTGCGCGCCGATGCCGATCGGGTCCTGCGTGATGGCGCCGGCCATGGTGCCGTCCTTGATCGCGTTGATCTGGGCAGCTCCCGAGTCGAAGCCGACGATCGTGATCTTGCCCTTCTCGAGGCCGAGCTCGTTCACGGCGTTCACGACGCCGATGGCCGAGCCCTCGTTGGTGCCGTAGATGCCCTTGAGATCGGGGTGAGCGGCGATCAGCGTCTTCGCGATGTCAGCCGACTTCAGGTGGTCGCCGTCACCGTACTGGATGTCGACGATCTTGATGTCGGGGAAGTCCGCCTCGATCTTCTCGACGAATCCGTCACGACGCTCGACACCGGTCGAGTTGATGTTCGAGTGGCCGACGATGGCGACTTCGCCCTCGCCGCCGATCAGCTCGGCCATGTGCTCTGCGGCGAGCGCACCGGCGACCTTGCTGTCGGTCGCCGACAGGCTGAGTCCGACATCGCCGTCGCAGGGAGCGTCGAAGTACACGACGGGGATGTCCTTGGCCTTCGCCTGCTCGAGCGGGGCGACGCACGCCTCGGGGTCGAGGGCGGCGTAGGCGATGGCATCCGGGTTCTTGTCGATCGCGGTGGTGAGCATCTCGAGCTGCTGGGCGATCTCGGTCTCGGCGGCCGGGCCCTCGAACGTGATCTTCACGCCGAGCTCGTCCGCCTTCTCCTGAGCACCGGTCTTGACGGCCTGCCAGAACTGGTGCTGGAAGCCCTTCGAGACGAGCGCGATGTACATCTCGCCGTCGCCGCTGCCTCCGTCGCCGCTGCCTTCTTCGATGACGTCACCGCCGCCTGCGCAACCCGCGAAGACGAGGGCGGATGCGGCCACGAGTGCCGCGAATGCGGTCTTCTTGCCGAATTTCATGGAAACTCCATTGTTCTCTGTGTGGTGGTGGGGGGTGTAGATCTGTGGGTCAGGTGCGCTGGCGGTTGCGCAGCGAGTCGAGGAAGACGGCCAGCAGCACGACGATGCCGACGACGATGTTCTGCCACTCCGACTGGATCGACATGATGCGCAGGCCGTTGACGAGCACGCTCATGATGAGCGCACCGATCACGGTGCCGAGGATCGAGCCTCGTCCGCCGAGCAGCGACGTTCCGCCGATGATGACGGCGGCGATCGCCTGCAGCTCGTAGCCGGTGCCGATCTGCGGCTGCGCCGAGTCGAGACGGGCCGCGATCACGATGCCCGCGATGCCGGTGAAGGCGCCCGCGAACATGTAGATGAGGATCGTCCAGCGGCGGGTGTTCACACCCGACAGCCGGGTGGCCTCCTCGTTCGAGCCGATCGCGAAGGTGTAGCGGCCGAGGAGCGTCTTCGACAGCACGAGCCACGCGATGATCGCGGCCACGGCGGTGATCAGCACGGCGTTCGGGATGCCGGGGATGATCACGCCGAGCGCGATCTTCTTGAAGTCGGGGGCCGAGGTCGAGAAGTAGATCGGCGAGACGTTCGAGATGACGAGGGCGAGTCCGCCGGCGATCATCATCATCGCGAGGGTCGCGATGAAGGGCGGCAGCCGGAGGAACGTGATGTTGATGCCGTTCACGAGTCCCATGAGGACACCCGTGAGCACACCGCCGATCACGCCGACCCAGACGGGGAGCCCCATGTTGGTGACGAAGACACCCGTCATCACGGCGCACAGCGCCATACCGGTGCCGATCGAGAGATCGATGCCGCCGGTGATGATGACGAAGGTCGTGCCGAGGGCGAGGATGCCGATGACCGCCGTCGACAGCAGCACCGTGGCGATGTTGCTGAAGGTGAAGAAGTTCGGGCTGGCGATCGAGAAGAAGATCACCAGGACGATCAGCGTGCCGAAGGCGAGTGACTGCTGCAGCTGGCGGCGGAGGAACCCGCCGAAGTCGCGCTTGTCGGTGTTCTCATCGACCGCCGTCTGGATGATCGTCGTCGTCGACGATCCGGACTGCTGTGGGGTGCTCATCAGTCTTCCTCCCCGTGGGCTGCGAGTTGCATGATCTTCTCCTGGCTGGCTTCCTCGTTGCGGAGCGTCCCGGTGATCCGACCGTTCGCGAAGACCGCGATGCGGTTCGCGACGCGGAGGATCTCGGGGAGCTCCGATGAGATGACGATGATGGATTTGCCCTGGTCAGCGAGCTGCTGCATGAGGCGGTAGATCTCCTCCTTCGCGCCGACGTCGATCCCTCGGGTCGGCTCGTCGAAGATGAGGATGTCGCAGTCGCGCATCAGCCACCGGGCGATGACGACCTTCTGCTGGTTCCCTCCCGAGAGCAGCTTCACGACCTGGTTCACCGAGGGCGTCTTGACCCGCAGCTGCTGCACGTACTCCTTGGTGCGGTTCTTCGCCTTCGCGTCGCCCATCCAGCCGATGCCGTTGGCGTACGACCCGAGCGAGGCGAGCACGGTGTTGAAGGTCACGTCCTGCTCGAGCATCAGGCCCAGCAGCTTGCGGTCCTCCGAGAGGTAGCCGAGGCCGTGCTTGACCGCATCCGCCGGCTGTCCGATGCGCACCGGGTCGCCGCCGATCGCGATCGTGCCGCCGTCGCGGTGATCGGCACCGATGATGGCCCGCGCGGTCTCGGTGCGCCCGGCGCCCATGAGCCCGGCGAAGCCCAGGATCTCGCCCTTGTGCAGCTGGAACGAGACGTCCTTGAGGAGGTTCTTGGTCGAGAGTCCCTGCACGTCGAGCACGATCGGGTCGTTGATGTGATCGCGGGCCTGCGGACGGGTTCCCTCGTCGATCACGCGGCCGACCATCATCTCGATGATCTTCGGGACGCTGACCTCTGACTTCTCCAGTGATCCGATGTATGTGCCGTCACGGAGCACCGTGACCCGGTCGGCGAGACGCCGCAGCTCGTCCATGCGGTGCGAGATGTAGACGATGCCGGTCCCCGAGGCGCGCAGCTGCTCGATCAGCAGGAACAGGGTCTCGGTCTCGGAGTCGGTGAGCGCCGAGGTGGGCTCGTCCATGATGAGCACCTTGGCGTTGAACGAGAGCGCCTTGGCGATCTCGACCATCTGCTGCTCGGCCACGGTCAGCTCGCCGACGAGCTGTCGGGGGTTCACCCTGATGCCGAGGCGCTGCAGCAGTTCGGCCGTCTGCGCGTTGAGCTTGCGCTCCGACAGGAAGGGGCCGGTGGTGGGCTCGCGACCCACGAAGATGTTCTGCGCCACGGTGAGATCGGGCATCAGGTTGAGTTCCTGGTGGATGATCGTGATGCCGAGCTGCTGCGCCTGCAGCGGGCTGGTGAGTTCGACCTCCTGGCCCTCGAACGTGATGGTGCCCTCGTCCTTGGTGTAGATCCCCGAGAGGATCTTCATCAGGGTCGACTTGCCGGCGCCGTTCTCGCCCACGAGCACCAGCACCTCACCGGCTCGCACCTCGAGGTGCACATCCTTGAGAGCCTGCACACCGGGGAATCCCTTGCTGATCCCGTCGACTCTGAGAATGGGGTCACTCATGTGCTCACCTGCTTCCTTGAAGGTCGTGATGCGATATTCCGGTCGGGTCCGGAAACATCGGATCAATTCTGCGTCTTACGCCCCACCCTGCGCAAGTTGTATCTAAATGTAACTAAGACTTCTTCGGATGGGAAGACCTGTAATAACAAGTTGGCAACAGGTCGGCGGATCGAGGCGACGGCCCGGCTCAGTGCAGCCGGATCGAGTCGACCGCGACGAGCTTGTCGCGGATGTAGGCGTTGGCGTGCGCTCCGAGCTCGACGTTGTCGGTCCACAGGTTGCGCCAGATGCCGAGCATGCGGCTGAGATCGGGGGCGACGACCGCTGACGAGAACGACTCGAACACGATCGGACCGTCGTAGCCGATGCGGCCCAGCGCCTTGAAGAAGGTGTCGAAGTCGACGGTGCCGGTGCCGAGATAGCCGCGGTGGCTCTCCCCGATGTGCACGTAGCGCAGGGCCGGAGCCGCGTCGAGGACCGGCGCGAACATATCCGACTCCTCGATGTTCATGTGGTACGTGTCGAGGTGGATGCCGAGGTTCGGCCGATCGACCTCGGCGAGGTAGGCGAGCGCCTGGCGTGCGGTGTTCAGCACGTTCGTCTCGTAGCGGTTCACGACCTCGAGCGAGACCGAGATGCCGCGCTCTGCGGCATGGTCGGCGACGCGGGCGATCGTGCGCCGGCTGCTCTCCAGCCCCTCGGCCGTCACCGGGTCCATGTACTTCTGCATCGCACTGTAGATCACGCCGCAGAAGTGCTGGCCGCCGAGGTCGGCGAGCACGTCGACCGCCCTGAGCAGCAGCGCCTCTCCCGCGGCCACGACGGCCGGGTCGGAGCTCGTCACGTCGGTCGCGCCCGAGAGTCCGAGCGAGGCGCTGACGGCGAGATCGTGCTCTTCGAGCGCGTCCTTCGCCGCGGTGACGTCGAACGAGAACGGGTCCATCAGCGGGAACTCGATCAGGTCGAATCCGGCCGCCTTCGTCTTCTCGACGGAGAGACGGATGCCGTCGGCATCGAAGTGTCCGGTCCAGACGAGCCCGTGGCATCCGATGTTCATGAGACCTCTCGGAGACGGGTGTGCGGCACCTTCGCCTCGGCAGGATTGGCACGTTGCAACTCTGCGTTCAGGTCACCGTACGCGGGTCAGGGATGCGGTGTCAAGAACTTTCTTGGCACGTTGCAATCGCTGGGCTACTCTGGACTCGCCGCCGACCGTCCTGCGTCGTCGCGCCGTCGACAGGAGCTCCATGCCCGCCAGCGTCAAAGACGTCGCCGCTCTCGCCGGGGTGTCCTCCTCGACCGTCTCGAACTACCTCAACCACCCGCATGTGCTCGGCGAATCGAGCGCGGCGAAGGTGAGGGAGGCGATCGCCCAGCTCGGCTACGTGCCCAACGAATCCGCCCGTCAACTGCGAGCCGGCTCCAGCAAGGCGCTGGCGCTGATTCTTCTCGACGCCTGGCTGCCGTACTTCCACGAGCTCTCGCGCGGGGTCGAAGACGTGGCCCGCGAGGGCGGCTGGTCGCTGTTCTTCAGCAACAGCAACCGCGACGCCGACACCGAACGCGGCAACATCGACATGTTCGAGGCGCACCGCGTGCAGGGCATCGTCATCTACCCGCTCGAAGACGTGGTGCCCCGGCTCGAGCAGCTCGCCGACCGCGGCATCCGCTCGGTCGTCGTCGGCCCGATCCCCGATTCGCCGACCGTCGGTTCGGTGCTGTTCGACGACCGCGGCGGCGGACGGCTGGCGGGCGAGCACCTGCTGTCGCTCGGCCGCCGCCGCATCCTCTTCCTGGGGGCGCCGAGCGTCAGCCAGTCGAACGACCGACTCCTCGGGCTGCGCGATGCCGTCACCGCGGCCGGGGCGACGGCCGATGTGATCGACGTGCCGCACCTGACGACCGAGGACGGCCTCGACGTCGGCGCGCGGATCGCCGAGATGCCTGCCACCGAACGCCCCGACGCGATCTTCGCCGCCAACGACATGGTGGCGATCGGCGTGCTCACCCAGTTGCTGCGCCGGGGCATCCGCGTGCCCGAGGAGATCGCGCTGGTCGGCTTCGACGACGTCGCGCAGGCCCACCAGAGCGTCGTGCCGCTGACGAGCGTGCGGCAGCCCGGGTACGAGATCGGCCGGGCGGCCGGCGCGGCACTCATCCGTCAGCTCACCGACCCCACCGCCGACCTCCCCGCGCCGACGCCGTTCGCCGCCGAGCTGATCGTCCGCGAGTCGACCGTCGGCCGCTGAGCCTCGTCTCCGCCGTCGCGTCGCCGGTGCAGGCCCGGTTCACAATTCAGCACGAACCCGCACTGATGCCGCCGCCGAAGCCCCAGACCGCCCACCAGCGCAGACCTATGCTGAATTGTGAACGCGCGCCGTCCGGCTCAGCCCGGGATCAGCCCCTCTGCGGCGAGCTCGTTCCACAGCGCGCCAGGAATCTCGAGCGCCGCATACTCGGCATTCTGCGTCAGCTGCCCTGGCCGGCTTCCTCCGACCACCACCGAGCGCACCACGTCTGACTGCAGTGGGAACTGGATCGCGGCGGCGGGCAGCGGCACGTCGTGCTCGGCGCACACCCGTGCGATGCGCAGCAGCCGTTCCCACAGCTCGTCGGGAAGCTGCCCGTACTCGTATCGCCCGTCGCGGCGAGGTTCGTTCGATGCCAGCAGCCCGGAGTTGAAGACGGATGCCGCGACGATGCCTGTCCCGGTCTCTCGGCACGCCGGCAGCACCTCGGCCGCCGCCGGCTGTTCGAGCAGCGTGTATCTGCCCGCGACCATGACCAGGTCGAGGTCGGCCGACCGCACGGAGGCGGCGAGCGCATCCGACACCATCGAGCCGATGCCGACCGCAGTCACCTCGCCGTCGCGACGCAGCTGCTCGAGCGCCGGCAGCGCCTCGGCGAGCGCGAGATCCAGGTCATGCCGCTCGGGGTCGTGCAGGTAGACAAGATCGATGCGCTCGATCCCGAGACGCTCGCGGGACTCATCGAGACTGGTGCGTATCCCCTCAGCCGAGAAGTCCCACACGCGCTGCAGATCGTCGGGAACATGGAAGTCGTTCGCGGTGTCGAGGCCGCCGTCGTGGTCGGGGTTCGGTCGCAGCAGGCGCCCGACCTTGGTCGACAGCACGTACTCGTCGCGCGGTTTGGTCTGGAGGAACGCCCCGAGACGACGCTCCGAGAGCCCGAGCCCGTAATGCGGAGCGGTGTCGAAGTAGCGGATGCCGCTGTCCCACGCCGCATCGAGCACCGCCCACGCCTCGTCATCGCTCAGCGCGCGGAAGAGGTTGCCGACGTTCGCGGCCCCGTATCCGAGGGGCGGAACCGCCAGAGCATCAGACTCCGACATGCTGCCCCGTCCACGTGTACGCGGCGATGCTCTCGGCCTTCATCTCCATGCCGGATCCGGGCACCGTGGGTGCCATGTATGACCCGCCCTGGATGTCGGTGGGGATCACGAAGTGCTCGTGCAGGTGGTCGACGAATTCGATCATCCGTCCTTCGCGGGTGCCGGTGACGGCGACGAAGTCGAACATCGAGAGGTGCTGCACGGCCTCGCACAGCCCGACGCCGCCGGCATGCGGGCAGACCGGCACACCGAACTTCGCGGCCAGCAGCAGGTTGGCGATGTTCTCGTTGACGCCCGCGACGCGCACGGCGTCGATCTGCATGACCGAGATCGCCTCGGCCTGCAGCAGCTGCTTGAAGATGACGCGGTTCTGCGCGTGCTCGCCGGTGGCGACGCGGATGGGTGCTACCCCCCTGGCGATCTCGGCGTGACCGAGCACGTCGTCGGGGCTCGTGGGCTCTTCGATCCAGGCGGGGTGGAACTCGGCGAGCGCGCCTATCCATTCGATCGCCTCCGACACCTCCCACCGCTGGTTGGCGTCGATCGCGATGGGGAAGTCCGGTCCGCACACCTCGCGGGCCTTGCGGAAACGGCGGATGTCGTCGTCGAGGTCGGCGCCGACCTTGAGCTTGATCTGGGTGAAGCCGTCGGCCATCGCCTCGCGGGCGAGCCGCTCGAGCTTCTCGTCGGAGTATCCGAGCCATCCGGGGCTGGTCGTGTAGCCGGGGTATCCGGTGGCGAGCAGTTCTCGTTCGCGCTCGAGGCGTCCCGGCTCGGCGGCGCGCAGGATCTCGAGGGCGTCCTCGGGCGTCAGCGCATTGGTGAGGTAGCGGAAGTCGACGAGGCCCACGAGCTCCTCGGGCGTCATCCGCGCGAGCAGCTGCCACAGCGGCAGCCCGGCCCGCTTGGCCTTGATGTCCCACAGCGCGTTGATGACCGCGCCGATGGCCATGTGCATGACGCCCTTCTCGGGGCCGAGCCAGCGCAGCTGCGAGTCGCCGATGATGTCGCGGAACGTCGTGCCCATGTCGTCGAGCAGCGGCTCGATCTCGCGACCGACGAGGTGCCCGGCGAGCGCGTCGATCGCGGCGACCTGCACATCGTTGCCGCGCCCGATTGTGAAGACGAACGCGTGGCCGTCGATGCCGTCCTCGGCATCCGTGCGCACGATCACGTATGCCGCCGAGTAGTCGGGGTCGGGATTCATGGCATCCGATCCGTCCAGACTCAGCGATGTCGGGAAGCGGATGTCGGTCGTGTCGAGGGCGACGATGCGGCTCACGGGTTCCTCTCGTGCACGGGGCGGATATCCGTGCAGATCTCTTGGAGTGTAAACATCGGATGTCTATACTGTCAACGAGACGGGCCGCACTGACGCGCCTCGTCACCCACGGACACCTCACTGAGCAGGAGAGACATGAAGTTCGCACGGCTAGGCACCCCCGGCGCCGAGATCCCCGTCCTCGTCGAAGGCGACCGCTACCTCGATCTGCGCTCTGTGACATCCGATGTGAACGGTGATTTCCTCGCCGGTGATTTCCGGGCTCGCGTCGCCGCGGCCCGCGCCGCCGACGAACTGCCGGTTCTCGGGGATGCCGCGGCGATGCGCATCGGCGCGCCGATCGCCCGCCCGAGCGCCGTCATCTGCATCGGCCAGAACTACGCGGCGCACGCCCGCGAGTCCGGCTCCGAGCCGCCGACCGTCCCGATCATGTTCCTGAAGACGCCGAACACCGTCGTCGGCCCGAACGATGCGGTCACGATCCCCCGCGGCAGCGAGAAGACCGACTGGGAGGTCGAGCTCGGTATCGTGATCGGCGCCCGCGCCGCCTACCTCGATTCGCCCGACGACGCCGACGCCCACATCGCCGGCTACGTGGTGGCGAACGACGTCTCGGAGCGCGCCTTCCAGATGGAGGTCTCGGGCGGGCAGTGGTCGAAGGGCAAGATCGCCCCCGGTTTCAACCCGACCGGCCCCTGGCTGGTGACACCCGACGAGGTCGACGTCGACGACCTGCGGCTGCGCAGCTGGGTGAACGGCGAAGCGCGTCAGGATTCGAACACCGACGACATGATCTTCGACGTGCGCGTGATCGTGCACCACCTGTCGCAGTACGTCACGCTCGAGCCGGGCGACCTGATCCTCACGGGCACTCCCCAGGGCGTGGCCTTCGGGGGCAAGTTCCCGTATCTGACGGCGGGCGACGTGGTCGAGATCGAGATCGAAGGACTCGGGCATCAGCGCCAGGAGTTCGTGGCATGGGAGGCACAGAAGTGAGCAGCGCACTCGACGGACTCGTCGCGATCGTGACCGGCGGAGCATCCGGGATCGGCGCGGCCATCGCCGCCCGGCTGCACGCCGACGGCGCGCAGATCGCGGTGCTCGACCGCGACACCTCAGGAGCGGATGCCGCCTTCGCCGCTTTTACGGCCGACGTGTCGGACCGTGCATCGGTGGATGCCGCCGTGGCCGCCGTCGCCGAGAGGTTCGGGCGCATCGACATCGTCGTGAACAACGCCGGGGTCGGCGCCCAGGGAGACATCAGCGCCAACGACGACGACGAGTGGGCGCGTGTGCTCTCGATCAACGTCACGGGCATCGCCCGCGTCACGTCGGCGGCGCTGCCGTGGCTCAAGAAGTCGCCGAGCGCGGCGGTCTGCAACACGGCATCCATCGCCTCGACCACCGGCCTTCCCCAGCGCGCGCTCTACAGCGCGTCGAAGGGCGCCGTCTCGGCTCTGACCCGTGCCATGGCCGCCGATCACCTGCGCGAGGGCATCCGCGTCAACGCCGTCAACCCCGGCACCGCCGACACCCCGTGGGTCGGCCGGCTGCTCGACTCGGCCGACGACCCGGCCGCCGAGCGCGCCGCCCTCGAGGCCCGCCAGCCGCATGGCCGCCTGGTCTCACCCGACGAGGTCGCCGCGGCGGTCGCCTACCTGGTGAGCCCCGCCGCGGGCTCGACCACGGGCACGTTCATCGAGGTCGACGGCGGCATGGCTCAGCTGCGGCTCCGTCCCGTCGGGGGCTGACCGCCGCGTCGCCCACTGTCCTGGTCCCGGCCCCGGACAGTGGGCGCTACGAGCGACCGCCTCGCAGCCAACCCAGGATGCCGCGGCGCGGCCGCTCCTCCCGAGAGTCCTCATGCGTCGGCCGCTCTCCGATCCGGTAGAACTCCTCGGCGTTCGTCCACATGATCGCGTCGACGTCGTGCCCGCGGCGCTCGGCCCAGGCGATCACCGCATCCGCCCATCTGATCCGAGCCGTCGGCTGGTACATGGGCGATCCGTCGACGTTCGCGTACGGGTCGCCCTCCTCCGGGGGTCCGATGACCGAGACTGGCCAGTCACTGCCCCACATCAGCCGCTCGACGCCGAACGCGTCGGCCGCGGCGTCGAGGAACGGGTGCAGCTGCTCGGCCGACCAGTCGCCTCCGGCCTCTCCCGGCAGCCCCGAGAGCTTGCACCACACATTCGGATGCCGTGCCAGGTCGTCGAGATCGCGCACCCATTCCATGGTCGGCGCCACCGGGGCCTTCGCCGTGCCGACCTCGGGCTTGCCGAGGTGATCGAGCACCATCCGCAGCTCGGGCACCGCCCCCGCGAGTCGGGCCACCTCGGGCAGCTGCGCGGCGCGCACGCACGCGTCGAAGGCCCAGCCGCGCGCCGCGACCTCGCGCGCCCCGGTGACGAAGTCTGCCGAGACCGCCAGTCCGTCGGGTTCGCCCTGCAGGTTGTGCCGCACGCCGACCACGAGCGGCTCAGCGGCGAGTCCTTCGAGGTGCGCGGTGGTGTCGGTGCCGCGATCCAGACGCGCCCCCGCGACGATGCCGACCACCCCGACGCGGGGCGCGAGCCCGGCCACCCACCGCACTTCTTCGAGGAAGTCGTCTTCGACGGTCTCGGCCTGCACGAACACCGCGCGCTCGGTCGTCGCGCGGGCGATGCGGGCGTGCTCGATCTCGGTCGCACCGAACAGCCAGGCGAGCGGACCCTCGAGCCACGTGTAGTGCAGAAGCTCGGGGTCCCAGAGGTGCAGGTGCGAATCGAGTACGCGCATGCCCCCATCCTGCCGCAGACATCCGATGAATGGCTAGGATGACGCCATGGCAGTGACTGACGACGCGATCGAGAAGATCAAGGCGATGATCGTGTCGGGCGAACTCGCACCCGGCGATCGCCTCCCTCCCGAGAAGGAGCTGTCCGAGCGGCTCGGCCTGTCACGCAACTCGATGCGCGAGGCCGTGAAGGCGCTCGAGGTGATCCGGGTGCTCGACGTGCGCCGCGGTGACGGCACCTATGTCACGAGCCTGGAGCCCCACCTGCTGCTCGAGGCGATCTCGTTCGTGGTCGACATGCACGACGACGACTCGATGCTCGAGATCTTCGCGGTGCGACGGATGCTGGAGTCGCAGGCGACCGGCCTCGCGGCCACCCTCGGCAGCGACGACGCGATCGCCGGCCTCGAGAGCGAGGTCGCCTCCATCGATCCGACGGTCAGCATCGAAGAGCTCGTCGAGCACGACATCCGCTTCCACCGTGAGATCGTCGGCATGGCCGGCAACGCCTATCTCGCCAGCCTCATCGAGCACCTGAGCAGTCAGACCGTGCGCGCCCGCGTGTGGCGTGGTCTCACCGAGGGCGGAGCGGTCGAGCGCACCCTCTCGGAGCACCGGGCGATCGCCGACGCCATCGCCCGGCGCGATTCGGGTCTCGCCACCTCGCTCGCCACGGCGCACATCGCCGGCGTCGAGCGGTGGCTGCGCCAGGCGGCATCCGCCTGACGCAGCGACGCCTTTTCTCGGCCACGCGTCCCTCCGGCCTTACCTGCACGCCTTTCGTCGCCCGGGCCCTGACAGGCACGTTCGGCCAGATGCGCTTCGCTCGGCCGTATCCGTGACGTCGGGCCGAATCTGGCGCGTCTGGCCGACGCTGGCCCACTCGCCGAATCGCGACTCAAGCCCCGAGCCGCCCCATCGCCGCGTCGAACTCGGCGGCGGAGCTGTCGCTGACCTCGTGGAACAGCACCTGCTCGATCACGTCGGGTGCCGCCGTGAAGTACGGCACCCCCGCGAGACGCAGACCGGTGATGTCGTCGGGTGATCGCAGGCTGGCCGCGAGCACGTTCGAGTCGCTGCCCGCGCACACCTCCTGCATGCGGGCGATCACCGCATCCCCGTCGATGCCGGCATCCCGCATCCGTCCGAGGTAGGGGGCGATGTACTGCGCCCCGATCGAGGCGCATGCCAGCGCCTGTGCGACCGAGTAGACGGCGGTGACGAGCACGGTCGCGCCGTCGCGCACCAGAGCGGATGCCGCGGCGAAGCCGTCGCGGGTCGCCGGCACCTTCACGGCCACGCGATCGCCCAGCGCACGGATGCCCTCGGCGTTGCGGAGGAAGGATGCGGTGTCGCCGCCCCACGTCTGGAAGAAGATCTCGCGGGCGCCCTCGTCCGACCAGCGGGCGTAGAGGTCGGGGATCTCCGCGGCGGTGCGGCCACCGCGCTCGAGGATCGTGGGGTTGGTCGTCACGCCATGCACGACGCCCGCGGTGAGGAGGGAGGCGACGCGGTCGACGTCCGCGCTGTCGACATAGAGACGGGGGGCCAGCGCGGTCATCGGGTCTCCTTGTGCACAACCTGTCGTTACAGGTTCGGATTCGGCTAATGTAATGACAGCCGCGGAGGATGTCAAAGCGCCCCGCATCGACGACGATCAGGAGTGCCATGACAGCCGCCACCTCGCCCGATCGCACCGGCGTCGTCATCGTCGGCAGCGTGACCGCAGACGTTACGACCTTCTCGACCAGGCTCCCCGCCCGCGGAGAGACCATCCTCGGCGACGAGTTCACCCTGATGCTCGGCGGCAAGGGCGCGAATCAGGCGGTCGCCGCCGGACGATCGGGGGCCCGCACGAGCTTCGTCGGATGCGTGGGAGACGACCTCTTCCACGACCTCGTCGTCGACGGGCTGAGCGAGGCCGGGGTCGACCTCACGCACCTGCGCACGGTGCCGGGCCCGACGGGCATCGCGCACATCCGCGTCGACGCCTCGGCGCAGAACGACATCGTCATGGTGCCTCTGGCCAACGCCGCGCTCAGCACCGAGCAGATCGACGCGGCGCTCGAAGCCCTCGCGCCGACCACGTCGGTGCTGCTCACCCAGCTCGAGACGCCCTCGGCGCTCACCGCGCACATCACGTCACGAGGACGCGAGCACGGCATGACCGTCATCCTCGACCCCGCCCCCGCCGCTCCGCTGGATGACGCCGTGTGGGCGAGCATCGACATCGTCACCCCGAACGAGACCGAGGCCTCGGTGCTCAGCGGCGTCGAGGTGACGGATGCCGCGTCGGCGGAGATCGCCGGACGCTGGTTCCTCGACCGGGGCGTCGGCGCCGCCGTGATCACGCTCGCGGGTCAGGGCTCGTGCGTCGTGACCGCAGCGGGAGCATCCGTCATCCCGCCCTTCCCGGTCGAGGCCGTCGACACCACCGCGGCCGGCGACGCCTACGCCGGGTATCTCGGCGCCGCCCTCGCCAACGGCTGGGGGCTGACGGATGCCGTACGCCTGGCGACCGCCGCCGGAGCCCTCGCCGTCACGAAGCAGGGCGCCTCGCCCAGCCTGCCGCTGCGGGCCGAGGTCGACGCCTTCCTGGCCGCCCGAGAAGCCCACTGACATCCCCGAGGAGACATCATGCGCAAGACAGCGACGACCATCAACCCCGCACTCTCGCGCGTGATCAGCGAGACCGGCCACACCGATCTGCTGGTGGTCACCGATGCCGGCCTGCCCATCCCGCCCGGATCCGAGCGCATCGACCTCGCCTATCGTCCCGGCGCTCCGGCCTTCTTCGACGTGCTCGACACCGTGCTGGCCGAGCTCATCGTGGAGGGAGCGACGGTGTCGGCCGAGGTCGCCGAGAAGAGCCCCGAGGTGCTGGCCGCGCTGCGCGAGCGCTTCGCCGACCAGGACTTCGAGATCGAGCTCATCCCGCACGTCGACTTCAAGAAGCTGACCCACTCGGCGCGCGCGTTCGTGCGCTCGGGAGAGTTCACCCCCTACGCGAACGTGATCCTGCACGCGGGAGTGGCGTACTGATATGAACGACACGATCGACCGCCACTCCGCCGCGCCCATGTACGACCAGCTGCGTCAGCTGATCGTCGACGGCATCTCGCGAGACGGCCTGCAGCCCGGCGACCCGCTGCCCGGCGAGCACCGCCTCTGCGAGCGGTACGGCATCTCGCGCACCGTGGTGCGCCAGGCGTTGGCCCAGCTCGAGCACGAGGGGCTCGTCGAACGCGTCAAGGGCAAGGGCACGTTCGTGTCGCGTCCCCGCACGAGCGAGAGCCTGGTGCACACGCTGATCGGCCTCTACGACGACGTCGAGCGCCGCGGCGGGCACGTGCACAGCGACGTCCTGCGCCACGAGCAGACTCTCGCCGACGACGAGATCGCGGCGGCACTCGAGGTCGACCCTGGCGCACCGGTCGTGGTGCTCGACCGTCTGCGTCACGTCGACGGCGAACCCTGGTCGCTCTCGACCACCTGGATGCCGGATGCCGTCGGCGGAGTCACGCTCGGCGTCGACCTCTCGGAGCGGTCCCTGTACCGCCTGCTCGCCGATCACGACATCGTGGCGACCAGCGGCGTCCGCTCGGCCGAGGCCACCGTCGCGACCCACGAGCAGGCGCAGCATCTGGGGGTGAGCGCCGGCTCCGCCCTGCTGCGACTGCGCAGCGTGAGCCGTTCCTCCGACGGCACGCCGATCGAGTACTTCGTGGCGCACCACCGCGGCGACCGCTCGCGCTTCGAGTTCCAGCTGCAGCAGGAGCAGTCGCAGGCGTCGCTGCTGCACGTCGACGGCGACGGCAGCACCTCGCGCGCCGGCACCGTCCGCTAGCCGCATCCGCACGCGGCATCCACTCACAGGTGGGTCGGCCGAGCACGGGTCGCGGACTAGCCTGGAACGAGAGCACGCATCGCACGGGGCGATGCGATCGGGGGGAAGACACGATGGTCGACGACGCGCATCCACCGGCATCCGACTCCGACCCGGTCATCCCTCCGCCGCCTGCCGCGGCGCCGGGACAGCTCGGATCCTCCGTCCCGCTGGCCCCGCCGCTGGGCGGGATGCCCGGGCCGCCCGCCCCGCCGCTGCCGCCGTACGCCTCTGCCCCCCAGCCGGGGCAGCATCCGCAGATGGCCGCGTACCCGCCGCCGCCCCCGGGGCAGCCGTCGCCTCCCTACGGCGCCGCATATGCTTCCCCGTCCGCGCCTCCTCCTCCGCGTTCAGGACGGACCGTCGGCATCGTCATCGCAGCGGTCGCGGCGTTCGTGCTGATCGTCGTCGTGGGCATCGCGGTGGCCGTGAGCCTGCTGCTGAGCTCGCGCACCGAACCGGCGACCGCGCCTCCGGCCACGAGCGTCACGGAAGAGCCCGCAGCGCCTTCCGAGGCACCGCAGGGCGACCCGGACTCCGACGGCTCGGGCGACGCCGATGCCTCCGCCATCGCCGACGCGCTCCAGGCGAAGATCGACGAGTACAAACGCCTGCGCGACAGCGGCGCGCTCTGGCAGAGCATCCCCGACACCCAGTTCAACCGCACGGCCGTCTCCGCCTTCCTCTACTTCCTCACCGACATGAAGGTCGCCACCATCTGGGGTGTCGACGATGCGCAGGCGCAGGAGTACGAGGAGCGCATGACGATGCTCGAGGAGCGTCTGCTCGCCGAGCAGCCCCTCGGCGACGACATCCAGATCACCCTCGAGGACGAGGTCTTCACGTACGACGGCGAGACGGGCGAGGGCGGCTACACGCCCCGCTAGAGGAGCGTTACGCTCGAAGCATGAGCGACTGGACCAGCACCGCGATCGCCCTGCTGGAAGCCGACGCCAACCGCAGCGCCGACACCCATCTGCACCTCTTCCCACTGCCACCCGAGTGGGGCATCGACCTGTACCTGAAAGACGAGTCGGTGCATCCGACCGGGTCGCTCAAGCACCGTCTCGCGCGCTCGCTGATCCTGTACGGACTCGTCAACGGACGCATCACCGAGGACTCCACTCTCGTCGAGTCGTCCAGCGGATCGACGGCCGTCTCCGAGGCGTACTTCGCGCGGATGCTGGGGCTGCCCTTCGTCACCGTCGTACCGCGCTCGACCAGCCAGGAGAAGATCGACCTCATCGAGTTCTACGGTGGACGCTGTCACTTCGTCGACCGCGCCGAGGACATGTCTCCTGAGGCTCAGCGCCTGGCCTCCGAATGCCATGGCCACTACCTCGACCAGTTCACGTTCGCCGAGCGGGCGACCGACTGGCGCGGCAACAACAACATCGCCGAGAGCGTGTTCAGCCAGCTGTCGCAGGAACGCCACCCGATCCCCCGCTGGATCGTCGTGGGCGCAGGCACCGGCGGCACGAGCGCCACCTTCGGCCGGTACGTGAAGTACCGCCGCCACGAGACGCAGATCGCGGTCGTCGACCCCGAGGGTTCGGCGTTCTACGACGGATGGGCGGGCACCGTCGACGCTCCGGCCGGACGCCCCAGTCGCATCGAGGGCATCGGCCGCCCGCGCGTCGAGGCCTCGTTCGTGCCCAGTGTGATCGACGAGATGATCCGCGTTCCCGACGCGGGGTCGATCGCCGCGATCCGGATGCTGCGCGAGCGCACCCTGCACTGGGCCGGAGGTTCGACCGGCACCAACCTGTACGGCGCATTCCAGCTGATCGCGCGCATGCGCGCGGCGGGCGAGACCGGCAGCATCGTCACGCTCATCTGCGACAGCGGCATCCGCTACGCCGGCACGTACTTCAACGATGAGTGGGTCGCCGAGCAGGGCTGGGACCTCGACCCGCATCGCACGCGCCTCGATCACTTCCTCGAGACCGGGGTCTGGGTCGACTGACCCTCGTTCCGCTTCCATGACTCCGGAGATCCGGGCAGGTCACCCGGGAGAACACGCTTCCTCGGGCTCGAGCGGCCACATTCTCCGGAGTCATGGCACGTCGCGGGCCGAGGCGCTCCGGCTACGCTGGCCGCATGACTACTCTCATCCTCACTGTCGCGGGTGCCGATCGCCCCGGACTCGTCGCAGCCGTCGCCGATGTCGTCGATGCCCACGGCGGCAACTGGGAGAACAGCTCGCTGGCTGAGCTCGCGGGCACCTTCGCCGGAGTGATCGAGGTCTCGGTCGCCGCCGACCGTTCCGACGAGCTGCAGACGGCGCTCCGCGGACTTCAGGGACAGGGGCTCCTGACGCTCGCCGTCCTCACCGGAACGCCTGATGACGACGCGGAGGACGAGCAGCGACTCGAGATCCGAGTGCTGGGCAACGACCGATCCGGCATCGTCCGCGAGGTCTCGAGCGTGCTGAACGCGCACGAACTCAGCATCGAGGAGCTCGCGACCGAGACCCGGGATGCCGCGATGGCCGGCGGCCGTCTGTTCGAGGCCTCCGTGATCGCACGGGTTCCGTCGTCGGTCGACATCGATGCCCTGCGTCGCGACCTCGAGCGCATCGCCACGGAGATCCAGGTCGACATCACCCTCGCCTGACCGCGGCGTCCCCTCCGCCCGATACGCACACAGCGCCCCGCACGGCCCCCGAGGCGACCGCACGCCCGTGCAGACCGAGGCGAACTGTGCAGACCGGGCGAGATGAGAGGGCGATCGTCGTCACTCAGGGCGATCGACGGACGACCCTTCGGCGCGCATATCCGTATCGGTGTACCGGCGCACCCAGTACTCGGTCTGAGCCACGTGGGCGGATGCCGCAGCCGACGCCGCGACCGGGTCCGCCGCAGCGAGTCCGCGGAGGATCGCCCGGTGCCCGGCATCCGAGTGGAGCTTGAGTTCGGCGGCGTCGCCGGCATCCGGGATCCGATAGGCCCGCGACCGAGAGCGCAGCACGTCGATCAGGCTCGTGAGCGCGTCGTTGCCGGCGACCTCCGAGATCGTCATGTGGAAGGCGTGGTCGAGGCGGGAGTGGTCCTCGAAGTCGTCGCTCGCCTCGATCTCATCGAGCACGCCGCTGAGCGTCTCGATCGTGGCGGCGTCGATGCGGGCCGCGGCGAGCGCAGCCGCGTGGGGCTCGAGCACCCTGCGAAGCTCCGTCAGTTCGAGCACCCCGGCCATGGGCAGGAGTCCGACCGTGAGAGAGAGGCTGCCGATCAGGTCGGCGGCGCGCAGCTCGCTGACGTAGCTGCCCGAGCCGTGCCGGGTCTCGAGCACACCGAGGGCGGCCAGCATGCGGATGGCTTCGCGCAGCGATCCGCGTGAGACGCCGAGCGTCTCGCACAGCTCACCCTCGCTCGGCAGACGGTCGCCGGGACGCAGCTCGCCGTCCGCGATCAGCGCACGCAGCCCGTGCAGCGCTGTGTCCAGTGCGCTCATCGTCATCCTCCTGACACCGCCCGATCCCCTTGCTGAGTCTGTCGGACGCAGACCCTTCGTCAAATTCGTATGACAACTATGTTTCATCCTCGCCTTTTCGTAGCCATTTCGAAAGCCGTGTGGCAAAGTTGTGCAACAACTCCCCCACTGCACCGACGAGGACCGATGCCCGCACCACTCTTCCCCGCACCGCTCACGCTGAACTCCGGCATCCGAGCCCGTGATGCGTGGCCGCTCGATCCCGACGTGATCCACCTGAACCACGGCTCGTTCGGCGCGGTTCCCACGGCCGTCGTCGAGCAGCAGGATGCCCTGCGACGTCGTGCCGACCTCAGCCCGGTCGAGTGGTTCCCTCGCATCGCCGAACGGGTGCGCGACGCTCGCGAGCGCACGGCTCCGTTCCTCGGCGCCCATGCCGAAGACAGCGTCTTCGTCCCGAACGCCTCCGCCGCCGCCACCGTCGTCTACAACGCCCTGCACCTCGAGCGCGGCGACGAGATCCTCGTCACCGACCAGGGCTACGGAGCGATCACCATGGGCGCGCAGCGCCTGGCCCGCCGCTTCGGAGCATCCGTCCGCGCCGTCGAGCTGCCGCTGCTCGCCTCCGACGACGAGGTCGTGCAGCGCTTCGCCGACGCACTCACTCCGGCCACCCGCCTGATCGTGGTCGACCAGATCACCTCGCCGACCGCGCGGATGCTGCCGACCCGGCGCATCGCCGAGCTCGCGGCGGAACGGGGCATCCGCACCCTCGTCGACGGCGCCCATGCTCCCGGTCTCGTCGCCGATGCCGCCGCGGTCGCCGGCGGCGACTGGTGGTTCGGCAACCTGCACAAGTGGCCCTGCGCCCCGCGCGGTTCCGCCCTGCTCGTCACGAACGCCCCCGACCGCGACGACCTGTGGCCGCTCATCGACTCGTGGGCGGCGAACGAGCCCTACCCCGAGCGCTTCGACACCCAGGGCACGATCGACGCGACGACCTACCTCGCCACCCCGGCATCGATCGAGTTCATCGAGTCCGAGTTCGGGTGGCACAACGCCCGCCAGGCGATGGCCCAGATGGCGGATGCCGGGGCCGAGATCATCGCCGAGGGTCTGCGCCCCTACGGCGACGAAGACCCCCTCACTCCGTTGCCCTCGCCCGTGCCGCCGATGCGACTCGTGCGACTGCCGCTCGGACTCGGCTCGACCCGCGAAGAGGCCGATGCCCTGCGCATGGACCTGCTCGACGAGACCGGCGTCGAGACCGCGTTCACCAGCTTCCGCGGCGTCGGCTACTTCCGCCTGTCGGCGCACCTCTACACGGAGGCGTCCGACTTCGAGGCCTTCGTCGAGCGCTGCATCCCGCAGATCCTCCGCCGCGCCGGCATCCGCACCGCCGACTCCATCATCGTCTCCTGACCCGACCCACCCCTCCACCCACCACCCGACCCACCACCATCACCAACTGAGAGGCACCTCGTGAAGAAGAACAGAATCTTGACGACCGCCGCGGGAATCGGCACCGTCGCCGCACTCGCGCTCACCGGCTGTTCCGCAGGCAGCGGCGAGTCCGCCGACGGCACCGTCACCCTGCAGATGGTCGAGAGCCTGACCAATCCTGCCCGCACCGACCTGCTGCGCGGACTCCTCGACGACTTCGAGAAGGAGAACCCCGACATCAAGGTCAAGCTCGTCTCGCCGCCCACCGAGCAGGCCGACGCGAAGATCCAGCAGATGCTGCAGTCGGGCAAGGGCGTCGACGTACTCGAGGTCCGCGACATCACCGTCGGACCGTTCGCGAACAACGGCTGGCTGCACGACATCTCGGCCGACCTCGAGAAGTGGGACGGCTGGGATGCCCTCACCGACAACGCGCAGTCGGCGTCCGTGGCCGCAGACGGCAAGAGCTACTTCGTGCCGTACGGCTTCTACGGCCTGTCGCTCTTCTATCGCACCGACCTCGTCGAGGAGGCGGGCTTCGACGGCCCGCCGCACAGCTGGAAGGATCTGCTCGAGCAGGCCAGCGCCATCCAGGACCCCGCGAACAACATCTACGGCTACGCGTTCCGCGGTGGCCAGAACGCGAACAGCAATGTGGTCGCGGCTATCGAGGCCTACACGATCGACGGCCTCGACGTCGATGACGCCTTCCTGATGGAGGACGGGTCGACGATCTTCGCCGCTCCCGAGGCGCAGGAAGCCGTCGACGACTACTTCGACCTCTTCAAGGAGGCGTCGCCGCCGTCCGCCGTGTCGTGGGGCTACCCCGAGATGGTCGCCGGTTTCACCAACGGCACCACGGCGTTCCTGCTGCAGGACCCCGAGGTCATCGCGACCGTGCAGGACTCCTCTCTGACCGAGGATCAGTGGGACACCGCCCCGCTGCTCGTCGGCCCGTCGGGCAAGGCCGCGCAACCGCTGGCCGTCGCCGGCTGGGGCGTCGCGGAGAACAGCGAGCACCAGGATGCTGCGGTCAAGCTCGTCGAGTTCCTCTCGTCGGCCGAGCCGGCCACCGAGTTCGCGCAGGCCAACAGCCTCGTGCCGATCATCTCCGAGGCCGCCGATGACGAGTTTTACTCCTCGGGCCCGTGGACGAGCTATGTCACGATGACCGAGGACCCCGAGACCTACGTCAACGTCAAGCAGCCTCGCGGCGTCAGCTGGTGGACCGAGTGGATCCAGAAGTCCGACCAGGACGTGCAGAACGTGCTGCTCGGCAACATGTCGACCACCGAGCTGCTCGAGTCGTGGGACACCTTCTGGACCGAGAAGTACGCTGCGGAAAAGGGCTGATCCGTGACCCGGACCACTCTCGAAGGGGGCTCCGTCGGCACCGCCGGCGGGGCCTCCCCGGCATCCCGCCGGCGCCGCCCCTTCCGTGGCCGCCACGCGCTGACGCTGCTGGCCTTCATGGCCCCGGCGATCGTGTTCGTGTGCTGGTTCACCTACTGGCCGATGCTGCAGGGCGCACGCATGGCCTTCCACGACTGGAACCTGTGGGATCTCACCTCCACCCCGTGGGTGGGTTTCGACAACTTCGTCACCGTCTTCCAGGACCCTGCCTTCCCGATCGTCGCCTGGAACTCCGTCCTGTGGGTCGTCGGCTCGCTCGTGCCTCAGCTCGTGATCGGCTTCCTGATCGCGCTCGCCCTGCGCAAGCGCTTCCGCTTCCGCGGCCTCTACCAGGCGCTCGTGTTCTTCCCGTGGGCCGTCTCGGGCTTCCTGATCGGGATGCTGTTCCGCTGGATGTTCAACGCCGAGTTCGGCGTCGTGAACGACCTGCTCATGAAGGCCGGCCTGATCGACGCCCCGCTGCCCTGGCTGGCGGATCCGAAGCTCGCGATGTTCGCGGTCATCGTCGCCAACATCTGGTACGGCGTGACCTTCTTCGCGATCATGATCCTCGCGGCTCTGCAGTCCGTGCCCGATGAGATGCTCGAGGCCGCGAGCCTCGACGGCGCAGGCAAGGTGCGTCAGCTGTTCTCGATCATCATCCCGTACATCTCGATGACGCTGCTGCTGACGATCCTGCTGCGCATCATCTGGATCTTCAACTTCCCCGACATCATCTACGCGATGACCAACGGCGGGCCGGCGAACCAGACCCACATCATCACGACGTGGATGATCAACTACACGCAGCAGGGCAACTACGGCATCGCGAGCGCCATCGGACTCATCGTCGTCGCGTTCCTGTTCGTGTTCTGCGCGTTCTACCTCATGGCGATGCGGAGGGTCCAGCGATGACCGTCACCGGAACCACGGTCACCGAGACCCGGCGTCTCACCGTCCCCGACATCGCGAAGGCACCGCGTCCGAAGCGCAAGGTCTCGCTCGGCGGCGTCGTGCGCGTCGTCGGTCTCGCCCTCTGGCTCGTCATCACGCTCTTCCCGCTGTACTGGATCGCGCTGACGTCGTTCAAGTCGCCGGGAACGATCAACTCCTTCCCGATCGAGTACTGGCCCAGCGAGCCGTCGCTCGACAACTACGTGAGCCTGTTCGAGCAGAGCTCGTTCGGGGTCTTCCTCGGCAACTCGGCTCTGGTGGCGACGATCGCGGGTGCGGTCGCGACGCTCATCGCTCTGCTCAGCGCCTATGTGATCGCGCGCTTCGAGTTCCGCGGCAAGGGGACGGTGCTGGTGGCGTTCCTGCTCACGCAGATGATCCCCGCGTTCATCGCGCTGGGCCCGCTGTACTCGATGATGACCGACCTGGGCCTCGTCGACACCAAGCCCGGCCTGATCCTCGTGTACATCGCGGTCTGCATCCCGTTCTCCACGGTCATGCTGCGCGGTTTCTTCGAGAACGTGCCGGACGCGCTCGAAGAGGCGGCGATGATCGACGGATGCTCGCGCTTCGGCGCGCTGTTCCGGGTGCTCGTGCCGGTGATGACCCCGGGCATCATCGCGGCCTTCATCTTCAACTTCGTCAACTGCTGGAACGAGCTGTTCCTGTCGGTCGTGCTGATGAACACCGACGAGAACCGCACCGTGCCGTCGGCGCTGAACGGGTTCATCTCGACGTTCAACATCGACTGGGGCTCGATGAGCGCCGCAGCCGTGCTGACGATCCTGCCGACCATGGTGATGTTCGCACTCGCGAGCCGCTGGATCGTGCAGGGCCTGACCGCCGGCGCCGTCAAGGAGTAGGCGCATCCGGATATGACGAAGGCCGCCGCCCCTCAGGGACGGCGGCCTTCGTCATGCATCCGTCAGACCAGGCGGGCCTTCGGCGACACCGAGTACGTGGCCTCTGCATCGCGGTTGACCGTGTCGCCCAGTGCGGTGTCGATCGCCGCGAGCGTGTCGGCGTCGAGCGTCACGCCCGAGGCCTTGACCGTCTCGGCGAGCTGCTCGGGGCGCGAGGCTCCGACGAGAGCTGCGGCGACGTTCGGGTTCTGCAGCACCCAGGCGATCGCGAGCTGCGGCATCGACAGGCCGGCCTGCTCGGCGATCGGCTTGAGCTTCTGCACGGCGGTGAGGATGTCGTCCTGCAGGAACCCCTTGATGAAGTCGGAGCCGCTGTGCGGATCCGTCGCGCGGGAGCCCTCCGGAACCGGCTGACCCGGCAGGTACTTGCCCGACAGCACGCCCTGCGCCATCGGCGACCAGACGATCTGCGAGATGCCGAGCTCCTCTGATGCGGGCACGACCTTGCCCTCGATCACACGGTGCAGCATCGAGTACTGCGGCTGGTTCGAGATCAGCTGCACGCCGAGCTGCTTCGCGAGGGCGTGCCCCTCGCGCAGCTGCTCGGCCGTCCACTCCGAGACGCCGATGTAGAGGGCCTTGCCCTGGCGGACGACGTCGGCGAACGCCTGGAACGTCTCCTCCAGCGGGGTCTCGTAGTCGAAGCGGTGCGCCTGGTACAGGTCGACGTAGTCGGTGCCGAGGCGCGTCAGCGAGCCGTTGATCGATTCGAGGATGTGCTTGCGGCTCAGCCCGGTGTCGTTCGGTCCCTTGGGGCCGGTCGGGAAGTAGACCTTCGTGAAGATCTCGAGACCCTCGCGGCGCTGACCCTCGAGCGCCTTGCCGAGCACGACCTCTGCCGCGGTGTTCGCGTAGGTGTCTGCGGTGTCGAATGTGGTGATGCCGACGTCGAGCGCCGCGTGCACCGTCTTGACGGCGGCGTCGTCGCCGACCTGCGAAGCGTGCGTGACCCAGTTGCCGTAGGTGATCTCAGAGACCTTGAGACCGCTGTTGCCGAGATAGCGATAGTTGACCATGCCATAACGCTACCGGCCGCGGCAGGCGCCGGGCCCGGATCAGACGCGCGGTTCGACCAGCTGCTCCTGCTCGGCGAGCGTCTGCGCCTGGGCGCGCTTCTCGGCGAGCTCGCGCTCCTGCGCCGCGTCACGCGCTTCGGCGGCCTGGGCGGCCTCCTTGCGCTCGGCGCGGGTCTGCGGCTCGCCTGATCCGGCATCCGCCTGGATCCCCTGCGACTGCACGGTGACGATCGCCGCGCGGTCGCGGAACCCCTCGGCGGTCACCTTGTCGAGCGCGACCTGCTTGCGGATCGCGACGGCCTTCTCGTAGAGCGACGGGTCGCCGTAGGAGGTGAGCACCTTCACGAGCACGGGCAGCAGCTCGATCATGAAGAACAGTGCGGCGATGAGGATGTGCGCCCACAGGATCGTCGGCTCCTTCTCGCTGAGCCTGTTCAGACCGCTGATCTGGCTGAGCAGACCGATCGCGCCCGCGTTGCCGGACGCCACCGATTCGGCGCGCGCGTTGTACGCGGCGAGCGCGGTGTCATAGCTGTCGCGCGCGGCGGGCAGCTGAGACTGCGCCTCTTCACGGTTCCGCGACTCCGACGTGCTGGTGTTCTCCTTGGCGGCGGTGCCCGCGGCTGCCAGCTCTTCGTTGGCGGTGCGCAGCTGCGCGGCGAGCGCGTCGTAGGTCTGCTGCGCCTCGGCGAGCTGGGCCTGGGCGGCATCCGAGCTCGCGCCCTCGCCGTTCACGCCGGTGCAGCCGGGAACCGTGCCTGCACCTTCGCCGGTGAGCTCGCACTGGTAGAGGACGCGGGCCTGGTCGATCACGGCCTGCTGCTCGGTCATCTTGGCCGTGAGGTCGTCGACCGTGGCCTGCGCGGCCGATTCGGTCGCCGACGACGAGTCGGTGCCGGCGACGATTCCGGTCGCCGCCTGGTTCTCGAGCTCGGCGACGCGGTCGGATGCGGCGTCGAGCGCCTTCTTCTCGGGGCCGGTCTCGAGTGCATCCTGGTCGGCCTGCGCCTGGGTGATGTTCGTCGAGGCGACCTCGCGCGCGATGTCGTTGTGGAAGATCTGCAGCACGAGCGGCTCGGCGACGACGAAGCCGATGATCGCGGCCATGATCACACGTGGGATCGCGAGGCCGATGAGCTTCCAGACGTTGCGGGTCGACGTCATGGTCGAGGTGAGGAAGCGATCGAGGTTGAAGATGATGAGCGCCCAGACGACCGCCAGCGGCACGGCCAGCCAGATCGCGGCCTGCACGCCCGTGGTCAGTGCGAACAGCATGGAGATCGCCGAGACCAGTGCGGTTCCGGCCAGCACGAAGAACATCTGCACGAAGCGCGAGGTCTCACCGGGGACGCGGTCGAGGATCTCGCCCTCGGCTCCGCCGAGGATGGCGAGCTTGCGCAGACGCGACCCCGGCACGCGCGGTGCGCGCTCGCGCGGCTGACGCCGGGGCTTGGGCTCACGCACGGGACGGGCGGATGCCGCGGCATCCTGCTCCTGCTCCGGCGCATCGGGCACCTCGGGTGCCTGCTGCGGTTCCGGCAGATCGGCGCCCGTGGGCTCGTACGCGCGCAGGAAGTCGAGGTCGTCCGTGTCAGCGTTCGGGTCGCTGTCGAGGATGATCCGACCCTGCGAATCGAACCGTCCTGGGCGGTGAGCGGAATAGGGCATTCCGACAATCTACGAAATGTCGCCTGTGGAAAACGTGCACGAACCCTGTGTTTCCGCCTCCGCGGGCCTCGTCAGGGTCAGCGCGGCAGCATGCGGACGAGCGCATCGGCGCTCGCGGCGAGCGCGTCCTTGAGCGAGAAATGTCCGGCGGCGCACAGCGTTCCGAGTCCGTGCACGAGGCCCCACACTCCGGTGACGCTCTGCGCGTCGAGGCCCGCCGCCACGGACGCCTCCGACAGCAGCTGCTCGAGCTCATCGATCAGGGGGGCCATGGTCTCGCTCGGCTCACCGGGGATGCACACCGTGGGGTCGTAGATCACGTCGAAGCCGTGCGGATGCTCGACCGCGTAGCGGATGTACGCGGCACCGCCTTCGATCACGGCGGATGCGGAGTCCGGCGCCTCCTCGATCCCGCCGCGCACCGCGGCCACCAGGTCGGCCATGCTGCGCTCGGCGAGGACCTTGAGCAGACCGCGCCGGTCGGAGAAGTGGTGGTACGGGGCGTTATGGCTCACGTCGGCGGCGCGGGCGACCTCGCGCAGGCTGATCTCCCCCGCGGGCTTCTCGGCGAGCAGCTGCATCGCCGCCGCCTCGAGGGCGTGGGCGAGGTCACCGTGGTGATAGCCGGATCGGGAACTTGACACAAGCAACATTGTTGCCTATCTTGACAGTGTCCACCACTGCTTGACACTGTCAACATAGGAGCGCACATGTCATCCGCACTGATCATCGACGGCCACCCCGATGCCGGATCCCTCACCGCAGAACTGGCCCGACGCTATGCCGCAGCGCATGGCGACGCCCGTGTCCTCGCTCTGCGCGATCTCGACTTCGATCCGTCGCTGCGCTTCGGCTACCGCCGGCGCATGCAGCTCGAGCCCGACCTGATCGACGCGAAGCGCGCACTGGCCGAAGCGCGGACGGTCGTGGTGTTCACGCCGCTCTGGTGGGGGTCGGTGCCGGCGTTGCTGAAGGGCTTCTTCGATCGGGCCCTGCTGCCGCAGCAGGAGTACCGGTACTCGAAGCTCGGGATGCCCGAAGGCCTGTTGACGGCTGCGAACGGACGCCTGTTCCTGCTGGCGGACACCCCGTGGTTCCTCACGCCCTTCACCGGGCTCCCGGCGCAGACGCACGTCGCCCGCGGGACGATGAGGTTCTGCGGCATCCGCTCGGTGCGCACCACGCGGATGCTGGGCGTCAAGGACGCGAGCCCCGCGCGCATCGAGTCGTGGCTGTCGCGCGCCGAGACTCTCGGTCGCCGCGACGGCCTTCGCGATCGCGCCAACGGCCCTCAGGCCATGGCGGCGGAGGCAGCCTCGTCTTCGGTCGTCGCGACGAGCTGACCGCAGGCACCGTCGATCTCCTTGCCGCGAGTGTCGCGGAGGGTCGTCGGGATGCCTGCGTCGTTGAGGCGGCGCACGAACTCGTTCTGCACCGAGGGCTCGGACGACGTCCAGATCGAGCCGGGCGTCGGGTTCAGCGGGATCGGGTTGACGTGCACCCAGCCGCGGCCGCGCTCGTTGAGCTTGTCGGCGAGCAGGTCGGCGCGCCAGGCGTGGTCGTTCATGTCCTTGATCAGCGCGTACTCGATCGAGACACGGCGGCCGGTCTTGGCGTAGTAGTCGTAGGCGGCGTCGAGCGCCTCGTCGACCTTCCAGCGCGAGTTCACCGGGATGAGCTCGTCGCGCAGGTGGTCATCCGGTGCGTGCAGCGACAGCGCGAAGGTGACGGGGATGCCCTCGTCGGCGAGCTTCTTGATGGCCGGCACGAGTCCGACCGTCGACACCGTGATGCCGCGAGCGCTCATGCCCAGGCCGTCGGGCTGGGGCGCGACCATCGATCGCACAGCATCCATCACGCGCTTGTAGTTGGCGAGCGGCTCACCCATGCCCATGAAGACGATGTTCGACACGCGCTCCATCGAGTGGTCATCGGCCTTCTTGCCGCCGAGACCGCCCTCGGCGATCAGGCGGTTGGCGCGGACGATCTGCTCGATGATCTCGGCGGTCGACATGTTGCGGGTGAGGCCCGCCTGGCCGGTGGCGCAGAACGGGCAGTTCATGCCGCACCCGGCCTGCGACGAGACGCACAGGGTGATGCGGCCCGGGTAGCGCATGAGCACCGACTCGACCAGCGCGCCGTCGTGCAGACGCCAGAGGAACTTGATCGTGTCGCCGCGGTCGGTCTCCAGGCGGCGCACCTCGGTGAGCAGCGGCGGCAGCATGCCGGCGACGAGCTGCTCCCGGGTGTCGGCCGGAAGATCCGTCATCTCCGCGGCATCCGACGTGTAGTGCCGGAAGTAGTGGGTCGAGAGCTGCTTCGCGCGGAAGCCGGGCAGGCCGAGCTCCTTGACCTTCTCGACGCGCTCGGCGGGCGTGAGGTCGGCGAGATGCACCGGCGGCTTGCCGCGCTTCGGGCTTGCGAACTGCAGCAGCGGCCGCCCCTCGGCATCCTTCTGCTGCGTCCATCCCTCGGTCGCAGGACGCACCTGCGGGGTGCCGGTCGAGCGGACTGCCCCCGAACGGGACGACGCGGGTGCCGTGGCGGGGCGCGTCTCGCGCGTGCGGGGAGTCTCGGTCATACCTCCAGGGTACGCGGTGCCGGGTGGGAAGCGCCTGGGGCGCCGGCCCCGGCGTCCCTAGACTGACCCCATGGACATCATCATCGCTGTCGGCGCGGTCATCGCAGCTGTCGTCGTGGGCGTGGTGATCATCGGCGCCGCCCTGCGCTCGATGCGCCCGAAGGCACCGGAGCCGCACGTGTTCACCCCGTCGCCGACGATGGCCCGATCCGTGGCGACCGCTTCGACGTCGACCGCCTCGGCATCGCAGCTGACACCCGCGGCGATCGCCGAGATCGACCGGCTCGTCGCGGCCGGGCAGAAGATCCACGCGATCAAGCTCTACCGGCAGCACACGGGCGTGCGCCTGCAGGAGGCCAAGGACCGGATCGACCACTGGTCCGTCAGCACCACGGCACCGCACCTCGCGGCCGTCTCGAACGCCTCGGCCGCCCACTCGTCGATCACGGCGACGCCGTCGTCGGTGCGGGGCGCGCTGCCGGCATCCGTCGCCTCCGAGGTCGACCGGCTCATCGCCGCCGAGCAGAAGATCCAGGCGATCAAGCTGGTCAGGGAGCACACCGGGCTCGGCCTCAAGCAGGCGAAGGACGTCGTCGAGGCCTGGCCACACCCGCGCCACTTGTAGTTACAGGCTGCGGTCGGGGAGAATGGAGCCGATCCCCCATCGAAGGAGTCTTCGCCATGCCCGACCGCCTCTCCCGCGCCCGTTCCGCCGGCGTCCTCGCCGTCTTGCGCGCACCCTCGCCCGAGCTCGCACTCGAGGCGTCCGAGGCGATCATCCGCGGTGGCGTGACCGGCATCGAGGTCACCTTCTCGACCCCCGACGCCCCCTCGGTGATCCGCGAACTCATCGCGCGCCACGGCGACGCGGCCTACATCGGCGCGGGCACAGTGACGACTGCCGAGCAGGCCGCCCTCGCCGCCGATGCCGGTGCGGAGTTCCTCGTCAGCCCCGGAACCCTGCCCGCTCTGACCCGAGCGATGCTCGAGACCGGCCGCGTCGTCATGACAGGCGCCATGACCCCGACCGAGGTCATGGGCGCGCTCGAGCTCGGCGTCGACGTGGTCAAGATCTTCCCCGCGTCCCTCGGCGGGCCCTCGTACCTCGGCGCGCTGCGCGGACCGTTCCCGGATGCTCCGCTGATGCCGACGGGAGGCGTCAGCCCCGACAACCTCGCCGACTGGTTCCGCGCCGGAGCCGTGGCGGTCGGAGCGGGCGGCGACCTCGCGAACGGCGCCTCGCTCGCTGCATCCGACTGGGCCGACATCGAACAGCGCTCGGCCCGCTTCGCCGCGGCGCTCGCTGCGACCCGCAGCTGAGTCGGCCGATGACCCGGTGATCGAACTCGCACCCCTCGCCTGGGCGGCGCTCGGCCTCGCCGCCGTCACGATCGGCATCTCGAAGACCGCGCTCCCCGGCGGCAGCATCCTGGCCATCGCACTGTTCGCGACCGTGCTCCCCGCGCGCACGTCGACCGCCGCGATGCTCCTGCTGCTCATCGTCGGCGACGTGTTCGCGTTGATCACCTATCGCCGCCACGCGCACTGGCCGACGCTGCTGCGCCTCGCGCCCGCCGTACTCGCAGGGCTGCTGGCCGGCTTCGCGTTCCTCGCGCTCGCGGGCGACGGCATCGTGCGTCGGGCGATCGGCGTGATCCTGCTGGCGATGATCGCAGTCACCCTGTGGCGGCGATGGCGGCAGGACCGGGCGGATGCCGCGTCGCCCGCACCGGGAGGCATCGTACTCTCGGGCGTCTACGGCACTCTCGGTGGCTTCACGACCATGGTCGCCAATGCGGGCGGACCCGTGATGTCGATGTACTTCCTCGCCACCCGCACGCCCGTGCAGGTGTTCCTCGGCACCTCGGCCTGGTTCTTCGCGATCATCAACCTCGTGAAGATCCCGTTCCTCGCGGGCCTCGGCCTCTTCGAGGGCCACGTGCTGCTCATGGATGCCGTGCTCGCGCCGCTCGTGGTGCTCGGCGCTCTGGGCGGCATCCGCCTCGCGAAGCGCATGAACCAGGTGCTGTTCGACCGCATCGTGATCGTGCTGACGATCGCCGGCGCCGTCTACCTGCTGTTCTGAGCGCCTGCTCCCCGCAGCAGAACCGCCTCAGTCGAGGAAGATGTCGGGGAACAGCCGGTCGTCGGGAGTGCCGGGGACGGCGGCGTAATGCGAGAAGTCGGTCACGCCGTCGGCCTCGAGCACGTCCTCGACGATCAGGGTCTGACCCGTGTACTCGGCCGCGGGCTTGAGCAGCACCGCATAGGCGGCGTCGGCGTAGATGTCGGGCGTGCGGCTCGCCGCCATGACCTTGTCGCCGCCGAGCAGGTTCTGCACCGCGGCGGTGGCGATGGTGGTGCGCGGCCACAGGGTGTTGGCGGCGATGCCGTCGCGGGCGAACTCCGCGGCAAGGCCGAGCGTGACCATCGTCATGCCGAACTTCGCGAGCGTGTATCCGGTGTGCGCACCGAGCCACTTCGGCGTGGGGTTCAGGGGCGGCGACAGCGACAGGATGTGGGGGTTCTCGGCGTCCTTGAGGATCGGCACCGCCGCGCGCGAGAGCATGAACGTGCCGCGGACGTTCACGTCCTGCATCAGGTCATACTTCTTCGCGCCGAGGTCGAGCGAGCGCGAGAGGTCGATGACGCTGGCGTTGTTGATGACGATGTCGATGCCGCCGAACTCGCCCTGCGTCTTGAGCACGGCCTCGGTGATGTCGTCGTCGTCGCGCACGTCCCCGACGATCGGCAGCGCCTGACCGCCCGCCGCCCTGATCTGGTCGGCGGCCGTGTGCACCGTTCCCTCGAGCTTCGGATGCGGGGTGTCGGTCTTCGCCAGCATCGCGATGTTCGCGCCGTCAGCCGCGGCACGCAGTGCGATCGCGAGTCCGATGCCGCGGCTGCCGCCGGACATCAGGATGGTCTTGCCTGCCAGTGACATGGATTCTCCTTGGAGCGTCGGGGCTTCGGGACTTCGGGGTTCGGGCTTACTTCGGTGCCATGCGGATCGCGCCGTCGAGGCGGATCGTCTCGCCGTTGAGGTAGCCGTTCTCGACGATCTGCTGCACGAGAGAGGCGTACTCGTCGGGGCGTCCGAGACGCGAGGGGAACGGCACCTGCTGGCCCAGCGAGTCCTGCGCCGCCTGCGGCAGGCCCATCAGCATCGGGGTCTCCATGATGCCGGGAGCGATCGTGCAGACGCGGATGCCGTAACGAGCGAGCTCGCGAGCGACGGGAAGCGTCATGGCGTGCACGCCGCCCTTCGAGGCCGAGTATGCCGGCTGGCCGATCTGCCCGTCGAAAGCGGCCACGCTCGCGGTGTTCACGATGACGCCACGGTCGCCGGTGTCGGTCGCGTCGTTCTTCGCGATCACGGCGGAGGCCTGGGACAGGACATTGAAGGTGCCGACGAGGTTGATGCGGACGACGCGCTCGAAGTCGGCGAGCACGGCCGGGTTGCCCTCGCGGTCGAGCACCTTCGCCGGCGGGGCGATGCCGGCGCAGTTGACGACGATCCGCAGCGGAGCGGCGGCCTGCGCTGCGGCCACGGCGGCAGCGGCATCCTCGGCGCTCGTGACGTCTCCGCCCGAGAACACCCCGCCGAGGTCTCTGGCGATCTCGGCCCCGGCCGACGAGGGCAGGTCGAGGATGGTGACGACGGCGCCGGCGGCGGCGAGCGTTCGCGCGGTGGCGAGGCCCAGACCGGACGCACCGCCGGTGATGAGAGCACTCGAGCCCTGGATCTGCATGCGGTTCTCCTTCGAAACGTGTGCGACTCAGTGTCAGTTTAGCTGATTCCGAGTTTCAGGCGACACATCGCCAGAGGCCTCGCGACGGTGTCGACCCCGAGCCTACGCCGCGCACGTCGAAGGGGCGGGGCCATGACGGCCCCGCCCCTTCGGAATGACTCGCGAGATCAGACCTGGATCTGCGCGGCGATGCCCTTCAGCTTGTGGCGTGCGAGCGCGAGGTTCGCCGACGCACTGTTGAGCACGAGGTAGATGAAGAGCCCGCTCGCACCGGTCGTGTTGAGCACGTTGATCAGGTGATACTGCGAGCTCAGGGTGATGAGGATGTCGTCGATCTCATCCGTGATGCCGAGGTCGCGCATCGTCGCCAGCTTGGCGCGCACGACGTTCGAGTTGCCCGCGGCGGCGATCCCCAGGTCGAATGAGGGGTTGCCGCCCTGGGCGAGTGCCATTCCGCTGCCGTAGTCGACGATCGCGGCGCCGGTGGCGCCCTCGATGGCCAGCAGCTGCTGCAGGGCGTCGTCAAGTGAACTCATGTTGTACTGCTCCTCTATGGTGATGCGTGTGCGCTCGACGCCGGCGTCAGGTGCCTGTGCGGATGCCGGGGCGTCGCCGCTCCAGATCCACTCGACGAACTGGTCGAGATCCCGTTCGCCGGATTCCTGCGACGAGATCGCCGGAGCCTTCGGCAGCCCGACCGCGGTAGCGTGAGCGGCATCGGAATCGGCACCGGGTGCGACCTCGGAAGCCGCGGATGCGGACGAGGAGGCATCGGCATCGCTGCCCTGCCGCCGCCACCACTGTGACCGGGACGAAACGCGCACGAAGACCTCTGATGTGTCGAGTGGGATGGATGATGCGGCCGCCGACGGCGACCGCGACTGAGACTAACCGCGTCCCGCCGCCCGGAGTCGGAAAAATACACGCATACCGATATACGTTCGAACATGAGATGAGCGCCCCATGAGCATCCCCTCCACGACGACGGAGATCCCGCCGATCGTGCGGTCACTGGCCGCGGGCGCCACGCTCACGCCGGTATGGCTGAACGGCATCGGCGGGCTCACCTTTCGCACCGACGACGGGCGCTACATCAAGTGGGGCCCGCATGACGCCGAGGCGAACATGCGGGACGAAGCGGAGCGGATGCGGTGGGCGCGGCGTTGGATCGCGGTTCCCGAGGTGATCGATCAGGGTGAGGACGCCACGCACGAGTGGCTCGTCACGGCTGCGCTCCCGGGCCGCAGCGCTGTGGCCCCCCGATGGATCGACGACCCCGAGACCGCCGTTCGCGCGGTCGGAACCGCACTGCGCGCGATGCACGACTCGCTGCCCGTCGAGCAGTGCCCCTGGACCTGGAGCCCCGCATGGAGGATCGCGAACGCGGTCGAGCGCGGCGTCACGGTGCCGGCCGACCTGCACGAGCCGCCTCGGCTCGAGTACTACCGCCGACTCTGGAACGAGACCTGAGACTCGACTCAGTCGGTCGGCGAGGCGTCCTCGTGCACGGCCACTCGGATCTCCGAGATCCGGCGACGATCGACGGCCGTCACGCGGATCGTCGCACCGGGCACCTCGACCGAATCACCGACCACCGCGAGGCGGCCGAGCATCTCGGTGACGAAGCCCGCGACCGTGTCCGATGCGCCACGGGGAAGCGCGATCCCGGTGATCTCGGCGAAGTCCTGCAGGTTGAGGCGGCCGTCGAGTGCGCCGCCGGCGTCCGGCATCCGGTCTTCCGTGTCGTATTCGTCGAAGATCTCGCCCACGACCTCTTCGACGAGGTCCTCGAGCGTCACGATGCCGTCGGTGCCGCCGTACTCGTCGACCACGACGGCGATCTGGTGACCGGCCGCCCGCATGCGGGTCAGGGTGGGAAGCACGCCCGCGGTCGAGGGCACGTACTCGACGGGACGCATGAGTCCGAGCACCGCGCGCGTCGCGTCGTCGGCGGCGGCCTCGAAGAGGTCGCGCACGTGCACGAAGCCCACGATGTCGTCGAGCGAGGCGTCGATCACCGGGTACCGCGAGAACGGCAGCTCGCGCACGTCCGCGATGGCCTCGGCGAGCGTCGCGGCGCCGTCGAGCGCGACGACCTCGGGACGGGGCCGCATGACCTCGCTCACCTGACGTCCGCGCAGCGACAGCACGTCGTCGAGGATGCGTCGCTCGTCGTCGGGGAGGCTCTGATGCGTCGCGACGATGTCGCGCAGCTCCTCCTCGCTGAGCTCGTCCGCCGCCTTGTGCGGGTCGCCGCCCAGCAGACGCACGACCGCATTCGTCGACACCGACAGCAGCCAGATGACCGGCCTCATGACCACGGCGAAGCCGTCGAGCACCGGCGCGACGGCATACGCGAACTGGGCGTTGCGCTGGATGGCGAGCCGCTTGGGCACGAGCTCGCCGAGCACGAGCGACAGGTAGGCGATCACGAGCGTCAGCAGCACGGTCGAGAGGGTGAGAGCCAGCGGAGCGGCGACCCCGAGGTTCTCGAGCAGAGGCGCGACCGACGGGGCGATCGAGGTCGCACCGTAGGCGGCCGAGGCGAAGCCGGCGACCGTCACGCCGATCTGCACCGCCGAGAGGAAGGTGTTCGGGTTGCGAGCGAGGCTCGCGACCTTCTCGCCTCGTCTGCCACGAGCAGCGATCGCATTGATCTGACTCTCACGCAACGTGACGAGGGCCATCTCCGTCGCGGCGAACACGCCGCCGACGAGGACGAACACGAACACCAGAGCGATGTTCACCGCGAGGTCGCCCATCAGCGGGCCACCTCACGAGGTGCGGGGGTGCCCGAGGTCATTCGGGCGCCGGGTCTGTCGGGGTCTGCGGACGCGTCGGAGCGGCGCGACTGGTTCACGAGTGTTCCTTCTGGGTGTCGGTGGTGAGCGGTGCAGAGCTGGACGGATCAGGAGTGTCGAGCGCGTCGCGCTTGTCGTCGCGTCGCGTCTTCATGAGGCTCGCGACGGTGGCGACGGCGATCGTCGCGCCGATGAAGACGAGCGAGAACCAGATCGGGATCTCAGGCGCCCACAGCATCGGCTCTCCGCCGTTGATGAACGGAAGCTCGTTGACGTGCATCGCGTGCAGCACGAGCTTGACGCCGATGAACGCGAGGATGACCGCGAGGCCCTGCGCGAGGTACACGAGGCGCTGCAGCAGGCCGCCGATGAGGAAGTACAGCTGGCGCAGGCCCATGAGGGCGAAGGCGTTGGCCGTGAAGACGATGTAGGCCTCTTCGGTCAGACCGTAGATGGCGGGGATCGAGTCGACCGCGAAGATCAGGTCGACGAAGCCGATCGCGATGATCACGAGGAACATCGGCGTGAAGAATCGCTTGCCGTCGCGCTGCACGGTCAGGCGGTCGCCGTTGTACTCGTCGCTCACCGGCAGGATACGGCGCACGAAGCGCATGAATCGGCCGTTAGCCGGGTTGTGGTCGCCCTGTGCGAACGCCTGGCGGTAGGCCAGGAACAGCAGCAGCGCACCGAAGAGGTAGAAGATCCAGGAGAAGTTCTCGATCAGCGTGGCGCCGAGCGCGATGAATCCACCGCGCATGATGAGCGCGATGACGATGCCGATCATCAGCACCTTCTGCTGATAGATGCGCGGCACGGCGAAGCCGGTCATCACGATGAGGAACACGAAGAGGTTGTCGATCGACAGCGCCTTCTCGGTCAGGTACCCGGCGAAGTACTCACCGCCGTACGTCCAGCCCGACACGGTGCCGATGCCGACGCCGAACAGCAGGGCCAGACCGATGTAGAACGCCGACCAGCGGGCGGACTCGCCGATGGTGGGCTCATGGGGCTTTCGCACGTGGGCGAAGAACTCGTACACGAAGAAGGCGATCGTGACGGCGATCGTGATGATCCACACGAGGGGGGTGATGTTCAAGGAGGTCTCCAGAAGACGAGGCGTGACGAGGTCGACGCCAAGGTCTTCTCCATCCTCGAGAACGAGGACCGGGGACCCGGGATGCAGGGACATCCGTAATGACGAGCCGCCCGTGGTGGAGTACTCCCCTTGGGTTCACTCGATGCTAGCGAATACATCGGCATTCCAGCTATGAGAAAGCTGAGTGGATGCTTCCGGTTCCGGTGGTTCGGGCGGCGATGTCAGGTCGTGGGCTCGTCAGGCGGTCGGGCCGAGGATGAAGTTCCACGCACCCGTGAGCACCGCCGCCGCGATCGCCACCGCCGGGATCACCGCCGCGACGATGACCAGCGCCGTGTCGCGTCGGTCCCACCTCGACTCCCGCGCCCACGAACGCGGTGCCGCACCGCCGAAGCCGCGAGCCTCCATGGCCGTCGCCAGCGACGATCCACGACGGATCGCCAGCACGAACAGCGCGAACGCCATGCCGAGCGCACGACGGACCCGCCCCTCGTCGGCCACCCCGCGCGCACGCCGCGCGAGAGAGAGCGCCCGCCAGTCGTCGACGAGCAGGCCCAGCATCCGCATCCCCGCGAGCGCGCCGACGACGAATCGCGCCGGCAGCCTCACCCGCTGCGCCAGGTCGTCGGCGAGGTCGGTGGGGTCGACCGTGATGAAGAGCACCACCGCGGGGAGTCCGATCGCGAGCACGCGCACGGCGGTCGCCGCAGCGAGCGCGAGCGACCCGTCGCTGATGCGCACGACGAGCCACTCGACATGCACGGTGCCGCTGGTCGCGCCGTAGAGAGCGATCGTGACCGCACTGAGCGGCGCCGCGATCCACAGCACCGCGGTGCGGGTCCAGAACTCCTTCGCGCGCAGGCCTGCGAGCACGAGCAGAGGGATCTCGAGCAGCAGGGCGACGGATGCCGACACCACGTCGATCGTCAGCACGAGGGGGAGGGCGATGAGAAGCGCCGCGATGAGTTTCGCGAGGGCCGAGCGCGGGGCGATCGGACCGGATCGTTCGACGCGGGCGGTCAGCGGATCGATCATCGTCCCACCTCGATGCGCCGAGCGTGCAGAGCCTCGAGCACGGTCTCGTCATGACTGATCGCCACGATCGCCGTGCCCTCGTCGCGCAGACGTGCGATCAGGCCGACGAGTTCGGCCCAGGTCGTCGCATCCTGCCCGAAGGTGGGCTCGTCGAGCACCAGCATCCGGGGCCGCGTGGCGAGGGCGGCGGCGACCGTGAGCCGCCGCTTCTCTCCGCCCGACAGGGTGTAGGGATTGGCTGCGGCGAGCGAGGTGAGCCGCAGTCTTTCGAGCAGGTCGTCGACTCGGGAGGCGATCTCGGCGTCCGGCAGCTTCAGCGCCCGCGGTCCGACCGACAGCTCGTCGCGCACGGTCTTGGCGAGCAGCTGGTGCTCGGGCGTCTGCATGACCGACGCGATGCGCGTGAGCAGGGCGCGCGACGACCAGTGAATGGGATCCGGCTTCTCTCCGGCGGCGAGGGGCGGCAGAGCGGCGACCCGACCCTCTTCGGCCGGGATCAATCCCGCGAGCGTGAGCCCGAGCGTCGATTTGCCTGCGCCGTTCGCACCGGTGACCCCGAGCACCTCTCCGGCACGCACATCGACGTCGAACGGACCGGCGACGGCGAGCCCGCGCCTGCGAGACACAGTGAGACCGCGGGCCTCCAGCAGCGTCGCTCCCGGCCGCTGCGCCGGTGCGGGCGGGACGGCGGGCGGGTGCCCGGGAACCCAGACGCCGGATGCCGCGAGCTCCGCGCCCCGAGCGCCGAGGACCGCGTCCGGGCTGCCGTCGGCGAGCACGACCGTTCCATCCGGCTCGGCGCCGAGCACGATCACCCGGGTCACGAGCGGCAGCCAGATGTCGATGCGATGCTCGATGACCACGAGGGTCGCACTCGTCGCATCGAGGGCGGCGGCCACGGCATCCCGTACGTCCCGCACCCCCTCGGGGTCGAGGTTCGCCGTCGGTTCGTCGAGCAGGATGGCACCCGGTCGCATCGCGAGCACGCCGGCGAGGGCGAGGCGCTGCTTCTGACCGCCCGACAGCGCGGCCGTGGATCGATCGAGGGCGACGTCGAGCTCTACGGCGTCCAGCGCCGCGCGCACCCGCTGCCAGATCTCGTCTCGGGGTACGCCGAGGTTCTCGCAGCCGAAGGCGACGTCGTCGCCGACCCTCGCGAGGATCGTCTGCGTATCGGGATCCTGCAGGACCATCCCGACCCGACCCCGGGCGTCGGTGGGCGGCACACCGTCGACGAGCAGCGCACCGTGCGTCTCGCCCTCATCCGCACCGCCGAGCACTCCACCGAACCCCTGGAGCAGCGTCGACTTGCCCGAGCCGGAGGCGCCGAGCAGCAGCACCCGCTCCCCCGGCTCGATGCGCAGGTCGACGTCGCGCACCGCCCAGCGCCGTCGCGTCGCGTACCGCCACCCCCAGCCACGGGCTTCGAGGGTGGCGGGCGTCGTGAGCGAGCTCACACCCGTGCGGTGACCTCGCGGCCGGCGGCGAACCGGCTGAGGGCGCCCGTTGCGGCGAGTCCGCGTGCGATCAGCCACGCCCCGAGTCCGGCGATGACCGCACCCGAGATGGTGGTCGAGACGATGTAGACGCTCGTGAAGAGCGTGTCGGCGCCGGCGTACCAGAGGATGCGGTCGTTGATGCCGCAGGCGAGACCCGCACCGGCACCAGCCAGCATCGCGACAGGCAGCCGCCAGACGCCGTACAGGAAGATCAGGAACACCAGCTCTGCGCCGAGACCCTGTACGAGGCCCGAGACGATCGTGAGCGGGCCCCACGCGTTGCCGACGAGTGCTGAGATGATCGCGGCGACCAGCTCGGTGTACAGAGCGGCACCGGGCTTGCGGATGATCAGGCCGCCGAGCACTCCGGCGATCAGCCAGGGGCCGGCGAGCAGGCCCTGAACACCGGGGAGCAGCGGCGTCAGGATGCTGCTCGGCACCTCGTAGCCGACGTTCCAGAGCAGGAAGATCATCGCGCACGCGACGGCGATGACACTCGCCACGACGATGTCGACGACCCGCCAGCGCCAGAGCTGCGGTCGACCGAGGCCCGTCGACGACTGCGTGGCCGAAGCCGATCCCGTGGTGGATCCGGACGTGGATGTACTCATCTGTGACTCCTCCCTGCGCTGGCATGACCCAGATCAGGTTCGACGGTCGAAGCGCGATTCGCTCCCTCTCAGCCCGGCTCGCCGGACTCCCGTGGTTGTACCCACGATCTTACCCAGAGGCGACACCCCGCGCCCTCTCCCGATGCAGCGACACGGATCCCCGCACGAGTTCGGTACCGTGAGGAGGTGACCGCTCCCGATTCCGCCGAGGCCACCGCCTCCGCCGTTCCTGCGGATGACGACGTGTCTGCGATCTTCACTCCTGAGGCGACTCCCCCCGCGCAGTGGGCGGAGGAAGACAGCGGCGGCACTCCCCTGACGTGGGTCGACCCGGTCGACGTGGCCCAGCACCCGGCGACCGACGCGCTCGATGACGCGCCGGCCGTGGAGAGCGGCGGTGCGCTGCTGACCGGAGCGCACCTGCGCCCGGCGATCGCCCGGCCCGGCGTGCTGGTGCCGCTCGGCGTCCTCGTCGGCTTGCTCGGCACCTACGCCGGATCGGCCATGCTGTGGCCGTTGCACGAGGTCGCGCCGACGGTTCAGGCCGTCGAACTCGCCCCCGTCGCGGCGCCCGCTGCCGCGATCACCTTCCCTGCCCAGGGAAGCGCTGCCGTGGGGATCGGCGGCATCGGCACGACGTCGTCGTCGCTCGACGCTGCGGCGATCGCAAGCGTCACCAAGGTCGTCTCGAGCTTGATGGTGCTCGAGCGGATGCCCCTCGCCGTGGGCGAGCAGGGCCCCGAGTTCTCGTTCACGCGGGCCGACAACCTGGCCTACTGGGACTACCGCCGCTCCGACCAGTCCGCGCTCGACGTGCCCGTGGGGGGCACTCTCACCGAGTTCCAGCTCCTCCAGGGAACGCTGCTCGGATCGGCCAACAACTACATCGACCGGCTCTCCGCGGAGATCTGGGGTTCCCCGTCGTCGTTCACCGCCGCAGCAGCTGTGTGGCTGCGCGACCGTGGTCTCGACGACATCACGATCATCACTCCGTCGGGCTTCGACGACCGCAACCGGGCCACACCCGAGTCGCTCGTCGCGTTGGCCGAGATCGCGATGCAGAACCCCGTCTTCGCCGGCATCGTCGGAACTCCGTCGGTCGATCTTCCGGGTGCGGGCACGGTGGTGAACACGAACGGGATGCTGGCGGACCCCGGCGTCGTCGGCGTCAAGACCGGCACGCTCGGCGACAGCTGGAACCTGTTGACCGCGAAGGTCGTCACCGTCGACGACACGACTGTGCATCTGTACGCGTCGGTTCTCGGTCAGGCCGACGACGCGCAGCGCCTCACGGAGACCCGTTCGCTGTTCACGCAGGTCGAGACGGCGCTGGAGCAGCAGACTCCCGCCGTCGCCGAGGGCACGGTCGTCGGCACCGTCACCACGGCGTGGGGCGCGAGCACCGATGTCGTCACGGATGCGGATGCCGATGTGGTTCTGTGGAACGGCGCCGTCGCCGAGGCCTCGACGGACTTCTCACTCGGCGACAACCGCGAAGCGGGCGACGAGGTCGGCACGATGACGAGCGTCGGGCCGTTGAACACGGTGACGACGTCGCTGTCGCTCGCCGACGATGTCGATGGCCCGAGCCCGTGGTGGCGGCTGACCCACCCCCTCGAACTCCTCGGCATCACGGCCGACCAGCGCTGACGCGTCGTCCCTCCAGCGAAAGCCCGATGGATGCAGAACGCCTCGCCGCCCGGGATTCGGGAGGCGAGGCGTTCTGTCACTTCAGGGGCTCTGTCGCTTCAGGCGCTCTGGCGCTTCAGGCGCTCTGTCGCTTCAGGCGCGTGAGGAGCCTCCGGCATCCGGCCGTTCGACCACTGCCTGCGCGGCCGCTGCCTCGGCGGCGGGAGTCTGCGCCCCCACCGAGACCCCGACCTGTGCCGACGCAGCCGCGTCTTCGGCGTCGCCGCTCATGACGACCGGAGTCGAGCCGGTGAGCGCGTCCTCTGCGTCGATGTCGGTCGCCGCCTGTTCGAACTGCGACTGGTAGAGGCGCCAGTAGGCGCCCTGCGCGGCGATGAGCTCGTCGTGCGTGCCCTTCTCGACGATGTCTCCGTGCTCCATCACGAGGATGAGGTCGGCATCGCGGATGGTCGACAGGCGGTGCGCGATCACAAACGACGTGCGTCCCTGTCGAAGCGCCGCCATCGCGTGCTGCAGCAGCAGCTCGGTGCGGGTGTCGACCGCCGACGTGGCCTCATCGAGGATCAGGATCGACGGCTGGGCCACGAACGCTCGCGCGATCGTGATCAGCTGTCGCTCGCCCGCCGAGACGTTCGACGCGTCTTCGTCGAGCACGGTGTCGTAGCCCTCGGGGAGGGCATGCACGAAGCGATCCACATAGGTCGCCTTCGCCGCTTCGAGAACCTCGTCGTCGGTCGCGGTCGAGCGTCCGTACCGGATGTTCTCGCGGATGCTCCCGGCGAACAGCCACGGGTCCTGCAGGACCATGCCGGTGCGAGAGCGCAGCTGGTCACGCGTGACCTCGGAGATGTCCTGACCGTCGAGCAGGATGCGCCCGCCGTTCAGTTCGTAGAACCGCATGATGAGGTTGACGAGAGTGGTCTTGCCCGCTCCCGTCGGGCCGACGATCGCGACCGTCTGACCGGGCTCGACCCGGAACGAGAGGTCGGTGATCAGCGGACGGTCGGGAGTGTACGAGAACGCGACGTTCTCGAACTCCACGACGCCCTTGCCGTCGGCGAGCTTCGGAGCATCCGCGTCGTCCGCTTCCTGCTCTTCGGTGTCGAGGAGCTCGAACACCCGCTCGGCCGATGCCGTGCCGGACTGCACGACGGCCGCCATTCCACCGAGCTCGGACAGCGGCTGCGTGAACTGCTGCGAGTACTGGATGAACGCCTGCACGTCTCCGAGACGCAGCTGCCCGTTGGCGACCATGAGACCGCCGAGCACCGCGATGCCCACGTAGGTGAGGCTGCCGACGAAGGTCATCGCCGGCATGATGATGCCGGAGAGGAACTGCGCCTTGAAGCTGGCCTGGAACAGCTCCTCGTTCTCGCCCTGGAACTTCTCCAGCGCGTCCTGCTCGCGACCGAAGACCTTGACCAGCGCGTGACCGGAGAAGGCCTCTTCGACGCGAGCGTTCAGACGCCCGACCTTGCGCCACTGGGTGCTGAACGCCTTCTGCGAGCGAGGACCGATGACGCCGAAGATCACACCCATGAGCGGGAGCGCCACGAGCGCGACGAGAGCGAGCTGCCAGGAGATCGAGAACATCAGGACCAGCACGCCCACGACCGTGAGTACGGCCGTGATCGCGCCGGACAGCGACTGCTGCATGGTCTGGGTGATGTTGTCGATGTCGTTGGTCACGCGCGAGATCAGATCACCGCGCTGCACCTTGTCGAAGTACGACAGGGGCAGACGGTTGATCTTCGCCTCGACCTGCTCGCGCAGACGCCACATGGTGCGGACCATGATGACGTTGATGACGTAACCCTGGATCCAACTGAGGAAGGCGGCGGTGACATAGATCGCCAGCACGGCGATGATGATCCACCGCAGCGCGTCGAAGTCGACACCGTCACCGACACGGAAGGCGCCGAGGGCCTCGACCTGGTTGGCGAAGTCGTCCTGCCCTCCCTGGCGGAGTGCCGCGACGACATCCTCCTGCGGAGTGCCGGCGGGGAACCCGGGGAAGTCCCCGTTCGCCTGCGCGAGCTGCACGGAGATGAAGCCCTTGTAGATGAGGTTCGTGGCCTCACCGAGCACCTTCGGCGCCGCGACCGTGAGCACGACGCCGACGGCGCCGGCGATCGACACCAGGATGAACCAGACGGCCGACGGCTTGAGCAGCCCGATCATCCGGCTGAAGCTCTTGCCGAAGTTGTCGGCCTTTCCGGGAGCGACGCTGTCCCAGCCGCCGCCGTCCTGGCGCGCCTTCTCGGCGAGCTCGGCCTCGTACTTCTCTTCGTCTGTCAGCTCCGGCTCGACCGCAGTGGTCGTGTCCGCCGCCTTGGCCGCGCGACCGCGGCGGGTCCGGGGAGCGTCCTGCTCGCTCATGCGTCCACCCCCAGCTGCGATTCGACGATCTCTCGGTAGGTCGTGCTGGTCTCGAGAAGCTCCTCGTGCGTGCCGACGCCGACCATGGTGCCCCCTTCGAGGACGACGATGCGGTCCGCATCGGTGATGGATGAGACGCGCTGTGCGACCACGATCTTGGTCACGTGCGGCAGTTCACGCCACAGCGCCTGCCTCAGTCGGGCGTCGGTGGTGAGGTCGAGCGCGGAGAACGAGTCGTCGAAGACCAGGATCTGCGGCTGACGGACGATCGCGCGGGCGATCGCCAGGCGCTGACGCTGACCGCCCGAGACGTTGGTGCCGCCCTGGGTGATCCTCGAGTCGAGCCCCTGGGGCATCTCCTCGACGAAGTCGCGTCCCTGAGCGATCTCCAGCGCATGCCAGAGCTCTTCGTCGGTCGCGTCCTCGCGGCCGTACCGGAGGTTCGAGGCCACCGTTCCGGTGAAGAGGAACGGACGCTGCGGAACGAGGCCGATGGTCGCCCACAGCGACTCGACGTCGGCATCGCGCACATCGGCGCCGCCGACGAAGACGGCTCCGCCGGAGACGTCGAAGAGTCGTGGGATCAACGACACGAGGGTCGTCTTGCCGGCACCGGTCGATCCGACGATCGCCACCGTCTCGCCGGGCTCGGCCGCGAAGCTGATGCCCTTGAGAACGGGAGAGTCGGCGCCCGGGTAGGTGAACTCGACGCCGTCGAAGGCGACCGAACCGGGTGTCGGGAAGTCGGTCACGCCGTCGGCCGGCCGCACCATGCTCGACTGCGTCTCGAGCACCTCGCCGATGCGCTCGGCCGACACTGCCGCGCGCGGGATCATGATCGCCATGAAGCTGGCCATGATGACGCCGCCCATGATCTGGCCGATGTACTGCATGAAGGCGAAGATCGTGCCGACCTGCACCGTGCCACTGTTGACCTCGATGCCGCCGAACCACACGACCGCCACGATCGTGACGTTGAGGATGAGCATGAACAGCGGGAACAGCAGGACGAACAGCGAGCCGACCTTGCGGCCGACCACCATGATGTCGGTGTTGGCACCGCGGAAGCGCTCTTCTTCGATGCCCTCTCGGACGAAGGCACGGACCACGCGCACGCCGGTGAGCTGCTCGCGCAGCACGCGGTTCACGGTGTCGAGCTTTCCCTGATAGCTGCGGAACAGCGGAACCATGCGGCTGACGACGAGACCGGCGACGATCAGCAGCAGCGGGACGGACACGGCGATGAGCCAGCTCAGGCCGATGTTCGTCTGCACGGCGAAGATGATGCCGCCGATCGCGAGCAGCGGCGCGGTGACGAGCATCGTCGCGCCCATCATCGCGAGCATCTGCACCTGCTGCACGTCGTTCGTGTTGCGCGTGATGAGCGAGCCGGCGCCGAACTGCGACACCTCTCGCTCGGAGAATCCGCTGACCTTGGCGAAGACGTCGGCACGGATGTCGCGCCCCGCACCCATCGACGCGCGAGCCGCGAAGTAGGTCGCGATGACCGACGCGATGATCTGGCCGAGCGAGACGGCGAGCATGAAGAGCCCGGTGCGCCAGATGTAGGCGGTGTCGGACTGGGCCACGCCCTTGTTGATGATGTCTTCGTTCAGGCGCGGGAGGTAGAGGGTGGCCAGAGCGCTGGCGAATTGGAACACCAGCACGGCGACGAGCAGCCACTTATAGCGGGCGAGATAACGGAGGAGGATTTTTCCCAGCACAGGCGGACTTTCTAGGAAGGATGAATCGGCGGATCTCCCGACGGGCGGACGCAGGCCGACGATCGCGCACATGCAAGGGTGGCACGAACTCCGGACATTCGTATCCCCCTGTGGGCGGACCTTCGCTCACAGCGAACCATTTCGGGCGCGGCCAGCGGTTTATGCACCGCGGCGAACAACCGCGGATATATCGAAATGCTCTAGAAGAGGGGGTCTTCGGGCGTGAAGTGTCGAGCGTCGCCGCCGGGGTCTGCAGACAGTTCGGAGATCGTCGCCGGGTTCCACTTCGGATTGCGGTCCTTGTCGATCAGCTGCGCCCGGATCCCCTCCACGAGGTCGGGATGCCGCAGGACGAACCACATGACGCGGCGGTACTCACCCTCCAGGGCGGCACGCAGGTTCGGCAGCGCACGTGCTTCCCGCACGGCGTCGAGCGTGACGGCCAGCCCGGTGGGCGCCAGGCTCTCGAGCAGATCCGCGGTCGCCGCGGCATCCGGGGCCTCGTCCGCGCGCAGCCGCGACACGATCTCCGCGACCGTGTCGGCGGAGAACGCGTGGTCGATCCATCCCCGAGAGGCCGGAAGCGTCGACGGATCGGGAGTCTCGTCGAACAGCAGCACGATCTCGGCCGGTCCTGTCGGATCGGCACGATACGCGAGCGCCTCGCGCAGCGCGTCGAGGCGATCGGAGGGCACGAAATGGTCGGCGAAGCCGAGCAGCACGGCGTCCGCTCCGTTCATCGACGCCCCCGTGAGCCCGAAGTACTCGCCGAACCGCCCAGGGGCGCGTGACAGCAGCCACGTGCCGCCCACGTCGGGCGTGAAGCCGATCCGCGTCTCCGGCATCGCGAGCTTCGATCGCTCGGTCACGATGCGGATGGCCGCGTGGCCCGACAGTCCGACGCCTCCGCCCATCGTGATGCCGTCGGCGACGGTGACCACGGGCTTCGAGTACTCGGCGATCATCGCGTTCAGCGCGTACTCTGCGCGGAAGAACTCCGCCGTCTCATCGGATCGCCCCTCCACGATCTGCGCGTGCAGTCCCCGCACATCGCCGCCGGCGCACATGCCTCGGTCGCCTTCGCCGTCGATCAGCACGATCTGCACATCGGTGTCGTACCGCCACCGCTCCAGCGTGCGCGTGATCTCCTGCACCATGCCGAAGTCGAGCGCGTTGATCGCTTCCGGTCGGTTCAGGGTCAGCCTGCCGAGGGCTCCCTCGGTACGGACGAGGACCCGGGAAGCGGCGCTGGATTCGGTCACGATTGCCAGGCTACCCGGTGGATTGAGCCTTGCATCCGGCCGTGTCTGTACGGTAAATGCACGATCCGGCGGCTTTTCCGGCAGGATAGACAGAACTGCCCACTGCAACGAGAGGTCGCAGATGCCCGACGGACAGGTGCTCGAGTTCACGCACGTCACGAAGCGGTTCAACGACGTGACGGCGGTGTCCGACTTCTCCGCGCGGGTCGAGCCCGGCGTCGTGACCGCTTTCCTCGGCCCGAACGGCGCCGGAAAGACCACCACGCTGCGCATCCTCCTCGGTCAGGTGCGCGCCACGAGCGGCACCGCCACGATCGGCGGAGTCGCACATCCTGAACTGCGTCACCCGCTGCGCACCATCGGCTCCGTCCTCGAGGAGACCGCCTACCGCCCGCGGCGTTCGGCAGCCCGCCAGCTGACCATCGCGGCCAAGGCCAACGGCATCCCGCTCTCGCGTGTCGACGAGGTCCTCTCTCTGGTCGGGCTCGAGCGCGAAGCGGAAGGACGCATCGGCAGCTTCTCGCTCGGGATGCGGCAGCGGCTGAGCGTCGCGCACGCGCTGCTGGGCGACCCTGGCGCGCTCGTCTTCGACGAGCCGGCGAACGGGCTCGACCCCGAGGGCATCCGGTGGATCCGACTCCTCCTGCGCCGCCTCGCCGATGAGGGCCGCACGGTTCTCGTCTCCTCACACGTGCTGAGCGAGATCGAGCAGGTCGCAGACCACGTGCTCGTGCTCTCGAAGGGCCAGCTGGTCCTCTCGAGCGGCATCGAGAAGCTGGCCGACCCATCCGCCGGATCCGTGGTCGTCGACGCCGAAGATCGCGCGGCCTTGAAGGCGGCGCTCTCGGCCGCCGGCCTCGAGGTCGAGGTGCTCCGCTCGGGTCTCACGGTCCGCGGCAGCAATGCCGGCGCCGTCGGCGCCATCGCCGCATCGGCCGGCATCGCTCTGGCGACCCTGGTGCAGCGCGGCCCGACGCTCGAAGACGTCTTCATCGAGCTCGTGCGCGGCGGGAGACTCGCCCCGCAGGCCATCACGGCTGCACCGGTCATCGAGTCGGAGACGCCGGTCGCGGAGGCGACAGCGCCGCTCGCGGCGGTCCCTGCTGCGTCCGACGCTCAGGACGTGTCCGGTCCGAGTGCCCCCGATTCTGCTGCGTCCGACGCCGTTGCGTCCGATGCCGACGCGTCCGAAGCCGACTCGTCCGAAGCCGACTCGTCCGATTCCGACTCGTCCGATTCCGACGCCGAACGCGCGGAGGCCGATGCGGCCGACGTCGAGGCTGACGCCGCCGCGGATGCAGCGGATGCGGCTCGCGACATCGAGTACGCCGCGGCGGAGCTCGGCTACGCAGCGGACGCCTCGGATGCGAACGACGCCGAGGATGCGGCTGATGTCGCCTCCGATGCCGCGCATGCGGGCGGTGACGAGGTCTCCGGCGACGACGACTCGACGGGGGAATCGACCGAGCACGAGACCCCGGCCGAGGATCACCCTCAGCCCTCCTTCGACGACATCCTCTTCGGCACGACCCCTGTCGATGCTCCCACCGATCCCGATGTGCCCTCGGCGGCCGAGAGCGGCGCGGAGGAGCACTCCGGCGTCGAGTTCTTCGGCGAGGCGCACGACTCCGAAGACGCGTCGGAGTCGTCGGATGACGTCGCCGCGCCGTCTGACGATGACCCCCGATCCGCGGCCGTCACCTCGATGCTCGCTGCAGCAGCGCGCGCGTACTACGAGGACGAGCCGAAGGACTATCCGCTCGGAGACGCCGACCCATCAGCCGACGCGCAGGCGACGACGGATGCTGAAGGCGAGCACCACGAGGGCGAGCACCACGACGGCGATCACCACGACGGTGAGCACCACGACGGTGAGCACCACGAGCACCACGAGCACCACGAGCACCACGAAGGTGAGCACCACGAGCACCACGAAGGTGAGCACCACGAAGGCGAGCACGACCGCTCCTGAGGTCGCTCCCCCATTGCGAACGCCCTCCGCGCCATAAGGCTGCGGAGGGCGTTTCCCGTTCCGTGACGGTCAGGCGGGACGCGGGCGGATCACCGGTCGGCGGCTGCCCTTCGAGACCGGCGTGGGTGACGTCGCCACGATCTCCTCGACGTCCGCCGGCTCATCCGACACATCGAGTCGGAGCGCTTGGGTCAGGGCGAGGCCGTGCCTCGTCGTGAGGATCAGACGCCGGTACTGCGCATCCCCGGAGAGATCGATGACCACGCTGGGACGACGTTTGCGGATGAGGACGAAGTCGACGCTGCCTGCGGCCTTCCACGTGCCTGCGGCGAGCACTCCGGGGATGTGCGTCCCCGGGTTCGGCACGCCACGCAACCAGGTCCACGCATCATCGATGAGCTGGACCTTGGTGATGGTGTCGCGCACGAGCCGCACGTTGTCCCGGTGGAAGCTCGCCGCACGCTCGATCGGCGAGAGCACGATCTCGAGTTGCGTCTGGTCCAGCAGCAACGTCACCATGCGTCCAGTCTGCCAGCGGCACCCTTCCAGATGTCTGTGTCTTGTTCACAGGAAGGCAACGATCCGTTGTCGGTTCCCACGATTCCACCCCTTTTCCATTCCGGTGTTCCGCTCGACTTTCGAACAAATCTACTAGATTCGGGACATGACATTCGCCACCGACCCCGGCCTCGAGCAGCGTGCAGAGCTTCTCGACTCCTGGGTCGAGAAGCGGCGGCAGATTGTCCGGCTGAAGGACGAACAGCCGGTCGCATCGCTCAGGGCAGCATCGAGTATGCCTTCACGGGTGCGGCATTCCTCGAGCGGGGCCACCCGCGCGTCCTGGAGGCCTTCCGCGAGGGAGCCGTCACGGCGGACGGCGGCTGGGGTCAGCTCCGCTCAGGCAGTCGCGGCGGCATCAGCTGCGGCGCGCGCAGCCACGGGCAGAGCTGCCTCGATGCGCTGCAGCTCTTCCTCACCGTGAGCGGCGGTGAGGAACCACGCCTCGAACACGCTCGGAGGGAGCGCCACGCCCTGCTCGCGCATCGCATGGAAGAACGGGGCGTACCGGAACGACTGCTGCGCCTGAGCCTCGGTGTAGTCGCGAGGTGCAGATCCGCGGAAGGAGGCGCTGAAGAGGTTGCCGGCATGGGCGACGGCGTGGGTCGCACCGGCCTCCGTGAGCGCCTCATCCAGGGCGCGGGAGACTCGCGCTGCGGCCGCGTCGACGGTCGCGTACACCTCCGGCGTGGCGAGGCGCAGCGTCGCGAGACCCGCGGCGACCGACAGCGGGTTACCCGACAGCGTGCCCGCCTGGTAGACGGGTCCCAGAGGAGCGAGAAGGTCCATGATCTCCGCACGACCTCCGAGCGCAGCCAGCGGCATCCCTCCGCCGACGACCTTGCCGAAGGTGATGATGTCGGGCAGATAGTCCTCGCCGGCGGCCGCCTGGAGCCCCCAGAAGCCCGCCGGGTGCACGCGGAAGCCCGTCAGCACCTCGTCGAGGATCAGCAGGGCGCCATGCGCGTGAGCGGTCTCGGCGAGCAGGCGGTTGAACCCCGGCAGCGGCGGAACGACACCCATGTTCGCCGCTGCGGCCTCGACGATCACCGCTGCGATGCGCGGGCCGTGCTCGGCGAACACAGCTGCGAGAGCGTCGGGATCGTTGTAGTCGATCACCAGCGTCTGAGCCGCGATAGGCGCAGGCACACCTGCGGAACCCGGAAGCGCGAGCGTCGCGACACCGGAGCCCGCCGCAGCGAGCAGACCGTCGGAGTGCCCGTGATAGTGCCCGGCGAACTTCACCAGCAGGTCGCGTCCGGTGGCGCCGCGGGCGAGCCGGATCGCCGTCATCGTCGCTTCGGTTCCGGTCGACACGAGCCGCACCCGCTCCACCGGCCGAACCTCCCCGAACCGCACGCGGTCGGCGATCAACTGAGCGAGCTCGACTTCGCCCTCCGTGGGAGCGCCGAACGAAAGGCCTCGGGTGGCCGCTTCCTGCACGGCGGCGACGACCTCCGGGTGCGCGTGGCCGAGCAACGCCGGCCCCCAGGATGCCACGAGGTCGACGTAGCGGTTGCCTGCGGCATCCGTGACCGTCGCGCCGCTCGCCGAGGCGAGGAAGCGCGGCGTGCCGCCGACCGAGCCGTACGCGCGCACCGGCGAGTTCACCCCTCCGGGGATCACCGTGCGGGCAGCGGAGAACAGGTCGTCATTGCGGTCGGTCACAGCACACTCCTCAACGATGCGCGGACCTCTCCCGGCATCCCATCCAGGCTAATGCGCCGACCTGAGGGCGGGACTCAGATCGACGGGGCTCTCAGCGAAGGCGTGCGCGACTCAGCCGCGCAGCCAGCGGGCGGCCTCGGTCGCCCAGTAGGTCAGGACGACGTCAGCACCCGCACGGCGGATCGAGAGCAGCGACTCGAGGACCGATGCACGACGATCGATCCAGCCGTTCGCAGCGGCCGCCTCGATCATCGCGTACTCACCGGAGACCTGATATGCCCACACAGGAATGTGGACGGTGTCGCGCACCTCCCGCAGCACATCGAGGAACGCCATCGCCGGCTTCACCATGACGATGTCGGCGCCTTCCTCCTCGTCGACGACGGCCTCGCGCACACCCTCGCGACGATTGCCCGGGTCGAGCTGATAGGTACGACGGTCGCCCGTGAGCTGCGAGTCGACGGCTTCACGGAACGGGCCGTAGAACGCGCTCGCGTACTTGGCGGCATACGCGAGCAGCAGCACGTCGGTGTAGCCGTCCGAGTCGAGCGCCTCGCGGATGACCGCGACCTGGCCGTCCATCATCCCCGACAGACCGAGCAGCTGCGAGCCGGCGCGCGCCTGCGAGAGCGCCATGGAGGCGTACCGCTCGAGGGTCGCATCGTTGTCGACCGACCCGTCAGCTGCGAGAACGCCGCAGTGACCGTGATCGGTGAACTCGTCGAGGCAGAGATCCGTCTGCACCACGAGTGCATCGCCCACCTCGGCGGCCAGCGCCTCGGTCGCGACATTGAGGATCCCCTGGGGGTCGTCGGCGCCCGAGCCCTGAGCGTCGCGCACGGCGGGCACGCCGAACAGCATCACACCGCCGACACCCGCCTCGGCAGCCTCGGTCGCGGCGGCCCGCAGAGAGTCGAGCGAATGCTGCGCTACCCCCGGCATCGATCCGATGGGCGCGGCCGCGGTGAGTCCCTCGCGAACGAACAGTGGAAGCACCAGCTGACGGGGCTCGATCGAGGTCTCGCGCACCAGTCCACGGACTGCAGCAGACTGGCGGAGGCGGCGCAGTCGTACGTCGGGGAAGCTCACGGTGCCAACTCGTCCGCCGCGTGCGGGAGGGTGTAGCTCGACACCGCGTCGATCAGCGCGTCCACAGTCTGACGGTCGGCGACGACGGTGATCGGCAGACCTGCCCGATCGGCATCCTTCGCGGTGCGCGGACCGATGGCCGCCAGCAGCGTGTCGTCCGGGATCAGCGGGAACTGCTCGCGCACCTGTTCGGCGACCGAACCGCTCGTGATCAGGATCGCGTTGATCCGTCCGTTCTCGACATCACGCTTGATGCGCTCCGTGACCGGGACGCCGACCGTGCGATATGCCACAACGCTGTCGACATCGTGACCGGCCTCCTGCAGGAGGACGCTGAGCACGGGCTTCGCGATCTCGCTGCGCAGCGCCAGGATGCGACGAGGCTCGGTCTCGAGGGCGATGAGCTGCTCGGCCATGCCCGCTGCCGAATTGTCTTCGTCCGGCACCATCGCGACTTCGTAGCCGACCGCCTGCAGGGCGGCGGCGGTCGTCTCGCCGACGGCCGCGATCTTCGTGCGGCGCGGGACGATCGCGCGGTGCGCGAACATCACGTCGACGGTCGTCGCACTCGTCACCGTCAGCCAGTCGTACTCTCCATCCGCGAGCCGGGTGAGAGCGACGTCGAGGGCTGCCTGGTCGGTGGTGGCGGCGAAATTGATCAGCGGTGCCACGACGGGCACCGCGCCACGGGAGCGCAGACTGGCGGCGACACCGTCGCCCCACGGCCCTCCGCGGGGTACGAGGATGCGCCAGCCGTCCAGCGGTCGGTCCTGCTTCGAATTGGTCATGATGAGGAATGCTCTCGGGAGACGAGGTCGGCCGCCCCTTGCTCGAGCAGCCGATGGGCGACAGACAACCCGATCTCGCGTGCTGCGTGCATCGGGTCTGCACCACCGGCAGCATCCGCTCCATTGCCGCTGCCGTTCCGACGAATATACTCCCCGTTCACGGCTTCGGTGACGTCGAGGCCGATACGGCGCCCACCGTCGGTGGCGTAGACGACTGTCCTGATGCGGATCTCGTCGCCCTCGACGACCGCATGTGCGGCCATCGGCGCCTGGCATCCGGCATCCAGCCCCTCGAGAACGGCACGCTCGACGGTCACCGCCAGACGCGTGTCGAAGTCGTCGAGCTCGGCGAGCGCGGCGAGCAGCTCTGCGGGGGCATCCGTGCGCGTCTCCACGGCGAGCGATCCCTGCCCCGGCGCTGTCGGCCATTCGGAGAGGCCCAGCTCTTCGCGGCGCAGCGGGGAGTCCGTGCCGAGGCGCGACAGACCGGCCGCAGCCAGGATCACCGCATCCAGTTCGCCGGACGCTACTCGCTGCAGACGAGAATCGACGTTGCCGCGGATGTCCACGACCTCCGCGTGCGGAGCCCTCCGGTGCACCTGCGCGATGCGCCGGGGGGATCCCGTGCCCACCTTGCTGCCGGAACGGAGCTGGTGCAGCGGTGTGCCGCCGCGAGTGATCGCGACGTCGCGCGCGTCCTCACGCACCGGGGTCGCTGCGATGACGAGACCGTCGGGGATCGCGGTGGGAAGGTCTTTGAGCGAATGCACGAGGAAGTCGCACTCGCCGGCGAGCAGTGCCTCTCGCAGACGCGTCGCGAAGATGCCCTGACCGCCGATCTCCGACAGCGACGCACGATTCGTGTCGCCCTCGCTGGTGATCGGCACGAGCTCGACGGGGCGCCCCGAGATCTTCTCGAGCGCGGCGGCGACGTGCCCCGACTGCGCCTGAGCGAGCGCGCTGCGGCGGGTGCCCAATCGAATCGGGGAGGGGGTCTGACTCTGAGTGTTCATCGTCGACCTACTGCAGCACGTCCGCGATCTCGTCGAACCGGAGGCGTCGACCCGTGTAGAACGGGACCTCCTCCTTCACGTACAGGCGCGCGTCGGTGTAGCGCAGGTCGCGCATGAGATCGACCAGCTCGGTGACCTCGTCGGCTTCGAGCGGCAGGATCCATTCGTAGTCGCCCAGGGCGAATGCGGCGACTGTGTTCGCGATGACCCCGGTGAATGCCGCTCCCTTGCGTCCGTGATCGGCGAGCATCTTCCGGCGCTCCTCTTCGGGCGCGAGATACCACTCCGGCGTGCGGACGAACGGGTACAGGCACAGCCAGTCCTTCGGCTCCACGCCGCGAAGGAATCCCGGGACGTGAGCCCGGTTGAACTCGGCATCGCGGTGCACGCCCATGACGTTCCAGACCGGCAGCAGGGTACGCAGCAACTCGGTGCGGCGGAGGCGGCGGAGAGCCTTCTGCAGGTCTTCGGCCGTGTCGCCGTGCAGCCACACGAGCAGATCGGCGTCCGCCTTCAGGCCCGAGACGTCGTAGAAGCCACGGACCGTGACGCCGGAGTCCTCGATGTACGAGACGATCGTCTCGAGCTCCGTGGAGTCGGACTCGGTGACCGCCACATCGGGGTTTCGTCGCCAGACTGCCCAGAGGGTGAAGCCGGACGGGTTCTCTTCGCGCGCATCGGACATGGATCCAGTCTGCCCCCTTTGTGAAGCACTCGCGAACGCGAGTCAGGATGCGAGGATTTCGGCCTGCGGTCAGCGTGAGAGCGCGCGGGCGATCGCCCAGACGGCACCGCCGACGATCACCGCGACGCCCACGGCTCCCGCGATCGCGGCAGCGGGGTTGCGGTCGGCGAAGACCCGCGCCTTCGCCGCGGCGCGCTTGGACGCTGTGTCGATGCGCCGGGGGAAGTTGCCCTTGACCTCGATCGCCGCGAGAGCGGCCTTCAGCTCCGCCCGAGCCGACTGGACCGGGTCGACGATGCCCGCCGGAACCGCCGTCTTGGGCAGAGGCCTCGTGATCTCAGAGTTCGTCATTGCCGGCTTCCTTCACGAGTCTGATGTCTTCGCCCACCGCTTGCGCGGGGTTCTTACGAGCGAGCACCTTGCGGAACTTCAGGATGCCGAGCAGTGCGAACAGCAGCACGGCGAGGATCAGGATGCCGAGCACCGCAAGGGCGGACAGCCAGACCGGCCACCACGACGACAGCCCGGCGATCGCGAACACCAGGATCACCGGCACGGCCCAGAACAGGAAGAAGAGAGCGACGAGGAACCAGACGGAGCCGATCCCCGCGTCCTTCGCCGTCTTCGAGATCCAGGTCTTGGCCGCGTTGATCTCGGCTTTGACGAGGCTGCTGATGAGCTCGGGAAGATCGCCGATCAGGGACAGCAGGCTGTCCTCGGCGCGATCGCGGTATCCGCGGGGCATGTCAGCTGCCAGACTTCGCGGCGGTGGAGCCGGGCGTTGCCGGCTTCTTGGCCGCGGGCTTCTTCGCGTCGTCCTTCTTCGCGGCGTCCTTGACCTCTTCGACGGCGTCCTCGGTGGCGTCGACGATGTCGTCAGCGGCCTTGCGCCCCGCAGCCACGGCGGAGTCGAGTCGCTGCCCAGCGGTCTTGTCGCCACCGCCGGCAGACTTGACGACCTTCTGCACGCCGGTCCAGATCGCACCGGGCACTGCCGCCGCCTTGTCGCCGACGTAGCCCTTGACCTTGTCGACCTGCTCCTGCACCGGGTCGAGGTTCCAGACCTTCAGCCACTGCGTCTTGATCTGCTCGTACCTCTCGCGGCCCGCGCGGGTTCCGAGCACGTATCCCACGCCGATTCCTACGACGAGTCCGATCTTCCCCTTCATGGGGTCTCCTCACGTTGTTCCGGTGTGAACGCCTGGGGCGAACCGACGACTCGGAGCCGCCTGCAGGTGTCCAGCGTAGCCCCGTATGCCGATTTCGGCATCTGTCACGCAGAGGGTTGACAGCGGAGCGACTTTCGGGTTCGTGCGACGGCGTCAGTCCCAGAGCAGCGCCCGACGAAGCCGGTCCGCCTCTTCGCGCGCGTCGGGGATCACCTGGGCGAGACCCGTGCCGGCCAGCCACGCGCCGACGGCGGCGAGCCCGTGCACGCCCTGCACAGCCGACCTCGCGGCCTCTCGGCGCGCACCGGAGCCGATGATCGATGCAGGCTGCGACTGCACGTACCTCGCGCGGTGGGACGCCACGAGGTCGCCCGCCGCGAGCGGCACGCCGAGGAGAGCGGATGCTTCGCCCAGCGCCAGTCGAGCCGCGGCGTCGTCGTCGAGCGCGGTGGTGGCGGCGGGTTCGCCCTGGGCTCCGAACGAGACCCGCACGACGTGCCGGGGGCCGGCCGCGGCGCGCACCCAGTCCCACTTCGCACTGGAGTGGGTGAGCGCCTTCGCTGTGTGGCTGCCGGGGACGGTCAGCACGCCGGTGCCCCGTGGAGCGCCCGCCAGTGCCGACGGCTCCAGCAGCAGTGTGACGATCTCGATCTCCGGAGCATCCGCCGGCGCGGTCTCCGCCAGTGCGGGCACGCTCTTCTCGAGAAGTCGCCTCGCGGCGGCCTCGGAGGTCGCGACCACCACGCCATCTGCGGCGAACTCGATCTCCTCCGCGTGAGCGTCGCCGAGAACGGCGTCTGCCACGGGAGCGACGTCGGCGTGAGCCTTCACCATCCACGCCTCGGCGGTGCGCGTCAGCTGCGTCACCTGCGCGCCGGTGTGCACGACGCCACCGAGCTTCTCGATATCCGCGACCAGCGCCTCGATCAGCACCGTCATACCGCCGTCGAGCCCTTCCACGGCCGCGCCGGGCGCGAGCGCGGCACCCTCGCGACTCGCGGCTCCGCGCGCCTTCGCAGCTCTGTCCGCGCTCTCCTGCCGCATCGTCTGCACCGCCCCCGAGAGCGATCCGACGCGGGTGAGGGCTGCGTTGAGTCCGGGGGCCGCGATGTCGACGTCGACGTCGTCAGGCGAGGCTGAGTACACACCGGTCGTGACCGGGGCGACGAGACGATCGCGCACCCTGGCCCCCATGCGCGACGACACCAGTCTGCCGAGGCTCTGACTGTGGCCGATCGTCAGCGGCGGGCGAACGCGATCCAGGTACGCACGCCATGCGCCCGACCACCCGATGATGCGGCGGACGTCCTCCTGGAACGGATTGCCGGGGATTCCGAGGATCCCGCCGACGGGCAGCGGTGCCGCGCCGATGCCGGGGATGCCAGCGAGCCAGGCGCTCCCTGCCGCGGGCGCGACGATACGGTCGGCGAGGCCGAGCTCCTCGATCAGAGCGCGCACACGGCCGCCCCTCGTCGCGTAGCTCTCCGCGCCGGCATCCACCACCACTCCGTCGAGCTCAGCGCGACGGATGGCGCCGCCGACGGCATCCGTCGCCTCGAGCAGGGTGACGCGCATGCCGACCTTGACGCACTCCCGGGCAGCGATCAGGCCGCCGATGCCCCCGCCGATGACGACGATGTGCCTCTCCGCCGCCCTCGCGGCGAGGTCGGCCGGTTCGGCGCGGGGCGTCTCACTGTTCGCTGGCTTCGACGTCATGCGTCAATCCTTCCATCCGCCGGGGAAACGGCTTCCAGCATTCGGCCGGACAAACCCGTCACGCCTCGGTCTGCACCGCGGATTCCCGCCCGGTGCCGCGCTTGCGCACCTCACGGAGCACGATCTGCTCGGGGCACACGGTCGACAGGAAGTCGCCTACGGAGAGGGCCAGCCGCTCGCCGACGAGGGAGTACAGGATGCGATTGGCATCACGACGCTCGCTCACGAGACCCGCCTGACGGAGAACGCCGAGGTGCCGCGAGATCGTCGGCCCGCTCGACGAGAACCGCGAGGCTATCTCACCCGCTGCGAGCTCGCCCTCTTTCAGATCCTGCAGGATCTGGCGCCTCGTCGGGTGCGCCAGAGCCGCGAAGACGTCCGACGCACTATCTGTCATGGGTGCAATCTAGCACTGACGCTATATTGCACCCTCGTGAAGCTCGGCCGCGAAGCGCTCTGAGACTTTCAGATCGAGTGGACCAGCTCGACGATACGGGTGAGCTGATCGGGGTCCGCCTCGGGCGGCACGCCGTGCCCGAGGTTGACGATGTGTCCCCTGGCGGCACGCCCGCGCTCGACGACGTCGCGCACATGCGCCTCGAGCACCGGCCACGGAGCGGACAGCAGTGCCGGATCGATGTTGCCCTGCACCGAGACGTCGGGGCCGAGGATCGCGGCGGCCTCGTCGAGCGGCATCCGCCAGTCGACACCGACGCCGTCGGCGATGCCGTCCAGGCGCATGTCGGCGAGGAAGGGCCCGGTGCCCACGCCGAAGTGGATGCTCGGCACGCCGATGGCATCGAGGGCGACACGCGAATGCGGTGCCACGTACGCGCGATAGTCGGCGGTGCTCAGCGACCCGGCCCAGGAGTCGAACAACTGCACGACGGATGCTCCGGCATCCCGCTGGATCTCGAGGAACCGGCGTGAGACCTGCGCGAGCCAGCCCGCGAGGCGGTTCCACGACTCCGGATCGGCGTGCATCATGGCCCGCGCCCGCAGGTGCTCCTTCGACGGGCCGCCTTCGACGAGGTACGCGGCGAGAGTGAAGGGAGCACCCGCGAATCCGATCAGGGGGGTGTCGCCGAGCTCGGCCGTGACGATGCCGACGGCCTCGGCGATCGCGGTGCCGTCGAGCGACAGCGGGTCGATCGCTGTGATGCGATCGACATCGGCGGCAGACCGCACGGGGTCGGCGAACACGGGGCCGCGTCCGGGCTCGATCTCGACGTCCACCCCGGCGAGACGCAGCGGGATGACGATGTCACTGAAGAACACGGCGGCGTCCACGCCGTGACGACGCACGGGCTGCAGCGTGATCTCGGCCGCGAGATCGGGAGTCAGGCAGGCGTCCAGCATGCGCGTGCCGACGCGCAGCTCGCGGTACTCGGGCAGCGACCTGCCGGCCTGGCGCATGAACCACACGGGAGCATGTTCGGGGCGGGGGCCGGTGAGGGCGCGCAGCAGCGGAGCGTCGGAGAGGACCATGCGACCATCCTCCCATCCGCCGCCGGGCCGACCTGCATGAAGCCTCAGGTAGAATCGTCATGTGCTGCTGGTTGTCACGGCGAGTCACAAGACCGCCTCCTTCGAATTGCTCGAACGCCTGAGCCGCACCCCCGATGACGTCGCCTCCACGGTCGTGGACATGGCGTCCTGCGTGCAGGGTGCGGTCGTTCTTGCTACCTGCAACCGCTTCGAGGCCTACGTCGAGATGGACGAGCCCGTCACGGCAGCGGGTGCGATCGGTGTCGAGGCGGTGCTCGAGGCTGTCGAAGCATCGACCGGCATCCGCGCGTCCGAACTCGACGGCGCCTACGAGGTGCACTCCGGTCGTCGAGTGGCGGAGCACCTCTTCTCCGTCGCATCGGGACTCGAATCCGTCGTCTCCGGCGAAGGCGAGATCGCCGGTCAGGTGCGTCGCGCCCTCAAGTCCGCGCGCAAGGAGGGCACCACCTCGCCCGAGCTCGAGCGGCTTTTCCAGCGCGCGAGCCAGGCGCAGCGCAAGGTCAAGAACGTCACAGCCCTCGGCCGGGCCGGCCGCTCGCTCGTGCGCCTCGCCCTCGAACTCGCTGACAGCCGCATCGCCGACTGGTCGACGGAGCGCGTGCTGCTCGTCGGCACCGGTGCCTACGCAGCCGTCACCCTCGCGACACTGCGCGAACGGGGAGCCGTCAACATCTCGGTGTACTCACCCTCGGGCCGAGCCGAGAAGTTCGCCGCAAAGCACGGCATCCGCCCGGTCGCCGCAGAGGACTACGCGCGCGTCGCCTCGCGATCTAGCCTGCTGATCACCTGCACGACGGCGACCGCTCCGGTGCTGACACCTGAGCACCTGCAGGCGCCGACCGGCATCGCACCCGAGGGATGCCCCGTCGCGTCGCACAGCCAGATGGTCGTCGACCTGGGCATGCCGCGCAACGTCGACCCCGCTGTCGCAGCGCTCGAAGGCGTCGCGCTGCTCGACCTCGAGACCATCAGCCTGCACGCACCGCTCGAAGAGCTGCAGGCGACGGATGCCGCACGCACCGTGGTGCGCGAAGCAGCTGACACGTTCCACGTCGTCGGCAGCCGACAGAGCGTCACGCCGTCGGTCGTCGCCCTGCGGTCGCATATGTTCGCGCTGCTCGAGGCCGAGATCGGCCGCGCTCGCGCACGCGGCGATGAGGACGGCAGAGTCGAGCAGGCCCTTCGCCACCTGACCGGCGTGCTGCTGCACGTGCCGACCACCCGCGCCCACGAGCTGGCCGCTGCCGGCCGCGCGGACGATTTCGCAACTGCAGTCTCGACGCTGTACGGCATCGAGCCGGTCGAGTCCGCGATGTCGTCCGATACCGACGGCGCCGCGACCGCCTGAGCAGCGCTCCTTCTGCACAGGAGCCCTCTGCGGTGGTCTTTCCACAGCACTCGGGAGAAGCACGGCGGTCGCCCCGGCGGCCACTTCGATGCTTCATATCGTCGAACCCCTGACAGCGTCGATCACGCGGCGCAGACTGGGGGGATGCTCGTGGATCCGAACCTGATCGGCATCATCGTCGCCCTCTTCGGCGTCACCGCCACCGTGCTCGGCGGCGTCTCTCGGATGCTTGCAAAGCAGGCCAAAGGGCTCGAAGTACGGTTCGACAGGATCGACGATCGATTCGACAGGGTCGATGAACGGTTCGCGAGGGTCGAAGGCGACATGGCCGAACTCCGCACCGAACTCAAGGGCGAGATCGCCGAACTCCGCACCGAACTCAAAGGCGACATCGCCGAACTCCGGTCGGAACTGAAGCAGGACATCTACGACGTCAAGACAGAGCTCAAGGCCGATATCGCCGATGTCCGAGTCTCGGTCGCGCGTCTCGAGGGCCCCCTTCCCAAGCTCCAGCGCATCTGACTCGGGCATCGGAGCGAGTCGGTGCCAGACTGGATGCATGGCCCTTCACATCACCGGAGACACCGCCGCAGACGCGCTGCTCACCGACAATCCGCTGGCCCTGCTGGTCGGGATGCTGCTCGATCAGCAGGTTCCGATGGAGACGGCCTTCGCCGGTCCCCTGAAGATCGAGCAGCGCACAGGGGCGTCCGACGCCACAACGATCGCGGCCATGGACCCGGACGAGTTCCTCGAGGCGTTCAAGACGACGCCCGCCGTGCACCGGTTCCCGGGTTCGATGGCGGCACGCGTGCAGACCCTGTGCCAAGAGATCGTCGATCAGTGGGACGGAGACGCCTCGGCGATCTGGACCGACGGTGATCCGTCGGGCACCGAGGTCCTGAAGCGGCTCAAGGCCCTTCCCGGCTTCGGCGAACAGAAGGCGAAGATCTTCCTTGCTCTGCTCGGCAAGCAGTACGGCTTCACCGGCGCGGGATGGCGGGAGGCCGCCGGCGACTACGGCACCGAGGGTTCGTACCGCAGCGTCGCCGACATCGTCTCGCCCGAATCGCTCACCAGAGTACGAGAGCACAAGAAGGCCATGAAAGCTGCGGCGAAGGCGAACGCATGAAACCCACGGGCGATGACGTCGCAGGTCTCATCGCCCGCTCCACTCCGGCGGTCCGCCGCCGGGATGCCGAGACGCTGACCGCGATCATGCAGGAGATCACGGGCCGCGACCCTCAGACCTGGGGCACGATCATCGGATTCGGAAGTTGCCACTACCGGTACCCGACCGGCACCGAGGGCGACAGCGGCCTGCTCGGCTTCGCCCCGCGCAAAGCGGCGACCACCATCTATCTGTTCGACGGCGTCGATGCTCACTCGGGCGCGCTCGAGAACCTCGGCCCGCACAGCACCGGCGTCGGATGCCTCTACATCAAGGACCTGGAACAGATCGACCTCGACGTGCTCCGCGGCGTCCTCGAGCGCTCGCTCGCCTGGGTAGAGGCGGGCGGCACCGATCAGGTGCAGCTGACCGTCACCGGCTGACGCGAGAGGCCCGCCGTCCTCTCGGACAGCGGGCCTCTCGTTCCGGTGGTCCGCGCGTCAGGCGCCCTTGAGACGCTCGGCCAGGTACTCGTGCAGATCGTCGATCGAGACGCGCTCCTGCGCCATCGTGTCGCGGTCGCGCACGGTGACCGCACGGTCGTCGAGCGAGTCGAAGTCGATCGTGACGCAGAACGGTGTGCCGATCTCGTCCTGACGGCGGTAGCGACGGCCGATCGCGCCCGCGTCGTCGAAGTCGACGGCCCACGAGCTGCGCAGCGTGTCAGCGACCTCGCGCGCCAGCGGCGACAGGCGCTCGTTGCGGCTCAGCGGCAACACGGCGGCTTTGACAGGGGCGAGACGCGGGTCGAGCTTGAGCACGGTGCGCACATCGGTGCCGCCCTTGGCGTTCGGCACCTCTTCTTCGCGATACGCGTCCACGAGGAACGCCATCATGGCGCGAGTGAGGCCGAACGAGGGCTCGATCACGTAGGGCGTGTAACGGTCGCCGGTGGCCTGGTCGAAGTAGGTCAGGCTCTGGCCCGAGGCTTCGCTGTGGCTTGACAGGTCGTAATCGGTGCGGTTCGCGACGCCCATGAGCTCACCCCACTCCTTGCCCGTGAAACCGAAGCGGTACTCGACGTCGATGGTGCCGGCCGAATAGTGCGCGCGGTCATCTTCGGGAACGTCGAACTGGCGCATGTTCTCGGGGTCGATGCCCAGATCGATGAACCAGTTCCAGCACGCCTCGACCCAGTGGTCGAACCACTCCTGAGCCTCTGCGGGCGGCGTGAAGAACTCGATCTCCATCTGCTCGAACTCACGGGTGCGGAAGATGAAGTTTCCGGGCGTGATCTCGTTGCGGAACGCCTTGCCGACCTGGCCGATGCCGAACGGCGGCTTCTTGCGGCTGGCGGTGAGCACGTTCGAGAAGTTCACGAAGATGCCCTGAGCCGTCTCGGGGCGCAGGAAGTGCAGCCCGGACTCGTCGTCGACGACTCCCAGGTAGGTCTTGACGAGACCCGAGAACGACTTGGGCTCGGTGTACTGTCCCTTCGTGCCGCAGTTCGGGCACGGCACATCGGCGAGGCCGTTCTCCGCCTTGCGGCCCTTGCGCGCCTCGAAGTCCTCGATCAGGTTGTCGGCACGGAAGCGCTTGTGGCAGCTGAGGCACTCGACCAGCGGATCGGTGAAGGTCGCGACGTGACCGGACGCCTCCCACACGCGCTTGGGCAGGATGATGCTCGAGTCGAGGCCGACCATATCGCCGCGGCCGCGCACGAACGTCTGCCACCACTGGCGGCGGATGTTCTCCTTGAGCTCGGTGCCGAGGGGCCCGTAATCCCACGCGGACCGCGAACCGCCGTAGATCTCACCCGCCTGGAAGACGAACCCGCGGTGGCGGGCAAGGGCGATGACCTTGTCTAGACGGGACTGTTCGGCCACGGTGGCTCCAATGGTCGGCGGTGGGAAAGCCCGTGATCACGGGCACCTCAATCTTATCCGCGACCGCTTCGCGTCAGGACCCCGGCGAGGCCAGGTGTGCGGCGCTCAGGCCGTGAAGAGGTAGCCCTTCTCGACATCGAACCCCGAGAGAGCGAGGCCGCTGCCCAGCAGCCCCTCCATCTGCGCGCGCAGCCGCGTACGCCACTCATGCGCCGCCTCCGGATCCTCGATGCGCATGGTCTCGATGTCCGAGGGGATCTCCAGCGTCTCGACGATCGCGTCGGATGCCGGTGGCTTGGCGATGTCGGCGAGAGCCCACTCGACGTCGAGTCGGTCGCTCTCGTCCCCGGCATCCCCGCCGCCGAAGATGCCGTAGCGGTTGACGGAGTATCCGGTGACACGTGCGCCGAGAACGGTGAGGAAGAAGTGCGCGTTGCGGGCGACGAGCGGATCGAACGTCCAGGTGATGCGGCCGACATCGCGCGAGAACGCCCACTGACGCTGGTGCTCCTTGAGCTCGCGCCCCCACCCGCGTCCGCGGTAGTCGGGCAGCAGTGCCGTGATGTGCGAGTGCATCGCCCGGCGTCCAGGTGCGCCGAAGAACGCGATCGACGCGCCCACCATCCGCTCTTCGCCGCTCTCGGCGTCGAAGAGGCCGACGACGTAGTTGCCGGATTGCTGCAGGGCGCGCAGCGTGCCGGCGTCGATCACGCGCTCGGGGCCCCGGATGGAGTCGAGCAGGCCCTGCGCGTCGATGATGAGTTCAACGGTGTCCAGATCACGGATGGTTCGCACGCCCCCAGTCTGCCCCTCCGGTCGCCGTTTTCGGAATCGAGCGACGCGAACGGTCTGGGAACCATGCCGCGAGCGGGCGTACCGTGGAGGGATGTCAACCAGCGATACGACCGCCGAGAAGTCCGACACCAGGTTCTTCGGGCAGCCCTGGGCGCTCGTCCACATCTTCGGAGTCGAGATGTGGGAGCGCTTCAGCTTCTACGGCATGCAGGGAATCCTGCTGATCTACCTGTACTTCTCGGTCAGCGAGGGCGGCCTCGGACTCTCGCAGGCCGTCGCCGGCGGCATCGTCGGCGCCTATGGAGGGTCGGTCTACCTCTCGACCATCCTCGGCGCGTGGATCGCCGACCGGATGCTGGGGTCGGAGCGAGTGCTGTTCATCAGTGCGATCGTGATCGTCGGCGGGCACGTCGCCCTGGCCCTGCTTCCCGGGTTCATCGGAGTCGGCGTCGGGCTCGTGCTCGTCGCCCTCGGATCCGGTGGCCTCAAGGCGAACGCCACGTCGGTCGTCGGAACCCTCTACAGCGCCGACGACACCCGCCGGGATGCCGGATTCTCGCTGTTCTACCTCGGCATCAACCTCGGGGCCTTCCTGGGTCCGATCCTCACCGGCATCCTGCAGTCGTCGCTCGGATTCCACTATGGCTTCGGCCTCGCCGCGATCGGGATGACGCTGGGGCTGGTGCAGTACTCCTTCGGCCGCAAGGCGCTGCCGGACGAGGCGCGCCGCGTGCCGAACCCGCTCCCCCGGTCGCGCTATCCGCTGGTCGCGATCGTCGCGGTCGCAGCCGTCGCGCTCATCGCGGTGCTGGTGCTCATCGGCGTGATCCAGGCCGACAACCTGGCGGACATCGTCATCATCGGAACCATCATCGCGACGGTCGCGTACTTCGCCGTCATCCTCAGCAGTCGGCGGATCGACGGCACCGAGCGCTCCCGCGTGTGGGGATTCCTGCCGCTCTTCATCACGAGCGTCGCGTTCTGGTCGCTGTACCAGCAGCAGTTCACCGTGCTCACGGTCTATTCCGACGAGCGCCTCGACCGCAACATCTTCGGATTCGAGATGCCCGTCTCGTGGGTCCAGTCGATCAACCCCGTGTTCATCATCATCCTGTCCGGCGTCTTCGCGGCGATCTGGACGCGCCTCGGCCCGCGCCAGCCCTCCACCCCGGTGAAGTTCGCACTGGGAGCGATCATCATGGGTGCGGCGTTCCTGCTGTTCCTGCCGTTCGCAGGCGGCGGCGCCAACTCCACGCCCCTGCTCGCGATCGTCGGCATCCTCTTCGTGTTCACCGTGGCCGAGCTGCTCATCTCTCCCGTGGGGCTGTCGGTCACGACGAAGCTCGCGCCGAAGGTGTTCCACACCCAGATGGTGGCGCTGTTCTTCCTGTCGATCGCACTCGGCACCGCGATCTCGGGCTGGCTCGTGCAGTTCTACGACCCGAAGAACGAGGTGCCGTACTTCTCGATCCTCGGCGCGATAGCGATCGTGGTCGGCCTCGGTCTGCTGTTCGCCGTCAAGCCGGTGCTGCGACTGATGAAGGGCGTGAGCTGACGATCGCATCGTTCTCGCGCCTCCGGTGTCGCAGACGCCGATAGCCTGAAGCGATGGGAGAGAACGAAGATCGCGCGCGCAGAAGACTCTCCCGAACACCACCCAAGTGGGCCATCGTCGCCGTCCTGGCCTTCGCGGGCCTCTGCTCGTCGTTCATGTTCACGCTCGTCGTGCCCCTGCAGGCCGAGCTGCCGCGCCTGCTGAACGCGTCTCGCGAGGACACCACCTGGGTCGTCACGATCACGCTGCTCGTCGCCGCCGTCGCCACTCCGATCTCGGGCCGGCTCGGCGACATGTACGGCAAGCGCCGAGTGGTGATCGTGCTGCTCGGGCTGCTCATTCTCGGCTCCCTGATCGCCGCACTGTCGGGCTCGATCATCGGAGTCATCATCGGTCGAGCGCTCCAAGGCGCGGTGACGGGTGTGGTGCCGCTCGGCATCGCGATCATGCGCGACGTGCTGCCTCCCGAACGCCTGGGCACGGCCGTCGCCCTGATGAGCGCGACCATGGGCGTCGGAGGCGCGATCGGGATGCCGGTCGCCGCGCTGCTGGCCGTGAACGCGGACTGGCACTGGCTGTTCTGGCTCGCCGCGGCTCTCGGCGTCGTGGGTCTCGCGCTGGTGCTGCTCGTGATCCCCGAGGATGTGCTGCGGTTCCCGGGACGCCTCGATGTGCTCGGCGCCATCGGACTCGCGATCGGACTCACCGGCATCCTGCTGTTCGTGTCTCGCGGTGCCGAGTGGGGCTGGACGGCACCGCTGACCCTCACCTGCATCATCGGCGGCGTGGGCGTACTGCTCGTCTGGGGCTGGTACCAGCTGCGGACGAACGATCCGCTCCTCGATCTGCGGGTCGCCGCGCGCCCCGCCGTGCTCTTCACCAACATCGCCGCGATCGGGATGGGCTTCGCGCTGTTCGCGTCGAACGTGACGTTCCCGCAGCTGCTCGAGGGCCCCGCGGCCTCGGGTGCGGGCTTCGGGCTCGACATGGTCTCGGCGTCGCTGATCATCATGCCCGCCGGCCTCGTGATGATGGTGATCTCACCCCTGTCGGGATGGCTCGAGCGCACCGTCGGACCTCGTCCGCTGTTCACCGTCGGCGCGGGAGCCATCGTGCTCGCGTACGTCTTCGTGCTCGTGTGGTCGAGCGAGGTGTGGCACATCCTGGTGGGCAACCTGCTGATCGGCGTCGGCATCGGCTTCACATTCGCCGCCATGCCGATGATCATCATGCGGTCGGTGCCCGCGAACGAGACCGGCGCCTCGAACGGACTCAACGCCCTCTTCCGCTCGGTCGGCACGTCGAGCGCGTCTGCCGTGATGGGCGGCGTGCTGGCCGCGATGAGCATCGACGTCGGCGGGGTATCCGTGCCGACGAGGGCGGCGTTCGACGTGTGCTTCTGGCTCGCGATCGCCGCCGGAATCGTCGCTCTCGTCCTGTCGCTGTTCATCCCCCGCCAGCGCTCGTCCGAGCAGCACCCCTCGCTGCCGGGCTGACCGCGCACGCACACCGCGCACGCCGGCGCCCGCAGTCCACGAACGGTCGGGTCAGAACGCCCGCGGATCGGGATCCGTCGGCGATGGCGTCCGCAGCCGATCAGGGGCGGGCCAGGAGAGCACGTACTGATGCGTGGCGGGACGAGTGATGTCGCCGAAGTCGTCGACCTTCACCACGATGCGCCCCGATCTCCCCTCGCCATCGGGCGTGACCTCGACGATGCGCACGCGCAGGGGGCGCTCGGCCTCGCCCTCGAGCATCCACGGGTCGGCGAGCCACGCGATCCCGTGGTACTCCAGGGCCGCCTCGGCGTCGAGCCACTCCGTCGGCCCGGACACCGCGCGCCCGAGCACATCGATCGCGACCCAGGCCTCGCCTTCCGGATGGATCCAACCGAGCAGTTCTCCGTCATCACGACGATGCGGGTTCCAGTCTGTACGGGGCATTGCTCGATGCTAACCGCGGCCGACGTCGCGTCGGGCGTGGAATGCGATCAGTGGGTGTACTCCATGAGCTCGACCCCGAGGACGCGGAAGGCGTCGTGCGCGCGGAGTCGGTGCGTGATCGACAGATCGTCGAAGCAGACGATCAGGGAGTAGGCCACACCCGCGCGCGGCCCGGCGAGCACTCCCGCTTCGGCACGCACGCCGCGGTCGCGGCCGGTCTTGTTGATGAACAGCAGGCCGTGCGCGTCGTGGTCGTGTGCGAACGGGTCGAGGCCGGTCGCGGATGCCACCAGGCTCAGATCCTGATTGAGGCTCAGCCACTCGGACACCTGAGCGCTCACCGACGCCCCCACCACCTGGGAATTCACGAGCGCCGAGAAGAGACCCGCGAACTCGCGTGCAGAGCCCACGGCGACGTGCGGGGCATCATCGGGGCCTCGCTCGTCACGGAATCGGTCGAGAACGGCGGTGCGGCGCAGTCCGAGAGCCTCGATGCGCTCGCGCACCCGGTCGTGGCCGACCCGCTGCAGCAGAGCGTTGACCGCGATGGGGTCGCCGGCCGTGGCCGCGAGCACGGCGAGGTCTTCGAGTGGGAGGGCGGGCGCGTGCAGGTGGCGCCAGAGCCCCGACGTCGACACCGGATCGACGGCGGTGCGCTCGACGATCTCGAGCGGATCGAGCGTGCCCGCCTCGAACGCGGCCGCCACCTCGATCAGCAGGGGCACGACACCGAGTCCGGCGACCGGCATGGTCACATGGTCGTCGCCCGCGAGGACGTGCGTGTGGTTGTCGAGATCGACGACATGCACCGATACCTGGGCCCCGGCATCCGCCAGCTGTTCGAGCGCCCGCAAGGTCGAGGTGAACGACCTGCGCCCTGCGGCAGCACGGCGCGGCAAGCGTCGGCTGGTCCGCTGAGAGCGGCGCAGCGAGGCCAGCGGCGGGCCGTCGGCAGGCTCGGAAGCACCCACGCGTGATCCTTAACAGGGGGGTTGGATTGGCGGGATGCTGCGGTGTCCATCCGCCGCAGCACGGATATCGTAACCCCGCCAGGTGAGGATGCCCTACATACTCCGGTATACGGTCATCAGAACGTCATCCGGCAGACAGCAGGGCACCCCGACCCGGCGCGACCGCCGAGGCCGGAGCGCTCACCAGATGGTCACGCGCGAGTCCTGCGGCAGCCACAGCGCGTCGGTCTCGGTCACGTCGAACGCCTCGTAGAACGCATCGATGTTGCGGACGATCTGGTTGCACCGGAACTCGTTCGGAGAGTGCGGATCGATCGTGAGCAGGCGCAGCGTCTCGGCGTCGCGGCTCTTCTGCTGCCAGACCTGCGCCCACGACAGCAGGAGGCGCTGCACGCCGGTGTAGCCGTCGATGACCGGCGCCTCGGCGCCGTCGAGTGCGATCTCGTACGCCTTGAGCGCGATGCCGAGACCGCCCAGGTCGCCGATGTTCTCACCGATCGTCAGCGCTCCGTTGACGTGGTGCTCGGCGGCGAGGCCTTCAGGCACGAGTTCGTCGTACTGCGCGATGAGGGCCTTGGTGCGCTGCTCGAACGCGGAGCGATCGGCATCCGTCCACCAGTCCTCGAGCTTGCCGTCACCGTCGTAACGGCTGCCCTGGTCGTCGAATCCGTGACCGATCTCGTGACCGATGACCGCGCCGATGCCGCCGTAGTTGGCGGCCGCGTCGCGCGACGCGTCGAAGAACGGGTACTGCAGGATCGCCGCCGGGAACACGATCTCGTTCATCGAGGGGTTGTAGTAGGCGTTGACCATCTGCGGCGGCATGTGCCATTCGTCACGGTCGATCGGCTTGCCGACCTTCGCGACGTTGCGGTCGTGCTCGAAGATCGCCGCACGGCGCACGTTGCCGAACAGGTCGGCGCGGTCGATCTCGAGGCTCGAGTAGTCGCGCCACACGGCAGGGTGCCCGATCTTCGGCGTGAAGGAGTCGAGCTTGGCGAGTGCTCGTTCGCGGGTCTCGGCCGTCATCCATTCGAGGTCGGTGATGCTCTGCCGGTAGGCCTCGATGAGGTTGCCGACGAGCTCATCCATCGCGGCCTTCGCCGTCGGCGGGTAGTGCCGCTCGACGTAGACCTTGCCGATCGCCTCGCTCAGCGCGCTCTCGGTCACCGAGACACCGCGCTTCCAGCGCTCGCGGATCGAGGGGACGCCGGTGAGCTCGGTGCCGTAGAACGAGAAGTTCTCCTGCACGAAGTCGTCGGTCAGATACGGAGCCGCGGCATGCACGACCTGGGCGCGCAGCCAGGCCTTCCACTCGTCGAGACGCTCGGCGGTCAGCAGCGACCCGAGGCCTTCGAGAAAGCTCGGCTGCGAGACCACGACCTCGGCGAACGCCTCGGGGCGACCGGGAGCGACGGCATCGCGCCACGGATCGAGGTCGACACCGGCGAGCTCCTGGATCTCGGCCCAGGTCTTCAGGTTGTACGTGGCGACGGCATCGCGGCTGCGCACGTTGTCCCAGTGGTGCCCGGCGAGCTCGGTCTCAAGGGCGATCGAGCGGTCGGCGGTGCCCGCGGCATCCGCGACTCCGGCGAGCGCGAGCAGTCGCTCGAGGTGCGCGCGGTACGCCGCCCGGGTCTCGGCGAAGGTGTCGAGCCGGAAGTAGCTCTCGTCCGGCAGCGACAGGCCCGACTGCACGACCACCGGGAGGTAGCGCTCCGGGTTGCCCGGGTCGCCGTCGACGTAGAACCCGATCAGGTGCGCCCGGCCGTCGCGATCGTAGGCGCCGACCGTGCGCAGGAACGCGGGGATGCCGTCGATCGCGTCGATCTCGGCGAGCGTCTCGGCGAGGGGCGTCGCCCCGGCGGCGGCGATGCGCTCGGTGTCCATGAAGCTGGCGAACAGGTCGCCGATCTTGCGGGCGAGAGTGCCGGGCTCGGCATCCTGCGACTCCTCGATGATCGCCCTGACGTCCTTCTCCGCCTGCTCGGCCAGCAGATGGAAGGACCCCCACCGCGCCTTGTCGCCGGGGATCTCGGTGCGGGAGAGCCAGGCGCCGTTGACATGGCGGTAGAGGTCGTCCTGCGGGCGGATGTCGGAGCTGAACTCGGAGGTCTCAAGGCCAGAGGGGAGCACGTCGGTCATGCCGACCAGCCTATGCGTCGCTCCGACATTCGGGGGGATGGGTCACGCCCTGCGCCGGAGGCCGAACCGTCGTCGCCGGGGCCGCTCCGGCGTCTCCGCAGCACGCGCCGCGAAGCGCGCCGCGCGTCGCTCGGCCCACGCCGCCACCTCGGCGTCGATGTCGCGTGGACTCGTCACGACAGGCGGACCGCCCTGCAGCTGGCGTCGGGCCTCGAGCACCCGACCGTTGAAGTCCTCGAGCACCGACCGCACGTCGGCCTCGCGACCGAGCAGGTCGAGCTGGTCGTCGAGCTCGCGATCCTCGGTGCGCAACAGGATCGCCGGCGGACCGAGACCCGTCAGGTTCTCCTGCTCGATCTTGCGTCGGATCCACCAGTCGGGGTCGTGGTGCGTTCCGAGTCCCTCGAGGGGCTTGCCCGCACCGGGGAGATCGTCGAAATCGCCCCGGCGGATCGCGACCTGGATCGCCGTCTCGATGAAGGCGGCTCGATCCGTCGCTGCGGCGATGCCCGGCTCTGCACCGGACTCGCTGTCGTCCTCGCCGTCCCCCCGGCTTCGCTGCCGCGCACGGTACCGCGCCGCGGCCTCCCGTGGATCCGTCATGATGCACCTCCGTCGCATCCTGGTCCTTCCAGGGTACGACCGCACCGGATCCGGAGGGCGGAGCGGGCGTGCTGCACCGCCTGCTGTCCGCGCCAGCCCATAGGCTCGGAGGATGACCGAGCGCACTCTCAACCGCGAGATCCTGCGCCTCGCCGTCCCCGCGCTCGGCGCCCTGATCGCAGAACCGGCGTTCCTCATCGTCGACGCGGCGCTGGTCGGACATCTCGGCACGACGCCGCTCGCGGGCCTGGGCATCGCGGGTGCGGTGCTGCAGACGATCGTCGGACTCATGGTCTTCCTCGCCTACTCGACGACCCCGGCGGTGGCCCGACTGTTCGGCGCCGGCAGACCGGGCGAGGCCGTCTCGGTCGGGATCAACGGCATGTGGCTCGCCCTCGCGATCGGGGCCGTGCTCGCCGCCGCAGGCGCGGCATCCTCCCCCTGGCTGGTCTCGCTGTTCGGCGCGAGCGACGCCGTGGCCGCCGATGCCAACGCCTATCTCGTCGTCTCGATGTGGGGGCTCCCGGCCATGCTCATCGTGTTCGCCGCGACCGGGCTGCTGCGCGGGATGCAGGACACCATGACTCCCCTGTGGATCGCCGGCCTCGGGTTCGGGGCCAACGCGCTGCTCAACGTGGTGTTCATCTACGGGCTGGGCTGGGGCATCGCCGGCTCGGCGGCCGGCACGGTCGTCGCCCAGTGGGGCATGGTCGGCGCATACGTCCTCGTGATCCGGCGGCTCGCGGCGAGGCATGACGCATCGTTGAAAGCCCGACGGGACGGCATGGGCAGCACAGCGCGCTCGGGCGGCTGGCTGTTCCTGCGCACCGTGAGCCTGCGCGTCGCTCTGCTCGCGACGGTCGCCGTCGCCACCGGCATCGGCACCGAGGAGCTCGCCGGATGGCAGATCGTCTTCACGATCTTCTCGGCGGCGGCATTCGCGCTCGACGCGCTGGCGATCGCCGCACAGGCGCTGATCGGCAAAGAGCTCGGTGCCGGCGACGAGCGACAGGTGCATCGGGTGCTGAAACGCACCGTGGCCTGGGGCGCGTGGTTCGGCGTCGTGGTCGGGGCTGTCATCGCTGCACTCTCCGGAGTCCTCGGGGTCGTGTTCACCGGCGACGCCGAGATCGCGGCGCTCGTGCAGCCGGCGCTGCTGATCCTCGCGCTCGCGCAGCCGATCGCCGGGGTGGTGTTCGTGCTCGACGGAGTGCTGATGGGGGCGAACGACGCGCGCTACCTCGCGATCGCCGGCGGGATCAATCTCGTGCCGTTCCTGCCGGCACTCTGGATCATCGCCGCGAGCGGAGTCGATGCGTCAGCGGGCCTCATCTGGCTCGCCATCGCCTTCTTCGGCATCTACCTGCTCGCTCGGCTGGGCACTCTCGGCTGGCGCGTGCGCTCGGGTCGCTGGGTCACCGCCGGCGTCTAGCACTGCACGATCGCCGCGAATCCGGACGTCTACACGTATCCCGGAATCTCGGGAACTGAGGATGCCGCGAGGGATCAGGCGTTCTCGAGCTCGGCGATCACGATCTTCTTCATGTGCATGAGCGCCTGAATCTGCTCTGGCCTCTGCTGGAGCAGATCCAGACCGGCCGGCACGACCTGCCAGCTCACTCCGAACCTGTCCTTGCACCAGCCGCAGGCCTCCGAGTCCGGCACGGCCGAGAGGGCTTGCCAGTAGTGGTCGATCTCGGCCTGATCCTCGCACCCGATCACGAAGGAGATCGACTCGTTGAACGCGAACTCGGGGCCTCCGTCGAGGCAGCCGAACGGCGAGCCGTTCAGGGTGAAGTCGCCGTTGAGGACCTTGCCGCTCATGCCCTCGAAATGTCGATCGAGCGATTCGTCGGGGTACAGGACCACCTGGTCGATCGACGAGTTCGGGAACACCGAGACGTAGTACTCCATCGCCTCCTGCGCCCGCCCGTCGAACCAGAGAAACGGGCGGATGGAACTGATCGCTGCCATGTCGACCTCCTCAGATCGGCACTCACGCTACGCCCGAGCAGGCATCGTGTCGAGAGGGTCCGACGCCGCCGTCAGCCCGCATGCCTCCGGCACCACTCGTACATGATCACCGCGGCGGCCGCGCTCGCGTTGATCGACCGGGTCGAGCCGTACTGCGTGATCTCGATGTGGGCGGATGCCGCGGCGAGCGCGGCATCCGAGAGGCCCGGGCCCTCCTGACCGAACAGCAGCACGCAGCTCTGCGGCAGATCCGCGCGGTCGACGGGCACTGCGCCCTCGACGTTGTCGACGGCGATGATCGGCAGGCCTTCGGCGGTCGCCCAGGCGGTGAAGGCCTCGACGTCCTCATGGTGCACGACGTGCTGATAGCGGTCGGTGACCATGGCGCCCCGCTTGTTCCACCGGCGCCGGCCGATGATGTGCACGGTGTCGGCGAGGAACGCGTTGGCGCTGCGCACGATCGAGCCGATGTTCATGTCGTGCTGCCAGTTCTCGATGGCCACGTGGAACGGATGCCGCTTGGTGTCGAGGTCGGCGACGATCGCGTCCATCCGCCAGTAGCGGTAGCGATCGATCACGTTACGCGTGTCTCCGACGGCCAGCAGCTCGGGGTCGTACTGCTCCCCCGCGGGCCACTCGACCTCGCCGCCGGGCCAGGGTCCGACCCCGTATCCGGGCTGGGCCGACGATCCGCCTGTCTCCGCTGCATCCGCGGGCGCCTGCTCATCCATCCAGCCAGGCTATCCGGCGCATCCGCAACAGCGATTTAGGTACACCGAAATATCCGCTACGATTTCGGCATGCCGAAAAATGCTGTCGTCGAGAAGGGGCCGACGCCCACCCGCGCCACCGCGCCCCGCAGCCTCTGGCTCCTCGGACCCGCGCTGGTCGCCGGTGTCGCGTATCTCGATCCGGGCAACGTCGCGAGCAACATGACCGCCGGCGCGCAGTACGGGTACCTGCTGGTCTGGGTCGTGGTGGCGGGCAACGTGATGGCCTGGCTGATCCAGTACCTGTCGGCGAAGCTCGGCGTCGTCACGGGGCAGAGCCTCCCCGAGGTTCTGGGTGCGCGACTCACGAGGCCGTGGGCCCGTCGGGCCTACTGGCTGCAGGCCGAGCTCGTCGCGATGGCGACAGATCTGGCCGAGGTCATCGGCGGCGCGGTCGCCCTCTACCTTCTGTTCGACATCCCGCTGCTGCTCGGAGGGATCATCACCGGCGCCGTGTCGATGGTCCTGCTGACGGTGCAGAGCCGCCGCGGCGCTCGGCCCTTCGAGTTCGTGATCATCGGGCTCATGGTGATCATCGCGGTCGGCTTCGTCGCCGGGCTCTTCATCGCACCGCCGGATGCCGCGAGCATCGTCGGTGGCCTGGTGCCCCGTTTCGAGGGCACCGGATCGGTGCTCCTCGCCGCCTCCATCCTCGGCGCGACGATCATGCCGCACGCGATCTACGCGCACTCCTCGCTCACTCGCGATCGGTTCGGTGCCGCCGCGGCGCACGGGCCGACGGAGACTGCGCGAACCGAGACCTCGCGCATCCGTCGCCTGCTCACGGCGACCCGCTGGGACGTCTCGATCGCGATGGTGATCGCGGGCACCGTCAACCTCGGCATCCTGCTGCTCGCGGCCGCCAACCTGGCCGGTGTCGAGGGGACGGATTCGCTCGAAGGCGCCCATGCCGCGCTCGCCGCGGGACTCGGGCCTGTCGTCGCGACCTTCTTCGCGGTCGGGCTGCTGGCCTCCGGTCTCGCCTCGACATCCGTCGGGGCATACGCGGGAGCGGAGATCATGCACGGCCTGTTGCACGTGCGCATCCCGCTTCTCGCGCGTCGACTCGTGACCCTGATCCCCGCGCTGGTGATCCTCGGCATCGGCTTCGATCCCACGCTGGCGCTGGTGCTCAGCCAGGTCGTCCTCTCATTCGGCATCCCGTTCGCGCTGATCCCCCTCGTCGCGCTCACCGCGCAGCGTCGCACGCTCGGCGTCTGGGCGAATCGCACCTGGACGACGGCGGCGGGCATCGTGGCATCCGTTCTGCTCATCGCGCTCAATGGCGCCCTGCTCTGGTTGGTGCTGACGGGCGCCTGAGCGACCGGCCTCGCGCGCGCAGCACGACCCTTGCGCGCAGAACCGCCCCGAGCCGGCACGGGAAGAGTCGACTCGGGGCGGCGTCCTGTCACCGCGCCGTCAGCGAGAGCGGAGAGTCTCGGTCCACTGCGAGGTCGCGCCGTCGGCGATGCGCCATCCGGGCTCGGGGACGGCGACGACGGTCACCTCTCCCGTCACCTTCACCTTGCCGCCCCGCGCCTCGACCTTCTCGCCGTTGACGTAGTAGCTGATGCCTGTCACGTTCTTCGGCACCTTCACCTCGTCGCGGGAGGTGCCCGGCTTGTCGGTGAAGGTCGGAGCCTTCGGAGTCGTCGGCGCGGTCAGCACCGGCACCTGCGACCAGTCGATGTCGCTCGCCAGGTAGTACGAGGTGTACGCGGGCTGGTTGTAGGTGGTCTGCTGACGCGCGGTCTCGGCCCGGTACTGCACGTCGTGCATCAGGGTCGTGAGCTTGTGCGCCGTCGGCTCGGTCGTCGTGAAGAACCGCAGCGCGCTCGAGTCCGCGGTGCGCACGAGCAGCTCCTCACGCCAGTCCCCCAGCACATCGGCGACGAGCGACGGGTTGCCTTTCGTGCCGTTGTTCGTGAGCGTTCCGGTCGCGGTGACCAGCGTCCCGCGGGTCCAGTCGTCGATGGTCGGCGTCTGGGCGCCGCTGCCGTTCACGAGCTGCGTCGTCAGGTCGCCCGCCCAGCGGATCGACATGTTGGTGCCTGGCGTCTCCGGCTGCAGCACCTCGCCGGTCGCGCTCAGGAGTCCGCTGCCCTCGGTGCCGCCTGGCATGCTCGACCACACCTCGATACCCGGCACGTCGGGACGCACGTCGCCGATCATGGCGCGACCGGTGTCGCGACCCGAGTACGCCCCGAACAGGGACTCTCCGGTCGCGGCATCACGCATCACCGACCCGTACGGTGCGCTCGTCGCACCCTCGTGGGCCGTCCAGATCTCGAGGCCGGGGCGGCTGGGGTCGATATCGGTCACGTGCATGGCGTCGCCATGGCCCAGGCGCACGGTCGCCCCGGGATCGGCGCTGCCCTCGGGGAGCACGTCGAACGAGCTGTACAGCAGGCTGCCGTCGTCGTCGATCGTCGCCGATCCGTAGACGAGCTCCTGCTTTCCGTCGGCATCCACGTCGGCGAAGCTCAGCGAGTGATCGCCCTGCGTCGTGATCGTGCCGAACTCGGGGTCGATGCCGTCACGGCCGTGCGGGGAGTCGTTGAACGGGTTCGTCATCGGCACGTGGCCGCTGTCGACGTCCCACCGCTCCGTGAGGCGCTTGCCGTCCCAGTCGAAGGCCGTGACGGTCGTGCGCGTGTAGTACCCGCGAGCGAAGACGGCCGACGGATGCTGCCCGTCGAGGTATCCGACGCCGGCGAGGAAGCGGTCGACGCGGTTCGCCGGCTCGATGCGCGACATCGCGTAGTCACCCCACAGCAGTCCGTCGTCTCCTCGCTCGGTCGGATACGGGATGGTCTGCAGCTCCTTGCCGGTCGCGCTGTCGAAGACCGTGAGGTATTCGGGTCCGTCGACGATGAAGCCCTCGAACTCCCGCAGCAGGTTGCGCGCGCTGCGGCTCGGCGCGTACACGTCGATGAAGGTGGTCGCCAGTTCCTGCGCGGCCTCCGGCGAGAGCGGGTAGTCGTGCGTCACGGGCATGCCCCACGCCTCTTCGAGAGTGGCCGGCCACTGGCCCGACACGACCTCCTCGCGGTCACTCCACCCGAGGAACATCTCGACCAGACGCTGCTCGTAGTCCGCGGCACTCAGGCGGTAGTCGTCGTCGTTCGAGTACCCGGCCTTGCGGTCGTCCTTGGGGAGAGTGATGTACGACTCGCTCGCGACCGAGCCGTCGTCGGCATACTGCACCGACTTCGTGCCGGGCGCCGTCTTCAGCATGGTCTCGGACCGGCCGTCGCCGTCGAAGTCGTAGACGAGGAACTGCGTGTAGTGCGCTCCGGCGCGGATGTTCACGCCGAGGTCCAGGCGATTCAGCAGCGTTCCGTCGAGCTCGTAGGTGTCGAGATAGACCGGCCCGGTGTAGCCGCGCTGCGAGACGTCCTTCGAGTTCGAGGGGTCCCACTTCACGACGTACTCGTACTGCCCGTCGCCGTCGACGTCGCCGACGGAGACATCGTTCGCCGAGTAGGTGTAGGCCTCGCCCTTCGGCGTCACCCCGTCGGCCGGCTTCTGCAGGGACAGGTCGTGGTGACCGTCGGCCCAGGCGGTGACGGATGCCGACGCGGATGCCGTCAGCTCGATGCCGCTCACGATGGGGACGACGGAGTACTCCGAGGTGGCGGAGCCGCCGGCATCCGCGTAGTTCGTGCTGTCGGTGACCGTGGCGACCTTCGCCCCGTCGCGATAGACGGCGAAGTCGGGGCCGGCGAGGCCGGTCTCGGTCGCGCCCGTCGTCTCGGTCGCAAGGAGTCGCCAGCTGAGGAAGACGCCCTCGGCGGTCGAGACGGCGACGAGTCCGCGGTCGAGCGACTCGAGTTGCGGTGCCGGGGTGCCGTGATCGTGGCGACCCGCGGCCGGGGCTGCGGGTGACGCCGCTGCCGCGCTCTGCGCACCACCCGCGACGAGGCAGCCGGCGGCGGCCACCGCCACGACGGCGCGGAATGATCGGTGTCGGATGTTCATCATCGAAATCCATCTCTGGGCCTGCAGCCCGCTCGGATAGCGTTTTCCCGTGCCCGGTCGAAGCTACCGCCGCGCTCCTCTCGCGTCAAGGAATCGGGCCCGATTGACACGATTCACAGCGTCCGCGGCGCCCTCGCCAGGCGATTAGGCTCGAAGGATGTCTGCCGAACCCGCGCGCCGCACCGTCCGCATCCTCACGTGGACCGGCATCGCGACCGGCGTGATCGGAGGCCTCCTCGTCGCCTTCCCGACCGTGCTTCCGTTCGGCGGCCCGTGGGTGCAGCTGGCGCTGGGCATCGCGACGCTGGTACTGGCCTTCCGCGCCCGCAAGATCGGCATCGCCGAGATCGAGGGGTTCGACGGACGCCTCTCGCTCTTCGCCGCTCTGCTGGGCTTCCTCATCGTGTTCTTCGCCGGCCAGGTCGCCTTCGGCATCCTCGTCGACGTCGCGAACCCCTGATCTAGGCTGGACGAGTGGCATCCCCCGCAGCAGACGACTACCTGAAGACCGTCTACGCGCACACCGAGTGGCAGGACGCGCCGATCACCCCGTCGGTGCTCGCGGCGAAGCTCGGCATCGCTCCGTCCTCGGTGACCGAGATGGTCAAGAAGCTCGCCGCCGCGGGCCTCGTCTCGCACGTGCCCTACGGCGCCGTTCGGCTGACCGATGCCGGCACGCAGCGCGCCCTGGCCATGGTGCGACGCCACCGCCTGATCGAGACCTGGCTGGTGCAGGAGTTCGGCTACGGCTGGGACGAGGTGCACGACGAGGCCGAAGTGCTCGAGCACACGATCAGCGACCGCCTTCTCGAGGGGATCGACGCACGCCTCGGCCGGCCACGATTCGACCCGCACGGCGACGCGATCCCGGATGCCGCGGGCGTCGTCGAACGCGAGCCCTTCATCCTTCTCGCCGACGCGCCGGTGGGTCACGTCGGCCGCGTGCTGCGCGTCGACGACCGCGACCCCGAGCTGCTGCGCGCCCTCGAGGCGGCTGGCGTCGCCGTCGCGGCGAGCATCACGACCACGGACCAGGGCATCGAGCTCGACGGCGTCGAGACGACGCTTCCTGACGGCGCCGCAGAGGTGGTCTGGCTCAGCGCCTGACAGCCTCGCCACAACCTGACACCTGCCCGTAATCGCCGCCCCATAAGCTGTGCTCATGGCACACCGCGACAACATCGAATGCTGGCTGACCGACATGGACGGCGTGCTCGTGCATGAGAACGACGCCATTCCCGGCGCGTCCGAGCTGCTCGCCGGGTGGGAGCAGAACGACATCCCGTACCTCGTGCTGACGAACAACTCGATCTTCACGGCACGAGACCTGTCGGCCCGCCTCCGCGCCAGCGGACTCGTCGTGCCCGAGGAGCGGATCTGGACCTCGGCGCTGGCCACCGCGGACTTCCTCGCGCAGCAGCTGCCGGGCGGTTCAGCTTTCGTGATCGGCGAGGCGGGCATCCTCACGGCCCTGCACGAGGCCGGGTTCATCATGACCGAGACGAATCCCGACTTCGTGGTCGTCGGCGAGACTCGCAACTACTCGTTCGAGGCGATCACCAAGGCGATCCGACTCATCATCAAGGGCGCGCGCTTCATCGTGACGAACCCCGATGCGACGGGCCCCTCGGCCGACGGAGTCATGCCGGCGACCGGCGCGATCGCGGCGCTCATCACCAAGGCGACGGGCAAGGAGCCGTATGTCGTCGGCAAGCCGAATCCGATGATGTTCCGCTCGGCGCTCAACAAGATCGGCGCGCACTCGAAGAAGACCGGCATGATCGGCGACCGGATGGACACCGACATCATCGCCGGCATCGAGGCGGGGCTGCACACCGTGCTCGTGATGACCGGCATCAGCGACGAGGCCGAGGTCGAGAAGTATCCGTTCCGGCCCGACGAGATCGTCGACTCGGTCGCCGACCTGCTGCCCACCGTCACCGAGTCGATTCCGACACTCGACGAGGACTGACGTGGGCGCGCTCGACGAAGGAGAGCGGGTCGTCGCAGCGGATGCGTCCGCGTGGCGCGCCTGGCTCGAGGAGCATCATGAGCGCATCGCGGGAGTCTGGCTGCTGAGCGTTCGCGGCAACCGGGCCGGAGGTGTCGGATACGACGATGCCGTGCGTCAGGCTCTGTGCTTCGGATGGATCGACGGTCCGGTGCGCACCTTCGACGACCAGACGGTGGGCCAGTGGTTCTCACCCCGACGACGCGGCAGCGGATGGGCAGCGACGAACAAGGCGAGACTGATCGACCTCGAGGCCGCCGGACAGCTCGCACCGGCCGGCATCCGCGTGCTCGAGTCCGCGAAGGCGGACGGGTCGTGGACCTTGCTCGACGGCCCGGAAGCCGGGATCGAGCCGCCCGATCTGACGGAGGCGCTGGATGCCCTGCCCGCCGCGCGGGCCCACTGGGACGCCTTTCCGAAGTCGGTCAAGAAGTTCGGCCTGACGCACATCGCGATGGCGAAGCGTGCCGAGACGCGGTCCGCTCGGATCGCCAAGATCGTGGCGGATGCCGCGGAGGGGAAACGCCCATGAACCAGTCCGACCTGCTGTTCCTGGTGATCTTCCTGACCCTCCTCAGCACGCTGACCGTGTGGGTGGTGCAGTTCTTCCGCTCACGACGTCGTGGAGGCGGCGGGGGCGATGGGCGCGCCGGCTGGTGGGAAGGCCCCTGGGACGACGACGACCGCAAGCGCTGAGCGCCCCGATCCCTCGATCAGCGCAGCGTCAGGCTGCGCACCCTATCCACGGGCTCCGGCATCCGCAGCGGACCCGCACCGGGTGTGATGGTGCCGAGGATTCGGGCTTCCCGCGCTCCGGTGCCGCCGGGCGTCACGGCCGCGACGCCATGCAACGTGCACCATCCGATCAGCGCGAACAGGATCGCCTCCTTGCTGTCGACCGGGGCGCCGAGCTCGTCGGCGAGCACCACCTCGATGTCGGGGAGCGCCTCACGCAGCCCCTGCATGATGAGCGGGTTGTGGCACCCGCCACCCGAGACAGCCAGGAAGCGGATGCCGGCGGTGCGGATGTCGTGTGCGACGGTGCGGACCGTGAGCTCGGTGAGCGTGCGGATCAGGTCGGCCGGCGCGATGCCGGGTCGCATGCGGTCGACGTGCGCACGCACATAGTCGAGGTGAAAATGCTCCTTGCCCGTGCTCTTGGGCGCGGGCAGGGCGTAGTACGGGTCGGCGAGCAGCTCGGCGAGCAGCACGTCGTCGACGGTGCCGGTGCGAGCGATCGCGGCATCCGCGTCGTAGCCTCGGTCGTTCAGCCCCTCGGCGACGACCACCGCGTCGACCAGTGCATTCGCCGGGCCGATGTCGTAGGCCGACAGACCGTCGGGACCGACCACGGTCACGTTCGCGATGCCGCCGAGGTTCACCGCCGCCGAGACTCCCGCCCGACCGCGCAGCAGCAGCTCATCGAGGAACGACACGAGCGGTGCACCGTGGCCGCCCGCAGTGATGTCACGGATGCGCACGTCCGACACCACGGGTGCGCCGACCCGCTCGGCGATCCACGCCGGCTGCCCGATCTGCAGGGTGCCGAGCGCGTGGCCGTCGGCGACCCAGTGGAAGACGGTCTGGCCGTGCGTGCACACGGCATCCACTCCCCCGACGACGTCGGATGCCGTGGCGGCGACCTCGGCGAAGGCCTGGCCGATCAGGGTGTCGAGCTCGCAGACCTCGGCGAACGTCGTGGGCGCCGGAGGCAGCGCCGCGACGAGTCGGGCCCGCAGGTCGGGGGCGTACGGCACGCTGTCTTCGTGCAGCACCGTGCCGCGCAGCGCTCCGTCGCTCTCTGCGAAGTCCACGACCGTGACGTCGATGCCGTCGTGTGAGGTGCCCGAGAGCAGTCCGAGTACGCGCATGCGTGTTCCTTCCGTCGCCTGCTACGAGCGTAGGCCGGTTTTGTTAGGGGGGCGAACGGAAAGCATCGATCTTTTCTGCACGATCATCTTCTGGACCGCGTTCTCCCCCGTGCCCGAAGGATGACCCGCACCGCCGACGGCCCCGGTCGTCGCCCGCGTAGCATTCTGCGAGACCCCACCCGCCACCCCCAGAATGGGAGCATGTTCGTGTCCGCCGAGATCATCACGATCGTCATCAGCGCCGTCGGCCTCCTGCTGGCTCTGGGCGGCACCATGTTCGCGGGCTTCGCCTGGTGCATCCGCCGATCCGACTCCCTCCGCACCGATCTCGTCGGCGTCGAGACGTCGCTCGGTACGCGTATCGACGGAGTGGAACAGAGGCTCACGGCACGCATCGACGGCGTCGAAGAGAAACTCACCGCACGCATCGACGGCGTCGAACAGAGGCTCACGGCACGCATCGACGGAGTCGAAGAGAAACTCACCGCACGCATCGACGGAGTCGCCGCCGACGTCACCGAACTCAAGGTCGCGGTGGCCCGACTCGAAGGGCCGCAGCGTCACCTGATCGTCGCGGGGCGCTGATTCCCCGGTGACCGGCAGGTCAGCGTAGGACGAGCGCCGCGGCGCCGATGAGCGGCCCCTCGTCGCCGAGTCCCGAGCGCACGACCCGGGTACGCCGCGAGTACTCGTGCGCGGCACTGGCCGTGAGCGCCTGCTGCACGAGGTCGATGTAGTCGGCGGACACGCGAGAGAACCCGCCGCCGATCGCGACCATGTCGAGGTCGACGAGGGTCGCGGCATCCGCGAGCGCTTCTCCGACCGCCTTCGCCGACCGCTCGATCGCGGCACGGGCGATGGTGTCGCCCGCGGCGGCATCCCGAGCCAGGTCCTCGCCGGTGGCTCCGGTCCAGCCCTGTTGCTGAGCCCAGGCGGCGCTCGCGGGCCCCGAGGCGATCTCCTCGAGGGTGAGCCCGCCTTCGCGACGCACCTGTCCGAGATGCCCGGCATTGCCGGTGGCTCCGGGAATGTACGCGCCGTTGACGACGAACCCTCCGCCGACGCCGGTCGAGACGACGATCGACAGCGAGGCACCGGCATCCTGCGTGGCGCCGAGCCAGGATTCCGCCAGGGCGAGCGCGCCACCGTCATGGCCGAGGACGGTCGGAACCTCGCGGCCGAGCGCAGCGGATGCCGCCGAGCGCACCGACTCCGCAAGACCGAAGCCCCGCGCGAGCGGCATGTTCACCGGCATGATCGCTCCGGCGGCACGGTCGATGGGTCCGGCGCTTCCGGCACCGGCGCCCACGAGGTCGGCATCCGCCGGCACAGCGGCCACAGCGTGGGTCACGATCGAGATCACCGCGTCGTTCAGCGACTCGAGCGTCGCCTGGCGCCCGGTCGCCTGTCGCGAGCGGCTGCCGCCGACGAGCACACCGTGCTCGTCCACGAGCGCGGCCTCCATCTTCGTGCCGCCGACGTCGACGGCCAGCGCGTAGCGGGTCACTGGGGGTCGAGTCCGAGGTCGTCGAGGTCGAAGGCGGCACGCCATTCGAGGCCCTCGGCTTCGATCGCGGCCTGGGCGCCCGTCTTGCGGTCGACGATCACGGCGACGGCGACGATCTCGGCCCCTTCCTTGCGCAGCGCCTCGACGGCCTTGAGCGCGGACTGCCCGGTGGTCGAGGTGTCTTCGAGCACGACGACGCGCTTGCCGGCGACGTCTGCACCCTCGATCTGGCGACCGCGGCCGTGGTCCTTCGGCTCCTTGCGCACGACGAACGCGTCGAGCGGCTTGTCGGCGGCGACCGAGGCGTGCAGCACCGCGTTCGCGATGGGGTCGGCGCCGAGGGTCAGGCCGCCGACCGCCACGACGTCGAGGTCGCCGATGAGGTCGAGCATGATGCGACCGATCGCCGGTGCCGCGCGGTGGTCGAGGGTGAGCTTGCGCATGTCGACGTAGTACGTCGCCTTCTTGCCGCTCGAGAGCGTGAAGTCTCCGTGGAACACCGCCTCGTCCTTGATCAGGTCGAGAAGGGTCTGGCGGTCTGCGTCGAGTGCGGTCACGGCATCCAGTGTAGGAGGCAAGGCCTAGGCTTGACGCATGCGCTTGGCCACCTGGAACGTCAACTCCATCCGCACCCGTGTCACCCGCACCGTCGAGTTCGCCGTCCGAGAGGACATCGACGTGCTGGCGATGCAGGAGATCAAGTGCAAACCCGAGCAGTTCCCTTACGGGCCGTTCGAAGAAGCCGGCTACCACGTCGAGGTCCACGGCCTGAATCAATGGAACGGCGTCGCGATCGCCAGCCGCCTGCCGATCACCGACGTCCGCACGTCTTTCGACGGCATGCCGGGCTTCGCCAAGGGACACGAGGGACCGGATGCACCGCTCGAAGCACGTGCGCTCGGCGTGCTCGTCGACGGTGTGCGCGTGTGGAGCCTGTACGTGCCGAACGGCCGCTCGCTCGACGACCCGCACTACGCCTACAAGCTGCACTGGCTCGAGGAGCTGAAGAAGTCCACGGCGGCAGAGCTCTCGGCGAACCCCGAACTGCCGCTCGCTCTGGTGGGCGACTTCAACATCATCCCGTTCGACGCCGACAACGGCGACCCCGACATCGTCGAGGGCGTCTCGACGCACGTCTCGCCGCAGGAGCGTCAGGCCTTCTTCGCTCTCGCCGACGCGGGCCTGACCGATGTCGTCCGCCCACTGCTTCCCGAGGGCTATACCTACTGGGACTACCAGCGTCTGAAGTTCCCTCGCAACGAGGGCATCCGCATCGACTTCATCCTCGGCTCGAAGACACTCGCCGAGGCGGTCACCGGAGCGTCGATCCACCGCGAAGAGCGCAAGGGCGAGCAGCCCAGTGACCACGTTCCCGTGGTCGTCGAGTTCGACCTCGGCAGGGCCGAGGAAGACGACGACCTGCCGATGATCTTCTCCTGAGACTGTGACCGTCCGCCTGATCGCGACCGATCTCGACGGGACACTGCTCGACTCCTCGGCATCGGTCACGCGGCGCACCCGCGCGGCCCTCGACGCGGCGCGCGCCCGTGGCATCCACGTCGTCCCGGTGACCGCTCGCCAGCCGATAGGTCTACGCGCGCTCGCGGACGGCGCGGGCTTCGACGGCTGGGCGCTGTGCAGCAACGGCGCCTACGCGACGCATCTCGTCGATGGACGGATGCTGTTCGCGGAAGAGCTTCCGGCAGAGACGATCCGCACCCTGGCCGAGGCGCTGCGCGCCAGCATCCCCGGACTGCTGTTCGCGAGCGTGCGTGAGGGCGGCGAGACGTTCGTCGCGCAGCACGGCTATGCCGAGATCGCCGATCTCGCCGACCACAAACGCGATCCACGCACGATGGGCGGCGTCGAGCTCGATCATGTGCTGGCCGCACCCAGCCTCAAGCTCGTGATCCGGCACCCAGAACTCGCCCCGACGGCGTTGTTCGACGCGCTGCGCGACCTCGGGCTGACCGGTTTCGAGGCGACGCTCTCAGGCGCCCCGTTCGTCGAGGTCATGGCCGAGGGCGTGACCAAAGCCACCGGGCTCGCGCGCCTCTGCGAGCACCTCGAGATCGACCGCCGCGATGTGATCGCTTTCGGCGACGCCCTCAACGACGTCGAGATGCTGCGCTGGGCCGGCCACGGTGTGGCGATGGCCGGCGCGACGGACGTCGTGCAGGACGCCGCGGATGAGACGACCACCTCGAACGACGACGACGGGGTGGCGAGGGTGATAGAGCGGGTGCTCGGCGCCCGCTGAGCAGGACAGTGAGAACCCGGCCCCTTCCGCAGAAGTCACCGGGTCCTCGTCGCCAACGCCGTCAGCTGCGCACGCGCCGACGACGCACGAGCAACAGGCCGGCGAACAGCAGGCCGGCCGCCATCATCGACGCGAACGCGGGCACATCGGCACCGGTGTTCGCCAGCGTGTCGCCACGAGCCGCGACCGCGCCCGCACCCGCACCCGCTGCCGTCGTGGTCGGAACCGCCGCGATCGGTGCTTCGGGGGCCGGTGCCCGGGTCACCTGCAGAGCGACGCTCGCCACCACCTCCGACTGCGCGTTCAGCGCCACGAGCGTGTGCGCTCCCGGAGGCGTGTTCGCGGGAATACGGAAAGTACCGGTGAGCGCGCCGTTCGCGTCGGCGGTCAGGGTTCCCAGAGCCACCGGAGTCGAGCGCAACTCGAACGCGATCGTCGCGCCAGGGGTGAACCCGGTACCCGAGACGTCGATGTCACCGCCGGCGCGGGTGGACGCGATCGAGACCGTCAGCTCGGGCTCCGGTTCGGGCTCGGGTTCCGGTTCAGTGATCGGCACGAGAGTGAAGTCGATGCCGTCCACTGTCGTGGAGGCGACTGCCGTGACGGGGGTCGCGAGCTCCGCCGTCTCGACGCCGTCGTAGAACTGGGGCCTCGCCGTCGTCGGGCTGTCGTTGTAGAAGATCGCAGATGCCTTGAGGATGTACGTCCCGGCAGGGATGTTGAGGGTGTACGCCCCGGTCTGCCGATCGGCGATCACATACCCGACACGTTCGCTGCCGTCCCACGCTTCGACGAGCATCTCCCGGTCTTCCGAGCTCGCCATCGTGACCGTGCCGGCGATGGTCGCCGCTGCGTCGAGCTGTGCGTCGACACCCGTGACGTCGTCGCCGGCCGCGACCACCACAGAGGTGGCGTCCTCGGGGACGGCGGCGTCGTCCCAATACTCGTCGAGCAGGCCGGAATCGAAGGCGTCGAAACTCACCAGGTAGGTCCCCGGCGCGACGGCGACGCGAAAACTGCCGTCACTGCCGACGAATGCGAACCGCATGTCTCGGTCGATGCCGCTGACCGTGACAGAAGCGTTGACGGGAGAACCGTCGGCGGTCTTCGTCACGGTGCCGCTGATGTAACCGACGCGTTCGAGTGCGGCATCCACATTCGTCACCGTCTGCTTCTCGACGATCGTGATGAGCGTCGCGGCGTCCCAGCCGTATGCGTCGTCCCAGAACTCCCACGCCAGGTCGGGGTCAGGCGACCCGAAATACAGGCGGTAGGAGCCGCCAGGAAGACCGCCGAGGTGGTACTCGCCGGACGCGTCGGCCTGGGTCGATGCGACGATCTCGTTGTTGTCCGAGAGTGCCGAGACAGTGGCGCCCGCGACCGCTGAGCCGTCCTGCGCCCGGGTGACGATGCCCTCGATGGCGCCGCCGGTGCTCAGCGACGCGTCGATGTCGGCGACCGACGCACCGCCGGCAATGACGACAGGAGTGGCGGCCGAGGAATCTGTGACTCCATCCCAGTGCTCGCGCATGAGGTCCGTCCCGCCTCCGGCCCAGAACGACACGACGTAGGAGTCGTCCGCGAGTCCACGAAGGGTGTAGTCGCCGTTCTCGTCCGTGAGGGCCGTCGGTGTCACCCACGCGCGCCCGCTCACCGACACGCTCACGCCGGAGATCGGAGCCCCGTTGTCTTCGCGTGTCACGGTGCCGCTGATCGTTCCGGTGCCCTGAGGCGCCGGTGGCGGTGGCGGGATCAGTGCCGGAGGCGGCATCAGTGCAGGGGCGAGTGCTGGCGCAGGTGCGAGTGCAGGCGCGTCCTCGACGACCGCCGGCGCGGGTGCGGCGTCACTGAGTGTTGCATCGGCGGCGGCACCCTCGAGCGAGGCGGCGTCGCCCTCGAGCGGGTCGGCTGCGATGTCGTCGGTCGTCGCGATCACCTCGCCTGTGGTCGCCCCGGGATCGATCGTCGGATCGCCCTCCACAGCTCCCGCTGCGGTCGCTCCCCCGAGTGCGAGTGCGATCGCCGCCACCCCACCCAGAACTGCATGAATCAGAGCGCGTCGTTGCGCCATAGCTCCACCCTCCGACGGAAGTCGAGCACGCCGTGAACGGACCCTGCGCCGGACCTCGGAACCGCGGCCGTTCCGGCCGCGTTGAGTTGAAGCTATCGGATCGCCACGCAGGAGGGAAGAAGCGGACGATATACCGTTTCAGTCCTCGAAGGTGCCGACCTCGGGCACCCGATCCGTCCGTCCGTAGCGCAGCAGCATCACTCCGCTGTCGTCGGCGACCGGCGGCTCGAGCAGTCGCAGCACCGCCGGCTCGGCGCCGTCGTCAAAGACCTTCTTGCCCGTGCCCAGAAGGATCGGATAGACCCACAGGTTGAGCTCGTCGAACAGACCCTCGGCCAGCAGCGAGTGCGCGAGGTCCATGCTGCCGATCACGTGCACCTCGTCGTGCCGCTCGCGCATCGCGGCGATCTCCGCGGCGAGGTCGTCTCCGACGCGCTCGCTGCCCTTCCACGACAGATCGAGGTCGGCATCCCGTGTCGCCACATACTTCGGGACCCGATCGAAGAGCCTGCCGATCTCCCCCGACGGACCGTCGGTGTGATGCGGCCAATACGCGGCGAAGATGTCGTACGTGCGGCGCCCGAGCAGCAGCGCATCGAGCCCCTGCATCCCCCGCTGCACCTGGGGCCCCATCCCGGACGACGGATACCCCGCCTGCCAACCGCTGAACTCGAAGCCTCCGGACGGATCCTCGTCGATACCGCCCGGCCCCTGTGCGACGCCGTCGAGGGTCATGAAGAGGTCGATCAGAATGCGTCCGGTCATCAGAGTGCTCCTTCGCACGAGAGGGCGGCGATGTTCACAGTATGCGCTCGTTCTGCTCGGCGGGTGCCGGCACCTCCGCGCCCCAGCGGCCGAGAGCCTCGATCGCCTCCCGCAATGCGACGCCTCGCTCGGTGAGGGCATAGGCGCGCGTGTTGTGCCGCAGGGGCAGTCGCCGCAGCACTCCGGCCGCTTCGAGCTCGCGCAGACGTGTCGCGAGGATGTTCGTCGGAGCTCCGAGCCCCCGCTGCAGATCGCCGTATCTCTGCGGCCCGTCGAGCAGCTTCTCGACGATGAGCAGGGCCCAGCGGGCACCGACGACGTCGAGGGCTGCGGCGAGGTCGCTCACGCGCCCGGATCGGCGTCCGGCTTCATCCAGAACGGCGAGTAGTGATAGCCGTCCGGATCGTCGAACTGGCGCTGATACATGAAGGGGTAGTCGTCGGTGTCGCCGATCCGACCGCCGGCGGCAGCCGCGCGGTCGACGAGCTCGTCGACCGCCTCACGACTGTCGAGGTCGAACGAGACAGTGACCTTCGAGGGGGTGTCAGGGCCGCCGATCACGTCTTCCGTGCCGCCGACGCTCGCATACATCTCGCGGCTGCCGAGCATCACGTACTGCTCGGGCGCGATCATGAAGCACGACACATTGTGATCGGACATCTCGGCGTTGAGGGTCCAGCCGAGAGCGGTGTAGAACGCGGTGGCCCGGTCGACGCTCTCGACGGGGCAGGTGATGAAGAGGCTCATGCGCCAACACTTGCAAAATACAAGTGACGCGTCAAGAGCTTCTGCGGTCCCGCCGCAATCCCACCAGCGCGAGCACTCCGGCTCCGGCCGTGAGCGCGGCCACCGCCGCGAGACCGACGCCGGGGACGGATGCCGTCGCCACGGCGCCCGCCACGAGAGGGCCACCCGCATCTCCCAGCTCGCGCCCGAGTTCGGCGCTGCCCATCGTGCGGCCCATCCGCTCCGGCGGTGTCGATGCGGCCAGGTGCGAGAACGCGATCGGCGTCGCGACCCCGACGCCGATGCCGACCAGCAGCGCGGTGACGACGAGCGCCGCCGGAGTCTGCGTGACCGCGGCGAGCGCGATGCCGGCCGCGATCAGCGCCAGGCCGCCGACGGCGCCTGTGCGCACCGAGATGCGCCCGCGGTCATGCGCGGCGCCCACGAACGGCTGAGCCACGCTCGACGCGATCGCGAGCGCGGTCACGATGGCCATGCTCCAGACGATGTCGAGCCCGGCCTGCCGCCCGAGCAGCGGGAGGAATCCGACGGCGACCGCCAGGGCGCCGGTCGTCGCCGCCAGCACCAGGGTCGGGACGAGGAATCCGGGCGCGATCAGCTCTCGACCGAGATCGACGAGCGTGACTCGCTTGCGGGGCAGCACGGCGACCCGTGGCACCGCTGCAGCGACCCACAGTGCAGCGCCGAGACCGAGCACGGCGAGCGCCCAGAACAGCGCGGGCAGGCCGCCCCAGACCACGAGCACGGCGCCGATCAGCGGACCGAGCGCGTAGCCGAGACTCTTCCACGAGCCGTAGCGACCGAAGTACTTCCCGCGGGTGGCATCGTCGGTGAGCCGGGCGACGGCAGCCGACGACGACGGCGAGAAGGCTGATGCCGCCGCCCCCTGCCCGAATCGACCGATGACGAGTCCGAGCATGCCGGGAACCACGGCGCCGACGACCGAGAACGCCGAGAACGCGAGGAGGCCGCCGATGATGACAGGGCGCACGCCCACCCGGTCGCTCAGCGCGCCGAACAGCGGCTTGAGAAGCACCTCGGCGAGGTCGTAGAGCGCGAGGGTGAGCCCGAACGCGAGCAGCGTCCACCCGATGTCCTCGGTCTCCGCGCCCAGTGCCGCCGCGATGCCGTGGGCCCCGAAAGCGGTGGTGAATCCGGCGAGGTACAGCGGGGCGAGGCGGGGCTTCGCGGTGTGCGGAGTCGAGGTCACGCTCGATTCTCGCAGGATCGCGTGTCTGCACGTCACCACGGCCCCGCCACGATCCCCCGTGCGGGGGATGCCGCCGCATCCGCCCCGGCTCTACGGTAAGAGGATGTCTGCAGCGCCGTTCACCCGCATCCCCAGCGTCCGCGAGCAGCGCAGCGACCTCGTGCTCGCGGCGGTCATGTTCGTGGGCGCCGTCCTCAGCGCCGCTCTCTCGACCGTGGCCGACATCTACGGCGACACCCGGGCAGAACCGTGGACGGCTCTCGTCTACGCGGTCGCGGTCACCGCACCGCTGGCCGTGCGTCGGCGCTGGCCGGCCCCGGTCGCGATCGCCGTGTCGCTGGCATACTTCCTCGCCATCTCTTTCCAGGTGCCCGAGATCTATGTCGGCAACATCGCCATGTTCGTGTCGCTCTATACGGTCGGCGCCTGGATGAACAACCGCCGGGCCGCGATGATCGTGCGCGTCGGCATCATCCTCGGCATGTTCGTCTGGCTGATCATCACGATGTACCGCGAAGCCATCGAAGAGGCGGCGAAGGCCGAGGTCGCGGCGGGACTCCTGTCTCCGTACCTCGCGTTCATGCTCATCCAGCTGCTGCTGAACGTGCTGTACTTCGGCGGCGCCTACTACTTCGGCGAGCGCTCCTGGCACGCCGCACGCGAACGCGCGGTGCTCGAGCAGCGCACGGCCGAACTCGAGCAGGAGCGCGAGGTGACCGCGGCGCAGGCCGTCGCCCTCGACCGCGTGCGCATCGCCCGAGAGCTGCATGACGTGGTCGCCCATCACGTGTCGGTCATGGGCGTGCAGGCGGGCGCCGCTCGTCTCGTGCTCGATCAGGACCCTGCGAAGACCACGAGCATCCTCAGCGGCATCGAGGACTCCGCGCGCGATGCGATCCACGAGCTGCGGCAGTTGCTCGAGACGCTTCGCACACCCGGCGGCGAGACGGCGGATGCCGCGTCGACCGTGACGCTCGACGACATCCGCTCGTTGGTCGACGCGTCGTCGGAGGCGGGACTGCCCACCGACTATGCGGTGATCGGCACCCCGAGGCCCGTGCCCTCGGTCGTGTCCGTGAACCTGTATCGCATCACCCAGGAGTCGCTCACGAATGCTCGGCGTCATGCCGGCGTCGGCGCGACCGCCGATGTGCGCGTGCGCTACGACGATGACGGGGTCGAGGTCGAGATCGTCAACACCGGTCGCGCCGTGGCCGTGCTTCGCCCCGGACTCGGTCAGCTGGGCATGCGCGAGCGCGCCGCGGCATCCGGTGGCACGCTCGACGTCGCTCCTCGCGCGGCGGGAGGTCTGCGGGTGCGGGCTCGAGTTCCGCTGACCGGCGCCGGCGGCGCGCAGGCCGCGTCGCCGATCGAGACGGGTGTCTCCACATGAGCGGGTCCGACGCACCCATCCGCGTCCTGCTCGTCGACGATCACGCGATGCTGCGAGCCGGATTCCGGACGATCCTCGACACGCAACCCGACATCACGGTGGTCGGCGAGGCGGCGACCGGCGCCGACGCCGTGGCGCAGGCATCCGCTCTGCGCCCCGACGTCATCACGATGGACGTGCAGATGCCCGACATGGACGGCATCGAGGCCACTCGGCGGATCGTCGCCGACCCGGCGGTCGGAGCGGCCATCGCGATCGTCACGACTTTCGATCGCGACGACTACCTCTATCAGGCGCTGGACGCCGGTGCGAGTGGCTTCCTGCTCAAGAACGCCGGCGCCGAGGATCTCATCGCCGCGGTGCGGGCCCTCGCCGCGGGCGACGGGATGCTGGCACCCGAGGTCACACGACGCGTACTGGCTCGGTTCACGACGGCCCCCGGACCGGCATCCGCACCGGCATCCGCCTCCGTGCCGTCGCAGGTCGCAGCGACCGTGCTCGCCGACCCGCTCACCGACCGTGAGGCGGAGGTGCTCGTGCTGCTGGCCGATGCGCGCAGCAACGCCGAGATCGCGAGCGCCCTGTTCATCGGAGAGGCGACAGTGAAGACGCACGTGTCGCGCATCCTGCAGAAGCTCGGCGCGCGCGACCGCGTGCAGGCCGTCGTCCTCGCGCACCGGATGGGATTGGCGTGACCTCGACACGCGATAGCCTCTGACGCATGCCGACCGCCGCGCCCCTCTCCCGACCGATCCTGGCCGGGGTGGTCACCGCGCTGGTCGGGTTCACGAGCTCGTTCGCCGTGGTGCTCACGGGCCTCAGCGCCGTCGGAGCGACCCCCGAGCAGGCCGCCAGCGGGCTGCTCGCGGTCAGCCTCACGATGGGGCTCGCCTGCGTCGTCCTCGCCTGGCGATATCGGATGCCGATCACCGTCGCCTGGTCGACTCCCGGCGCCGCCCTCCTGGCCGCCACCGGAGCAGTCGACGGCGGATGGTCGGCAGCGGTCGGCGCGTTCCTCGTCACGGCCGCGCTCATCCTGCTCACGGCGCTGTGGCCCGCTCTCGGCACCCTGATCGCCCGCATCCCTCCGTCCATCGCGCAGGCCATGCTCGCCGGAGTGCTCCTGCCCCTCTGTCTCGCACCGATCACCGGACTCGTGGCGAATCCGTGGGGCGTGGTTCCCGTGGTGATCACGTGGTTGGTCTTCGCGCGTCTCGCGCCGCGGTGGGCCGTGCCGCTCGCCTTCGTCGCGGCAGCGGTCGTGGTGGCCGTCTCGTTGGTGCAGGAGAGCACGGCAGTGGATGCCGGACTCCTCGTCCCCCGGATCGAGCTGACCGCCCCCACGTTCACGGTCGGCGCTCTGGTCGGGGTGGCGCTGCCGCTGTTCATCGTGACGATGGCCTCGCAGAACGTGCCGGGCATCGCCATCATGCGCAGCTTCGGCTACGAGGTCCCCTGGCGTCCGGCGATGCTCGTCACGGGTGTCGGCACCGCGATCGGCGCGACGGCAGGCGGCCATGCGATCAACCTCGCGGCGATCAGCGCGGCCCTCGCCGCTTCACCCGACGCCGATCCCGACCCACGGCGCCGGTGGGTCGCCGGTGTCTCGACCGGCGTCTCGTACCTCGTGCTCGGCGGCTTCTCGGCAGCGTTCGCCGCACTGGTGCTGCTCGCTCCCGACGCAGTCATCCCGGCTGTCGCGGGGCTCGCGCTGTTCGCCGCCTTCGGGTCGTCGGTGCAGCAGGCGATCGACGACCCCGGCGAGCGCATCCCCGCCGTGGTGACCTTCCTGGTGGCGGCATCCGGCATCGCGGTGCTGGGCGTCAGCGCCGCATTCTGGGCTCTCGTGGCCGGACTCCTCGTGCGCACCGCTCTGCACGCCGGCCGTCGCTGACGCTGCGGAGAAGGCGCTCGGCTACCGTGGACGCGTGACAGTTCCCACGCCTGCTCCTGTGCCGTCGGCCGGTGCTCCCGCCGGGTCCTTCGACGCCCGCGCCCTGCTCGATCCGGTGAATCCCGCCGAGGTCGACGCGTTCGCACGCGCCCAGCGCACCGCTCACCCCACGTCGGCCGCACGGATCATCGCCTGGGTCGGCGTCGGATTCGCGCTGCTCTGCGTCGTTCCCATCTTCGGGATCATGATCCTCGGCCTCGGCTATGCGGTCGGTCAGGAGGCGGGGGTCGCCGTCGCCGCGCTCATCGGGCTCATGCTTCTCGCCGGCATCGTCGTCGGCGTCGTGATGCTCGTGCGCCGCAGCATCCGCCTGCGCAACATCACTCGCTTCCGCCTCGCGCGATTCGCCCGGGCCAACGCCATGAGCTATCTCGACCGCATCGACGAGCCGCCCCTGCCCGGCATGATCTTCTCGTCGGGCTCGAGTCGGATGTCGACCGACGTGCTGCGCGGCGTGGAGCCGCGTTTCGTCGAGTTCGGCAACTACCAGTACACGACCAGCAACGGCAAGCAGTCGACGACGCATCGCTGGGGATACGTCGCGGTCAAACTCGACGTGCCCCTGCCGAACATCGTGCTCGACGCGCTCGGGAACAACACGCTCGGCAGCACGCTCGCTGGCGCCTTCAGAAGCGACCAGCGCCTCTCGCTCGAGGGCGACTTCGACCGCTACTTCTCGCTCTACTGCCCGACGGGCTATGAGGTCGATGCGCTGTACCTGTTCACCCCCGATGTGATGGCGCGCTTCATCGACCACGCCGCGCAGCTCGACGTGGAGATCGTCGACGACTGGCTGTTCCTCTATGCACGACGCGATGTCTCGACCCTCGACCCGGCCACCTGGGCGTGGCTGTTCGGAGCCGTCGGGGCGCTTCTCACGAAGCTCGACCAGTGGGCGCGCTGGCGCGATGACCGGCTGCGGCTCACGCAGCATCCGGGATCCCCGGCAGCACTGCAGGGTCCAGGGCAGATTCCAGGGCAGCATCCTGGCCCTTATCCGGGAGCTCCCGCCCTGCCGTTCGCTGCGCCCGCAGGGCTGCTCACTCCCCCGCCGCCGGGCGTCGCCCTGCCCGGCCAGCGCCTCCGGCGACGCAGCCCCTGGCTGATCGTCGGGATCATCGTCGGCGTCATGTTCGTCGTGACCATGGCCCCGTTCGCGCTCGGGATCCTCTCGGTGCTCTTCCTGCGTTGACGCGGGCTCTCCCCCGCACGGCGGACCACCGTCGCCTCCCGCGCTGCGCAACTCCACCCGCAGATCCGCCACGTGGGGGATGCCGCGGTCCCGCACCGCGCCATAGCGTGAAGGCATGACCACAGGAAAGCTCGTACTCACCGGCATCACCAAGAGCTACGGCTCTCGGCGCGTGCTCGACGACGTCTCATTCGAGGTGGCGCCGGGGCGCCTCACCGGGTTCGTCGGCGGCAACGGCGCCGGCAAGACCACGACCATGCGCATCGTCCTCGGGCTGCTCGGCTCCGACGGGGGCACCGTCGCACTCGACGGTCGGCCGCTGTCGAGCACCGACCGGCGCCACTTCGGCTACATGCCCGAAGAGCGCGGCCTCTACCCGAAGATGAAGGTGCTCGAGCAGATCGTCTACCTCGCCCGTCTGCACGGCTTCAGCAAGGCGGATGCCGAGTCGCGCGCGACCGCGCTGCTCACCGAGCTGGGACTCGGCGAGCGCCTGGGAGACACGATCGAGTCGCTGTCGCTCGGCAACCAGCAGCGCGCGCAGATCGCCGCCGCCCTCGTGCACGACCCCGAGGTGCTCATCCTCGACGAGCCGTTCTCGGGCCTCGACCCGCTCGCGGTCGACGTCGTCGCGTCGGTGCTCCAGGCGAGCGCCGCCAAGGGAGCGTCGATCCTGTTCTCCTCGCACCAGCTCGATGTGGTCGAGCGGCTCTGCGACGATCTGGTGATCCTCGCCGGCGGCACGATCCGCGCGGCCGGCTCGCGCGACGGGCTGCGCGCTCAGCACGCCGGCGACCGCTACGAGCTGGTCTCCGCCGGGGATGCCGGCTGGCTGCGCGCCGAGCCCGGCGTGACCGTGATCGATTTCGAGGGCGGCTACGCCCTGTTCGACGCCGAGGACGCCGACACCGCGCAGCGCGTGCTGCGCACCGCCGTCGAACGCGGAGACGTCGCGAGCTTCGCCCCCAAGCATCCGTCCCTCGCCCAGATCTTCAAGGAGGTCATCCAGTGAGCACCTCGAACACCACCGGGTCTGCAGGCTCGCCCTCACAGGCATCGATGATCTGGCTCGTCGCCGAGCGGGAGATCGGGTCGAAGTTGCGCAGCAAGGCGTTCCTGATCTCCACCGGAATCCTGCTGCTGCTCGCCCTCGCCGGCATCGTGATCGGGGGCTTCGCGAGCAAGAACACCGATGCGATGCCCGTCGCAGTGACCTCCGAGACGGCATCCGAGGTGTCGGCTCTCCCCTCAGTCGAGATCACCGAGGTCGCCGACCAGGCCGCGGCCGAAGAGCTCGTGCGATCGGAGAAGGTCGACGCCGCGGTGCTCCCCGGCGACGGACCGACCGGGGTGACGATCATCGCTCTCAAGGACGCCCCGACCAGCCTCGTGTCGGCGCTGTCGCAGGCACCCGACATCGAGATCCTCGAACCGGCCACGACGAACCCGCTGCTGCGGTACTTCATCGCGATCGCGTTCGGAGTCGTCTTCATGGGTGCGGCGGCGACCTTCGGCGGCACCATCGCGCAGAGCGTCGTGGAGGAGAAGCAGACCCGCGTGGTCGAGATCCTGCTGTCGACCATCTCGGCCCGCACGCTGCTGGCGGGCAAGGTGATCGGCAACACGATCCTCGCGATGGGTCAGATCCTCGCCCTCGCCGCGGTCGCCACCATCGGTCTCATAGCGACGGGTCAACGCGAGGTGCTGTCGACCCTCGGCGCCCCGATCATCTGGTTCGCCGTGTTCTTCCTCTTCGGCTTCATCCTGCTGGCGGCCCTGTTCGCCGCTGCCGCATCGATGGTCTCGCGTCAGGAGGACATCGGCTCGACCACCACCCCGATCACGATGCTGATCATGGCGCCGTACATCCTGGTCATCTTCTTCAACGACAACCCGCTGGTGCTGACGATCATGTCGTACGTGCCGTTCTCGGCTCCGGTCGGCATGCCGATGCGGCTGTTCGTCGGCGAGGCGCAGTGGTGGGAGCCGCTGCTCAGCCTCGTGATCCTGCTCGCCAGCTGCGTCGCGGCGATCATGATCGGCGCGAAGATCTACGAGAACTCGCTGCTGCGCATGGGGTCGCGGGTCAAGCTCGGCGAGGCGCTGCGCGGCTGAGGTCGCTCGGACACCCCTCCATCGACGAGGCCCCACCCCGCAGACGTCTGCAGGGTGGGGCCTCGTCGTTCAGACGGTCACAGTCCGGGATCAGATCAGGCCCTCCGACAGGGTCGTGGGGTTGCCGAACCGGTGGTTCGTGATCGAGACGGCCTGCTCGTGCAGGAACGGCAGCATCTCGACGCGACCCGCACCTGTCACGGCGTGCGACCAGACGGCGACATCAGGCGTGCCGCCGAGGGCCTCGAACAGAGCCGACGCATCGCCGCCGACCAGGCGCACGCGCTGCCAGGTGTGCTCGGCCTTCGCCGCGGCCTTCGCGTAGCGCTTGACCCAGGCGGCGTCGTTCTCGATCTTCGGAGTCACGCCCTGCGCGCGCAGCGCCTTCTCGACGCGAGACGGCAGAGCGGATGCCGACACCGTGAACGGGCTGCCGCTGCGCAGCGCAGCGGCGATCACGCGGATGCCGTCGGCGAGCGACGCCGCCTCGGCGATGCGCACGTCGACGGCGACCGGGCGGTACCGGAACACGTTGCGCTCGACACCGAGACCGGACTTGTCGCTCACGGCGCCGAACTCGTCGACCCAGGCACGCTCGTCGGATGCGGCGGCGCGATGCAGCCACTCGATCTCGACGGCGCCGAGGTCTGCACCCGCAGCGGCGAGCACGGCCTCGACGGCCGAGTTCACGGCGGCGCCGGGCGCTGCGGCGGGAAGTTCGGCCGGGGCCCACTCTCCGAGGCCGAACAGGTAGTTCGGGCCACCGGCCTTCGCGCCGGCACCGACCGCGGAGCGCTTCCAGCCGCCGAACGGCTGACGCTGCACGATCGCGCCGGTGATACCGCGGTTGACGTAGAGGTTGCCGGCCTCGACCTGGTCGAGCCAGGTGGCGACCTCATCGGAGTCGAGCGAGTGGATGCCGGCGGTGAGGCCGTAGTCGACGGCATTCTGCAGACGGATCGCCTCGTCGAGGTCCTTCGCGCGCATGATGCCGAGCACGGGTCCGAAGAACTCCGTCAGGTGTGTGGTCGAGCCCGGAGCGACGCCGATCTTGACGCCGGGAGTCCACTGACGCCCCTCGTCGTCGAGCTTCTTCGGCTCGACGAGCCAGCGCTCGCCCTTTTCGAGAGTCGTCAGCGCGGTGAGCAGCTTGCCGTTCGCCGGCTCGATGATCGGTCCCATCTGGGTCGCCGGGTCGTCGGGCAGGCCGACGCGCATCGAGGTGACGGCGTCGACCAGCTGACGCTCGAAGCGCTGCGAGTCGGCGACCGAGCCCACGAGGATCGCGAGCGATGCCGCCGAGCACTTCTGCCCCGCGTGGCCGAACGCGCTGCGGGCGACGTCGGCGGCCGCAAGGTCGAGGTCGGCCGACGGCGTCACGATGATCGCGTTCTTGCCGCTGGTCTCGGCGAGCAGCGGCAGGTCGGAGCGGAACGAGCGGAACAGCTGCGCCGTCTCGTAGGCACCGGTGAGGATGACCCGGTCGACCTCGGGGCTGGCGACGAGGCGCGTGCCGAGATCGCGGTTCGCGAGATCGACGAGGGCGAGCAGGTCACGCGGCACACCGGCCGCCCACAGCGCCTCGACCATGACCGCGCCGCAGCGCTGCGTGAGCTTGGCGGGCTTGATGATCACACCGGAGCCCGAGGCGAGGCCGGCGAGCACTCCACCGGCGGGGATCGCGACCGGGAAGTTCCACGGCGGCGTCACCACGGTGACCTTCGACGGGACGAACTCCGCACCCGAGACGTTCTCGAGGTCGAGGGCACGCTCGGCGTAGTAGTGCGCGAAGTCGATCGCCTCCGAGACCTCCGGGTCGGCCTCGGCGATGGTCTTGCCCGCCTCGTGGGCCATGATCTCGATCAGCTGGCCGCGACGGGCTGCGAGCTCGTCGCCCGCGCGGTGCAGCACGGCCGCACGCTCGGCGGCCGGCAGGGCGGCCCACCGCACGGCGGCGGCGGATGCGGCGGCGAAGATGCCATCGAGCTCGTCGGTCGTCTCGACCTTGGCGAGAGCGATCGAGTCGAGACCCAGAGTCGACTCCACCGACCGCGCCAGGATCTCGCGACCCCAGGTGCGGTTCGCGGCGATCGCCGGGTCGCTGTCGGGCTGGTTCTCGAAACCGGTGGTGACCTCACCACCGGCACCCGCGGCGGCCTCGGCCGCACGGTCCTGCACGCGGTTCGACGAGGGCACGGAGCGGTCGGCCTCGAGACCGGCCAGGGAGCGCTCGAAGCGCTCACGCTCGCGAGTGAGCAGTGCGGGGTCCGATGCCAGCTCGAACACGGCCGACATGAAGTTCTCCGGGCTCGCGTTCTCCTCGAGGCGGCGCACGAGGTACGCGATGGCCACGTCGAACTCGGCCGGGTTCACCACGGGCGTGTAGAGCAGCAGCTGACCGACGTCCTTGCGGACGGCCTCGGCCTGACCCGTCGCCATGCCGAGGAGCATCTCGTACTCGACGGCATCCGTCACCCCGCGGGCCTGCGCCAGCAGCCAGGTGTACGCGATGTCGAAGAGGTTGTGTCCCGCGACACCGATGCGCACGGCATCCAGTCGATCGGGCGTCATCGACCAGTCGAGCACGCGCTTGTAGTTCGTGTCGGAATCCTGCTTGGTGCCGTAGGTGGCGAGCGGCCAGCCGTGCACCGCCGAGTCGACGTGCTCCATGGCGAGGTTCGCGCCCTTGACGACGCGCACCTTGATCGGCGCACCGCCCTTCGCGCGGCGAGCCGAGGCCCACTCCTGGAGATGCTGCATCGCGCCGAGCGCATCGGGCAGGTAGGCCTGCAGCACGATCCCGGCCTCGAGCTTCTCGAGCCCGGGCTGGTCGAGGATGCTGGTGAACGCCGCGATCGTCAGGTCGAGGTCGCGGAACTCCTCCATGTCGAGGTTGATGAACTTGGTCTTGCCGGCGGCCTCCGAGGTCGCGGCGAGCTCGTACAGGGGGGTGAGCTTCTCGACGACGTCGGCCACGGCCTCGTCGAACGACCACATCGACAGCTGGCTGACGACGCTCGACACCTTGATCGACACGTAGTCCACGTCCTTGCGGGCGAGGAAGTCGTAGGTGCCCTGCAGGCGGCGGCCGGCCTCACGCTCGCCGAGCACCGCCTCGCCGAGGAGGTTGAGGTTCAGGCGGTTGCCGCTCTTGCGCAGCTTCGCGATCGCCGGGCCGAGCTTCGACGGCGTCGCGTCGAGCACGAGGTGCCCGACCATCGCGCGCAGCACGCGGCGCGAGATCGGCACGACGACGCCGGGCAGCTTCGGCGCCCAGAAGCCGCCGGTCTTGATCGCGGCGCGGAGGTAGCCGGGCAGCAGCGAGGGCGTGATGTCCGAGAGGTCGGCGAGAGCGCGGCCGGCGACACTGAGGTCTTCCGGGCGCATCACGCCGTCGACGAAGCCGACCGTGAAGGCGAGTCCGTTCGGGTCCTTGAGAACCTCGGAGAGACGCTGCGCTGCGGGCTCGACGGGGTGCGTCTCGCTCTCGGTGAGCCAACGCTGCACGAGGGCGGCGACCTCGTCGGTGCTCGGCGTGGTGTCGGGGGTGGTGGTGTCGGCGACGACAGTCATCGGGGTGAGCCTTCCAGGGGGATCGCACACCCGGGAACGTGTGCGGCTCGATCATTGTCAGCCTCGCCGGTAGGCTACGTCTATCAACCGATTCGGGACCATTCTGTTCAGCCGGAGTGAACGATGGGGACGACTCCGAAAGGCTCAGGATGCTCGACGTCAACCGACTGCGGATGCTGGTCGAACTGTCTCGTCGCGGCACGCTCTCGGCCGTCGCCGATGCGCTCTCGTACAGCAAGGCTTCGGTGTCGCAGCAGCTCAGCGCCCTCGAACGAGACGTCGGCGTCCCGCTGCTCCGCCGGGTGGGGCGCGGCGTGCAGTTCACCCCGCAGGGCACCGTGCTCGTGGCCGAGGCGATCGGCATCCTCGATCAGCTCGAACACGCCGAGGTGGCGGTCGCCGAGTCGCTCACCGAGGTGACCGGCACCGTGCACATCGCGGTCTTCCAATCGACGGCGCACTCCCTGCTCCCCGGGGCGCTCAACGCGCTGCGCGAGCAGCATCCGGCCCTGCGCGTCGAGGTCACCGAGAGCGATCCCGAGACCGGGCTCGTCGGCGTCTCGAGCCGCGACTTCGACCTGATCCTCGCCGAGCAGTACCCCGGTCGCACCCGCCCGATCCACGCCGATCTCGATCGGGTGGTGCTCGTGCACGACTCCATCACGCTGGCCAGGAAGCCGGGGACCCGGGATGCCGAGGACGCCGTCGCCGCGCTCTGGTCGACCAGGGATGCGCCGTGGGTGCTCGAACCCGCAGGCACGGCGTCGCGAGCCTGGGCCGAGCAGCTGTGCCGCACCGCCGGCTTCGAGCCCGACGTGCGCTTCGAGGTCGCCGATCTCACGGCGCACGTGCGTCTGATCCGCGCCGGTCTCGCCGTCGGACTCCTTCCCGAGCTCGTGTGGGCCGGCGAGGCACCGACCGTCGCGCTCACGCCGCTGCCCGATGAGCCACGTCGGGAGATCTTCTCCTCCGCTCGTCGGGTATCGGCCGCAGCGCCGTCGATCCGTGCGGTGCGGCGAGCTCTCGCCTCCGCCGCATCCCGCAACCTGCTGGACTGAGCGCGGATCGTCCCCCGACGTCATCTCGCGTCATCGGGAATATGCGTTCACATACATCTGTTGAGACCCTCGTACCCGGACGAAGGAGTCCGATCGACTCCTTTTCGAAAGGCACTTCCGTGAGCACTCCCGTGATCGACCGCACCGCCCCCACCGAGCACCCCGTGCTCGACGTCCTCGCCGGGCGCTGGAGCCCCCGCGCCTACGACGCCGAGACCACGATCGACGACGCCAAGCTGAACGCCGCCCTCGAGGCCGCACGCTGGTCGCCGTCGGCCTACAACCTGCAGCCGTGGCGGTTCATCGTCGCTCGCCGCGGCACCGCACTGTTCGACCAGGTCGTCGACTCGCTGGTCGAGTTCAACCAGCTCTGGGCCTCGAAGGCCTCGGCGCTCGTCGTCGCGATCGCCGAGACCGAGTCCGAAGAGGGCAAGGCGATCAGCCACGCGGTCTACGACCTCGGCCAGGCCGTCGCGCACTTCTCGGTGCAGGCCCACCACGAGGGTCTTCTCGTGCACCAGATGAGCGGCTTCGACCCCGAGGTCATCCGCGAGTTCGCCGACCTGTCGCCGCGATTCTCCGCCCTCACCGTCATCGCTGTCGGTGAGCTCGGTGACGCCGCCGGTCTTCCTGAAGGACTCCAGCAGGGCGAGGTCGCCCCGCGCGTGCGTCGCCCGATCGACGAGACCGTCATCCTCAGCGCCTGACGCATCGCCCACGGGCGACACACAAGAGGGGCGGATGCCATGGCATCCGCCCCTCTTGTCATGCCCGGGGGTGACCGAGGCACATGGCCGGGTCCTACTCGTCGAGCAGCTCGGCGTCGATCACATCGTCGTCGTCGGATCCGAGATCGGGCTCGGGTGACGTCGACGTGAGCATGAGCCCGCTGCCGTCGACCGCGACGTCGACCCTGACCAGGTCGCCGTCGTGCACTCCGCCCGAGAGCAGCGCCGTGGCCAGCTTGTTCTGCACCTCGGTCTGGATGAGACGCCGCAGCGGCCGGGCGCCGAACATCGGGTCGTAGCCGCGCTCGGCGAGCCACGACCGTGCGTCGGGGGTGACCGCCAGAGTGAGTCGCCGATCGCGCAGGCGGTCGTGCAGCTGGTCGATCGACAGCTCGACGATCTGCGCCAGGTCGTCCTGACTGAGCGCGGAGAACATCACGATGTCGTCGAGACGGTTGAGGAACTCGGGCCGGAACGCCTGGTGCACCAGCGCCATCACCTGCTCGCGCTTCTCATCGGGCGACAGCGTCGGATCGATGAGGATCGGCGAACCGAGGTTCGAGGTGAGGATCAGGATGACGTTCGAGAAGTCGACCGTGCGGCCCTGTCCGTCGGTCAGTCGGCCGTCGTCGAGAACCTGCAGCAGCACGTCGAAGACCTCGGGGTGCGCCTTCTCGACCTCGTCGAGCAGTACGACGCTGTAGGGACGCCGTCGCACGGCCTCGGTCAGCTGACCGCCCTGCTCATAGCCCACGTACCCGGGAGGGGCTCCGACGAGACGGGAGACGGAGTGCTTCTCGCCGTACTCCGACATGTCGATGCGCACCATGGCGCGCTCGTCGTCGAACAGGAAGTCGGCCAGGGCCTTCGCCAGCTCGGTCTTTCCGACACCGGTCGGGCCGAGGAACAGGAACGATCCGGTCGGGCGACCGGGGTCGCTGATTCCCGCACGCGAGCGCCGTACGGCATCGGAGACGGCCTTCACGGCATCCTTCTGCCCGATCAGGCGCTTGCCGAGCTCGGATTCGAGGTGCAGCAGTCGCTCGCTCTCACCCTGCAGCAGTCGTCCGACGGGGATGCCGGTCCATGCGGCGATCACGGCGGCGATGTCCTCGTCGGTGACCTGCTCATTGACCATGCGACCCTCGGTCGACACCGTCGCCTCGGCCTGCTCGGCCTCGGCGATGTCGCGTTCGAGGCGCTTGATCGTCTCGTACTCGAGCTTCGAGGCGCGCGTGTAGTCGGCCTCCCGCATCGCGAGGTCGCGCTGGGTGATCGCATCGTCGAGCTGCTTCTTCAGGTCGCCGACACGGTTGAGGCCCTGGCGCTCGCGCGCCCAGCGGGCTTCGAGCTCGGCGAGCTGCGCCTCCATGCCCACGAGCTGCTCGCGGAGGGCCGCGAGCCGCTCTTTCGACGCGGCGTCCTTCTCGCGCTTGAGCGCCAGCTCTTCGAGCTTCATGCGGTCGACCTGACGCTTCAGCTGGTCGATCTCGACCGGAGACGAATCGATCTCCATCTTGAGCCGCGACATCGACTCGTCGATCAGGTCGATCGCCTTGTCAGGAAGCTGCCTGGCCGGCAGGTACCGGTTCGACAGTGCCGCGGCGGCGACCAGCGCGCTGTCGGCGATCGTCACCCCGTGATGCGCTTCGTAGCGGCCCTTGAGCCCCCGGAGGATCGCGATGGTGTCCTCGACCGTGGGCTCACCGACGTAGACCTGCTGGAAGCGACGCTCGAGAGCGGCGTCCTTCTCGATGAACTCGCGGTACTCGTTGAGAGTCGTCGCGCCGATCAGCCGCAGCTCGCCCCTGGCCAGCATCGGCTTGAGCATGTTCGACGCCGCGACCGAGCCTTCGCCGCCGCCCGCGCCCATGAGCACGTGCAGCTCGTCGATGAAGGTGATGATCTGCCCGTCGGATTCGGTGATCTCCTTGAGGACGCTCTTCAGCCGCTCCTCGAACTGGCCGCGGTACATCGCCCCGGCGACGAGGGCCGAGATGTCGAGCGACACGAGCTCCTTGTCCTTGAGCGACTCGGCGACGTCACCCGCCACGATGCGCTGGGCGAGCCCCTCGACGACGGCCGTCTTGCCGACGCCGGGCTCGCCGATCAGCACGGGGTTGTTCTTCGTGCGACGGGTGAGCACCTGGCTGACTCGACGGATCTCGCTGTCTCGCCCGATCACGGGGTCGAGCTTGCCCTGTCGGGCACGGTCGGTCAGATTGATACCGAACTGCTGGAGGGCGGACTGCTGGTCATCGTTCTGGGGACTGCTCTGCGGGCTTGGCATGTGTTCCTCCTGGGGAGACTCCTTCGGGTCGGCATCCACAAAGTTGAGTGGATGTGACTCAAGTTTAGCGCATTCTGCGCGCGGCATCCAGGATCACGCGGGCGACCTCGCGCTTCGATCCGGCGGCGGATGCCACGACCTCACCTCCCGCCCCGACGATCTCGACCGCGTTGTCGCGCTTCTCGAAGCCGTGATCGGCGTTCGCGAGGTTCACCGCGAGCAGGTCGACGCCCTTGCGCTCGCGCTTGCGGCGAGCGCGCTCGCGACGTTCGTCCGCGTCCTCCGAGGTCTCGGCCGCGAAGGCGACGATGGTCTGCCCCTGCGGCGCACGGCCGTCGGCGCGGGATGCCGCGAGCGCGGCGACCACGTCCTCGTTCTCGACCAGGTCGAGGTGCGTGAGAACGCCCTGCTCCTTCGTGAGCTTGTGCTCCGACACCGTCGCGGGGCGGTAGTCGGCGACGGCGGCGGCCATGATGACGATGTCGGCAGCCCCGGCGGCATCCTTCATCGCGTCGGCGAGCTCGGCCGCGGTCCCGACCGGGACGACCCTGACGGACGGATGCCGGGCATCGGCCAGCACATCGGCTGAGATGTTGGCGGCGACCAGCGTGACGTTCGCGCCGCGGGCTGCGGCGTCCACCGCGAGCGCGATGCCCTGTCGGCCGCTCGACCGGTTGCCGAGGAAGCGCACGGGATCGATCGGCTCCCTGGTGCCGCCCGCGGACACGACCACCGCCAGCCCGCCGAGGTCACGCGGCGCGAGGAGCGCGAGGGCCGCCTCGAAGATCTGCTCCGGCTCCGACATGCGGCCGGGCCCGCTGTCGCCGCCGGCGAGCTCGCCGTCGGACGGGCCGACCAGGTGCACTCCGCGCGACCTCAGGGTCGCGATGTTCGCCTGCGTGGCGGCGTTGCGCCACATCTCGGCGTGCATGGCCGGCGCGAGCAGCACCGGAGCCTCGGTCGCGAGCAGCGTGGTGCCGAGCAGATCATCCGCGATGCCCGCGGTGATCTTCGCGATCGAGTTCGCCGTCGCGGGGGCGACGATCACCAGGTCGGCGTTCTGGCCCAGTGCGACATGACGCACCCGCGCGACGTCGTCATGCACGCTCGTCGTGACCGGATGCCGGCTCAGAGCCTCCCACGTCGGGGTGCCGACGAATCGCAGGGCGTCCTCGGTCGGAACGACGGTCACCTCGTGTCCGGCCTTGGTCAGCAGACGCACCAGGTGCACTGTCTTGTATGCGGCGATGCCACCCGTAACCCCGACGACGATGTTCACGGTTCGATTCTGCCCCAGCATCCGACGTCGCGGGCCCGGGACTGCGACGCGCTTCTAGACTGGATCTCGTGTGCACCGTGGTGATCGATGTGGCCGGATCCGAGACCGCGCGACTGCTCGCAGTGCGCGATGAAGACCCGCAACGGGAGTGGGATGCCCTCGGCGAATGGTGGCCGGACGCCTACCCCGGGGTCTCGGGCATCCGCGACCGGCGTGCCGGTGGCGCGTGGCTCGCAGTGAATGCGGCGGAGAGACGACTCGCAGTGCTGCTGAACCGCGCCGACGTCGTGGATCTCGCGGCAGACGTCGCCGTCTCTCGCGGTTCGCTCGCCCTCGAATCGGTCATGGGGCGGTCCCCGGTGGCTCCGCTTCCCATGCACGGCTTCAACCTGCTCGAGGTTCGGCCGGAGGGAGCGCGCGTGCTGAGCTGGGACGGCGCGGAGCTGCGCGAGACACCGCTCGGCGACGGCATCCACATGATCGCGCACGACGACCTCGACGACCTCGGCACTCCCCGGATCGCGGCGTGGCTGCCGGAGTTCCGGGCGCTCGGGCCCGCGGCCGACAGCGGCGACTGGACCGGCGAGTGGACGACCCTGCTCGCCTCGTCGGCGCGGTTGGACCCGGAGGACGATCGGGCGATCATCCGCGACAACCGTCCGCACGGATACCCGACCCAGTCGCTGCTGTACTGCACCGCCGCGGTCACCCCCGACAGCGTCGACGTCGACTATCGCGCGCTTCCCAGCCCCGGCCACTGGGACCACTGAGCAGCGTGCGTCGCTGAGCGCAGCGTGCGGCGCTGAGCAGCGTGCGCCGCTGAGCGCAGCGTGCGTCGCGCGGTGCCGCGCTCAGGCCGCAGACGACTCGCCGTCGTCGGCGCACGAGAAGCGCGCACGGTAGGCCGTCGGGGTGGTGCCGAGCACCCGCGAGAAGTTCTGCCGCAGCACGGCCGCCGACCCGAAGCCGCACTCGTCGGCGATCTGCTCGAGCGACAGATCGCTGCGCTCGAGCATCCGCTGGGCGTGCAGCACACGCTGCCGCGCCAGCCAGGCCGCCGGAGTCGCGCCGTACTCCGCCTTGAACCGTCGGGCGAACGTGCGGGGAGACATGAGCGCGCGGGCCGCGAGCTGGTCGACGCCGAGGTCGTCGCGGAGGTGCGCGACGGCCCAGTCCGCGACGGCGGCGAGCGAATCGTTCTGCGCGACGGGGATCGGACGGTCGATGAACTGCGCCTGGCCTCCGTCGCGCTGCGGCGGCACGACCATGCGACGGGCGATGCGGTTGGTGAGCTCTGCCCCGAGTTCGATCCGCAGCAGGTGCAGGCAGGCGTCGATGCCCGCCGCCGTGCCTGCGCTCGTGATGATGCGGTCGTCCTGCACGAAGAGCACGTCGGGGTCGATGTCGATCTCGGGATACATCTCGGCCATCACGTCGGAGTACATCCAGTGCGTGGTCGCCCGACGCCCGTCGAGCACTCCGGCGGCGCCGAGGATGAAGGATCCGCTGCAGATCGTCAGCACCCAGGCGCCGCGCGCGACCGCGTCGCGGGCGACCTCGAGGAGCAGCGGGTCGATCTGCGTCCAGTACTCCCGGGGAACCGGACACAGGATGACGAGGTCCGCTTCGTAGGCGAACGACAGGTCGTGCTCGACGTTGATCGAGAAGCCGAGCTTCGACTGCACGACACCGGGGTGCGGAGCGACGACCCGGAAGTCGAAGTTCGGGACCCCGTCGTTCGACCGGTCCAGTCCGAACGCCTCGCAGGCGAGGCCGAACTCGAACGGCGCGAATCCGTCTTGGACGACGCAGGCGACGGTCTTCATCATGGCGCTCTCCCGGTTTGGCAGTTTTCCTACGTGCAGAGTCTATTCTGCCACTCGTGGCAGATCAACAGTGATCGTAGCGTTTCTGCCATGTTCCTCATCATCGCACTCATAGCCCTCGCCGTGTGGGCTCTCGTGTCCACGGTCATCGAACTCCGCCGCGACGGATACCGACGCGTTCCCACTGACTGGTCCCGCGTCGCCGATCGAGACGCGCTCGACCGAGCGGAGACCGGGCGCGTCTATCGCTGAACCGGAGCGGAATCTCCCTGCGCGCCGGCATGCGCGGCTACGCTCGTGTGCATGAGCGAGCCCCAGCAGCCTCCCGCGCAGCCACACGGAACTCCCCCGGACTACGCGGGCTCGCACTATCCGGCGCAGCCGGTACCGCAGCCGGCACCACAGCCGACGCAACCGCAGCACGCGCCGCACGACGGCCAGCCGCACGCCGGACAGCCCTACCCCGGACAGCAGCATGCCGGACAGCCCTATGCCGGACAAACATATGCCGGACAGCCGTACCCGGGCGAGCAGCGTCCGGCCCAGCCCGGAGCCGGCCTCGGGCGCACCGCCTTCCTCCTCGCTCTGGTCTCGCTCGCGATCGGGCTTGTCGTCACGCTGTCGTACCCTCTGATGTTCCGGATGACGGGCGACCCCTTCGCGATCGGCGCGTTCTCGGCGATCGGCAACGGACTCGTGCTGGTCGTCGCCGTCGTCGGACTCATCCTCGGCCTGATGTCGGTGCGACGACCGGGGCCGAAGATCCTCGCCGGCATCGCGATCGGCGTCACCGCATCGCAGCTCGTCGGAATCGTCATCTCGTGGGTGTCGAATCTCTTCTACGCGCTTCCCTTCTGACCGTCCGGAGAATCGATGAGCGACCAGCAGCAGAACCCAGACGCCCCCCAGGATTCGGGCCAGCCGTATACGCAGCCAGGCCAGCCGCACGCGCAACCCGGCCAGCCCTATGCGCAACCCGGCCAGCCGTACGCGCAACCCGGCCAGCCCTACGGACAGCCCGCCCAGCCCTACGGAGTCGCGACGCCGCCGTACGCATCAGGGCCGACAGCACCGCGGCCCGGGAGCCTCGGTCGCACCGCGTTGATCGTGGCGGTGAGTGCCGCGGCCGTGGGGCTCTTCTTCCAGATCGTCACCCCGTTCATGTACATGAGCGTCGGCTACCAGTTCGTCGATCTGCTGTCGAACCTCGTGAATCTCATCGTGCTGGCCGGCGCGGGTGCCGGTCTGGTGCTGGGGCTCATCGCGCTTCGGCGCCCGGCACCTCACCTGCTCGCGGCGATCGCGATCGGCGTGGGCGGCAGCGCCGTCGTCGGCACCCTCGTCTCGTGGGTGTCGAACCTGTTCTACTACTTCGGGTTCTGAGTGCGAGACTCGGCCGCGAGCACGCGGTCGTAGACCTCGATCATCGCGGCGGTGCGCGACGACTGACGGAACGACTCCGAGACTTCGCGCATGGGCAGAGGTGCGGTGCCGGCAGCGATGTCGGATGCCGCGCGGCGCAGCGTCTCGACGAGACCCGCCCGTCGCTGGTCCTCGGTGCCTGACGCACCCGGGACAGCCCAGAGACCGCCACCCAGTTCTGCGGCGATGTCGGGGTCGCTGATCACAGACGGCGTGCCGAGCGTCGCCGCCTCGAACGGCGTCATCCCCTGCGTCTCGAAGCCGATCGAGGTCTGCACGAGCGCGTCAGCGGCGGCGATTCGCGCCAGCGTGTCGGGATAACTGAGCTTGCCGGCGAATCGGACCGTCGGCAGGTCCTCGACGATCTTCTCGGCCGCGGCTCGCTGGGCGCCTCCGCCGATGATCTCGAGATCGGCATCGACTCCCGATTCGACGAAGGCCTCGAGGAAGGGGAGCAGTCGCTTCTCGGGGCTCATGCGCCCGAGCCAGACGAAACGGGGGCGCCCCGGTTCACGCTCGCCGGGCGCGGCGGCGAGGGTCGCGTCGCGGATGTCGTCGTCGATGCCGTTCCACACCACATCGACCGGACTGAATACCCCATGCTCTTCGAGGCGTCGGGCGAAGTGGGTCGACGGTGCTGTCACCGCTGACGCGCCGCCGGCGATTCCACGCAGGAACGCCCAGCCGTCACTGCCGCCGATCGTCGGCACCACCCCCGCGAGCGCCCGGCGCCGCCAGATGTTCAACGCAGAGAGCACCGGTCCATGCAGCGGGGTGACCGCGGCGATCCCCACGTCCACGCGGTTGTGCATGGTGTGCACGACGGGAATGTCGTGTCGAGCCGCATATCGGTGCCCGATGAACGCACCCCAGAAGTCCGCCTGGACATGCACGAGATCCACGGGCGGTCGATGCGTCAGCGCCCGATCGAGGAAGCGATCCGTGCGGCGTCCGGGCCAGCTCATCGAATACTCGCGGTCGACGGTGATCGGCACCGACGGCAGGTCGAGGTTCGAGGGATCGGTGCCGCGTGCAGCCCGCGATCCGTGCATCTTCGGTGCCACGACGGTCACGGTGTGGCCCGCGCGCTCGAGGAACTCGCGCTGCAGCCGCATCGACACCTGCGCCCCGCCGAGCGAGTCGAGGTGCTGATCGCCGAAGAAGACGATGTGCATGGCGGGTGCCGTCACTCGGGCAGGGGCTCGTCGCGGTACAGCGCCTCGAAGGTGTCGAGCGTGCGGTTGATGTCGTGGATCGCGACGCCGTCGAGAGATGCCTGCTGCATGCGGGCGTACTCCCCGGGTGACGCGGTCAGCACATCGGTGAGCCGCGCAGCCAGGGCATCGGCATTGCCCGGTTCGAACAGGTAGCCGTTCTCGCCGTCGTGCACGAGGTGCGGCAGTGCGACGGCATCCGCTGCGACGATCGGGAGCGCGGAGGCCATGGCTTCCATCGTCGCGATCGACTGCAGCTCGGCGATCGAGGCGATCGTGAAGACCGAGGCACGCGAGAGCAGCGCCCGCAGTTCCTCATCGCTGGTGCGTCCGTGGAACGTCACGCGGTCGGCGAGGCCGAGCTGGTGCGAGAGATTCTCGAGCTGCTTGCGCTGGTCCCCGCCGCCGACGATGTCGAACGTGGCGTGCAGTGCGGGGTCGAGCTTCGTCATCGCCTGCAGGATGACCTCGACCTGCTTCTCGGCGGTAAGTCGGCCGACGAAGATGATGCGATTCGCGTCACGGGGCGCGACGACCGGCGTGTACTGGGTGCGGTCGATGCCGCAGCTGACGGGGATGACGTTCTCGACGGCGACGGTGCGCTCGAGGAAGTCGGCTGCTCGACGCGTCGGCGTCGTGATCGCGCGGGTCAGTGCGAAGGTGCGCTTCGCGTCTCCCCACGCCCACCGCAGCACGAGATCGTCGATGAACTTCGGCATCGTGGTGTGGTCGAGGATGTTCTCGGCCATCACATGGTTCGTCGCGATCACCGGGATGCCCCGCTCGTGGGCGATTCGCGAGAGGCCGCGACCGATCACGATGTGCGACTGGATGTGCACGACGTCGGGCTGCACATCGTCGATGATCTTGCGGGCGTAGTGCTTCACACGCCACGGCCAGACGAAGCGCAGCCAGTCATGCGGAGCCCAGCGCACCGAGGGCAGTCGGTGAAGAGTCATCGGCTCGCCCTCGATGACCTCCGTCCGCGCGGGCGTGCGGCGGTAGACCAGGTTCGGGGCGACGACATGCACGTCATGGCCGCGCTGCACAAGACCGGCGGCGAGGCGCTCGGCGAAGCGCGCGGCGCCGTTGATGTCGGGCGCGAAGGTGTCGCATCCGATCAGGATGCGCAGCGGACGGGGTCCCGTGTGGGGAGCGACGTCGGAAGCACTCGTCGGATCGGAGGTAGAGGAGGACATTCTGCCTTACGGTACGGCGGCCAGGGGAGCCCGATCGGGCGCTCGCCACTCTACCCGAGGGGCTTGTTCGAGCTGCTGAGGCATACCGGCATCCCTCAGCCTCACCCCCTACCGTGGAGGCATGCGACTGACTGCCGACGCCGACCCGCAACTGTGGATCCCCGTGACGGATTCGCTCGGATGGAGGGGGCGCCGGCACCGCAAGGCGGCGATCCGGATGCTGTTGGGGCAGGTGAACTCGGCGATCGGCGCCACGCAGCGTCCGGGTTCGCGGCTCGGCGCCTGGGCGATGAGCCAGGCGGCGCCGATGCTGATGCGCCGGGCGGACGGGCGCGTGCTCGTCTGGACCTGGAAAGCGGACCCTGAGCTGGTCGTGGCAATGGCGACCGCGCAGGCGCTGACTCCCGAAGTCCGGATCGCCCGCGCCTCGATGCCGATGGACTACGACGACACCCAGTCCTTCTCGAGCCGCTGGCTGGGCACGGGAGAGAAGCTCGTCGTGGCGATGCCGCCGTCCCCTGCATCTCCGCCGTTCGTCACCTACACCTGGGACACCGGCACGCACCTGGTGACGTTGACCGCGATGTGCAGCGACCGCGAACGCTTCGGCACGCTCGACGGTGCGCTCGATGACCTCGCGCGCAGCATCCGGGTCGCCGATGAGGTCACGGGCGGCGAATCTCCCGAGGTGCTCCGCCTCGGACCCGCCTGAGCTCGATTCTCCCGCCCGAGCGGCGGTTGCCAGAGTTCGATCGCGGGACCTTCCCGGGTCGTGGATGCGGGCGAAGGTGCCATATTCGGCTGTTCTTCTCCGGTCAACGCCGTCAGGTCAGACCCGCATAGGGGCAGCTCGAACGTGCACGCTCCGCGCCACGCTGAGCCTCGGTGTGCGCCATCGTTCGTCGGGATCCCACCATCCCGGTCCCCGCACCTGCGGGAGCCCCGCCTGCATCCGGATCTCCCACCCCGAGGTCCCGAGGGATCGGTGGTGCCACCAGCACAACGGGACCCCGTTGTCGGTGTGAGTCGGACCACCCCTGGCATGCTCGACGACATGGTGGATCTCGCACCACGACGCGGGAACGTGGCACCCGGGGATGAGGCATTCTTTGTCTCGGGCGATGATCGCCCGGCGTTGGTGCACGGTGAAGATCCGGTCGGTGGTCGTGATCCCGATGATCCTGCCCTCATCGACCAGCACCCGTTGAATCGTCCCCGCGCATCCGACGTGCGCGGCGACGGAGACCGGGACGTGGGCACCGGATCCGGCGACCGTCGCCCACCCACCGTTTCCGCCCGCTCCGCCCATTCCGCCCTTTCCGCCCATTCCGCCCATTCCGCCCACGAGATCCTTCGCGTCGACGTTCACGACGAGGACCGGCGCGGAACCGCCGAGGGTGGGCATGTCCGTGTGCCGGGCGGCGATCCCGAACACCATCGCGAGAGCGTCGTGACGCTTCTGCGACGCGGAGCGGTCATCGAGCACACACCGCGGATCCGAGTTGAACGGGTCACCGTCCTCTACGTCCGGGCCGGCGTCAGTATCCGCACCAGCATCCGCATCCGCATCCGCATCCGCATCCGCATCGGCGCCCTCGCTCGGGGCGAAGTGCACTCCGGGCATGGGCGGGCCGTCACCTTTGGGGTTGAGGATCGCGTCCAGGATCAGCTGCAACTGCGCCGCGACGTCCGGGGTCAGATACCCGCGGATCGCGTGCACGCCGTGCGTGAGACGACCGATCGTGATGCCCCGGCGTCGACGGGAGTCTTCATCCTTGGGTTCTTCCCCATCGGGGTCGAACATCGACGCGAGATCCTCGGCGAGGGCTTTCAAGTCCTGCGGGGTCGGCGCCGGACCCGGCTCATCAGTCTCCGGGCCGTCATCATCAGCGTCGACCACGACGCCGTGGCCGCGAGCACACCCCGCCAACGCGACATCCGCCGCCAACCGCTGATCCACCGTCAGCCGATCCCACACCTTCTCGATCGGCCCCGTCGCCGCGAGAAACCCGGCGACGCCGACCACCCCGTCCAGCAAGGCGAGACGCATCTCCGACCACCGTGCCGGCATCCTCTCCCCCGCCAGACTCACCGGTCTCCGCACCAGATCGACGACCCTGTCGACCCGGGACGCGCCCCGCACATCCACCGACACCGTCCGCTGCAACAGCTCATTCAGGCCACGGCACCCCGCCGAATGCGGAAAGTCGGCGGCGTCGCCCGTCGCGATCGTCTCGACAATCACGGCCTCCGCGCGGCGGAAGACAGCACCCGCACCCTGCAGAACAGTCATCCGATCCGCATCGGACAACCCCGCTAGCGCGTCATCGGACAGCACCGTGTCGAGGTCGGCGATGACCCGATCCAGAAGCTCCGCAGTGCTGTTCATACCCCCTAGTCAACCCGGGGCCACCGACATTCGAGACCCGAAATCACCAAGAATTACCCCAGATCAGATCCGTATTCCAATCTCCCGGAATGGCACAGCGCAGGGTGCACGCCATCAGGCGACGCCTATTGTGAACAGAGGTAACAATGTAATAGGGTAACCACATGGAACCCCTCTTCGTCGACCGCCTCCTTCAGATCGCCGACCTGTTCCAGAAGGACATGGCCCGCGCGTTCGCCGGCACGGATCTCACACCGACCCGTGTGCACCTCCTGTGGGTCCTGCAGCACACCGGTCCGTCGACGCAGCAGACCCTCGCCACCCTCTGCGGGGTGACACCTCGCAACATCACCGCTCTCGTGGACGCACTCGAGGGCTCAGGTCACGTCCGTCGCACCCCCCATCCCTCCGACCGCCGCGCCGTGCTGGTCGAGCTCACCTCGACCGCCCTCGAGACCATGTCGCAGATGCAGGAGGAGCACGCGCAGCTCAATGAGACGCTGCTGAACGCGATCGCCCCCGACGACCGCGCCGCGGTCGAGCGTGGCCTGACAGCCGTCGCCGCGCATCTCGAGAACCTCGTCACCTCCGCGGCGAGCGCGCACGCCCCCGCACCCGCACCCGCACCCGCACCCACACCGGTGCCGGCACCGACACCGACACCGACACCGACACCGACACCGGAGGGCACGCCATGACCGAGCATCTGCAGACGACCGCTCCGAGCCCGACCCCGATCGCGCGCATCCTCAACTTCCTCCATCGCGCATGGGTGGCCGAGCTTCGCGTCTACTCGAGCATCGCGCGTGCCATCGCCCGTCGTCCCGCAGTCCCGGAGGGCGGCACGGGGATCAGCTATCACCGTCCCGTGCTCACCGTGCTGTTCATCTTCATCGGCCTCTCCGCTGTCGAGATCCCGATCCTCGACCTGATCGTGCATCAGTGGCCCGTCGTGCGGATCACTCTGCTGGTGCTCGGGATCTGGGGCGTCACCTGGATGGTCGGTCTGCTGTGCGCGATGCTCATGCGCCCGCATGCCGTGGGGCCAGACGGCGTCCGGGTGCGCAGCGGACTCGAGCTGGACGTGCCGATCGGCTGGGCCGACATCGCGTCGATCGCGATCAGTCGTCGCGTCGATGAGCCCAAGCAGCCGCGGGTCATCGGTTCGGAGTACGCCGAGCGGATGCAGGACGAGACCAACATCGAGATCGAACTCGAACGCCCCGTCGCGATCCGGCTCCCGGGCCTCGCGCCGAAGGGCGGGACTCATCAGGTCGACCGCATCCGCCTGTGGGCCGACGACCCGCGCGCGTTCCTCGACGCCGCCCGCCCGTTCCTCGTCGCGGCCTGAACGCGGCCTGATCGCGGCGCGGTCAGTCCAACCCGCGGTCCGCGAGCCACTGCTTCGCGACGAGTACCGGAGCCCGCACCAGCCAGGCGTCCGCGATGATCTCCGCCAGCCGGTCGCGCTCGACCGCATCGAGCTGCACCAGCACACCGGGGTACCCGTCGAAGTGCGGAATGGAGAACAGCCCTTCGGGCTCTGCGGCGAGCAATGCCGCCTTCTCATCGAGGCTGCCGACTCGCACGCCCAGCACGGGCCCCTCCGGCCATTCGAGCCCGAGGTCGGCGAGCTGCCGCAGATCGACCTTGCTCGGCCCACGCACCCAGGCGATCTGACCGCTCGCCAGGCGCCAGGAGGGCTCGCCGGTGTGTCCGCCCACACGCTCGGTCACACCGGGGAGCGCGAGAGCGATCTCACGGACATCATCGACGGTCGCCATCCGCCCATCGTCCTCCCGTGAGGCGGCCGCCACAATGGCCGGCATCCGCTCGCCGCCCCTCGGTGGCGTTCAACGCGAGTCGCGCTTCGCCTGTCGACGCGCACCCTGGGCGCGACTCGAGGCGTCTCGTTTCACACCACCGGTGGTCTGCTGGTGCTCCCGCATCCGCCCCGCTCCTGCGCCCTCATCGAAGGGCGCCTCGGAGCCCGGTCCACTCCATCTGCCCTCACGGGCGCGGGCCAGCCTCTCATCCTTGAGCTCCTCTGCCTGCTCATGAGCCACGCGAGCGAGTTCTGCGCTGACGATCGAGAGCGCCTCCTCGAACACATAGGCCCGGCCGCGGGCCTTGTCCGACCCGGCGGCTGCGGCACCTCGACCGCCCGCCTGCTCGACGCGCTCCGCCGCACCGCGCCGATAGTTCGTCGTGTGCTTGTTGCGGGCCCGCCTGACCCGTTTGTGCAGGGCGAGCAGGCCGTCCTCGTCGAGTTCCGCCAGTCGCTCAGGCTCGAGCTCGCGGATGAGGTCGCGCTCCTTGTCCTTCAGAACCCACAGGTACTGATCCATGTCGTACTCCTTCGGTCGGGGCTCCCCATCGGCCACTCGTGTAACCGAGTATCCGCTCGGGGATCCCCGCCCGCCATGGGTTCTTCCGCGGAGGACGCCGGTCGAAGGAACATCCTCCCGACTGCCTCAGCGCACGATGCGCAGCGTCCGCACCTCGAACGGCCGCAGGCGCAGCTCTCCGCCGACGCGCGGGTCGTCGATCGCATCCTCGATCAGCGAGACCTCACGGATCTCCCTGTGCTCGAAGTCGGCGACCAGCGAACCGACGGCGCGGCGACCGAGCGCCTCGTAGAGCCGGACGATGACGTCACCGGAGCCATCGTCCGCGAGCTTCACGCCCGACACCACGATGCCGTCGCCGTCGACGGACACGAGAGGCGCGACCTCGTGCTCGCCGTGCACGACCGTGGGCGCGGTGTTGAGTCGGATGCCCTCGGTCGTCGCGATCGCCGCATCGGCTCCGATCACGAAGCCGATCGTTATCTCGTGGTGCCCGTGATCGGTGTCGGGATCGGGGAACCGCGGTGCGCGCAGCAGCGAGAGCCGCACGGTGGTCGCGACCGCGTCGTCCGAGACCTCGCGCGAGGTGTCGTACCCGTAGATCGAGTCGTTCACGAGCGCTACGCCGAAGTCCTGCTCGCGCACCAGCACGAAGCGGTGCATCGAGGTCTCGAACTTCGCAGCCTCCCAGCTGGTGTTCGTGTGCGTCACCCGCGACTGGTAGCCGAACTGCGTCTCGGCCTCGGTGTGCGTGGCCTGGATGTCGAGAGGGAAGGCGAGCTTGAGCAGCTTCTCGGTCTCGTGCCAGTCCACGTCGTTGCGCAACAGCACGGTGCGCTCGCCCGGGGCGAGCGTGATGGTCTGCTCGATCGTCGACTCCGAGAACGCCCGGGTCACGATGACGGTCGCGACCCCGTCGACGACGGATGCCGAGATCGATGCGACCGCGGTGAGGTCGTCGACGCTATTGCGGTAGTAGCGATCGATGTCCCAGGCGTCCCACATGTTCGGGAAGTCCTGGTGCAGCTGGAACAGGTTCGCCGCCCGCCCCTCGGCCACCGCCTCTCGGCCCGACGCCTTGTCCACCGCCGAGACGATGAGTCCCTCGGCGGAGATCAACACGGAGACCAGCTCGTTCTCGAGTCGCCAGCCGCCGTCTTCTCCTGCGAGCAGGACGGACGCCGGGGCCGGCGCCTCGACGAAGCCGGCGCCGAGGGCACGACCGCCGCCGACCGAGGTCGGCACGAACCGCAGCTCGCGCTCGCCTTCTCCGGCGAGGGAGCGGCGCGCGGCGTCGGCGAGCGCCTGCGCATCGGCGAGCACGCGCGAGAGGACCTCGACGGCCTCACGATGCACCCAGGCGATCGAGGTGCCGGGCAGGATGTCGTGGAACTCGTGCAGCAGCACCGTCTCCCACAGGCGGTCGAATTCGGCCTGGGGATATGCGGCGCCGGTGCGCACGGCATCCGTCGCCGCCCACAGCTCCGCCTCGACGAGTGCGTGCTCGCACCACCGGTGCAGCGCCTTGGTGGCGTGCTGGCTGGTGAGCGTTCCGCGGTGGAGTTCGAGATAGAGCTCGCCGACCCATACGGCCGGGTTCGGCAGCTCGGCCCTGGCCGCCTCGAAGAAGGTGTCCGGGTGCTCCCAGACGACCCGCGCGCTGCCTTCGAGGTTCTCGAGGCGCTTCGCCTTGCCGGTCATCTCGCGCGTGGTGCCACCGCCCCCGTCGCCCCAGCCCACCGGTGCGATCGACCGCGACGTCACGCGGTTCTCCTTGAACTGACGAGATGCCTTGGCGACTTCCATGCCGCTCAGCTGCGAGTTGTACGTGTCCATCGACGGGAAGTGCGTGAACACCTGCGAGCCGTCGATGCCCTCCCAGAGGAAGCTGTGGTGCGGGAACACGTTCTGCTGATTCCACGAGATCTTCTGCGTGAAGAACCACTCGAACCCGGCCCGGCGCATGAGCTGCGGCAGCGCGGGCGAGTATCCGAAGCTGTCCGGCAGCCAGACGCCCTTCGAGCGGATGCCGAACTCGCGTTCGAAGAACCGCTGACCGAACGAGAACTGGCGCACGAGCGACTCGCCGGACGGCATCACGGTGTCGGATTCGACCCACATGCCGCCGAGCGGCAGGAATCGCCCGTCCGCGACCGCGGCCTTGACCCGGGAGTAGACCTCGGGCCGGTGCTCCTTGAGCCATGCGTACTGCTGCGCGCTCGACATCCCGTAGAGGAAGTCGGGCTGCTCGTCGATCAGCGTCGCCATCGACGACGTGGTGCGGGCGACCTTGCGGATCGTCTCGCGCACCGGCCACAGCCAGGCCGAGTCGATGTGCGCATGTCCGATCGCCGAGATGCGGTGGGCGCTGGCCTCGGCGGGCGCCGCGAGCGCTGGCGCCAGTCGAGCTCGGGCATCGGCAGCGGTCTCGACGATGTGCTGCAGGTCGAGCACGTCGAGGGCGTCGTCCATCGCCTGCAGGATCTGCATCCGTCGCGGCGAGGTCGCCGGCAGCTCGGCCTGGAGCTCGAACAGGACCTCGAGGTCGAGGGACAGCTCGAACACCTCCTGCTCGAAGACGGCGAGGTCGATGCGGCGGGTGCGATAGAGCGGTTCGCGGGAGGACGTGCGGATGTCGCCCTCCTGCGTCGGCAGGAAGGGGTGGTAGTCGAGCAGAACCGGGTTGGCGGCCGCCTCGAGGTAGAGCTCGACCGGCTCGTCGCCGTGCGCGGTCTCGGTGATCGGCAGCCACTGATTGCGTGGGTTGATGCTCTTCACCGGCGTTCCGTCCGGCCGGTAGACGAGCGCCTCGCACTGGAAGCCGGGCATGTTGATGTCGAACCCGAGGTCGATGACGGCCTCGACCCGACGGCCCGCCCAGTCGGTGGGCACTGCGCCGGTGATCTTGAACCAGGTCGTCGACCAGGCAGGACCCCACATGCTCGGCACGGATGCCGGGGCGAAGTCCAGTGCGAGCCCGTCAGCGGGACTGATCGGCTCTCCGGGGATCTGGTTGACCTCGACGGTGAGGGGGACGGCGGCCGAGTGGACGGCCGGGCGGATGCGCTCGTCGAGCACCCTCTTGACGCGGCCGACGGTGAGCGAGGTGTCGTCATGCATGTATCTGGTTCTCCGGGCTCGACGGTGAGTGGTGCATAGGCGTTGTGCGCGACTGGAGCCCGATTCTCGGGCAGGTGCCGACAATGCTATCGGATTTACTAAAGCGATCTAGTGAATCTCGCATCGAGCGTGTCAGACCCCTGTCGTGCGGCTACCGAGCGGCTAAACCGATCAAGTAGTGTGAGGCCCATGACCTCGGCCAAACGCGTCACCATCGCGGACATCGCGCGCATGGCCGGAGTCTCGCCCGGAGCAGTCTCGTTCGCGCTCAACGGACGCCCGGGGGTGAGCGACGAGACGCGCCAGCGGATCCTCGCGATCGTCGAGGAGAACCACTGGCAGCCGAGCTCGGCGGCACGCGCCCTCGTGGGAGCCCGTGCCAACACGGTCGGCTTCGCGCTCGCACGCCCCGCCCGTTCGCTGGGCTCCGAGGCTTTCTTCACCGACCTCATCGCGGGCATCGAATCCCGGCTGTCGGAGAGCAAGGTCAGCCTGCAGCTGCGGCTGGTCACCGACATCGCCGAGGAGATGGAGGTGCATCGGCAGTGGCGCTCGTCGAACCAGGTCGACGGCATCATCCTCATCGACCCCCGCGACGACGACCCGCGCAGCGACCGGATCGCAGCCCTCGACGCCCGCGCCGTGTTGATCGGCTCCAAGCCCTCACCCGACGGAGCGGTGCCGAGCGTCTGGATCGCCGACGACGAGGTGGCCGAGACCCTCTTCTCGTACCTCGCCGCGCTCGGACACACCCGCATCGCCTACGTCGCGGGTCCCGCCGAGCTCGAGCACACCCGGCTGCGTGCCGAGGTGCTCGATCGCATGGCTGCGGACGGCGTCTCGAGCGAAGTGATCACGACGGACTTCTCCCCCGCACGCGCATCCGCGGTCACGCGATCGCTGCTCTCCGCGAGGCCCCGCCCGACGGCGATCGTGTACGACAACGATGTGATGGCCGTCGCCGGCCTCCGCGTCGCTCAGGAGATGGGCCGTGCGGTGCCCCGCGACGTGTCGATCGCCTCCTTCGACGACTCCGTCATCGCCGGCCTGATCAATCCGTCGATCACCGCGATGACCCGCGACACGTTCGAGCTCGGCGAGCAGGCCGCGACACTGCTGCTGCAGCAGATCGTCGCCGGGACCAACCTCCCGAGCGCGCAGGGCCCGACGCCGACGCTCACCGCCCGCGAGAGCACCGCCCCGCCGACGGCCGCGTCCTGACGGAGCCCTTCGGCCGCTACGGCGTCGCGCTCAGCCGCTGACGACGGTGTTGACGGAGCCGTAGGGGTCGACACCGCTCGTCGACAGATCAGGACGGATGAGGTGACGGATGCCGCGCGCGGCGAGCGCCGCGTCGTCGCGCACCGTCTGAGACGTCACGAAGGCGGGGTCGAGCCCGCGCTCGCAGGCATCCACCCACGCCTGGAACACGGCACCGCCGGGGCTCAGCGCCGCCCGACTCACCGGCACCTCGCGCTCGTCGACCTCGACGACGATGGCCGTCTCCCGCTCCGGCGCGGCCGCCCGTTCGCGCAGTTCGGGGATCAGCTCGGCGAACCGGCGGCCGATCGGCTTGGCCGCACCGCTCTGATCGACCAGGCCCAGCGAGTACTCCAGTTCGGGGAAGTCGCCGAGCTCGCGGCTCACATCGTGCGAGCACCACCAGGTCACGCCCCAGAGGTTCTCGGTGCGCACCGCGGATCGCAGGGTCGCCTCGAGGAATCCGGGCATCTCGCGCTCGTCGAGGCAGTTCGACGGAGCGCCGACCTCCTGCAGCCAGACCGGTCGATCCCGATCCGTCGCGAAGGCGCGCGAGAGCTCGATGAGGTACTCGGCGTGGCGGTCGGAGGCGACCGAACGGCCGCCGTAGCGCTGAGCCGTGCCGTTGAAGATCCAGGAGTGGATGGTGGTCATCTCGCCCAGCCGAGACGCGTGCGCGGGGGTGAAGCCGTGCCCGTCCATGTACCAGACCGCGTCGTACTCGCTGTGCACGTGCGAGAGACCGGGGGCCGCGCCCTCGGCCGCGGAGAGCAGCGACTCGATCCAGTGCCCTGCCTCGTCGATCGTCACGGGCCACGGGGACGGGTGCGTGTGCGCCGAGAACTGATTCGTCTCGTTGCCGAGCGTCAGGCCGAGGAAGTTCGGCGCATCGCGCAGCGCACCGGCCAGCGTCTGAACGAGGTCGACCTGCCCGCTGAGCGCCTTCGGATCGGTGAACATGTTGCGGTCGTGCCAGGTGTACAACCATGACGGGACGAAGTCGAAGCTCGACAGGTGCCCCTGGATCACGTCGACGCTGACGTCGAGCCCGAACTCGGCGCCGATGTCGACCATCGAGCGGACGTCGTCGATCGCCTTCGGGCGGATCAGAGTACGGTTCGGCTGCAGCACCGTCCACAACGGGAAGACCCGGACGTGATCGAGACCGAGCTCGGCGAGCGCCGCGAAGTCCCCGCGCACATCGTCGGGGGTGAAGTCGAGCCAGGAGTGCATCCAGTCCTTCGACGGCGTGTAGTTCGCCCCGAATCTCAGGCGAGCATCGAGAGCGCGGCGCTGCGTCATGTGTTCGGACCTTTCCGACAGAGCCCTCCGACGAGGACGTGGTCGCACCACTATAACGCTTGAGCAACGGACCGCTACCCGGAATACCGCGGCCCGCCGATGCACGCAGCCTCGAGACCTTGACAGCGACGGGATCGGATGGTTTCATCTGCTAAAGCGTTGTAGTCCGCTGGACGGACACCGCCAATCGCCCGCCTCGAGGAAGAAGCACGATGAAAGTTCCCGCACGCATTGTCGCTCTGGCAACATTCACGATCGGCGCCATGGCGCTCGCCGGCTGCACCGGAGGCGGTGCCACATCCGGTGCCGACGGACCGATCGACACCTCCGGCGAGCTGAGCGGGACGATCCAGTTCCAGACCTGGTCGCTGAAGAACGAGAAGTTCACGCCCTACTTCGAAGACCTGATCGACGCGTTCGAGAAGGAGCACCCGGAGGTCACGGTCGAGTGGCTCGACCAGCCGGGCGACGGCTACCAGGAGAAGATCCTGAGCCAGGCGAACGCCGACACGCTGCCCGACGTGCTGAACCTGCCGCCCGACATCGCCTACCCGCTCGTCGCCGCCGGCAAGCTCGTCGACCTCGAGACAGCCGACCCCGACCTGAAGTCGGCATACAACACCGGCGCATGGGATGCCTACAGCCAGTACCCGGGTGTCGACGGCACGTACGGTCTGCCCTGGTACCTGTCCAGCGACGCATCATGGTGGAACCTCGCTCAGCTCGCCCCCTACGGCGTCACCGAGGACAACCTCCCGACGACGGTCGACGAGCTGCTCACCCTCGCGAAGGACGTCGCGACCGAGTCCGGCGGCAAGGTCCAGCTGCTGTCATCGATCCCGGCACTCGACACGTTCACGTCGGCCGGCATGGAGGTCATCAACGACGACGGCGAGTTCGACTTCAACACCGACGAGGCCGCGGCCATCATCGAGAAGTACGCCGACGCGTACGCGGCCGGAGCCATGCCGGCCGAGGCGCTGACCGGCGACTACGGCGGAAACGCCGAAGCGTACATCCAGGAGAAGGTGGCCTTCACGACCGGTGGCACTGGTTTCACGACCGACCTCGCGAAGGACGCGCCCGCGCTGCTCGAGAACACGGTCGCCACGCAGCGACTGGGCATCCCGCCGCTCTACGTGCAGGGACTGAACGTCTCGGCCGACTCCGACAACAAGGAGGCCGCCCTCGCGTTCGCCGAGTTCGCGACGAACGAGGAGAACCAGGTCGCGTTCTCATCGCTCGCGGTCGGCACCGCTCCCGGCACCTCCGCGGGCGGCGACGCCGTCGTCGAGAACATCTCCTCGTCGATCACCGACGAGAAGCAGCTCTCCGCGATCGACACCGTGTTCACGGCCATGGAAGACGCCAAGGCGATCCCGTTCCAGTGGACCTCCGACATGGCGACGTACATGACCCAGCAGATCGCGCTCGCCGTCAACGGTGAGGCCGACGCGCAGGAGCAGCTCGACAAGATCGTCGAGTACGCCAACGCGAACCGCGTGGACCAGTAAGCCATGAGCGCGCACACCAGCATCCGGAGCCGGAGGACGACCATGCGATCGCACCGGTGGTTCACACCCTGGCTGCTCCTCGGCCCCGCCGTCGTCTGGGTGCTGGTGTTCGCGCTCTGGCCGTTCCTCAACACCGTCTTCCTGAGCTTCACGGACGCACGTCCTCTGCGGACTCCCGAGTTCGTCGGCGCCGCGAACTACGAGCGGATGTTCGGCGACGAGATGTTCTGGAACGCCCTCACCACGTGCATCATCTACGTGATCGTCTGCGTGCCGTTGCTCACGATCCTTCCCCTGCTGCTCGCCCTGCTCGTGCAGAAGAAGCTGCCGGGCATCGCGTTCTTCCGCACCACCTTCTACTTCCCCGTCATCGCATCGGTCGTCGTCGTCGCCCTGATCTGGACCTGGCTGTTCGACAGCCGCGGCATCATCAACCAGACGCTCGAGTTCCTCGGCCTCGTCGACAAGCCCATGGCGTTCCTCGTCGACCGGTGGCTGCTGCTCGGCTGCGCGATCCTGCTCACGGTGTGGAAGGGTCTCGGCTACTACATGGTCGTGTACCTCGCCGCGCTCGGCAATGTCGGCAAGGAGCTGCACGAGGCGGCCATGCTCGACGGCGCCGGCTCGTTCCGTCGCTTCCTGTCGGTGACGATCCCGTCGGTGCGCGGAGCGATGCTCCTCATCGCGGTGCTCATCGCCGTCTCGGCGATGAGAGTGTTCGCCGAGCTCGACGTGCTCTCCAAGAGCACGGGAGGTCCCGGCGGATACGACATGTCGCTGGTCATGCTGATCCGCCAGGTCGGCTCCGGCCTGAACGGCAACATCGGCTACGCCTCGGCGATCAGCGTCGCGCTGTTCCTCCTCACCCTCATCCCGCTGGCCGCGATCGCCTTCATGAATCGCGAGAAGAAGGCGAAGGTCTCCGCATGAGCACCCTCACTCCGCCCCGCATCGACGACGACCGTCGCCCTGACGATCAGCCGGCTGCGACCACGCGCGAACCCATCTTCCGCCGCCGCGGTTCCGGCGACTTCAGCAAGCCGACGCTCGGCGGGCTCATCGGCCGCTATGCGCTGCTGCTGCTCGTGCTGGTGCTCGTCATCGGCCCGTTCCTCTGGCAGCTCTCGACGTCGTTCAAGGGTCCGCAGGAGAACATCTACTCGTTCCCGCCCAACCTGATCCCCCGCGAGCCGACGCTGCAGAACTACGCCACGGTCGCCGAGATCGTGCCGGTGTACCTCTACGCCTGGCACTCGCTGCTCGTCTCGGTGGGCACCGTCGTCAGCAACGTGGTGCTCGCGACCTTCGCCGGCTACGCCCTCGGATGCATGCGGTTCCGCGGCAAGTGGATCGTCATGGCCATCCTGCTCTCGACCCTGCTCTTCCCCGGCGAGGTCACGGTGACGAGCAACTTCCTCACCATCCGCTCGCTCGGCCTCGCCGACACCCTGTGGGGCGTGTTCCTGCCCGGCGCCATCAGCGCGATGAACGTGCTGCTCGTCGCCACCGCCTGCCGCATGATCCCGAAGGACGTGCTGGACGCCGCGACGGTCGACGGAGCGACGACCTGGCAGCGCATCCGTCACATCGTGTGGCCCAACATCCGCGGCATGGTCTCGGTGGTCGCGATCTTCGCCTTCATCGGCGCCTGGGACGACTACCTCTGGCCCCTCATCGTGCTCTCCGATCCGTCGAAGTACACGCTCACCGTCGGCATGGCCTACCTCAACAGCAGCTTCTCGGTCGATCCGCGCCTCATCGCGGCGGGCACCATGATCGCCCTCGTGCCGATCGTCATCATGTTCTCGTTCACGCAGCGGTTCTTCTTCAAGGGCGTGCAGGAGGGCGCGGTCAAGGGGTGAGCGACGCCCAGCTCACGCCCGCCGACGGACCCGCTGATCCTCCGTCGTCCCGCCCTCACTCCGGCGTGTTCCGCGGTGACGTGTTCGCCTACTCGTTCGATCCGTCAGCGGGCGAACAGCGGATCGATGTTCCCGGATTCGCGGACGTCGCGATCAGCCCCGACACTCTGCTGCACTGGGCGTTCTACGCAGACGGCGATGCGGCGACCCTGGCTCCGCATGCCGCCCTCGCGGTGACCGTCGATGTCCGCGGGTACGGCGGCGCGCGGCTCGGCGAGACAGCCGCCGTGCGTGACCGGTACGACTTCGCCATGACCGCCGATGCCCAGTTCGCGGCGCGCTGGAGCATGCCCGAGCAGTGGAACGCCGACACCGTGTCGCTGGCGCCGATGCTCTCCGGCTCGGCCCCGCGCACCTCCGCCACCGTCGAGCTGGTGCTCGGCAGCGGATCCCTGGCGGGGATGAGCGGACTGCCGCCGCTCGTCACGGGATTCGTGCAGGTCATGATCGAGGAGCAGGTCGAGCAGCAGCATGCCCTCGCCGACCCGCCACCGGTCGAGCGAGTGGACACTCGTCGCGGCAGCCACTCGGGCCCGCGCTTCTCGCGTGGCAACACCATCCCCGCCGTCGCCGTGCCGCACGGCTTCACCTTCGTCACCGCGGCGACCGATGCCTCGGACACGCGCTGGCCGTATCGGCCGAGCATCCACGACGATCCACCCGGGCGACGCCTCGAGGCCCTGCAGTTCTCGCACCAGCCGAGTCCGTGGATCGGCGACCGCTCGGTGCTCCAGCTCATGCCGTTCGACGGGCATCCGGCCTCCGAGCGCGCCGCGCGCCGCCGGTGGATCGCCCCGGGCACCGAGCGAGCACGCCCCCACGAGTACGCCGCCGATCTCGGTGATGGTCTGCGCGTGGAGATGACCGCGACGTCGCACACCGCCGCCTTCCGCGTGCATGGCGCAGACACTGACGCGGTCGTCGGCTTCGTGATCGATCAGCCCACCGATGACGGCGAACTGCACTGGACCGACGGCGGTGGCTTCGAGGGGTGGACGCCCGAGGGATCCGAGGACTGGGGCAACTCCCCCCGCTGCTACTTCGCGGGCGCCGTGCTGCATGGCGAGGGCGACCCTGCGACGAGTCTGCACGGCGCCCTCGACGACGACGGACGGGCGCGGGTCGCGGGCTACGTCGCCGGCGACGGGTCGCTCGAGGTGCGCGTGGCCGTGTCATTCCTGTCGGTGGAGCAGGCCAGACGCAGTCTCGAGATCGAGTGCCCTCCGGGCATCGCATATGACGAGTTGCGAGCGGAAGCCGCAGCCTCCTGGAACCGGGTGCTGGGCCGCGTGACGATCCCGCCGCTCGACGCATCCGAGACCCCGTATCGCCGATTGGCCGACGAGGAGAATCGGAACCGGATCGCCGCCGCATTGCATCGGATGCACCTGTATCCGAACTCCGCCGCCGAGAATGCCGGCACTGCAGAGGCGCCGCGGCATCGCTTCGCCGACGTGTTCGCCCCACGCGCGCCGTTCGGGGAGAGTGAGACGAGCGCGCCGATCGTCGACGGCGAGCTCATCGTGAACAACGGCTATTGGGACACCTATCGCACCGAGTGGCCGGCGCTCGCGCTGCTCGATCCCTCGCTGACCGGCAGGCTACTCGACGGCCAGCTCGAGCAGTACCGTCGCGGAGGGTGGATGGCGCGGTGGAGCGCACCCGGATATGTCGACAGCATGGTCGGCACCTCCAGCGACCAGATCTTCGCCGATGCCGCCCGGTGGGGCGTGGCGTTCGACCGGGCGGAGGCGTTCGAGAGCGGATGGCGCAACGCCTGCGAACCCGGGCCCGATGCGCGACGCGGCCGCAAGGGCATCGCACGCGGACGCTTCACCGGCTACATCTCGTCCGAGGTGCCGGAGGGCATGAGCTGGACCGTCGAGAACGCGGTGAGCGACGCGGCGCTGGGCCGGTTCGCCGAGCGTCTGGCCCTCGAAGCCGAACGCGCAGCCGCTCCCGGCTCCGACCGCGATGCCGCTCGCTACCGTTCGTTCGCCCGCTATTTCGCCAACCGAGCACGGTCGTATCGCACACTCTTCGACTCGGAATCCGGGTTCCTCCGCGGCAGGGATGCCGACGGCGACCACGCCCCCGAGTTCGACCCGCGCTCCTGGGGAGGCGACAACGTCGAGACGAACGCCTGGGGCATGTCGGTGGGCGCCGTGCACGACGGCGCCGGCCTCGCCGCGCTGCACGGCGGACGTGGGGCCTTCGGACAGCACCTCGACGCGCTCTTCGCCGAGCCGGAGACCGCCGACGAGCGATTCGGCGGGGCGTACGGCACCGTCATCCACGAGCAGCGCGAGGCGCGGGCCCTGCGCTCGGGCATGTGCGCGATCTCGAATCAGCCCGCCCATCACATCCCCTTCATGTACGCGTTCAGCGACCGGCCGTGGCGAGCCGGCGCGATCGTGCACGAGCTGGCCGGGCGTCTCTTCGCAGGCGCCCACATCGGACAGGGCTTCCCCGGCGACGAGGACAACGGCGAGATGAGCGCCTGGTGGCTGTGGGCCGCGCTCGGTCTCTACCCGCTCGAGCTCGCGTCCGGCGTGCTGCGGATCGGCTCGCCCCTCTTCGACGACATCCGCGTCGATCGCGCGGACGGCCGCCCGCTGCGCATCCGCTCTCATCGCCGAGAGCCGGGAGCGCACGTGCTGCAGCGTGCCCGGCTCGACGGGGTCGACCTGCCCAGGGCCGAACTTCCCATCGACGCCGTCGTCGGGGACGCCGTCGTCGGGGATGCGCTCGCCGGGGACGTCGAGCTCGAACTGGTCTTCGGAACCGAGCCCGCGGATGCTCTCGAGACGGGTGAGCGGATGACGGACGAGATCGTGCCCTGGTGCCGCGATCTCACGGCAGACACAGGAGACGTCATCGCGTCCGCATCCGTCATCGATGCGGACCGCCTGTTCGACGACGGCGATCCGAGCGACCGGAGCGACCCGAGCGGTTCGAGCGGGGTCGTCCTGGCGGCGGGCGAATGGGCAGGATGGCGTTTCGCCGAGCCTCGCGCGGTCTCCGACCTCACAGTGACGATGGCCACCGGCGCCCCACGGTCTCGGCTGCGATGGGAGATCCTCGACGCGGACGGATGCTGGGCGGCGGCTCCGACCACCTATGACGCGGAGCTCCCGGCCGATCGCACGACCCCGTTCGAGCTGGTGTCGCGCGTCGTGACCCCGGCGATCCGCGTGCGAGCGGATGCCGAGGTCACGATCCGTCAGATCGAGGTCTTCGACCTCGGGTGATGGCCTCGAGCGCGCGTCGTCACTTCGACAGGACGAACGAGAGCTCGGTGACGTTGCCGGCGACGTCGACCACCTGCAGCGTGTTCTCCCCCACGACCGCACCGAAGACACCGGGCTTCACGAAGTTCAGGTCGCTCCACGCGTCGTCCGAGAGGTCCTTGACGACCCCGTTCACGGAGAGCCGGTCGATCTTGCCTTCGTCGAAGAGCTTGTAGCTCACGCGCTGGTAGCTGCCGTCGGTCTCGACCTTGGTGAATCGCGCGCCGTCCTTGATCGTGACGGTCGGCGAGGTGGTGTCGCGAGGCGCCGCCCGGTACTCCGTCGCCTCGCCCTTCAGCGCCTCGGTGATGCCCGAGAGATAGGCCGACTGATCGGTCGCGGTGAGGTTGTAGGCGACATAGACGCCGTAGCCGTCGGCGACCGTGCGGGTCGCGAAGTCCTCCGCCGTCGCGGCGCTCGTGTTCGAGAGGTCGATCGCCGCTGCCCCGAGTCGGGTGCGGTCCTCCAGCCCCGGAACGGTGGGCGCGTCATAGGTCGGGTAGTACGGGTTCCAGGCGTAGTCGAGCACGCCGGCCGCGTCGAACAGCGTGAAGTCGGTCGTCGTGTAGCTCGGACCGATCGCATACAGACTGATGATCTTGTCGGGTCCGAGACGGTCGCGCAGCGCCGTGGCCAGCCATCCGAACGACTGCGGGTTGGGCTGCGGGGTGCCGTTCGCCCCGTATTCGGTCCACTCGTCGTCGAAGTCGATGCCGTCGAGACCATAGGTCGTCACGGCGTCGGCGAGCTGCGCGGCGAACGCATCTGCCTGCGCATAGGAGGTGAAGTTCGCGAATCCCGCACCCTGATGGTTGCCGAGCACCGAGAGCAGCACCTTGGTGCCGTTCTCCTGCACCGGACGGATCTGCGTCTCGGCGTCGTCGAGCGTCTCGGTGACCCGCTCGTTGAAGTGCAGGTACGCCTTCTCGCCGTCGTAGTTGATGTTGGCGGCGAAGATCATGGCCATGTCGATGGCGGCGTCTCCGGACTCGGCAAGGGTGTAGTCGGCGACGTTGGCTAAATCGTTCGAGTTCACCTCGACGTACACGGCGAGCTGCGGGTCGACCGGCTCGGTCGTGTCGGCGGCGGCACCCGTGGTTCCGGCGAGCATTCCGGCAGCAGCGGTGGCGAGCACTCCGAGACCGGCGATGCCCTTTCGGAACCGGTGATTCCTGACGTTCTGGCTCATGACTGATCGTCTCCTTCGGCGTCGTTGTCGAATCCGGTCGCGCGGTCGCGACCTGTCGCCGAATATAGCGCTTAAGTGATAGGACGGGAAGGCAGAGAAGAAGGGGCGGATGCCGCAGCATCCGCCCCTTCTCGACCGCCTGGACTCCTCGCTCAGATGGTCACATCTCCGACAAGATTGACCTGGATGCCCATGCCCGCGAACATCGCGGCCTTCGCGATCAGCGCCTTGTCGGCCGTCTCGGCGTCGGGCGCGTAGACGAGCTGCGCGTGGTTGGCCTTGTGGCGGGCCATGAACTGGTCGCGCGAGATGCCGTGCAGCACGACGTGCGCGATCGGCCACTCCGGGTTCGTGGCATCCTTGCGTCGCTGCGTCTCCTCCGCAGGCAGCTCCACCACGGAGGCGCGGAAGATGTCGGCCTGCAGGATGCCGTCGGCGATGAACACGCGCGACAGCACGATCTCGCCCGGCTTCGAGACGCCGTTGATCGTGGCGCCGCCCGCAGGGAAGAAGACGTGACCCTGTCGCCAGCCCTCGGCGTTCTGCCATCCGCCGAGATGCGAGGCGGGCACCGAGCCCGAGATCTCGTAGATCCAGACGAACTCTCCGTCGAAGTCCTCGCCCCAGCGCACGTCGTGCAGGGTGTTGTCGGGCACCAGACCCATGGCGCGCCAGACGCGGTCGGTGACGAGGGCGTCGACCGCCACCCCTTCGTCAGCCTCGTTGAAGTGCGGGAAGGCCCGGCCGTCGTGCAGCACGCGCGAACCGTCGCGAGAGGTGACGGGAGGGCGCTCGGTCGAATTCAGGATGCCCTCGGCGAGGTCAGATGCAGGGACGAGGTCCTTCAGGCCCTGCTGGTACTGGATGCCGACAGCGTCGAGCCCGAAATCGTCGGCGATGCGGAGTGCGGCGATGTACATCTTCAGCTGCCACTGCACCTGCTCACGGGTCAGCTCGGTGGCGGCATCCTCGCCGTAGCGGAAGGTCATGCCGGCGTCGATCAGCCAGTCGTAGGCGGCATCCGCCTCATCCTCGCCGACCTCGAGCATCTCGGCGTACAGCGCGGACTGCGAGAGGCGCTCCTTGTAGATGCCCGTCTGGTTGAGCAGCTCGTCGTCGAAGATCGCGTTGTACATGCCCATGCAGCCCTCGTCGAAGACGCCGATGATGGCCTTCTCGGCGCGCAGCTCGGCGGCGAGCGCCTCACCCAGCTGCTTCTCGGGGCTGTCCGGCAGCTCGGGCAGAGGACGCACATGCGAGGCGTCATGGGTGATCGACCCGGTCTCCGTCCACTCCCTGATGCCGCTCGTGAACCAGTCGTCGGTGAAGTCGACCGACCAGATCGTGGAATAGGGCTTGCCCATCTTGGTGAGGCCGGCATTGAGGCCGAGGAGTCCGACCAGGCCGGGCCAGTCCCCCGCGAAGTTCGCGACCGTGAGGATCGGCCCCTCATGCGTGCGCAGTCCTGCGAGCACGTGGTGCGAGTACTGCCACACGGCCTCGGCGACGATCAGCGGAGCATCCGTCGGGATGTTCGTGAAGACCTCGAGGCCCATGCGCTGGCTCGAGATGAAGCCGTGGCCGGTCTCGGGATCGACGTCGTTGGCTCGGACGACGCTCCAGCCGAGCTGTTCGAAGACGCCGGTGACGCCCGCTTCGAGTTCGACCTGCACGGGCCAGCCGCCCGTGTTCGCGGCTTCGCGCAGGTCGCCGGAGGCGATCAGGTACGCGGTCTTCGGCGCGGACACCGGTCGGGATGCCGTCGTCGGCAGGATATAGGTCATGACTCGCGTCCTCCTTGATCGCACGTGTCCTGCAACTGTACGTGAAATCGGTTTCAGCACGCAAGCAGTAGGACCGAGCGTCGTCTGCGTCAGTGCGTGGCGGTCGCGCCCGCGCGGGCGGGCTGGACCTCGGCCGGCAGCACCACGGTGCGCGACGGACCACCGGCCCCACCGATGCGCTCGAGCAGCATCCGCGCCGCCCGGACTCCCATCTCGCGTGCCGGGAGGCGCACGACGGTCACCGCTGTGGGCGAGAGGGTGGTGAACGGCAGCGAGCCGATCACCGCCACGCCGACCCGCGGCGGGGTCAGGCCGTGCTCCGTCAGCACCTGGATCGCACCGACGCCGATCAGGTTGTTCCCCGCCACCACCGCGTCCGGCGGCTCCGGGAGCGCGAGCAGCTCTTCCATGGCGCCCCTGCCTCCGTCGACGCGGAAGGTCGCGAAGCGCAGCAGCTCATCGGCAGCGACCTCGGGGGCGCGCGCCGCGAGCGCAGACCGCCAGCCGGCAGCGCGCTCTGCGGCCGTGTCGATCCCCTCCGGACCGCCGATGTACGCGACCCTCCGGAATCCGGCGGCCAGCAGCGCTTCGGTGGCCGATGCCCCGGCCTCGCGATTGGCCATGACCACACCGTCGACGTCGTAGACCGTATGCCGATCGACGGCGACGACGGGGCGCCCCGTGTCGAGGATGCCGTCGAGCCTCGTGCGTTCGGACGCGGGGGCGATGATCACGCCCGACATGTGCTCGGAGACCGCGATCTGGAGGTAGGTCGTCTCCTTCTCGGGCTGCGAGTCGGAGTTGCAGAGCACGACCGAGTATCCGGCCTCGGACGCGACGTCCTCGACGCCTCTGGCCATCTCGGTGAAGTAGGGGTTCTCGATGTCGGGGATCACCAGCCCGATGACCTCGGACCTCTGCCGCCGCAGATTGCGAGCCGTGCGGTTGGGCGTGAAACGCAGCTGCTCGGCGGCCCGGCGCACCGCCTCGACCTTCGCGGCGGAGACGCTGGTGCCGTTGAACACCCGCGAGACGGTGGCGGGCGAGACCTGCGCGAGTCGAGCGACATCGTAGATCGTGGCCATCGGCACACTGTAACCGGTTTCAGGTCGCCACGGAGAGTTCGTCTGCGCCGGCGCGTCAGTCGGCCAGCATCCGATCCCGCACCTGCCTGCGCAGGACCTTTCCGATGAGCGAGCGGGGCAGCTCGTCGACGACCGTGATGCGCTTGGGCACCTTGTAGGGCGTCAGCCGCGTGCGGCAGAAGTCGCGCAGCGCACCGGTGTCGAGCACAGCTCCCTCGCGGAGCACGACCGCAGCGGCGATCTCCTCTCCCCCGCTCGACCGCGGAAGGCCGACGACCGCGGCCGCGACCACGTCCGGGTGCGCTTCGAGCGCGTCCTCGACCTCACTGGGCGACACGTTGAAGCCGCCCGTGATGATGAGCTCCTTGAGGCGGTCGACGATCGTGACGAAGCCGTCGACCGAGACCTCGGCGATGTCGCCTGTGCGCAGCCATCCGTCAGACAGCAGGACATCGGCGGTGTCGCCGGGACGGCGCCAGTACCCCTGGAAGACCTGCGGGCCGCGGATGAGCAGCTCGCCTCGTTCGCCGACGGGCAGGTCGACGTCGGTGTCGGCGGGGTCGACGACGCGGATCTCGGTGCTCGGGAAGGGCACTCCGACCGTGCCAGGGCGCCTGCTCCTGCCCATCGGGTTGCCGAGCGCGACGGGCGAGCTCTCGGTCATGCCATAGCCCTCGACGAGCAGACCGCCGGTGGCCTCCTCCCACCGCTGCACTGTCGCGACGGGAAGGCTCATCGCCCCGGAGATGGCGAATCGGACGGTCGAGAGGTCGATGGTCCCCCGCGATGCGGCTCGGGCGAGCTGGTCATAGATCGGCGGGACCGCGGGCAGGAACGTGGGCGGACTGGTGCGGGCCGCCTTCGTGACCAGGCCGAGGTCGAACGTCGGGAAGAGCACCAGCTTCGCGCCGATGCTCATCGCGAAGGTCAGACACAGCGTCATGCCGTAGGCGTGGAACAGCGGCAGCACGCCGTAGAACGTCTCCTCGCCGTCGACCAGACCGGGCACCCATGCCTGGCCCTGCATCGCGTTGGCGCGCAGGTTCGCGTGAGTGAGGATCGCGCCTTTGGGCGTGCCCGTGGTTCCGCTCGTGTACTGCAGCAGGGCGGTGTCGTCGAGCGTCGGGCCGGCGACCTTGCGCGAGAGCGGCCGATGGTCGACCAGCTTCCTCCAGGCCTCTGCTCGCCGTGTCCGCGGGGTGGCCGTCAGCTTCGCGCGCGCCGCGCGCGCCTTCGGGATGGGCAGGCGCAGCAGCATCCGCTGAGCGGCGGGCATCGCCTCGGTGAGGTCGACGCTCACGATGTGCTCGACTCGCAGATCGGAGGGGAACTCGGCGATCGTGTCGACCGTCTCGTCCCAGACGATCGCGACCTTCGCTCCGTGATCCTCGAACTGGTGCCGCAGCTCCCTCGCCGTGTAGAGCGGGTTGTGCTCGACGACGATCGCTCCCAGGCGCAGCGCCGCGTAGAACGCCACGACGTGCTGCGGGCAGTTCGGCAGGACGAGGGCGACCCGGTCGCCCTTGTGCACGCCCAGGCGCCTCAGCCCCTCGGCAGCGCGTGCGATCTGGTCGCCGAGCTCGCGGTAGGTCGTGACCGCACCGAAGAACTCGAGCGCCGGTCGACGAGCGAAAGCGGCGATGCTCGCCGACATCATCTCCGGCAGCGTCTGCGTCGGAGCGTGGATCTCGGCGGGCACACCGTCCGCGTAGGAGTCGAGCCATGGCCGGGATTCATACGGGGAGTCGGACATGGGTCCATCCTGCCCCGACCGGCTGTGAGCCGGCCCGCCCCACGCGGCGCGAGATGCGAGCGGCTAGCTGTGCGCCGCCACCACCTGCGCGACGGCGCGACGCTCGTCGTCCGTCGGCTCGGCGATCGCCATGCGGCAGTGGGTGTCGACCACATCGAGCACGCGGTAGGCCTCTTTCATCCGCGCCATGTCGCCGCCGATGAGCGACACGACATCGTCGACCGCGGCCTGAGCGACCGCGATGGCGTCGGCATCGCCGGAACGGCCGGCGTCGGCCAGGGCACGGAAGGGCTTCGGGGTGACCGAGGAGACGCCCGAGACGACACCCTGGGCACCCACCTGCACGGCCGCGATCAGGTCGCGGTCGGCGCCGGTGTAGAGGTCGAAGTCGGCGGGCACCGCGGCCCTGTAGGCGGCGATGTCGTCGAGCGACAGCTCGCTGATCTTCGCGCCCACGATGTTCGGCAGCGCGGCAAGCCGCGTCAGCAGCTCGACCGACACCGGATTCCCGCTGCGCGCGGGATAGATGTAGACGTAGAGACGACCGTCGCCGATCGCGCTCGACAGCGCCTCGTAGTACTCGAAGATCGACTCGTCCGTGGCCTTGAGGTAGTAAGGGGTGAGGGCGGCGAATTCGGTCGCACCCAGTCCCTTCGCGATCTCTACGAGACGCAGCGCCTCGAAGGTGCTCGGCTGGCCGACGTGCACGACGACGCGCATGCGGTCCTTCAGCTCGGCCAGCGCGGCCTCGACGATCGCCGCGAACTCGGTCGCGTCGACGGCAGGGAACTCGCCCGTGGTGCCGAGGACGAAGGCGCCCTCGTTGCCCGATTCGGCGACGAAGCGGAAGATCGCTCGCGATCCCTCGAGGTCGAGTGCGCCGTCGCTGTGGAAGGCTGTGGGCACGGCGGTGAGGATGTCGTAGCGGGTCACTTCTCGTTCTCCTTGGAGTTCTTGCGGGTCTTGCGCGGGCGTCTCGTGGCGGCCGGGACGCTGCGGACGGTCGATGTGAGCAGGTCGGGGTCGGCGGCGAGCTCGCCGTGCGCCTTCTCGATCTGCTCCCGGCTCTCGGCGTCGAGGATCGAGTCCTCGAGTGAGCCGCGCTCGGCACGGGGTGTGCGGGCCGCGCGGATCGCCGGCATGACGATCGAGAGCACGGCGAGCGCGAGCAGCACGATCGCGATGGGACTGACGACCTCGAAGAACGGCCGCGTGGGCAGGATCGCCAGCGTGCGAGCCAGGTTCTCCTCGGCCAGGGGGCCGAGCAGCAGGCCGAGCACGATCGGCCCGGCCGGCACCTGCATCCGCTTGAGCAGCACTCCGATGACACCGAACACGAGCATCGTGACGACGGTCGACAGGCTGTTCGAGGTGGCGTATGTGCCGATGATGCAGAAGATCAGGATGCCGCTCCACAGGTAGGGCTGCGGCACGTCGAGCAGCTTCACCATGCCCTTCATGCGCACGAGGCTCAGCCCGAGGGAGAGCAGGGTCGCGACGAGCATGATGCCCACGATCGAGACGACGAGGTCGGGGCGGTTGGTGAACAGCGTGGGTCCGGGGGTGATGCCCCAGATGATCATCGACCCGATCATCACCGCCATCACCGAGTCGCCGGGAATGCCGAGGGCCATCGTGGTCGTGAGGGAGCCGCCGAGCGTGGCGCTGGACGCGGTGTCGGATGCCGCGACGCCCTCGATGGAGCCCTTGCCGAACATCTCGGGGTGCTTCGATGCCTTGCGGGCTCGTTCCCATCCGATCAGACCGGCGATGTCGCCACCGGCTGCCGGGATGAGCCCGACCCCGAGACCGACGGCGCCGCCGACCGCGGTGGCTCGACCGCTCTGCTTCAGCTCGGCGCGATTCGGCCACCAGCGGCCGAGGCTCGAGATCGGGCGCACGTGCGACTTGCGATACGTGAGCAGCTGGTCGAAGAGCTCGGCGATGCCGAAGAGTCCGATGATCACGGCGATGAAGTTGACGCCCTCGACCAGCTCGAGCACTCCGAAGGTGAATCGCTGGTCCGCCGTGGCGGCATACGTTCCGACGGTGCCGAGCATGAGGCCGAAGAGACCCGCGAGGATGCCCTTGAGCATCGACTTCGACGAGATCCCGATCATGATCGCGATGCCGAAGACGACGAGCGCGAACAGCTCGGGCGACTTGAAGTAGTCGCGGGCGAAGCTGGCGATCGGCACGGCGGCGACGGCGAAGAGCACGAGGGAGGCGAGGATGCCGACGGCCGAGACGATCGCCGAGATCGTCAGCGCGAGACCGGCTCGCCCCTGCTTCGCCATCGGATAGCCGTCGAGAGTCGTTGCGATCGACGCGGGAGTGCCGGGGGTGTTGATGAGGATCGACGGCACGCGGTCGCCGAAGTTCGCGGCGACGTAGATCGTCAGCAGCACCGCGAGGCCCTGCACGGGCTCCAGCGTGAGCGTGAATCCTGCGGCGAGAGCGACCGCCATGGTCGCGGTGATGCCGGGGAAGGCGCCGACCATGAAGCCGAGCAGCAGCCCGACGAGCATGTACAGCAGGATCGAGATGTCGAGGAGCGAGTTCAGCCCCTCCATGAGCGCGTTCACAGCGGGATCCTCAGGAGCATGCCGAACACCACGTAGACGAACGCGGTGACGGAGACGGAGTAGATGATCAGGCTCAGCCACCGGCGGTGCCCGTAGAGGAGCATGAGAGTGGCCATCAGCACGGCGGCGGCGATCGGGAAGACCTCGATGCGGTAGCCGAAGAGGATGACGGATCCGAGCGACCACACCGCGATGAAGGCCCCGGCGATCAGCAGGGTGGCGATGACGCGGACCACGCCGCCCGGCTGGATGCGGTCGAGGTCTTCGCGGCCGGGAGCGGGGCGGGTGATCGCCAGAGCCAGGATCACGAGCGAGACGACGACCGCCGTGACCGCGAGGACCATGGGCCAGAAGCGCGCGTCGATCTGTCCGGGCAGTGCCTCTCGGCGCAGCGGGATCTGCGTGGCCAGGAAGAGATAGCCGGCGCTGAACGCCAGGGCGACGGCGCCGAAGACGATCTCGAGCGGTCGCGAGGGCGGTGCTCCCTGGTGCGCGTCCTGCTCGATCGCAGGAGTGACATCGGCGTGGGACATGGTGCTCCTTCCCTGGTCTGACGTGCGGCGACGGACCGCGGGGCCGGCGTGCGGCCGACCCCGCAGTCGGAGCCGGTCAGCCCAGGAGGTCCTTGAACAGGTCGAACTGCTCGTTCACGAACGTCGTCCACTCGGCCGAGTCGCGGTAGACCACGAGGTTGCCGGCATCCTTCTGGAACTGCTGGTAGGTGTCGGACTCGACGGCCTCCTTGACGGCGGCCTCGAGCTCGCTCTTCACGTCATCCGGCAGACCCTTGGGGGCGTAGATGCCGCCCCAGCCGCCGAAGACCACGTCTTCGCCGATCGCCTCGTCGGCTGTCGGCACGTCCTCGGCGTCGGGGTGACGCTCGTCGTTGAGGACTGCGAGGATGCGCACGGCCTCGCCCTGCGCGAGAGCCTCACCCAGGCCGGACACGGCGGCGACGGTCTCACCGGATGCGGCGGCGGCGACCGCCGTCGCTCCACCGTCGTAGGGAACCGGCGTGAACGCGGCGCCGGTCGCGTCGCCGAGGCCGATCGTCGCGGCCTCCCAGATGGAACCCGCGCCGGAGTTGGCGACGGTCACGGCGCCGGCCTCGGCCTGGGCGACCAGGTCTTCCAGAGTCTCGATGCCGCTGTTCGCGCCGACCGTGACGACACCGGGGGCGAGCATGATCTGTCCCAGCAGGTCGAAGTCCTCGGGCAGCACGTTCGCGCTCTGCGTGGTGTTGAGCATCGCGATCTCGACCGGGGCGAACCCGATGACGTAGCCGTCCGGATCCTGCGATCCGACGTACTCCATCGCGAGAGCCCCTGCCGCACCCGGCATGTTCTCGGGGATCACGCTGACGCCGAGGATGCCCTCGAGCTCGGTCGCGAGGGCACGCGACGACAGGTCGGATCCACCGCCCGGGTTCGCCTGGATGATCAGACGGATGTCATTCTCGGGAAAGGCGGATTCCGCGTCTACACCCTCTTCGACCTTCGTGCAGGCCGACAGGACGAGAGCGGTGGCGGCGACGGCCGCGAGAGCGGCGGCGGCCCGGGTGATGCGCTTGCGGGGCATCTTTGCTCCTCTACGTGGGTCGACCTTGTTGTCGACCCCCTGACCGTATCAGTGTTGACTGTTAACAGTCAACACTGATACCGGTATACAACTCTCCGCCACCGCCTGTCATCCGCGCCCCGGCAGGTGCGAGTATGAGAGCAGCTACGAGGGGAGCGGAGCAATGTTCGATGAACGCAGACGCCAGCAGGCTCTGGAGGAACTCGGGATCCTGGACACACCACGGGATGAACGAGTGGATCGGGTCGCCAGGCTGGCTCAGCAGATGTTCGGTATGCCGATGGTGAGCGTCTCGCTCCTGGACGGCGACCGCCAGTGGCGCAAGTCGGAGATCGGACTCGGCGGGCGAGAGGCGCCCCGACAGGATTCGTTCTGCGACTACACGGTCGGCCAGGACCGCACGGTGGTGATCGAGGATGCCAGCGCGACCGAGAACTTCGCGGCGAATCCGTTCGTGGTCGGTGATCCGCACCTCCGGTTCTACGCCGGGCACCCGCTGCACGCACCCGGCGGCGAACCGGTGGGAACGCTGTGCGTCCTCGACACCGAGCCGCACACCTTCTCGGAGGCGCAGCGCGACCTGCTGCGCGACCTCGCCTTCTGGGTGCAGACCGAGCTCGCGGCCGACGCCGAGCTCGATCAGGCCACTCTGATCCAGAGCGCGCTGCGACCGCACTCGCTCCCCACCATCGCCGGCTACACGATCGCGGGCGGGGGCGCCTCGCGTGGCCGCCTGGCGGGTGACTTCTACGACCTCCGCCTCCACGGCGGCGCGCTGCGCATCACCCTCGCCGACGCGATGGGCAAGGGCACGGGTCCCGCCATCGTCGCCGCGGGCGTGCGCGCCTCACTGCGCACCGCTCCCGAGCGCAGCATCGCCGAGGCCGTCGCCGACGCCGACCGGCTGCTCGAGGAGGACCTCTCCGAGACGACGATGTTCGTGACGGCGGTCCACGCCGAGCTGCAGCCCGAGACCGGCGATCTCGAGGTGATCGACGCCGGGCACAGCCTCGCGTTCATTCTCCGAGCCGACGGCTCGTGGGAGCACCTTCGCTCGACCGGCCTCCCCCTGGGGATGGGCGCCGCCCTTCCGGACCAGGATGCTCGGGAGTCCCGGAGCACGCGCCTCGAACCCGGAGACGCCTTCGTGTGCTGCAGCGACGGCCTGCTCGACGTGCTCGACGCCGATGACCCGTTCGCCCACGTGGCCCGCGTGCTCGACGCGCTCGGTCCCGATGGGGCGATCAACGAGGCGCTGCAGCTCATCTCGGACGATCGAGCGACCGACGACATCACCGTGGTCGTGGTGCGGCGCGACGCATGACCGCCCGCTTCGCCGCGATCCGCATCATCGCGGTGCTGTCGGTGCTGCTCGGTGTGAACTACGTCGCGTGGCGCTGGCTCGAATCGGTGAACTGGTCGGCGTGGTGGATCGCCGTGCCCCTGGTGATCGCAGAGACCTACAGCCTGATCGACACCTTCCTCTTCTGTCTCACGATGTGGCGGGCCAAAGAGCGGCCGGCTCCCGTGTCGCCGCCTCAGGGCACGGTCGACGTGTTCATCGCGACGTACAACGAGCCGATCGAGCTCGTGATGACGACCGCGCGAGCAGCGCGCGGGATCGCCTATCCGCACACCACCTGGATCCTCGACGACGGTGCCCGACCCGAGCTCGAGCGGGCCGCCCGCGACGCCGACATCGGCTACCTCACCCGCTCCGACGACTGGATGGGCAAGCCCCGTCACGCGAAGGCGGGCAACCTCAACAGCGCGCTCTTCGAGACCGACGGGGAGTTCCTCCTCATCCTCGACGCGGATCAGATCCCCGATCCGCTGATCCTGCACCGCACGCTCGGGTACTTCGCCGACGACCCGGAGGTCGCCGTGGTGCAGACCCCGCAGTGGTTCGTCAACGTCGACGAGGCCGATCCGCTCGGCAGCCAGGCGCCGCTGTTCTACGGCCCGATCCAGCAGGGCAAGGACGGCTGGAACGCGGCGTTCTTCTGCGGATCGAACGCCGTGCTCCGTCGCGACGCCCTGATGCAGCTCGGCATCATCGGCTACGTGCGCGAGGTGACGGACACCGCGGCTCGCGCGCTGCGCACCTCCGAGACCCTGGTCGAGAAGGAGATGCGCTCGGCATCCGATCCGGAACTCCGTCGCGAGCTTTTCGCACTGCACGTGACGATCGGCCAGAGCCGTCGTGATCTCGCCGGCGGGGCGCCCGTGCGCGAGGTCGCCGACGCGGTGCTGGCTGCGGTGCACAACGCCTCGGTGATCCTGGTCGCCAAGGATCTCGCCGGCATCAGATCCGACCTCGCGGAGCTGGGCTCCCTGCCGATCGCCCACGATGCGCAACTCGACGCGATCGTCGTCGACGAGGCGGGCCTGACGGCGCTCGCCCAGTCGGATCTGTCGCCGATCACTGCTCTCGACGCCGTACGAGCGCTGCTCGACGCTCTCCGCCTCGACCGCGGCGACGAGGCGCAGCCGATCCTTCCGCTCGCCACGATCTCGGTCACGGAGGACATGGCCACCGCGATGCAGCTGCACTCGCTCGGCTGGCGCAGCGTCTACCACCACGAGATCCTGGCGAAGGGCCTCGCGCCCGAGGATCTGCGGACGATGCTGACGCAGCGCCTGCGCTGGGCACAGGGCACGCTGCAGGTGATGCTGCGCGACAACCCGCTCGCGAAGCGCGGACTGTCGATCGGGCAGCGGCTGATGTACTTCGCCACGATGTGGAGCTATCTCTCGGGGTTCGCCGCCGTGATCTATCTCACGGCGCCGGTCGTCTACCTGGTGTTCGGCGTGCTTCCCGTGACCGCCTGGTCGGTCGACTTCTTCGTGCGGTTCCTGCCCTACTTCCTCGTCAACCAGCTGCTGTTCCTCGTGGTCGCCAAGGGGCTGAGAACCTGGCGCGGGCAGCAGTATTCGCTCGCGCTGTTCCCGGTCTGGATCCGCGCATGCTGGACGGCGTTCGCGAACGTGGTCTTCGGCCGCCCCCTGTCGTTCGCCGTGACGCGCAAGGACGGACGGGATCCGCGAGGAGTACCGTGGCGCGAGATCTGGCCGCAGCTGACCGCGATGGTCGTGCTCAGCGTGGCGCTCGTGATCGGCATCACCCGCGTCGTCATCGGAACGGGCGACGGCACCGGCACCCTGGTCAACACGGTGTGGGTGCTGTACGACCTCGTCGTGCTCAGCGTCATCATCCAAGCCGCCCGCTACCGCGGACCGGCCCGAACCCTCGAGGAGGAGAACCATGGATCTCAGCACTGACATCAGGGACGGCTTCGCCGTGATCTCCCTGTCCGGACGCCTCACGGCGACGGGAGCACCGCTGCTCCGCAAGGCGGTGAACGACCTCGTGGCCGGAGGCGAGTCGAGGATCGTGATCGACATGGCCGACCTGCAGTTCGTCGATTCGTCGGGCCTGGGAGCCCTCGTCGGCGGTCTGAAGAGCGCCAGGGTCGCCGGCGGCGATCTGCGCATCGCAGCAGTGCCCGAGGCGGTGCGGACGGTGCTGCACCTGACGAATCTCGACCGCGTGCTGCTCGACCACCCGACACCCGAGACGGCGTTCGATGGGCGTTGAGGAGCGCCGGGCGCACGTCGCGGGCCTCGCCGGCCCCGCCTTCGTCGAGCACGTCCTCGACGCCCTGGACGCCCTCTGGGAGTCCGCCCCGCATGTGGCGCCCGAGGACCGCACGCTGTTCGCACTGGCGGTCAGCGAGGTGTCGACGAACATCGCCACGCACGCTGACGCGCAGGGCGAGCCGGATGTCGGCATCACCGTCGAGGTCGACATCGAGGTCGGCGCCGACGACCTCGTCGCGACCTTCGTCGACACGGCCGATCCGGCCAGGATCGACTGGGATGCGGTCACGATGCCCGGCGTCGACAGCGAGAGCGGACGCGGCCTCGCCCTGTCGAGCGCTGTGCTCGACGATTTCGAGCACAGCGGCGATGCGACCGGCAACACCTGGGTGCTGCGTCGTCGCCTGACGCCTCCCGCCTGATCCGGACGGAGATCTGTCGGAGACCGTCAGAGATCCGACGCGCAGGCGCCGTCAGGCGGGACGGTCGGCGAGCTCGCTGAGCATCCGGTCGCGTGCGCCGTCGAGGTGGGCCGTGAGCACCGCCGCAGCCTCGTCGGGGCTGCCGGAGCGCATCACCTCCATGAGCTTCATGTGGTCGTCGGACGACTCGTGGAGGTCGTCGTCGTGGTTGATGGTCACCTCGAGGAGCGACGCGAAGGTCGGCAGGTACTGACTCCACGCGCCCTGCAGACGCGGATGGTCGGCGAGGACGTAGATCTCGGAGTGGAACTCGAGGTCGGCGGCGACGAAGGCGGCGTGATCGCCCCTGTCTGCGGCCTGACTCATGCGATCGACCGCAGCCGCCATCGATGCCCAGCGCTCGTCGTCCTCCACCCTCATGGCGCGCGACAGCGCGAGCTGCTCGAGGGCGCCGCGCAGACTGTAGAGCTGATCCACGTCGTCCTGCGAGAGCCCGGTGATGTACACGCCCCGAGGGCGCTGCACTTCGACGAGCTTCTCGAAGCTGAGCTGGGTGAGGGCGTCGCGGATCGGCCCCCTGCTCACCGAGAACTCCTCGGCGAGGGCCTCCTCGGTGATGCGCGCGCCGGGCGAGAGCTCGCCGCGCACGATGCGCTGACGCAGGACCTGCGCCACCTGCGCGCCGAGGGACTCTCCGCGCTTGACGGTCTGTGTCACGGTGACCTCCTGTTAACTGTTGACAGGATACACACCGACGGGGGAACGCCCCGTGGGGCGCTCCCCCGCATGCTCAGCTGAGCCAGGCGGGAACCCGACCGCGCAGGAAGGCGCCGTCGAGCGAGAAGCGGCCCGCGCCGGTGAACGCGAGCGCGAGGGCCGCGACGCCGAGAACCGCGACGAACTCGTAGCCGCCCTCGCCGACCCAGAGGCCCGCCGGAAGGTGCACCGCTAACAGGGCCACGATCATGTCGATCGCGAGCAGGATGCCGACGGGGCGCGTGAAGAGTCCCAGCGCCAGCAGGATGCCGCCGATCAGCTCGATGAAGGCGACGACCGGAGCCGCGATCTCGGGCAGAGGGATGCCCATGCCTGCGAAGCTGCCGATGGTTCCGGGGAGGGTGTACTCGAAGATCTTCTGCGCCCCGTGAGCGGCGAAGACGGCGCCGACCACGACGCGGAGGACGAGCAGTCCCAGCGAGGCGGCGGCAGAGGGGCGGGTGGTGTTCGTCATGAGGAGGTGTTCCTTCGTGGCAGGACACCGCGCGCCAGGCGCGGAGCAGGGGCGATCCCTGCATCCACGCTATGAAGACGACTTTTCCGTCTCCTGTACGAGTCGCGGGGCAGACGCCCGCCCCGTTCTCTTCCGTAGACTCGCCGGATGGCATGATGCGCGATATACGGGAACATCGGGCACAGCCGGAAAGGGGCAGAGGCGAAGGTGAGGGCACGATCGGTGTTCGGCGTGCTGCGCCTGACGACAGCAGCCGTCTGCACCGTCGCCCTCGTACACCGCCTCTTCTGGGGTCTGAGCTCGCGGACGATCGCCGGCGAGAACTTCTTCGCCTATCTCACCGTGCAGTCCAACTGCGCCCTCGTGGTCGTGCTGCTGATCGGCACGGTGCTCGCCTTCATCCGGGCGACGGACCCCCGCTGGTTCACCGTGGCTCTGGCCCTCGTGCTCACCTGGACCATCACGGCAGGGCTCGCCTTCGCGCTCATCGTCTGGCAGGCGGGTCTGCGCGGCATCCGCGTCGACGTGCCCTGGTCGGACCAGGTGCTGCACTTCTACCTGCCGGCCTGCACCGCCCTCGCCTGGGTGCTCACCCCCGGGCACCGCGGGGTGCCGTGGTGGGTGGTGCCGACGGCGCTCACCTTCCCGCTCGCCTGGGGCGGAGTCACCATGTGGCGCGGACCGTCGGTGGGCTGGTACCCGTATTACTTCCTCGACCCGCGGCAGGTGTCCGGCCCGCCCGAGTTCCTGATCACCAGCGCAGTGGCCCTGGCGATCTTCGCTCTCGTCGCGACGGTGATCGTGCTCGTCAGCAGGATGCGACGGCGCGGCCACGAGCGGCCGGAGGTCTGAGCGCGCTCGATCCGGCGGGATCAGGCTCGCGTGATCAGGCAGGGGGCGAGCAGGCTCGTGCGATCAGGCAGGGGCGCTGAGGAAGGGCGCGAGCGAGGCGATCGCGGCCTCGACCGCCTTCTGGTCGTTCAGCTCGGCGAATGTGCCCGCCGCTTCTCCGCCGACGATGCCCACCACGACGTTCTCGCCGGTGGCCGGTGCGAGGTTGATCCACGTGCGGATCAGCGCATCGCCGCCGACCACATGCCAGAGCGTGGCGGCGGAGGCATCCGCTGCATCGGCGCCTTCCTCGGGCTCGGACTCGGGCTCGGGCTCGGGCTCGGCCACGATCAACGGATCCTCGAAGCGCAGCCACACCGTCTCGATGCGCCCCATGCCGAGTTCGGCGATCGCTCCGCGGTGACCGAAGGGCAATGCGGGAGAGAACTGCAGGCCCTCGCTCTTCAGCACACCGAGCGGCACCGTGATCAGCACGCGGTCGAACGACAGCGATTCGCCCGAGGCGATGCCGAGGCTGACTCCCGCTTCGTCGTAGGCGACGCGACTGACCGGCGACGAGAGGCTCAGCTTCGCACCCTCGAGCAGCCCCTCGATCGCCGGGGTGAGGTCGCCGAGTGGCGCCACCATCTCGTCGACCGGCAGTCGCGGGGGGAACCACGTCGAGACATCGGACGCATCGGCGCCGGCACTGGCGGCCACCGAGGCGAGCAGTGCTGCCAGCCCCGGCTCCTCGAGGTCGGCACCCGCCGCCGCGAGCGCGTCGTCGAGAGACGCGTCGGTCAGGCCCTGCTGGGCAGTCGCTATGGCGGCCTGCACCGGCTCGATCGGCACCGGCTCGACGTCGCCGTCGGTCGACCGCCACCGCGAGCCGGTGACCGGAACCGTGCGGATGTCGAGGGCGTTGAGAGCGTCGAGCAGGACGTCGTCGGAGGACCCGAGCAGCCAGCCGCCCAGCTGAGCGGGGAACGGCCAGGCCTTGTCGTCGACCACGGACTGGACGCGTCCGCCGACGCGGTCGCGGGCCTCGAACACCGTGACCTGCAGCCCCTCGGCGACGAGGCGAGCTGCGGCGGCCGCACCCGCGAGTCCTGCACCGACGATCGCCACACGCTCACCGCTGTCGGCCGCGCGGAGGAGCTGATCGGCGGCCCGGTCTCCAGATCGGAGCGCAGCGGCGATCGTGCCCGGCGCGTCGACATCCGTCGCCTCGCCGGAGATGAACAGGCGGTCGTCGATCGGCTCGGCCAGCGCCTCGCGGGCACTCGCCTGCGTGCCGACGGGAGTGAAGCTCGCGGCGCCCAGCGCGAACGGGTCGGTCGTCCAGGAGCTGCGGGCGAACGCCGCGGGCGTGATCGACCCGGCGGTCGGCTTCGGAGTCGGCGAGCGATCGGGCGTGGGAGACGGCGCCGGCTCGGGCGTGCAGGAGGCCAGCAGGACTCCCAGGACACCGGCTCCGGCGCCGATCAGCAGTGTGCGACGCGTCATCCTCATCGTGTCGCAACGATACCGCGCGCGGGTGGACGACGCGTGCCGGCTGCACCCTGCGAGCCGCGAGCTGTCAGCCCCGGCCGCTGCCCGGATGCCAGAGCACGACCTCGGCCGATCGACGCATGCGGCGACCACTGGGCATCGGGATGACACCGGCGGATCCTGCTGCGAAGACGCGCATGCCCGGGCGGTTCTCACGCTCGGCGCGCAGAGCGGCGTCGAGTTCGGCGACGCGGCGGCGCAGCATCCGGTTCTCGTCTTCGAGGTCGAGAAGGCGTGCGATCGCAGGAAGGCTGACGCCTTCCGACGACAGCTGAGCGACTTCGCGGAGCTGCTCGATGTTGCGGGTCGAATATCGGCGTGAGCCGCCGGACGTCCGGCCGGGCACGACGAGCCCGATGCGGTCGTACTGTCGCAGGGTCTGCGGGTGCAACCCCGAGAGCTGGGCGGCGACGGCGATCGCGAACACCGGGGTGTCGGCATCCATGTGCTGGTCAGCCATGTTCCCTCACCTCTTCCTCGGTGTTCGCGTTCGTCATCATCAGGTGTTGCGGTTCTCTAGCGGCGGGCCTTGGCCATCAGGTCGGCCCGCGGATTCTCCGAGGGCTCGAGCGCCTGGAACTTCTCCAGCGCCTCCCGAGCGGCTTCATCGAGGTGCGACGGCACCGCGATCTGCAGCTCGGCGAGCAGGTCGCCGGTGCCCTTCGAGGTCGTGACCCCACGCCCCTTGACGCGCAGAACGCGTCCGGACGGCGTACCGGGCGCGACACGGAGCTTGACCGTGTCGCCGCTCAGAGTGGGAACCTCGATGGTCGCGCCGAGGGCGGCCTCCGTGAAGGTCACCGGCACGATGACGCGCAGGTTCAGCCCCTCACGGGTGAAGACGGGATGCGGTCGCACAGCGATCTGGACCACCACGTCGCCGCTCTCGCCGCCGTCGGGCGAGGGACGCCCGCGGCCGCGCAGCCGGATCTTCTGACCGTCGGCGACGCCCGCGGGGATCTTGACCTTGAACGGCTTGCCGTCTTCGCCCTGGAGGGTGATCGTCTCGCCCTGCACGGCCGTCACGAAGTCGAGCGTGGTGCGCGCCGTGACGTCGGCCCCCTTCTGGGGTCCGCCGAAACCGCGGTATCCGCCGGAGGTCTGCCCGAACCGACCGGAGCCGAACGAGCCGCCCTGACCCTGGTTGAACATCGCGAAGATGTCCTCGAAGTCGGCGGACTGCTGCTGCCCGCGCCCCTGCTGCCCGAACCGGCTGAAGACGTCTTCGAAGCCGCCCGCGCCCGCGCCGCTCGCCGTGAAGCGTGCGCCCGAGCCCATCGCGCGGATCTCGTCGTACTCCTTGCGCTGTTCGGCGTCAGAGAGCACGGAGTACGCCTCGCTGACCTCTTTGAACTTCGCCTCCGCCTTCTCATCACCCTGATTGGAATCGGGGTGATACTTGCGAGCGAGCTTGCGGTACGTCTTCTTGAGATCAGCGTCGCTGACATCCTTCGTGACCCCGAGGGTCTTGTAGAAGTCCTTGTCGAACCAGTCCTGGCTAGCCATCGATCACCTACTCTGCGGGTACGGCGACGACGACCTTCGCGGGACGCAGCTCGACGTCACCGAGGCGGTAGCCCACCTCGACGACCTCGAGCACCGTGGTCTTGTCGGCGCCCGGGGTGGGCTGCTGGAAGATCGCCTCGTGACGCTGCGGGTCGAATTCCTCGCCCTTCTCGCCGTACGAGACGACACCGAGACGCTCGACGACCGCACGCACCTTGCCGGCGATGACGGCGAAGGGAGTCCCCTCGACCAGGTCACCGTGTTGCGCGGCGCGGTCGAGATCGTCGAGCACGGGGATGAGGCCCTTGGCGGCCTCGCCCTTCGCGCGCTCGATCTCGACCTGGCGCTGCTCTTCGGTGCGGCGGCGGTAGTTGGCGTATTCGGCCTGGAGGCGCTTGAGGTCGTTCAGCAGCGTCGACTCCAGGTCGGCGAGCACAGCATCCTCTGCTGCGGCCTCGCCGGTCTGGGTGGCGCCGAGGATGTCATCGACCGTCAGATCGTCGGGGGCGCCGTCGACCGGCGTCTCGTCGGATCCTTCTGCGGCCGCGGCCTCGCGCGAGTCGGGATTCTGCGGCGCGGGGCCGGATGCCTGAGCATCCGACCCCTCGCTGCGAACCTCGTCGTCACCTTCGAAGTTCTTGTCCGTCATGATTACTTCTTCTCGTCCTCGTCGTCGACGACCTCGGCATCGATGACGTCCTCGTCGGAGGAGGTGTCATCGGCCGGAGCCTCGCCCGCGGCGTCGGCGCTCGGAGCGCCCTCTGCCTGGGACTGTGCGTAGATGGCCTCGCCGATCTTGCCCTGCGACTGGTTCAGCTTGTCGAACGCGGTCTTCACGGCCTCGTCGTCGTCGCCGGCCAGAGCCGTCTTCAGAGCGTCGACGTCGGCCTTGACCTCGGTCTTGACGTCTTCGGGCAGCTTCTCGTCGTTCTCGGTGATCAGCTTGTCGATCGAGTACGCGAGCGTCTCGGCCTGGTTGCGGACCTCGGCGGCCTCGCGGCGCGCCTTGTCCTCAGCCGCGTGCTCCTCGGCCTCGCGCACCATGCGCTCGATGTCCTCCTTCGACAGCGACGAGCCGCCGGAGATGACGATCGACTTCTCCGTGCCCGTGCCCTTGTCCTTGGCGGACACGTGCACGATGCCGTTGGCGTCGATGTCGAACGTGACCTCGATCTGTGGGATGCCGCGGGGAGCCGGGGCGATTCCGGTGAGCTCGAACGTTCCCAGCGGCTTGTTGTCGCGGGTGAAGTCGCGCTCGCCCTGGAAGACCTGGATCGCGACGGACGGCTGGTTGTCGTCTGCCGTGGTGAAGGTCTCGCTGCGCTTGGTCGGGATGGCCGTGTTGCGCTCGATGAGCTTGGTCATCATGCCGCCCTTGGTCTCGATTCCGAGGCTGAGGGGCGTGACGTCGATGAGCAGCACGTCCTTGCGCTCACCCTTGAGGACACCGGCCTGGAGGGCTGCGCCCACGGCGACGACCTCATCGGGGTTGACGCCCTTGTTGGCCTCCTTGCCGGTCTCGCGCTTGACGAGCTCGGCGACGGCGGGCATACGGGTCGATCCACCCACGAGCACGATGTGATCGATGTCGGCGACCTTGATGCCGGCTTCGCGGATGACATCCTCGAACGGCTTCTTGGTGCGGTCGAGGAGGTCCTTGGTGAGGTCCTCGAACTTCGCGCGGGTGATGGTCTCGGAGAGCGAGACGGGGCCCGACTCGGTCAGCGACAGGTACGGCAGGTTGATGCTGGTGCTGGTCGAGGAGGAGAGCTCCTTCTTCGCCTGCTCAGCCGCCTCCTTGAGACGCTGCAGAGCGATCTTGTCGCCCGAGACGTCGACGCCCGTGGTCTCCTTGAACTGCTTGATCAGGTGGTCGACGAGACGCTGGTCCCAGTCGTCACCGCCGAGGCGGTTGTCACCCGCGGTGGAGCGCACCTGGATCGTCGAGAAGTCGTCGTCCTTGCCCACCTCGAGGAGCGAGACGTCGAAGGTTCCGCCACCCAGGTCGAAGACCAGGATGAGCTCGTCTTCCTTGCCCTTGTCGAGGCCGTAGGCGAGGGCTGCGGCGGTCGGCTCGTTGATGATGCGCAGGACGTTGAGGCCCGCGATCTCACCGGCCTCCTTGGTGGCCTGACGCTCGGCGTCGTTGAAGTACGCGGGGACGGTGATGACGGCATCCGTCACCGTGTCGCCCAGGTAGGACTCGGCGTCGCGCTTGAGCTTCTGGAGGATGCGCGCGGAGATCTCCTGCGGCGTCCACTTCTTGCCGTCGACGTCGAACGTCCAGTCGGTGCCGACGTGACGCTTGACGGATGCGATGGTGCGATCGACGTTCGTGACGGCCTGGCGCTTCGCGGTCTCACCGACGAGCACCTCGCCGTCCTTCGTGAATGCGACGACCGAGGGGGTGGTGCGGAAGCCCTCGGCGTTGGCGATGACCTTGGGCTCGCCACCTTCGAGGACACTGACGACGGAGTTCGTCGTACCGAGGTCGATTCCAACAGCACGTGCCATGTGATTCTCCTTTGTTGCTGAGGTTGATGTGGGTCTGGAAATCCGGGGCGATCAGGGAAACCTGAGTCGCGATGACTCAACTGTACTCCGACCTCCCGAGGCTGTCAAATGAAGTTGATACAACCCGGCTCAACTTTGCGACCAGACGCGCACATTCGCACCCGAGGTGCCGCGAGATCCTCGAAACACCGTCGTCACACGGCTCGCCTACAGTCGCACCATGAGCCGCCCCATCCTGCTCGCCGTCTCGCACGGCACCTCGGATGCCGAGGGTGCCCGGGCGATCGCCGACCTGGTCGATGCGGTCGCCGCCGCGCTTCCCGACGTCGAGGTGCGCAGCGCCTTCGTCGACGTGCAGCAGCCCGATGCCGCCGACCTCCTTCCGACGATCGAGGGGCCGGTCGTGATCGTGCCGCTGCTGCTGTCGCGCGGCTTCCACGTGCACCACGACCTGCACGGGATGGCGGCGAAGAAGCCGGACGCCGTCGTCAGCGACGCGATGGGACCCGACCCCCGGCTCGCCGAGGTGCTCGCGGATCGACTCGCGGCAGCAGGTGCGGCCTCCGCCACGTCCGCCGACGCGGCACGGCTCGAGCCGGTGATCCTCGCGGTGGCGGGCTCTCGCGACCCCGCGTCGGTGACGGATGCCGAGGCCATGGCCTCCCTGCTCTCGCTGCGACTCGGCGCGATGGTCGAGCTCGCCTATCTCGCGGCCCGGCAGCCCGACCTGCCCTCATCGATCGCCGCGCACCCCGACGCGGTCGTCTCGACCTATCTGCTCGCGCAGGGCTTCTTCTTCGACCTCACGATCAGGCAGACCGCAGGACGCTCCGTCACCGCGCCCCTGCTCGACGGCGTGACGGTGCCGCAGCCGCTGATCGACCTAGTCATCGCCCGATACGACGAGGCGGCGGCTCGACTGCCCGCCACTGCCGCACGGTCATGACCCCGGACACGCCCTCCCGGGTCGGCACGGTCACGCTGGTCGGTGCCGGACCCGGCGACGCGGGCCTGCTGACTCTGCGCGGTCTGCGTGCGCTGCAGCAGGCCGATGTGATCGTGGCCGACCGTCTCGGAGCCCGGGCCGTGCTCGCGCAGCTCGCCGAGGACGGCGTCCTGCTGGATGCCGAGGTGGTCGACGTCGGCAAGCTCCCCGGTCACCACCCGGTGCCGCAGGACGGCATCAACGCACTGCTCGTCTCGCTGGCCAGGGACGGGCGCCGCGTGGTGCGGCTCAAGGGCGGCGATCCGTTCGTCTTCGGCCGCGGTCGCGAGGAGCAGCTGTTCTGCGAGGCGGCCGGCATTCCCGTCGAGGTGGTCGCCGGGGTGACGAGCGCGGTCGCGGTGCCCGGCCTCGCCGGCATCCCGCTGACGCAGCGCGGAATCGCCGAGACGTTCACCGTCGCCAGCGCACATGATCAGATCGTCGCGCTCGGTGGCGGACGCGACCACACCGTCGTGCTGCTCATGGGCGTGAACACGCTCGGCCATTCGGCGCACGTGCTCGCGGCCGGCGAGCGCGGCGGGGACTGCCCCGTGGCGATCATCGAGGACGGGTTCGGCGCACGTCAGCGCGTCACCGTCGGCACGCTCGCGACGATCGCGCATCTCGCCGCCGAGCGGCAGGTGCGCTCCCCCGCGGTCGTGGTCGTCGGCGACGTCGTCATGCTAGGCCCGCACGCCGAGGCCCCCGCGAGTTAGGCGACCCTCAGCTCCGAGGTGGCAGACTGAGGACGTGCGAATTGCTGAGGCGGACACCTACGACGTGCTCGTGATCGGCGGTGGCCCCGCCGGCCTCTCCGCCGCCCTGAATCTCGGCCGTTCGCTCATGCGGGTGCTCGTGGTCGACGCCGATCGCCCGCGCAACGCCGCCACGCTGAACTCCCACGGCTTCCTCACCCGTGACGGAGTCGCCCCGCACGAGCTGCGTCGCATGGCCCGCGAAGAGCTCTCCGCCTACCCGAACATCGAGGTGCGCACACGCGTCAGGGTGCTCGAACTCCGCAGGACGGATGCAGGTGCGGATGCCGATGCGGACGGAGGGTTCACGGCATCCGTGGGGCGCAAGGATCCCACCGACGTGGTGACCGCCCGGACCGTGCTGCTCGCGACGGGCCTGCGCGAAACCCTCCCCGACGTCCCCAACCTCCGCGGCTTCTACGGCATCAGCCTGTTCAGCTGCGCCGCCTGCGACGCGTGGGAGCTGCGCGGCCGACGACTCGCGCTCATCGGCGAGACCCCCGACATCGCCGAGCGAGCCCGCCTCATCGCGCGCTGGACCGAGGATCTCACGATCTTCACCCTCGGAGCCGACACCGTCAGCCCCGCCGAAGAAACCGAGCTCGCCGCCTCCGGGGTGGCCGTGCAGCGGCTTCCCATCGCCGAGCTCGTCGGCGACCGCGGCCGCATCGAGGCGATCAGACTGACCGACGGCACCGTCGTCGCGGTCGAGGGCGGCTTCGTGCGCCCCGAGTGGGAGACCGATCTGTCGTTCCTCCGCGGCTTCGCACCTGCCATCGACCACGACGGGCACCTCGTCACCGACCGGTCGGGGCGCACCGACGTCCCGGGGCTCTACGCCGCCGGCGATGCGGCGATCCCCGGCCCTCAGCAGCTGATCGTCGCCGCGGGGGCCGGCGCGAGGGTCGCGTCCGTGATCGTGCACGACGCGGTCGGGATCGCGACAGCGCACTGACTCGGTGCCCGCACCGAGGGCTAGGCTGACCGGCATGACGCGCATCTCGCAGGTCTCGCCGCTCGTCCGCCTCGCCGCCGCCTCGGTGGTCGCGCTGGCCGTGCTGCCGCTCAGCGGGTGCCTGTATGCGCAGATCCCGGTGAACGTCCCCGACGGCGACGGACCCGATCCCTCCCCGACCGCGATTCCGTCCGAGCAGCCCTCCGGCGATCTGCCGTCGTCGATGACCTTCGCCGACGGCGCAGACATCCCGGCGAGCGCCTACATCCAGTGGGGAGACGGCTTCGTCGTCGACGACGGCTGGAAGATCGTCGAGCCTGACGACGGCAACGGAGGCTGGACCTACGGCACGGTCGACGACACGTGCACCGCGCAGTTCTGGCAGGGACTCATCCCCGATGTGCCGACCGTGGCCGGCGATGACAGCGTGAGCTCCGATGCGATGCTCGCCGTCATCCTGGGCGAGGCGGATGCCGCCGCGATCACCCCGTTGTCGACCACCGGAGGCTTCAGCTACCAGGTCGGCGGCAATGCCGACGTCGAGAACCGGCAGGTCCTCGGGCAGGAGGCCGACCGTCAGTGGGCGATGGCGGCGCGCGCCTTCACCGCGACCGGGGTCGGACTCTACGTGATCGTCGACTGCACCGGTGGCGACATCGACGCGACGATGGCCGAGGTGATCGACAAGAACGCCGTCGTCATCTCGTGAGCCGGGCCTCGGCTCACTTGCCGCCGGGCGGGCCGACCAGCAGCAGGATCACGTACAGCGCGACGATGCCGACGGCGAGCAGGATCGCGAGCACCCACGGGCGACGCAGGAACCAGCGCATGAGGCGGTCGTACCAGCGCGCGTCGTGCGGGTCGTCGGTCTGCTCCAGGCGCCAGTCACCGGCCAGCCGACCGGTGCGGTGCAGCCAGATCTCCATCGGGATGGTCGCGTAGGGCACGATCGCACTCGCCACGGCGAGGATCGCGACGCCGAGGTGCCAGCGCTGGTTGAGCGCGACGAGCACGGCCGTCGCCGCATAGGCGAGGAACACGAACCCGTGGATGCCACCGCCCACCGTCACGACGATGCCCGGCGCACCGGCGGCACGGGCGATGATCGCCGAGATCAGAAGGGTCCAGGTGATCGCCTCCGCGATCGCGAGAACTCGGAACAGGCGGTCGGGTGTGCGGAACACGGGACTCCTCGGGTGGGGGGTTCCTTCAGCGTATCCGGAATAGCTATGAGGGCCCGGGCGTTGCCGAAGGCATGGTGACCGTCGACTCCGCAGCCCTCGGGCAGGTGCTCGACGCCGTCGACCTCCGCGTCGGTGTCGCCCGTCGCGTCGCACTCGCCACCGGCGGCATCCTGCCGATCCCCTCAGGTGCCGCCACCCTCGTGTACATCGCATCGGGTTCGGTGCACGGGCACCCCCCCGCTGACCACCGGATGCCGCCTCGACGTCGACGACGCGGCCCAGCTCGTCGCGGTGGACGATCGCCCGCTGAGCGCGAACCTGGTCGCCGGAGACGCGTTCCTGACGCTCGGCCGCGCCGCGATCGCCCTCGAAGCCGACGGGACGGCCGACCTGGTGGTCGTCGACCTGGAGTTCTCGGACAGCGCCTCGATGATCGCCGCGCTTCTTCCCGATCCGATCACCGTCATGTCGTTCGCCGCGCTCGAGCCGGCGGCGGCCGCGCTCGCCGGCAGCATGGGCCCCTCCGACCCCGCCACCTGCCCCTCGCGTCAGGGCGATCCCGTGATCTGCCGGATGATGGCTCAGACCGTTCTGCTCTCGGTCATCCGTGCCTGGGCGGCGAACGGCTGCGCGCCCGCCGGCTGGCCCTCGGTGTCGAACGATCCGTTCCTCGACCGGGTGGTCGAGGCGATCCACGAGCAGCCCGGACGCGACTGGACGGTCGAGCGCCTCGCGAACGTCGGCGCGATGTCTCGGTCGGTGTTCGCCGAGCGGTTCCGCAGCGCGATCGGACGCTCACCCGCCGACTACGTCACCGAGGTGCGCGTCGACGCGGCGAAGCGGATGCTGAGCGAGGGCCGGTCGATCAGCGAGATCTCTCGCGAGTTGGGCTACGCCTCGGATGAGGGTTTCAGCCGTGCGTTCCGCCGCCGCACGGGGATGACGCCCTCCGCCTGGCGGGCATCGCAGCTCACCGCCGTTCCGGCCTGAGCCCGGCGACCGCCCTGCCGGGCACGGCGAGACGGCTCAGAGCCGCGCCGCCGCGGTGCTCATCCGGTTCGACGCACCGAACAGCACGGCACCGAGCAGCAGAGCCGCCGCGCCCACGACGTAGACGACCTCGACGCTCAGCGTGTCGACGAGCAGGCCGCCGACACCGGCGGCGATCGTGATGGCCCCCTGGAACCCGACGACCACGAGGCTGCCCCCGGCCTCGAGGCGATCGGGGGTGCGGTGGCCCACCCAGGTGTTGATCACGAGCAGCCAGGAGGAGAAGAAGAACCCCCAGACGAGCACGACGATCGCGATGCCGAGGACCGATCCCGACAGGAAGATCATCGACAGCACCGAGGCCGCGATCACGAGCGGCGCGAAGACGGCGAAGAAGGCGAACGTGCGGTCGATGAAGAACCCGAGACCGAGGTTGCCGGCGAGACCGCCGACGCCGAAGAGCGCGAGCAGCAGGATGATCGTCGAGCCGTCGACCTCGGGGATGCGCTCGAGAGCCAGTCGCACGTACGTGTAGGCGAGGAAGTGCCCGAGCACCACGAGCACGTGTCCGACCATGCCGAGTGCGATGCCGGGGCGGCGCACCGTGTCGACCAGGAGTCGGATGCTGGACGCCTGCTCCGCCGGCACCGAGGGCAGCACGAATCTCAGCGCGACGGCCAGCAGCACCATGAGCACACCGGCGATCGCGAACACCGTCTGCCAGTCGACGATCTCGCTGAGCATCACGCCCAGCGGCACTCCGGCGACGGTGGCGAGCGAGACGCCCGCGGACGTGAACATGACCCCTCTGCCGAGATGCTCGGGTCCGGCGAGGCGCACGGCGACCGTGATCGACATCGCCCAGAACGCGCTGATCGCGGCACCGAGCAGGAATCGGGCGAGGAGGACGATGATCAGGTTGGGCGCGACGGCGACGATGAGGTTCGACACCGCTGCGGCGAGCGCCATCCAGACGAGCAGCGATCGGCGGTCGAGGCGGGGGAAGATGAGTCCCACCGTCGGTGCGACGATCAGGCCGACGAGAGCGGTGACCGTGACGGTCTGTCCCGCCTGACCGGGGGTCACGCCGAGCGCATCGGCCATCTCGGTGAGCACGCCGTTCGGCAGGAACTCCGCCGTGACGAGCAGGAAGCCCATCAGCATGAGCACGATGAGCCCGCCGTAGCGGATGCTCTCGGTGCGGGCGGTCGTCACGGGCACGGGCGCGGTCGTCGTCATGGTTCCACACTCGCAGCGCTGCGGCCCCTCCGCCCGACACGGCGTCCACGGCATCCGACCATTCGTCCGGATCGGGTCTGGACACCGGTCGGCTCCGCACCCTAGGCTCGACGACGCACCGGGGTTCTCCCGGAAGGCCAGAGCGAGAGGAGTGGATGACATGACCACCGTCTCTGTCGTGCCCTTCGCCGACATCCTTCCTCTCGAGGCCTCCCGCTCCTGATCCGCGCGTGGCCTCCCTCTTCAGGAGCCACACCGTGTCTGATCTGTTCGCTTCTTCCGAAGCATCCTCTTCCCGTCTCTCCGGTGCGTCGACCTTCGACGCCTCCCCCTTCGAATCGGTCCCGACGTTCGCCGATGTCGAGCCCGGCGACGGCCAGCGCTGGACCACCTGGCCGGCGATCACCCCCTCTGAACGTGGGCCGCTGCCCTGGCCGGCCTGGGTGGTGACGAGCGCCGGCGCGCTCGACACCGAACTCGGCATCCTGAAGACCGGCAAGGAGGCCGACGTGTTCCTGCTCGAACGGGCGGTGCCGGATGACCCCGCCCAGCGCACATTGCTCGCCGCCAAGCGCTACCGCGACACCGATCACAGCAGCTTCCACCGCTCGGGCGTCTACACCGAGGGCCGCAGCACCAGGAACACCCGCGACACCAGGGCGCTCGCGAAGAAGAGCGAGCACGGCCGGGCGGTCGCCGCCCTGCAGTGGTCGTTCGCGGAGTTCGATGCGCTGTGCCGCATGTGGGAGCTCGGCGCGCCGGTCCCCTACCCCGTGCAGGTCAACGGCACCGAGCTGCTGATGGAGTTCATCGGCGACGCGAGCGGGGTCGCGGCACCTCGCCTGGCGGCGGTGCGCAGCGACCGGGGCGAGCTGGCCGATCTGTACGACCAGATCGTCGACCTGATGCGGATCTTCGCTGCGGCGGGCTTCGCCCACGGCGACCTCTCGGCGTACAACCTGCTCGTGCACGACGGCCGGGTGCGGGTGATCGACCTGCCGCAGATCGTGGACATCATCGCGAACCCGCGAGGCCTGGATCTCCTGCACCGCGACTGCGTCAACATCTGCGACTGGTTCACCCGCCGCCGTGTCGAACGCGACCCCGAAGAGCTGTTCGCCGAGCTGCTCGCCGCGTCGTACGCGTGAGGGCGGCGCGCCTCGCACCGGCACCCGGCGCGCCGTCACCGTCCGTTCACCCCGCGCCGCCAGACTTCGAGCATGAGCGAATCCCCGCAGAGCGGCGCGGTGCCCGAGCCCGCTGCGACGGCCAACAGCGGCGCGGTCGGCGTGATCGGCCTCGACCTGCGCGGCGAGACACCGGCCCCGAAGAAGCAGGTCTACTCGTGGGCGCTGTGGGATTGGGCGACGCAGCCTTTCAACACCGTCATCCTGACCTTCATCTTCACGGCCCTGTACCTCACGACCGAGGCTTTCCTGCCGGCGTCGATCGCGGGCCTCGACGCCAAGGATCCGATCCGCGAAGCCGCTGAGGCCGATCTCGCCTCGGGGCTCGGCCTCGGGTCGACGATCGCCGGCATCGCGATCCTCCTGATCGCACCGGTGCTCGGTCAGCGAGCGGATGCCGCGGGGCGCCAGAAGCTCTGGCTCGGGATCGGCACCGGCGCGCTCGTCGCCTGCATGTTCGGCCTGTGGTTCGTCGAGCCGACGCCCGCGCTGTTCTGGCTGGGCGTCGCATTGATATCGGCCGGCTCTGTGTTCGGCGAGATCGCTGCCGTGAACTCGAACGCGATGCTCGTCGGCATCGCGAACCCCAAGACCGTGGGCCGCATCTCGGGGCTCGGATGGGGGTTCGGCTACATCGGCGGGATCATCGCTCTCGTCCTGGTCGTCATCTTCTATATGCTCGACTGGTTCGGCCTGCCGGAGGACGGGGGGCTGCCCTTCCGCATCATCGCCGTCGGCTGCGCGATCTGGGCGATCGTCTTCTCGATCCCGATCTTCCTCAACGTGCCGGAGCCGTCGCTCGGGCGCCCCGAGCGCAAGGTCGGCTTCTTCGCCTCCTACGGACTTCTCGTGAAGGACGTCGTCGGCCTCTACCGCAACCCCGAGACCCGTCAGACGTTCTGGTTCCTGCTGTCGAGCGCGGTGTTCCGCGACGGACTCGGCGGCGTCTTCGCCTTCGGGGCCGTCATCGCCAGCCAGGTGTTCGACTTCGCCTTCCTCGATCTCGTGATCTTCGGCATCGCAGCGAACCTCATCGCGGGCGTCTCGACGATCATCGCCGGCCGCTACGACGACCGCTTCGGGCCGAAGCGCATCATCCTCATCTCGCTCGCCTCGATGGTGATCGCGGGGCTCGCCGTCTTCTTCCTCGTGGATGCGGGCACGGTCGTGTTCTGGATCGGCGGCCTGCTGCTCTGCGCATTCGTCGGTCCCGCGCAGGCGGCATCCCGGTCGTTCCTCGCCCGCATCACCCCGGCCGGGCGCGAGGGCGAGATCTTCGGCCTCTACGCCACGACCGGGCGGGCGGCGAGCTGGATGGCATCCGGTGCGTGGACGCTGCTGATCGTGCTCTCGGGGTCGACGTCGTACGGCATCCTGGGCATCGTGCTGGTGCTGATCACCGGGTTCCTCCTGCTGCTGCCGGTGAAGGCGACACAGCGGGCCTGATCCGATGGCCCGCGGACGTCGCAGCCCCGGGAGTAGCCTGACCGCGTGACGGTCATCATCGCTTTCCTCGCCAACATCCTCGTCGCGATCGCCAAGACGGTCGCGGCCGTGATCACCTCTTCCGCGTCGATGGTCGCCGAAGCCGCGCACTCGTGGGCGGATGCCGGCAACGAGGTCTTCCTCCTGATCGCCGACCGTCGCGGTGCGCGGGCGAAGGATGCCCGGCATCCGCTGGGCTACGGGCGCGCGGCGTTCGTCTGGTCGTTGATCGCGGCGTTCGGCATCTTCACCGCCGGCTCGATCGTGTCGATCATGCATGGTGTCCAAGAGCTGTCCGAGACGGGCCCGGTCGAGAGCCCGACCGTCGCGTACACCGTGCTCGGCATCGCATTCGTGCTCGAGGGCGCGTCGTTCACGCAGGCGATGGTGAAGTCTCGACGGTTGGCACGCGAGCGCGGATCGTCGACGTGGGACTACGTGCTCGACACCAGCGACACGACGCTGCGGGCGGTGTTCTTCGAGGACCTGGCGGCTCTGATCGGCCTCGTGATCGCGGCCGGCGCGATCGCGATGCACCAGGTCACCGGCGTCGCCGCATGGGATGCGATCGGGTCGATCCTCGTCGGCATCCTGCTGGGTGTCGTGGCGGTCATCCTCATCGGACGCAACATCGCGTTTCTGGTGGGCTCCAACGCGTCGCCCGCGCTGCGTGATCGAGTCGGGCGGGCGCTGCTCTCGTCTCCGCAGATCCAGCGGCTCACGTATCTGCACATCGAGTACGTGGGCCCGAACCGCCTGTTCATCGTCGCCGAGGTCGACCTGACCGGTGACGCGCGTGAGCACGATGTGGCTCGAAGCCTGCGCGCGATCGAGCAGCAGATCGAGGCGCACGACGTCGTCGAGACGGTGGTGCTGTCGCTGTCGGTCGACGACGAGGAGTCCCTCGAGTTCGGGGCAGCTGTCTGAGTTCATCCGGCACGCGCGAAGAGTTCATCCGGCACGCGCGAAGACGGGCGGCCGCCGCGTTCTGCCCTGCGCCGAGGCGCTGAGTCTTGGGGTGCGCCATTGCTGTGCGGGGTCCCACCACCTCGGCCCTCGCACCTGCGGAATGCCGTCATTCATCCGGATCTCCCACCCGGACGTTCCCAGACTCCGGTGGTGCCACCAGCACAACGGCACCCCGTTGTCGGTATGCGTCGGCCCGCCCCTGGCGTGTTCGGTGACGTGATGGATCTCGCACCACGATGCCGGGACATGGCACCCGGGGATGAGGCATTCTCTGTCGCGGGCGATGATCGCGCGACGTTGATGCACGGTGAACACCCGATCGGTCGTCGTGATCCCGATGATCCGACCCTCGTCGAGGAGAACTCGCTGGATGGTGCCGGAGCATCCGACGTGGGAGGCGACACCCAGAGGCAGTTGGCCCCACGCACCGCTGACGCTCGCACGCCCGGTGCCGTTCACGAGGTCGTTCGCATCCACCATCACGACCAGCACCGGTGCGGCGCCTCCGAGTGCGGGCATATCTCGATGACGGGCGGCGATCGCCAATGCCGCGGCGAGAGCATCATGACGCTTCTGCGCCGGCGTGCGGTCATCGATGACGGCACGCGGATCGGAGTTGTACGGATCCTCGTCGCCGTCTGCCGCATCGCCGTCTTCCGCGTCACCGCGATCGGCCGCGGGCGTGAACGCGACGCCGGGCATCGGCGGCCCGTCCCCCTTGGGGTTGTTCAGCGCATCGAGGATCAGCTCCAACTGCGCGGCGACCTCGGGCGTCAGGTATCCCTTGATCGACCGCAGCCCGTCTCGCACCCGCCCGAGGGTTATCCCCCGACGCCGGGCAGGCTCATCACCCGGCCCGTCTCCATCAGGGTCGAGCAGCGCGACCAGCGTCTCAGCAAGCAGCTTCAGCTCATCGAGTGTGGGCGCCGGGCCACGGACCTCCCCGTCGGGGCCCGCCTCGGCGTCAGGTCTGATGCCGCGAGCCGCGCGAGCGAGACACGTGTCGGCGTCGAGCCGATCAGCGGCACCGATGCGATGCGACACCTTCTCGATCGGCTCTGTCGCGGCGAGCATCCCCGCGACTCCGATCACCCCATCGAGCAGCGCCTCCCGCAGCGCCGGCCAGCGAGCAGGCAGCCGATCGCCGGACACCAGATTCACGTCCCGGCGGACCAGAGCGACCACCTTGCCGACGCGCGTCGCCTCTCGCACGTCTGTCAGCAGGGTGCGCTGCAGCAGTTCGTTCTGAGTGCGGCACCCCGTGGCATGCGGGAAGTCCACCGCATCCCCTGCGGCGATCGTCTCGACCACCACGGCTTCGACCCGCCGGAACGCCGCGCTCGCAGCCTGCAGGACCTCGACCCGTTCTGCATCCGTAAGCCCCGCGAGCGCGTCGTCGGACAGCACCTGATCGAGGTCGGAGACGACCTGATCGAGAAGGGCACGAGTGCGGGATGACATGACTCCATCACACACGGGGCCACCGACATTCGAGCCCTGAAGTCAGCCTCTTTTCGGCCAGGTCAGAAGCATATTCCGGAACACTGGACATGCATTCCGGAACACCGGCGAGCGCCTACCCACACCGACCGCCAGTACCGCCACGCGCCAGTCAGTTCTCCCAGTTGTCGGCGAGCTTGTTCAGCAGCGTCGCGAGCTGATCGCGCTCCTCATCCGTGAATGCGGCGAGCGCCTTGCCGAGCGCCTCCCGCCGCTCGCCGCGCATGCCCCGAGCGACCTTGCGCCCTTCGTCCGTCAACGCGATGCGCGTGCGCCGCGCGTCGTCGGGGTCGGCCTCGCGGCGCACGAAACCGTGAGCGACCCCCTGTTGCACGAGCCGCGAGGCCCGGGGCTGATCGACTCCGATCGCCGCGCCGAGATCACTGACGCTGAGAGGAGCGGATGCCGCGGCGAGCGCCTCGAGCATCCGCATCCGCGCCGGGCCGCCGAAGCGTCCGGACGGGTCGTTCGCCCACGGCGGCATGCCGGGGTGCACAGGGTGCCCGCGTCCGTGACTCCCCTGCTCGAAGTGGTCAGGGTGGGGTCCGCCGTGCCAGCCGTGCGGCCCGCCCATCCCTCGCGATCCGCGACCACGGTCGCCGGGGCGCCTTCCGCGAAGGCGCGACAGGGCGCGGGCGATGGCCTCGGCGGGGTCGTTCTCTGCGGCGCTCACAGATCGATTTTACATGCGACTTGACATGGATCTGCACTACATGTCACACTACATATACATGCATAGTGACAAGCACATGCTCCATGACATCTAAGGACTCCACCCATGAACACCTCTGACACTCAGAACACAGACAGCACCTCCCGCCCCTTCGGCTATTGGCTGAAGGCCGTCGACCGCCTGATGGCGGCCGAGTTCGACTCCGCTTTCGACGGCGAGCATGCAAGCCGCCGCGACTGGCGGATGCTGAACATCATCGACGGCACCGCGCCGGCCCGCCGCCCCCTCAACGCACACAAGCTGCACAGCCTGGTCGAGCGCGGCTGGGTCGTCGCCGATACCGACAGCGACCGCGGCTGGACGCTCACCGACGACGGCCGCGCGGCGAAAGACCGCCTCAGTGCCGTCGTCGACGGCATCCGCGCCAAGGTCACCGACGCGGTCGGGCCCGAAGACCTCGAGACCACACTGGCCACGCTCCAGCAGATCGCTCGCGCGTTCGGTTGGGACGAGCAGACGCCGCTTCCTCGTGGACGCGGCCGTCGCCGCGGCTTCGGCCGCCACGGTTTCGGACCCGGATTCGCCCCGGGGCGCGGTTTCGGCCGCCACCACCGACACCCGTTCGGACGCGATCACGGTGTCGCACCCGATTTCGCGTCCGAGCACGAGCGCGACCTCGATCACGATTCGGATGCCGAGTTCCGCCGCCGCGAGTGCGGCCACCGCGGACACCCGGGCCACGACCGCTTCGCGGACGCACGCCGCTCACACCACGGCCACCACGGCCACCCGCGTGACATCGTGGAAGACCGTGACCACCGCCATGGTGGTCACGGTCACGGTGGGTTCGGAGACGTGCGTCACGGCGAGCACCGCGTCGCCCGCGCGGCGCAGCACGCCTACGAGCGCGGCTTCGACGCCGGCTTCTCCCGCGGCCGCGACGCCTGAGGCGTCACACCCGCATCCGCTGCACCCAGAACGCCCCGTTCGCTTCGGCGCACGGGGCGTTCCCGCGCGCCGGAACCGCACCCCGAGGCAGCTCAAGCCAGGAGAACAGCGCCGACCCCGTCGCGAGCTGCGGAGAGGCGCCTAGCGCAGAGCGGGCAGAACGACCTCGTCGACGAGCCGCACCACCGCATCCGATTCGAGTGCGCGCCGCCGCAGGCTGACGCTGCCGAACGCGGCGCGAAGGTCAGGCGCCCGGTTCTTCCGGGTGGAGCAACCGGGAGGCACCGAGAATCTCGATGCCGAGCAGGTGGCCGTCGCGATCGAAGTCGAGAAACAGCTCACCGGAGATGTCGTCGGGCAGGTTCACCGCGACGGTTCTCGCGACCTCGCCATCCGCGATGGCTGCGCCCACCGTCACGTACGCGGCGTCGACCTCAGGGTCGCGTCGCAGCTCACCCACGCCACAGAGTCGCGGCGGCGGCGACGACATCCGGGGCACCCGCCGGCTGCGCGAACGACACCGTCGTGCCGAGGTAGACCGCGCCGGCGATCGCCGCCGCGAGCAGCACGATGAGGAAGCCGAAGATCACCGCCGACAGCGCGCGGTATCCCCCGGATGTCGGCACCTCAGGTGCCACCGACGGCTGCGCCCAGTCGTCTGCCACCGGCGCCGGCTGATCGCCCGTGAGGATCGCCGGCTTGGGCCGCGACCGGCGAGTGCTGGGAAGCATCGCCTCGGGCGGAGGCGGCGGAATGACGGCATCCGGAATCTCGGACTCCGCGGGAGGCGGCGGGATCACCGCATCCGGAACCTCGGACTCGGGCGGAGGCGGCGGAATGACAGCATCCTCCGGTCGGATGTACGGATCTCTGCTGTCACTGCTCATCTCAGCCCCCTACGGCTCCGACGTCGGTCGTGCCGACGTCCGTCTTGTGGAAGTTCTGGAACGAGCGGGAGGCGGTCGGCCCGCGCTGCCCCTGGTAGCGGTTGCCGTACGGGCCCGAACCGTACGGGTTCTCGGCCGGCGACGTCAGCCGGAAGAAGCACAGCTGACCGATCTTCATTCCGGGCCACAGCTTGATGGGCAGCGTCGCGACATTCGCGAGCTCGAGCGTCACGTGCCCCGTGAACCCGGGGTCGATGAAGCCGGCGGTCGAGTGCGTGATCAGCCCCAGGCGACCGAGCGACGACTTGCCCTCGAGGCGAGCCGCGATGTCATCGGCCAGGGAGACCTGCTCGAACGTGGCACCGAGCGCGAACTCGCCCGGGTGCAGGATGAACGGCTCGTCGGGGTCGACCTCGATCAGCCGAGTCAGCTCCGGCTGATCGACCGACGGGTCGATGAACGGGTACTTGTGGTTGTCGAAGAGACGGAAGTAGCGGTCGAGGCGCACGTCGATGCTCGACGGCTGGATCATCTCCGGCTCGTGCGGGTCGAGACCGATGTGGCCGGAGGCGAGTTCTGCTCTGATGTCGCGGTCGCTGAGAAGCACGGCCCCAGCCTAGTTGGCACACGCCGCCGACACTTTGGCCATGACGGATCAGGCGGGTAGGCTTGCGTTCACCTGCTCCTCGGATGCAGGTACGGGGCTGTAGTTCAATGGCAGAACTTCTGCTTCCCAAGCAGATAGCGCGGGTTCGATTCCCGTCAGCCCCTCCATATATGTGACGCCCCGCTCGCTGTTCCCGCGACGCACTCCGGCTCCTCCTCGTGGATCCGTCACGGATTCGTCGGCGGGTGGTCGAGGGTGATGACGAGTTTCCGTGCCGATACGCCACGGCGAAGGGTGTCGATGGCTTCTTGGATGGCCGAAAGCCCGTGTCCTGCGATGTGGGCCTCCGGGTAGAGGTGGTGGCTGCCCGAAGCGAGAGCGGCAGGGAGATACCCGCCCCAGACGGCCGGACCCACGGGAGAAGTGGCGATGGCGCTCCCCCAGATGAATGATGCCCTGATGCCGCGAGCGCGACTGCGCACCTGCAGGAGGGCGGTCCTCGTTCCGAGCTTCAGGAAGAGGCGGATGCGGGCGAGGGAGAGACCGCCACGGCGGGGTTGTTCGTAGAACGAGACGGGAGGGCTCGCCATCGCGATCCGCGTGGCACCGGTGGCGCGGGCGATCCTCAGACAGGGCTCGGCCGATCCCACCGCGACGGCGAGGATCCCCGCCACGGCGGAGCCGCCGACGGCTTCGACGATCCGATTCGCCGCTTCCGGGTCGCGATAGTCGAAGGCGGCTTCTGCTCCCAGCCGCTTCATCCGGTCATGGTTCTTCGCAGAGGCCGTCGTGATGACGCGATAACCGGCTGCTCGGGCGAGTTGGATCGCATTGCCTCCGACGGCTGTCGCGCCGCCCCAGATCACGACGACCTCATCGCGATGCGCCGCGTCTCCGAGACGGGAGTAGTCCAGTCCCAGCTGCTCCTTCTCGAACAGACCGGCCGCCGCAGTGGACACCGCCAGCGGCAGGACGGCGGCATCCTCGAAAGCTGTGGTGGCCGGCAGAGCGGCGGCCAGGCTCGCGTCGACCGCGACATAGGTCTGGAAGCCGCTCTCGGAGACGGCATCCCGACCCTTCTCCAAGCCCATCGCATACGCCACGACGCGGTCTCCGACGACGAAATCGTCCACGCCCGCTCCGGTCTCGACGACCACGCCCGCGACGTCCTCCCCGAGGATCACCGGGTAGCGCAACCATCCGTACATGACAGTGCCGTTGGACTGGATGATCGCATCGAGCGGATTCACCGCCACCGCATGCACCTCGAGCAAGAGCTGCCCTGCCCTCGGCTTCGGTATCGGGGCATCTCGAATCGTCAGGTCCGCATAGGCGGAATCGATCCACGCCGCAGTGTTGTCGCTCATTTTCTTCCGCTCTCCGAATCCGATGACATCTCGTGTCATCATAATCGAGCTTACGACAGTTCGTGTCATCATTGCTGTATGCCTCGATGGTCACCGGATGCTGCACTGCGGTTGGAAGCTGCAGCGATGAACCTGTTCACCGACCAGGGGTACTCGGGAACCACGGTTCCCCAGATCGCCGAGGCGGCGGGACTGACCACGCGGACGTTCTTCCGCCACTTCTCGGACAAACGCGATGTGCTGTTCCTCCGAGATCGCGAGTTCCCCCAAGCGGTGAGCGACTTCATGGAGTCCATCCCGCAAGAACGCGGCGGGACGGCCACCGTTCGAGCCGGCCTCGCGGCCGCATGCCGAGGCCTCCAGGAGTGGCGGGAGCAGATCGCACGTCGACGCAGCATCATCCGCAGCGAACCCGCGCTGCACGAACGCGATCTTCTGCGCAGTCACTACCTCGCGCGCGCCATCGAACGGTCACTGAACCAGCGCGGCATCGCCCCTGAGCACGCACATACCTTGGCCGCCCTCGCCGTGACCTGTTTCGACCTCGCGATGGACCGATGGCTGGAAGGCCCCTCCGATCTCTCACTCGAGGATGCCCTGACTGCGGTGTGGACGGACATGCAGGGATGGATCAACGGGTGACATCGCCCCCACCGCATTCGGCTGGACACCGACGGGAGAGTGCCGAGACGTCGACTGGCCGAGACATCAGCAGTGCCTTTCCCCATCCGATTCCTCCCGGGCTCCGAACAGGAGCAGATGGGCCCGTTCTCGCGCGCCCGAGAGGAGTTCCGATGATCGAATCGTCGACCCCGCCGCTCGCCGACCTCGACGGGTATCGCAACGTCACCGACCTGCTGGTCGCACGCGCAGCCGCAGCTCCCGATCACGTCGCCTTCGAGGTCAAAGGCGCGGATGCTCGAGGACCGTGGCGCCCGATCACGACTCGGGAGTTCCTCACCCAGGTGCGCGCTCTGGCCAAGGGCTTCATCGCCCAGGGTGTGCGGGCCGGCGACCCCATCGCGATCATGGCGCCGACGCGCTACGAATGGGCCGTCGCCGACCTCGCCTCCTGGTTCGCCGGCGCCGTCGTCGTGCCGATCTACGAGACGTCGTCGCCGTCGCAGGTCAACGCCATCGTCGCCGATGCCGGCGTGCGCCTGGCGATCGGCGGCACCACGGAGCACGCGGTGCTTCTTCGGGCGGCGCTCACGCAGACCGGACGGAACACTCTCGGCGCCTGGACGATGGATGCCGCGGCATCCGGCACGCTCTCCGACCTGGTCGCGCGGGGCGTCGACGTCGCCGACGACGAACTCGAGGCTCGCAGGACCTCGGCCTCGCAGGACGACCCCGCGACGATCGTCTACACCTCGGGCACCACGGGCGAGCCCAAGGGCGTCGTGCTCACGCACCGGAACTTCCTCGGGCAGGTCCTCAACATCGCCGCCGCGTATCGCGAGATCGTGAACGAGCAGGGCAACACCGTCATCTTCCTGCCCCTCGCCCACGTGCTGGCGCGCGGGCTGCAGCTGATCTGCCTGGCCAGCGGCATGCGCATCGCGCACCTCTCCGATCCCTCGACGGTCGTCGCGACCCTCGACACTCTGCGCCCGACATTCCTGGTCGTCGTTCCGCGGGTGCTGCAGAAGATCCAGGCCGCCGCGGCCGACAAAGCCGCCGAGAAGAAGCTCTCGGCGGTGTGGGCGAAGGCCCGGTCGACGGCCGTCGCCTGGGGCCACCGCGCCGAACGGATCGACGCCGGCCGCCGTGTCCCGAAAGACCTCGGGCTCAGCCTGCGGCACCGCTTCTTCGACGCTCTCTTCTACCGCCGCCTCCGCACCGTGATGGGCGGGCGCGTCGGATACATCCTGTCGGGTGGAGCCGCGCTCGACGCCGAGCTCTCGCTCTTCTTCCGCGGCATCGGCGTTCCCGTCATCGAGGGCTACGGTCTCACCGAGACGACGGCGCCGCTCACCGGCAACCTGCCCGGCCGCATCGCCTCCGGCAGCGTCGGCTCGCCGCTGCCCGGGCTCACCGTGCGCATCAGCGACGACGGCGAGGTGCTCGCACGCGGCATCGGCGTCTTCGGCGGGTACCGCAACCCGGCCCACGACGAGGGTGCCTTCGTCGACGGCTTCTTCCGCACCGGCGACCTCGGGCGGCTCGACGACCAGGGCCGGCTCTTCCTCGAAGGCCGACTCAAAGACGTGATCGTGACCTCGAACGGAAAGACGGTGGTGCCGACGCGCTGGGAGAGCGCGGTCGAGGCAGATCCGCTCGTCTCGCACGCGGTGATGGTGGGCGAGGGCAAGCCGTATCTCTCGGCGCTTCTCGTGCTCGACCCCGAGCAGACCGTGGCCTGGGCGGCATCCGAAGGCGTCAGCATCCCTCCGATCGCCGAGGCCGACCTCCGCGCCGTGACCGACCCGACCCTGCGCGCTCGCCTGCAGCATGCCGTCGACGCCGCCAACGCACTCGTGGCCCGCAGCGAGCAGGTGCGCCGGTTCAGCGTCGTCTTCGCCGACCTCGACGACCGCGCCCTGGTCACGCCGACCATGAAGCTCAAGCGGAGCGTCGTGCTGGATCGCGCCGCCGTCACCGTCGAAGACCTGTACCTCTGAGAAGCAGAAAGAGAACGATGTCCTCCCCCACCTCCTCCACCCCCAAGTCTTCGCGATCGTCTCTCATCGCGATCATCGTCGCGCTCGTCATCGGAGCCCTCGTCGCACTCGCCGGGAGCCAGGGCGGTGCGGCGATCGGCGGCATCCCGCTGTTCGCCCTCGCCGTCGCCGCGGCATTCGCCATCCAGGTCATCGCGTTCATCCCGGCGATGACCCTGCGCACCGAGCGGTTCTTCGACCTCACCGGCAGCCTCACCTTCCTGGCCATCTCGGTCGCTCTCGTGCTGCTGACGCCTATGCCCGATGCGCGCAGCTGGATCCTCGCGGCGATGGTGATCCTGTGGGCCGTGCGCCTCGGGTCGTTCCTCGCCCTGCGCGTGCACAAGGCCGGATCCGACGGCCGCTTCGACGAGATCAAGGGCTCGCCCGTGCGCTTCCTGCAGGTGTGGGTGATCCAGGGTGCGTGGGTGTCGATCACGGCGGCGGCGGCATGGATCGCGATCAGCACGGATGCTGCGGCACGAGCGCCCATCGGATGGCTGACCGTCGTGGGCATCGTCGTGTGGCTGCTCGGCATGACCATCGAGATCGTCGCCGACGCGCAGAAGTCGGCGTTCCGCGCCGACCCGAAGAACAAGGACGAGTTCATCCGCACCGGCCTGTGGTCGCGCTCGCGGCACCCGAACTACTTCGGCGAGATCGTCATCTGGGTGGGCGTGTTCCTGACCGCCGCACCCGTGCTCGCGGGGTGGCAGTGGGTCGCGATCCTGTCGCCGCTGTTCGTGATCCTGCTGCTCACCCGCGTGAGCGGCATCCCACTGCTCGAAGCGCGCGCCGAGAAGAAGTGGGGCGACCGCGCCGACTACGTCGAGTACCGCGAGAACACGCCATCGTTGATCCCGCGCCTCACCCGGCCTGCCGTGCGGGAGCGTGCTGCGTAGAAAGCGCGGAGACCCGTTTCACGCGCGGGCAGCCGCCCTCAACGCGCGCAGATTGTCGTCGACCGTCCGGATGACATCTTCCGCCGTCGTGTCTCCCGGCCGTCGACTGACCTTCAGCCCGAGTCGCTCGACCTGACCGGCGGAGGCGAGCGCGGCGGCGGCATGGGCCGCATCCAACAGCGAACCGGATGCGGGATCCGCTGCCGCGAGCGGCAGGTGCCCGTCCGTCCAGGCTGGGCCATAGGGGCCGTCGATCGCTGCCGACCCCGAGAACGTCAGCCCGGCGAGCCGACCGGTCGCCGCCGCATCCGCGATCTGCCCGGTCACCGCGTCGGCGTCGCGCGTCTCGATCACCGAGCGACCCCAGTTCAGCCAGAGCGCCAGCGGAGCGTCGAGCGAGAGCATCGCGCCGAGCTCGTCGTCCAGCGTCAGGAAGCCCTTCTCCCACGGGTGACCCGGCACCGCGGCGTCGCAGTGCTCGATGACGAGCCGCGCTCCCGCCCAGTCCCATCCGGTGATCTCGGCGAGCGATGCCGCCAGATGCGCTCGATCTCCTCCCCCCTGCGGAGCGGTGTGGAGCGCGACCAGAGCGACCGACGCATCGGTGTCGTGGTCGATCCGCCGCACGTCTCGGGCGACTGCGCGCAGGTCGGCGATGGCGGCGCGACGCCCGTCCTCATCCGGGGAGGCGATGCCGTAGCGGGCGTCGGCCGCACACCGCTTCATCACCCATGGCAGCGGGGTCACCGCGAGCTCGGCCGCGGCAGGCACGTGGCGCAGGAACCACGCCGGATCATGAGGGTGCAGGCCCCCGATCCACGGCACCTCGAGCCCTACGACATCGGGCAGCGCGCAGAGCGCGGGCAGGAGTTCGGCCTCGAGATCGGGATCCCAGGTCGCGTGCGCGGGAGACACCGCGTAGGAGCTGACCAGCAGCGGTGCGAGCGGCTCGTTCATGACACCAGGTGGCGGTGCGCCTGAGTGTGCCGGTAGTACTCGGCGAGCGCGAGCCGCGACGCGGCCGCGTCATCGACGAGCACGGTGACGCGTCGGTGGTGTTGCAGGATCGTCGCGGGCCATCGGGCCGACACCGCCCCTTCGACGAGCTGCGCGACGGCCTCTGCCTTCGCCTCACCGGTCGCGACGAGCACGATGCGTCGCGCGTCCATGATCGTGCCGAGCCCCTGCGTGAGGCAGTGATACGGCACCGCGTCGACGTCGCCGCCGAAGAAACGGGCGTTGTCTTCACGGGTCTGTGCGGTGAGCGTCTTCACTCGGGTCCTCGACGCCAGCGACGAGCCGGGCTCGTTGAACGCGATATGCCCGTCCGTGCCGATGCCCAGGATCTGCAGGTCGACACCGCCGGCATCGCGGATCGACTTCTCGTAGCCGGCACACGCCGCGTCGAGATCAGCGGCGTCACCGTCCGGCCCGCGCACCGCGCCGGGGGCGAGATCCACGCGCGAGACGAAGTCCTCGTCGATCACCGTGCTGTAGCGGCACGGATGTCCCAGGGGCAGTCCGACATACTCGTCGAGCATGAACCCCCGAGCGCGCGCGAGGGAGAGCTCCCCGCGCTCGACGCGCTCGGCGACCGCGTCATAGATGCGCAGCGGACTCGATCCCGTCGCGAGGCCGAGCACGGCATCCGGCCGAGCTGCGATCAGGGCGGCGATGTCGTCGGCGACGATCTCGCCGATCTGGGCTTCGGGTGCGATGACGACGTCCATCAGCTCTCCTCGGTGAGTGCGGCGACGAACCATGACGTGATGGTCGCCGGGTGGGTGATCGCGGTGCCGACGCACACGGCGAACGCCCCGGCGGCGGCCGCTGCAGCCGCCTGCGCAGGCGAGTGGATCCGCCCCTCCGCCATGATCGGGGTGCTGCAGCGCGACGCGAGCATCGCGATCAGCTCGAGGTCGGGACCCTCGGACTTCGGCCGCTCGGACGTGTATCCCGAGAGCGTGGTGCCCAGGATGTCGACTCCGGCCTGCTCGGCCGCGAGGGCGTCGTCGAGGGATCCGCAGTCGACCATGATCAGCGCGTCCGTGTGCTCGCGGAGCGCCGCGACCGTCTCGGCGAGGCTTCTCCCGTCCGGCCGCGGCCTGCGGGTCCCGTCGATCGCGACGATGTCGGCACCCGCATCGGCGACCGCTTTCGCGTGCTCGAGCGTCGGCGTGATGAAGACGTCGGCGTCGCCGTCCTTCCAGAGCCCGATCACCGGCACGGTCATCCCGGCGACGGCTCTGATGTCGTCGAGGCCCTGCACCCGGATGCCGGCGGCTCCGCCGACGACCGCCGCCTGCGCGACCTGCGCCATGGTGCGGGGATCGCGCATCGCCTCGCCGGGGTAGGCCTGGCACGAGACGATGAGGCCCCCTCGCAGCCGGTCGAGGATGTCGATGGATGTCATATCGCCCTCCAGGCGGATGCTGCGGCGCCCCGCAGGGGCGCGTCGTCACCGAGCGCGCCCGGCAGGATCGGAGTGGACTGCAGTGCATCGATGGCGTCGTCCGCGTACGCGCTCAGCATCGGCGTCCACCATGCGTCGCCGATCTTCGGCACTCCCCCGGTGATCACGATGCGCTCCGGGTCGAGGATGGTCGCGGCGCCGGCGAGCGCGCGCCCGACGGCAGCGGCGGACTCTCCGATTGCACGGATGGCGATCGGGTCGCCGTCGTCTGCGGCGGCTGCGACCCCGCGGGCGTCGATGATGTGCGGATCCCCGCCCAGCCACCGGAAGTGCGCGTGCAGACCGATGCCGGAGCCGATGGCCTCGAGATGCCCCATGCGACCGCAGGGGCAGCGCAGATGCTCGGCCCCCGGGGTCGGCAGGTGGGCGATCTCGCCGGCGACGTGGTGTGCGCCGCGCACGGCGCTGCCGTCGAGGATGAGCCCCGCCCCGACACCGGTTCCCACGGCGACGACGAGCACGCTGGCCGCACCGGCCGCCGCCCCGTGCCGGTACTCGCCCTCGGCATGCGCGTCGACGTCGTTCTGCACGACGACCGGGGCGCGGGGCACCAGCAGGTCGCCCAGCGCCTCACGCACCAGCTCGGCGACGGGGGTGCCCGGCCAGTCGGCGAAGGTGTCGGTCGCCGAGACGATCGTGCCGGTGACGGCGTTCACGACCCCGGCCGCGCCGATCCCGACGCCCGAGAGACGCGCGGGTGATCCGTCGAGAAGTCTCTGCGCCAGACCGGCGACGGTCGAGACGACCGCCGCCGGTCCTTCCGCTGCTCGCGTGGGCGCCGTCTCGGTGCACAGCAGCATGTCGCCACGATCGGCGAGGGCCGCCGACGTCTTCGTGCCGCCGATGTCCACCGCCAGCACCACCTCGCGCGACTCCGCTGATCCGACATGATGCGCTGATCCGACATGATGCGCTGGCACGAGACGATGCGCCATCAGGAGACGACGACCGGCAGCATCCCCTGTTCGGAGAGGATCTGGCGGATGCGGGCGACAGTGTCGACGTCGAGCGACTGCACGGTGTCGGCCATGGTCGCGTGGTCGATGATGCCGCGGGCGTGCATGGCCGCCTTGAACGCGCCGACGCCGGTCGCGTCGCCGGAGAGACCCCTCGGCGCGAAGACGATGTCGAACGCACGGTTGATGCGCTCCTGCTCTGTGCGCGCCTCCGCCCAGTCGCCGCGCTGCGTGGCATCCCACAGCCTGACGTAACCCTCGGCCTCGACGTTCGCGAAACCGGGCACCACGCCGTCAGCACCTGCCAGCGCCATGGCGTCGACGACGACCTCGTGGCCCGTGAGCAGCTGCAGCGGGCGGCCCGCAGCATCGTTCGCGGCGATCAGTCGGCGGAACGAGACGTCGTCGCCCGAGGAGTCCTTGACGCCACGGATGACGCCTTCGCTCCCGAGCTGCACGAGCAGATCGATGCCGAGCTTGGAGTGCACACGGACCGGCACGTCGTACGCCCACAGCGGCACGTCGATCGCGGCGGCGATCGCCCGGAAGTGATCGGCGACCTCGGCGGGGGAGTTCAGCGTGTAGAGGGGCGCTGTCGTGACGATCGCCTCTGCGCCGGCTGCCACCAGACGTCGCGCGGTCTCGATGATGCGGGGCGCGGTCAGCTCGATCGCACCGGCGATGATCGGAACCCGACCGGCGTTCGCCCGCACGATCGTCGTGAGCAGCTCGACGCGCCGATCGTCGGTGAAGTAGGCGGTCTCGCCGGTGGATCCGAGGGCGAACAGGCCCGAGACGCCCTCGGCGATGAGCCGCTCGACGAGCCGCTCGAGCGACGTGTGGTCGATCGTGCCGTCGGGCAGCAGCGGGGTGGCGACGGGCGGGATGACACCGGTGAAGGTGACGGAGGAGGATGCAGCAGTCATTGTGTTCCGGTCGTTTCAGTTGGTCGGTTCGAGCAGCGAGGGCGCGGCGCCCAGCAGCGTTCTGGTGTAGTCGTCGGAGGGCGCCTCGAACACGCGGGCGGCATCGCCGAACTCGACGACCCTCCCCCGGTTCATCACGGCGATCTCGTCTGAGAGGTAGCGGACGGTCTGGATGTCGTGCGAGATGAAGACCATGCCGAGGCCGAGCTGCTCCTTCAGGTCGGTGAGCAGGTTGAGGATCTGAGCCCGCACCGAGACGTCGAGCGCCGAGGTGGGTTCGTCGGCGACGATCACCTGCGGATCCAGCACCAGCGCCCTCGCGATCGCGACACGCTGACGCTGACCGCCGGAGAGCTGGCTGGGCAACGCCTCGAGTGCGGAGGCCGGCAGACCGACGAGTCCGATCAGATCGCGCACCTTGCGGTCACGGCTCGCCGGCGTGCCGAGCCGGTGCACCTGCATCGGGTCGAGCAGCGCATCGCGCACGGTCATCCGAGCGTTCAGGGCCGTCGCCGGGTCTTGGAACACGACCGACAGGATGCGGCCGAGCCGTCGGCGCACCGCCGGGGTGAACGACGTCACGGTCTCGCCGTCGAAGACGACCCGGCCGCTCGTGGGCTTCTCGAGGCCGACCAGCACCTTGGCGGAGGTGGACTTGCCCGAGCCCGACTCCCCCACGATCCCCAGGGTCTGCCCCCGCTTCACGGTGAGCGAGACACCAGCGAGGGCGTCGACGTACTTCGGCCGGAACAGCGACGACGCACGTGTCTTGTAGCGGACGTGCACGTCCTCGAGCTCGATGACGGTGTCGTTCATCGTCCTGCTCCGATCGCGTCGATGGGCGCATCGTCGGGATGCGCGGCGTAGTAATGGTCGGTTCCCTCGATCCGTCGACGCACCGGCTCGACCCCCGCATAGCGGGTCGGGTCGGACGAGCGAGGAGCGAAGCGGTCGCCGGCGGGGAAGTCACGCGGAGACGGGACGACACCGGAGACCTGGTGGAGCCTGTCGGACCCCGCCTCGATCGACAGCACGGCGCCGAGGAGACCCTGCGTGTACTCGTGCACCGGCTGCGTCAGGATCTCTCGGGTCGTGCCCTGCTCGACGACCTGCCCCGCATACATCACCGTGATGCGGTGGGTGAGCTCGGCGACGAGCGCGAGGTCATGTGACACGAAGACCAGGGCGAAGCCGAGCTCGCGCTGCAGCCGCATCAGCAGCTCGACGACCTGCGCCTGCACCGTGACGTCGAGAGCCGTGGTCGGCTCGTCGGCGATCACGAGTCGCGGATCGCGGGTGAGCGCCATCGCGATCAGCACGCGCTGACGTTGACCGCCCGACAGCTCGTGCGGGTACGAGGCCAGCGTGCGCGCGGGGTCGAGTCCCACCAGCTCGAGCAGGTCCTCCGCCGTGCGCGTGCCGCCTCGGGATGTGAGCTGCTTCATCTGCGAGCGGATGAGCATCGCCGGGTTCAGTGAGCTCAGGGCATCCTGATAGATCATCGCGATGTCGTGCCCCCGCAGCGCGTTGCGGCTCTTCGGCGTCATCTGCAGCAGATCCTCGCCGTCGAAGAGGATGCGTCCTCGAACGTCGGCCTTCGCGTCGAGCAGGCCCATGATGGCCAGCGAGGTGATCGACTTGCCGCAGCCCGACTCGCCCACCAGCGCCATGGTCTCGCCGGGACGCACCGTGAAGCTGACACGGTCGACCACGTCGACGTCACCGTGCCGCGGGAACGAGATGCAGAGGTCCTGCACATCGAGCAACGGGGTCTCGTCGCCCGCGTAGACGAGCCGATCGGTGCGGGAGAGCTCGCGCTGCCGCAGAACGGCGAGCCGCTCGGAGAGAGGCACCGCGGGTGCCACCGGCACCAGCACGTCCGGCACGCCGCTCGGAACGGAGAGATTGACGGCGGTGTCGACCGTGACGATCACATTCGTGTCGTCGTGGCCTGCGGCCGCCTCTTCGAGCTCGTGCGTCGACTCCTCGGTGTTCGCGGCATCGGCGGTGATCTTTCGTGCCCGCGGCGACACCATCGCATCGGTCATCCCCTCGGAGAGGATGTTGAGGCAGAGCACCGTCAGCATGATGAGGATGCCGGGGAAGAAAGTCGCCCACCACGCCCCGCTCATCAGCAGGTTGCGACCGGCGGCGATCACGTTGCCCCACGACGGCTCGGGGTCGGGCACGCCGGCCTGCAGGAACGACAGCGACGCCTCGAAGACGATCGCGTCGGCGACGAGCACGGTCGCGAAGACGAGCACCGGGGCCATCGCGTTGCGGGCGACGTGCTTGGCGATGATCCTCGGAGTGCCCGCGCCCATGACGCGCACGGCTGAGACGTAGTCCTCGCCGTACTGATCGAGGATGTTCGCGCGGATGATGCGGGTGAGCTGCGGCACATAGAGGAAGGCGATCGTGAGCACGAGCACCGGCAGCGACTTGCCGAACACCGCCACGAACACCGCGGCGAGCGCGATGCCCGGGAAGGACATCACCACGTCCATCACCCGCATGAGGGTCTCGGAGATCCACCGAGGGGCGGTGGCGGCGATGGTGCCGAACACGCAGGCCGCGGCGAGTGCGACCAGGGTCGCGCCGAGCCCGATCACCAGGGAGTACCGGGCGCCGTACACCAGTCGGGAGAAGATGTCGCGGCCCTGGCGGTCGGTGCCGAACCAGTGCTCGGCGCTCGGCGGCTGCACCGGGGCACCGGATGCCAGCGGGTCGAACGGCGCGATCAGGGGTGCAGCGATCGCCGCCAGGGCGATCACCGCGAGCACCACGATGCAGATCAGGGAGCCGAGGGACAGCCCGCCGAAGCGGAGCCCCGGAAGCGAGAGTCGTTCAGTCAGTTTGCGTCGCATGTCACACCGCCCGGATTCGGGGATTGATGAGCACGTACAGGAGGTCGACGATGATGTTGATCACCACGAAGGCCAGTGACACTGCGAGAGTCACGCCCTGCACGAGATTGGGTTCGTTGTTGGTCACGCCGTTGAGGATCAGCGTGCCCATGCCGGGGATCGCGAAGATGATCTCGATCACCACCGCCCCGCCGATGAGGTAGCCGATGCGCAGACCGAGCACGGTCACAGGCGTGATGAGCGCATTGCGCAGCACGTTGCGGCCGACGACGATCGTGCGCGGGATCCCGGCGCCGAGTGCTGTGCGCACGTAGTCTCGGTCGAGCTCTTCGACCATCGACGTGCGTACGACCCGGGACAGCTGGCCGATCACCGGCACCGCGAGAGCGATGGCGGGCAGCGCCATGCGCGCGAGCCACCCCGAGGGGTCCTCCCAGAGATCCGGAAGCGGACCGGATGCCGGCAGCACGTTCAGTCCGAGGGTGAAGAGCTGGATGAGCAGGATCGCGAGCCAGAACGAGGGCGTCGACAGCGACGCCACTCCGATGATGCGGATGAGCTGATCGGGCCAGCGGTCACGATAGACGGCGGCGAGGACGCCGATCACGAAGGCGACGATGACGGCGATGAGGAGGCCGAGGAAGGTCAGCGCCAGGGTGACGGGGAACGCGCGGACGACCTCGTCGATCACCGGAAGGCTGCGCGCCGAGTAGGTCCCGAGGTTGCCCTGCAGCAGGCCGAGCAGGAATGTGAAATACCGCACGAGCAGCGGCTGATCGAGGCCGTACTGCTCTCGGTACGCCTCGAGCGCCTCGGGGGATGCCGTCTCTCCGAGCGCGGTGCGCGCGGGGTCGACGGGGGAGAACGACATCACGAAGAACACGAGGAACGTGATGCCGAGGATCATGAACGGCAGCTGCAGCAGGCGTCGTCCGATGAGGCGGAGCGTGTTGGACACGTGCCGCTCCTTCCAGGTTCGGGGAGGTGTGGCGGGGGTGCGCTCGGGCGCGCACCCCCGCCGCGGGGGCCGGGGCTACTTCGCCGCCACGCCGACGTCGAGGAACGACAGGCCGGTGGTGGGGACGGGGGCGAATCCGACCAGCTCCTGGCTGCTCCATGCGGTGGGCAGCTTGCGGTGGAACAACGGGTAGAGCACTGCCTGGTCGGAGAGCAGGTCGTACGCCTCGTCCCACGTGGCCTGCTGCTCGTCGCCCTGCTGCCGCACGGCGGAGTCGAGGAGCGTCCGCAGTTCGGCATACTCGGGCGAGTCGGCCCAGTTGGTGCGGGTCTGGGTCCAGACGTTCTCGCCGTACCACCAGTTCATCAGCAGGTCCGGGTCGACGCCGAACACCGATGGGTCTCCGGGTGCGATCGCGACCGTGTAGTCACCGGAGTCGACCTTCTCGTACATGGCGGCCGACTGCCCGATGTCGAGCGTGGTGTCGATGCCGATGGCGTCGAGCGACTCCTTGATGAGCGGCGCGACCTCCTTCACCCAGCCGGTGTCGGTGGTGAGCAGCGTGATCGACAGGTCGTCGACGCCCGCTTCGTCCAGCAGCTCCTCGGCCTTCTCGGGGTCATAGCTGTAGACCGTCGAGGCCTCGTTGAAGTTCGGGTACGTCTCGGGCAGGAACGAGGTCGCGGGGGTCGCGTTGCCGAGCATCCCGGTCTCGATGATCTTGTCCATGTCGAGGGCGTAGTGCATCGCCTGGCGCACGCGTACGTCGTCGAAGGGCGCTGCCTTCGTGTTGAACATCATGAACAGCAGCCCGAAGGATTGCACGCTCTCGACGTCAGCCGCGGATGCCAGGGAGTCGACGTCGATGTACGGCACGTCCTCCATGGCTTGGATCGTGCCCGTCGACATCGCCGTGACTCGGGCGGAGGCGTCGGACAGCAGGTTCCAGTTCATGCCCGCAGCGAGTGCCGGGTGCGGGCCGTTGTAGTCGTCGTAGCGCTCGAAGACGAGCTTGTCCTCGGGCACGGCGGAGACGAGCGAGTACGGGCCCGAGCCGACGGGGTTCGCTCCGAAGCCCTCGGGATCTGCCTCGACGACCGCCTTCGGAACGATCTTGACGACGCCGAGTCGCTCATTGATGAGCGAGAACGGGTAGTCGGTGGTGATCTGCACCGTGTCCTCGTCGACGGCGGTGACGGTGTCGACGAAGTCGATGAAGGTGCGGAACAGTGAGTTGTTGTCGGGGTTCAGCACCCGCTCGTAGCTGAAGACGACATCCTCGGCAGTGACGGGGTCGCCGTTCTGGAACGTCGCTCCTTCGCGCAGATCGATCTCGTACGTGGTGTCGTCGACCTGGGTCGGGAGGTCCGCGGCCAGCGCGGGCGCCGCCTCCTGCGTGACGGGGTCGAGGTCGACCAGGCCTTCGAAAACATGCCAGTTCGCCGAGACCGTGACGGCGCCGGAGGCCACCATCGGGTCGAAGCTGCCGTTCAGCGTGTACGAGATGCCCGCTTCGATGATCGCGTCCGCGTCGATGTCGCCGGCGGATGCGCTCTCGTCGGCTGCCGGGGTCGCGCCGGCCGCGCAGCCGGCGAGGACAACCGACGCGGCGACGGTGCCGGCGATCAGTGTCGTGAATCGACCCGCACGGCGGCGGGTGACGTGTCGGTTCATGTGTGCTCCAGGGTGGGTGGGGGACATCTTGAGGACATCTGATGTCTGATGTACTCTAAACACACGTTCGATCGAATCACAAGAGTGAGATGATCAGAGCGTTTGCGTCGGGACGAGAGGGAGACCAGATGAAGTCCACCACGAGTAGGGCATCGCGGATGCGGCGCTCGACGACGGCGGATCAGATCAAGCAGCTCATCATCGCCCGCGGGCTGACCCCCGGCGATCCACTCCCGACCGAGACCGAGCTCTGCGAAGAGCTCGATGTGTCGCGCTCGTCGGTCAGGGAGGCGATCCGCACCCTGTCGACGCTCGACATCGTCGATGTCCGGCACGGCCACGGCACCTACGTCGGCGCGATGTCGCTGGATCCGATGGTCGAGGCGCTGGTCTTCCGAGGGGTCCTCTCACCCGAAGGATCCCTCCAGTCTCTGCGCGAGGTGGTCGAGGTGCGCCTGGCTCTCGACCTCTCGATGGCCGAGCGCGTCGTCGCGGCCGCCCAGGTCGACGAGGGTGGAGAGCTCGATGAGCTCGTCGCCGAGATGGTCGACAAGGCGAGCCGAGGCGAGCACTTCCTCGAGGCCGACCGCCTGTTCCACACCAAGCTCTTCGACGCGATCGGCAACCGACTCGTCGGCCAGCTCGTCGGCGCCTTCTGGGATGTGCACACGGCCGTACTGCCCCAGCTCGACATCGATCAGCCCGATGACATCCACCAGACTGCGGTCGCGCACGGCGACATGCTCGCCGCCGTCCGAGCAGGCGACGTCGACGCGTATCGCGGGGCGGTGATCGAGCACTACCGTCCGCTGCAGCGCGTGCTCGCACAGGCCGGCGCTGCGCGCGCCTGAACCCAGAGCTACGGCGCGCTCGCGAAGCTACGGGGACGGAGGAGCGCCTCTCACGCGAAGTCGAGCTCGCCGCGCACGATCGAGTCGCCCGAGTGCGCAGGATCGCCGTCGACCGGCTCGAAGGAGATGTCGACCAGGCGGTACTCGTCGAGGTCCACGCTGTCGGGGACGCGGAACGTGCCCGAGGACTCGTCGAGCACCCCGAGGCTGATCAGCGCCTGTCCGTCCTCGCGGATCAGCCACACCTCGCGGTAGTCGCCGGCGACGAGCTCGTCGCCGTCGAGGGTCACTGTCAGCGTGCGCCGGCCGTCGCCGTCGTCGTCGATCCGGGCCTGTCCCTCCGCATCGGGGTGGTCGGGGAACGCGGCGAGCTCGGCCGAGGCGATCACGGCAGAGGAGGGCGTGAGGGTGCGGGCGATCCATACTCCGGCGCCGATCGCGACGACGAGCGCCATCGACGCGGCGAGGATCCACATGGTGGCCGACGAGCGGCGGCGTGGACGGACACGAGCCCGGTGTCGCGGCGCAGCCGCTTCCGCAGCATCCGCCTCAGTCGCTGCCGCCGGACCGGCCGCCGAGACCGGTGCCGATGCAGCCGGTGCCGATGCGGACTCCGATTCGGGCGGGTGGACGTCGGATGCCGGGTCGGCAGCAACCGCCGAGGTCAGCCCGAGTTCGCCGTGGATCCTCGACCAGACGTCGGCGGGCGGGGATTCCAGGTCGCCCTCGACGACGCTGGAGCGCGCCACGAGCGCCACCCGCGACATCGCAGCGACCTCGGCGGCACAGTTCTCGCACTCGACGAGGTGTTCCATGTCGGCGTCGGATCCGGCCGGTTCGCCCATCGCGATCAGGGCGATCTTCTCGTCATCGAGATGTGACACGGTTCACCTCCAATCGGTCGCGCATGCGGGCAAGGCTTCGGCGGATATGGCTCTTCACGGTGCCGAGCGGCATCCCCATTCTGCGTGAGATCTCTTCGTGGGTCAGGTCATCGTAGAAGGCCAGTCGCATGACGGCCTGTGCATCCGGCGCGAGCTGCTGGAGCTCGCTCGAGAGCAGCAGCGTCTCGGACAGATCGATCGATTCGGAGACGAGGGCGTCGGGCGGAGTGAGTCGTTCCATCTCGGCCTGCAGCTGCTGCACCTTGGCGCGCGCCTCGAACGTGTCGGCGATCCGGCGCCGCGCGATCGTGATCAGCCAGGTCGACAGTCGCGCCTTCGACGAGTCGTATCCGGCACGCGAGTTCCACGCCGACACGAAGGTGCGCTGGGTGACGTCCTCGGCATCCCCGCGATCGCCGAGCGAGCGCAGCGCCAGGGTGAAGACGACCGGCGACCACCGCCGGTAGAGCTCCGCGAGCGCCTGCTCGTCGCCCGCGACGAAGCGCCGGTCGAGCGCCGCTTCGGCTTCGGTGGTCTCATCCACCCGGAGTCTCCTCTCCATGGTGATCACCCCGCCTCATCGCGGGACCGCCACCGCGACCACGTTATCGCGGTAGTGCCCGGTCTGGCTGTCGAAAGGTCCGCCGCACGTGACCAGCACCAGGGCCGAGGGGCCACCACGCTGGAAGAGCTCGTCGGTCGGCAGTGCCGCCTTCTCGTAGTAGGTCAGCGACTGCACCACGAACTCGCGGCTGGTGCCGTCGGCCGCCGTGATGAGGATGGTCTCGCCGGCGGGCACGTCCCGCAGGCGAGCGAGCGGTCCGATCGGATAGTCGATCGCGTCGACGTGCGCTGCGATCAGAATCCGGCCGCTCGTGCTCGTGGCATCCGCTCCGTATCGATACCAGCCGGCGATGGCCGGGTCGACGGGCAGTTCCATCTGTCCGGAGTCGGCCACCCCGACGTCCGTCACCGGCATGTCGATGGCGAGCGACGGGATGGCCAGACCCACGGGAGCGACGGATGCGGTCGGGGTGGGGAGAGCACCCGGCCGCACGGCGACGTCTCTCGCGGGAGTGGGAGGGACGGGCGATGGAGTCGTGGGGGGCGACTCCGTGGAAGGAGGGAGATCCGCGCCCGCCCCTCCCGGTGTGCATGCCACGAGGCACGCCGCGGTGACCAGGGCGCCGAACGTCATGATGACGCGGCGCAGACGGGCCGTCCGCAGCGTGCCTCGGAGCATCAGCGCACCGTCTGGCGGCGACGGACGATCAGGCCCGCACCCACGGCGGTCGCGATCGCGAGGGCGACGAGACCCGCCGAGAGGAGGGCGTTCGCCGAGGCATCCTGCTCAGCGAGGTAGCCCGCGGTGCCGGAGGGCACTCCGTCGGGGTTCGAGTGGAGTCCCGAGATCGTCTGTGCGGCGATCGCGAGGTTGCCGTCTTCGGCACTGCCCCACGCGTAGACGATCGTGTTGACGCCCTCTTCGATCGCGACGTCTGCCGGACCGATGACCGGGTCGGTCGTGCCGGTCAGAGCGACGGCGGCCGACACGGTGCCCGCGGGGAGGTCGAGCTTGGCCTCGTTCGGGTTCGTGAGGTTCTCGATCACGGGCGATCCGCCCGCGAGGATGTCGACCGCGGGCGCCGCGGCGGTGTGACGCACGGTGAGTCGCCCCTGGCCGGGAGCCGTCTGCGAGATGTCGTTGGTGAAGAGGTTGAGACCGGGTTCGCCCGCTTCGGTCAGGTGGGCTACGGCGGTGTAGTTCCCGCCTGCTTCGAGAGCGAGGGTCGCCGGGCCGAGGATGGGCGCGCTGGCGTCGGCGGCATCGGGAGCGGTGAGCGCCACCTCGTACGAACCGGCGGGCAGCTCGAGCGGTCCGGCGAGGTCTCCGGGCGCGAAGTCGTCGAGGGTGAGCTCGCCGTTCACGTACACGTCGACGGGGGTGTCGGGGATCGCGTGCAGCACCGAGAGCTGTGCGGCCTGGGTGGTGGCGGCGCCGGCCGGCATGGCCAGACCGAGAGCGGTGATCATTCCGACGGCGAGGCCGGCGGCGACTGTCTTGCGCATCTGTTCCTCCTGTACCCGGACCGCCCTGTGCGGCCCTTCATAGGAGTTGTTCTCCGGGAGCGCCGGGTTTGGATGCACCTGGATGAAGATTTCTCAGATCGCCGTGTCGATGTCCGTTCCGGCTATCCGAGCAGCCACTGCTGCAACGGGTACACGAAGTAGAGCAGCGAGAAGGCCTCGTAGAGCGCCCCGATGATGAGCAGCGCGAGGGCGGGCAGGCTCAGCCAGCCGATGTGCTGGAGTCCGCGCAGGTAGGCCGCGCGTCGATTCCGCGCACCGATCGCCTGTGGGCGAACCCAGTACCGGCCCAGCAGGAACGCGCCCAGCAGCAGAAGGATGTAGGCCTGCAGCTCGATCACGAGAGTCAGCGAATGCGGGATCAGCGCGACCCACCCCTCCGGCGTCGTCGGCACGAGGGTCACTCCGGTCGTCACCGACCAGACCGCGAACGTCGCGAGTCCGAGGAACGGCACGACGAGCGAGGGCAGCAGGATCGTGAGGGCGCCGAGCCGCAGGGTGTTGACCGCCAGGATCGTCAGCGCGAAGAGCCAGGGACTACTGAGCAGAGAGGTGACGAGGCTCGCTGTGCCGTCGTCCTCCAGCGCCTGGGCGCGGCCGGCGACCAGGTCGGGGAAGAGCAGCCCGAGGATGAAGCCGATCGCGAAGGTGCCGTAGGCGAGCGCATTGAGAAGCGCGTAGACGCGGAGGTTCGAGCGGATGATCTGGAAAGGCCTGCGGATGAGTGTCATGGGTGCTCCCGTCGATGGACTAACACGGTGTGTTAGTGAGGGACGCACGCCACGCTAACACACTGTGTCACCGGGGGTCGTGGAGAATGGGATGATGACCGCCGAGCCGAGCATGCTGCCGACGAAGGACCGCATCCTGCACGCGGCACTCACGATGTTCGGCGAATCACGCGGCGCGAAGCTCAGCGTCCGCGCGGTCGCAGCGCGGGCTGGCGTGAGCACCGGGTCGTTGCGCTTCCATTTCCCGACGCAGCGGGCGCTGCTCGACGAGGTCCTCCGCGTGGTCTACGAGGTGATCGCACCGGACGACCCGATCCACGATGAGTCGCTGACCGCGAAGGAGCGGCTCCTCGCATGTCTGAGGCAGGTGCTCGCTCCGTCCGGAGTCGGGGCGCAGGCACGCGAGGCAGCCACGATCCTGCACCGGACCTTCATCGAACCCGAGCTCACGGACGAACTCCGTGATGCCTACCTGGCCATCGAGCGCGAAGGGCAGCGGAGGGTCGAGCACTGGCTGTCCGTCCTCGAAGACGAAGGCTCACTCCCGGCAGGAGACAACGCCACGCGCGCGCGTTTCCTCAACTCCGTCCTCGCCGGCCTGGCCCTCGAACGGGCGCTCCCCTCGGACGAATCGATCCTCGAATCCGAGACGAACACGCTCACGATGGCGGTCGATGCCGTGTTCCGCGACGACTAGCGAGGGCTCAGTCCGCCGCCGCCTTCGCCGCGCGCTTGGCCTCTTGGAAGACCCGGATCGCCTCGTACCGCTCGGCTGAGCGAGCCTGTCGCTTCTCGCGCTGCTCGTCGCGGTCCTTCGGGGGTGCGGTCGTGACGAGGTCATCGAGCAGATGTCGCACCGACTTCTCGATCTCAGCGACAGCACGGTCGAACACCTCCCTGTTGGCGCGGGAGGGGGCGTTGGCACCCGAGATCTTGCGCACGAACTGCACTGCGGCCTCATGGCATTCGTCATCGGTGGCCGGTGGGGCGAGGTTGTTCAGAGGAACGATGTTGCGGCACATGCCTGCCAGGGTAGAGCGCTGAGCGCCGGAGTCAAGAGGCATCGGACCGACGACTTCCCCACCTATCCTTCCGAGCAGGCACAGCCCCACCCGAAGGGGTGGTCAGCCGCGCACGATGGCCGCGAGCTCGGCGCGTGACGCCGCCCCGGATTTGCGCAGCAGGTTCGACACGTGGAACTTCACCGTGTTCTCGCTCACGTTCAGCGTCTCGGCTATCTCGCGGTTGCGGCGCCCCGCCGACACCAGTCGCAGCACATCGCGCTCTCGCGGGCTGGCGTCGATCGCATCCGGCAGATCGCCCGGCTCGGCCGGTGGATCGAGAGGAAGGCGGATGCCGACCTCCGACCCCCATCCGGGTGTCGAGGCCACCGACAGGTCGCCTGACAGCGCAGAGACCTGCTCGGCGATCGGGCGAAGTGCGTCGTCGTGCGTCGTCAGGTCTCCTCGGCCGTCGTCGCGGATCGCGATCAGCAGGTTCAATCCGTCGCAGTCCCATTGGATGCGCACGCGTCGCGTCTCTCCGCGGTCGACGATCGCCAGCACGGTGCTTCTCACGATCGAGCGCGCAGAGTGGGCGATCACTCCGGGGAGCGCGCGACCGTTGGCCGGGGGCTCGACGAACTGCACGTCGAGTTCGCTGTATCGCACGAGCGGGCGCAGATCGCCGCGCAGACGCTCGAAGGCGCCCGTCACCGGCTCGAGTCCTGCTCCCTGCTCATCGTTGTGCGTCCGCAGTCCGACCAGTGCACCGGCCGCGACATCGACCGCGATCGTGCGTGCCGCCCGGTCGTCGAGCCGCTGCGAGCGCAGCGTCGCGAGCAGGGATTCGAGGGTGAGGGCGTAGCGGTCCCGCTGCTCGGCGAGGGCGAGCGCGTGGTCTGCGGCCAGTCGGCGTGATCCCGCCGGCCCAGCATGCTCTTCGATGCTCATGATCACCTACTCTATTCGTCCCTCTCCCTTCGGGTAGGTGGAACGGTCCCGAGGCGGGAGCGCCCGAAGGTCGCGCGATCGCAAGAGTGGAGACATGCCTCTCACCGCCACGATGTCGCCCGGCGCCGCCATCTCCCTCATCGCCAACGAGCTGCTCCGCGTCGCGGAGCGCACGAGCGTCGCGAACGCGCATCAGCTCATCGATCTGGCAGACCTCGTCGTCGATGCCCGGCGCGTCTTCGTGCTCGGAGCCGGCCGCTCAGGGCTCGCCCTGCGAATGACCGCGATGCGCCTCATGCACCTGGGACTCGACGTGCATGTGGTGGGCGACACCACCACTCCGGCAATCGAGGCCGACGACCTGCTGCTGACGGCGAGCGGGTCGGGAACGACGGAATCGATCGTGCGAGCCGCGCAGCGCGCCTCGTCGGTCGGGGCGCGCATCGGCGCGCTCACGACCGCAGAGACGTCGCCCCTGTCAGAGCTCGCCGACGTCGTCGTGCGGGTGCCTGCCGCCCAGAAGCTGGACCGCACGGCCGACGCCTCGCACCAGTACGCGGCGAGCCTGTTCGAGCAGGCGGTCGTCGTCATCGGCGACGGGCTCTTCCACGCCCTCTGGCAGCGCCAGGGCACCAGCGCCGACGACCTCTGGCCGCGCCACGCGAACCTCGAATGAGCGGCTGCCGCCCCACCATCCACCCCGCAGAACGAACGGAACACCCATGAAACTGCAGTTCGCCATCGACACGCTCAGCACCGAGAAGGCCCTCGAGCTCGCCGCCGCCGCGGCCGCGCACGTCGACATCCTCGAGCTCGGCACCCCGCTGATCAAGAGCGAAGGCCTCTCGGCGATCACCGCCCTGAAGAGCGCCCACCCCGACAAGGTGATCTTCGCCGACCTCAAGACCATGGATGCCGGTGAACTCGAGGCCGACATCGCCTTCGGCGCGGGGGCGGATCTCGTGACGGTGCTCGGCGTGGCCGACGACAGCACGATCACCGGCGCGGTGAAGGCCGCGAAGAAGCACGGCAAGGGCATCGTCGTGGATCTGATCGGCGTCGCCGACAAGCCCGCCCGCGCGCAGCAGGTCATCGGCCTCGGTGCCGAGTTCGTCGAGATGCACGCGGGTCTCGACGAGCAGGCGCAGGACGGCTACTCGCTCGACAGCCTGCTCACCGACGGCACCGCATCCGGCGTCGCCTTCTCCGTCGCGGGCGGCGTCAACGCCTCGAGCATCGCCGCCGTCCAGGCATCCGGGGCGCAGGTCGCCGTCGCGGGCAGCGCGATCTACAGCGCCGAGAACGTCGGAGACGCCGCCGCCGAGCTGCGCGCCGCGATCAGCTGACGACCGCACAGAGAGGGGCCGACCGGCGATGCCCGGTCGGCCCCTTCGTGCGTCGAACGCCCCGACGGCGCCGCTCTAGACGACGCGGGCCGTCACGAGCAGGTACTCCCACGGCATCCGACCGTCCTCGAGGTGACGATCGCCGAGGTCGGCGAGCGCATCATCCAGCTCTGCTCGCCGCTGTTCGTCGTCGCCGATACCTCGGTACGCCGCCGCGGTCGGGCCGTAGAAGTCCCGGAAGAAGTCCCGGAACTCCGCACCCGACGCGAACCTGTCGACCGACAGCTGCCGACGCTGCGTCGACAGCTCGGCCACGCGGTCTCCGAGGAGGGCGCGTACGTGCTCCTCGTCACCCCAGAGCGGCGGCGGCTGCACACCGGCAGGCGGCGCGGGGACGAACTGCTTGAGCGTGGCGAACAACTGTCCGACGAACCCCTCGGGCGTCCAGTTGATCAACGCCAGCCGTCCATCGGCGCGCACCACCCGCGTCAGCTCGCCGGCCGCCACCTCGTGATGCGGCGCGAACATCACGCCGACGCACGAGAGCACGGCATCGAAAGAGTCGTCCGCATAGGGCAGCGCCTCGGCATCCGCCTCCTCGAAGGCGAGCTCGACGCCTTGCCGTGCAGCATCCTGCCTGCCGATCTCGAGCAGCTCGGGCGTGAGGTCGCTCGCGACCACGGATGCACCGGTGCGCGCAGCTTCGATCGACGCGTTGCCGGTGCCGGCGGCGACGTCGAGCACGCGATCGCCCGGCCCGATGCGGCTCTCGGCGACGAGCACCCGACCGAGTTCGGGGATCACTTCGCGCGCGACGGCCGAATAGTCGCCGAGCGCCCAGACGACTCTGTGATTCGCCTTCAGCGCGCGGTCGGCGTCGGCCTGGAGGTCGGTGGTGGTGGTGTTCATGGTGGGCTCCTCTGCCTTGTGATCCTCACGCTACGAACCCCGCGCAGACCGCTCTAGTATCCGATCTGTACCGGGTCTATCGTGAGGTCCGTGGGCGCCCCCTACTATCAGTTCTGCCCCGTCGCCAAGGCGATGGAGCTGCTGGACGAGCGGTGGACGATGCTCCTGCTGCGTGAGCTTCTGCTCGGCACCGAGCACTTCAACGAGCTGCGCCGCGGCCTCCCCCGCATGTCGCCGACGCTGCTGTCCCATCGACTCGACCAGCTGCAGCGTGCCGGCCTCATCGAGCGGATCGCCCAGGGTGCTGACGTCCGCTACGTGCTCACCGTCGCGGGTGCCGAATTGCGTCCGGTCGTCGAGCAGCTCTCGGCGTGGGGGGTGCGCTGGATCGGCGAGCTCGGAGACGCCGACCTCGACCCCAAGCTGCTGCTGTGGGACATGCACCGCAATGTCGATCACGGCACCGTCCCCGATGCGCGCACGGTGATCGCACTGCATTTCACGGACGCGAGTCCGGCGCAGCGCCGGTGGTGGCTGGTGATCCACGACGGCGAGGCCGACGTGTGCGACGCCGACCCCGGGTACGACGTGTCGGTCGAGGTGCGCTGCACGCTCCGAGCGCTGACCCGGTTCTGGCGCGGGGACATCGAATGGACGACGCTGCTGCTCGCCGAAGACGCCACCGCGACCGGCCCGAGCGACCTGCGGCGAGCGCTGCCGTCGTGGTTCATCCGCCCGGGATATGCCGCGGTGCCGCGGGTGGGCGCGCCGGTGGTGGCGGGCCGGGTCTAGACGGTCGGACGGATGCCGGCGAGCATGATGTCGAGGAAGAGCTGCCTGTCGCCCAGGGCGACCCCGCGCAGCGCCATCGCGGCCTACACGAAGGCCAAGACGGTGACCGAGGTGTTCGCCTTCGAGCTCGACCGCCGCCTGCGCGCCGCTGACCTTCCCGTCGCCTCGCTCGTGGTGCGTCCCGGAGTGGGCGTCGACGCCAAGACGCCCGAGCGCACCGGCATCCACGACGCCTCGACCCCGTACCGGCGCAACCCCTACACGCCCTGGGCTCAGGGAAAGGACACCGCCGCCTGGGCTGCGGTGCGCGCGCTCGCGGATCCCGCCGCGCAGGGCGGCGAGTACTACGCGCCCGCGGGGCGGCTTCGCGGACTTCCCCTGCGAGTCGAGCCGCTCGCCCGCACCCACACCCCTCCTGCTGAACTCGCGCAGAGCGTATGGGACCAGCTCGAAGAACTCGCGGGCGTCCACTTGTCGCTGCCGATCCGGCGTTGACCCGCTACTCCTCGCCGCTGTCGAGGAATACTCCGACACGGCCGCCGTCGAGCACGAACTGCAGCGCCACGCCTGACGGGAAGCGCTCGGCGAGCTCGTCGGGGGTCTCGGAGTCGAACGGCACCGCGACGGTCGGCGGGAATGCACCCACGCCGCACGCCGCGTACCGTTGGCCCTCGAAACTCCAGGACGTCTCGGTGAAGTCACGCACATCGGGCAGCTGGTCGTTCCTGACGACATTGAGACAGACGTTCTCCGACGAACGCTCTCCCGAGTCGGCGTACCACCCGGGCGTCAGGAAGACCGTCAGGCCGGAGAACTCGGCCGATGCCGCATCCTTCTCCGCGCCGAACCACCCCGGCGCGATCATTCCGGATCTCGTGAGCTCGAGCGTCTCGATCTGCGGCGCACCCGCAGACGACGACACGGGCGGTACCACGGCGAAGGCGTAGGCGATCGACGCCGCGAGCGCGGCCGACGCTGCCACGGAGGCCACCCACAGCGGTGCTCGCCACCTCGCCAGGTGCCCCGGCCACCCGGTCACCTCGTGCGACGCCGCGGGCGCGACCGATTCGTCCCACGTGGACTCGTCGTGCAGTCGGTCGAGCAGGTCACCGCTCTCGCGCGATGCATCGGCCGAGGGATGCACCACCCGCAGCTCGGCGCGCTCCGAGTCGGCGACGGAGGCCACAACGGATGCGGCGCCAGCGGCCTGGGATCCGGCCGCGCCCCCGGTCGACGCCGCGCTGCGCGAGGATTCGAGCTCCTCGAGTCGGCGGACCGCGGACGGGTCGCCCGCGATGTCAGCACGCGGACCGTAGGCACGAGCCCATAGCTCGCGAAGCTCGTCATCAGCGGCAGCATCCATCCCCCGCATGGTCTCATGGCATCCTCGCCGCGCACAGCAACGGGCGGATGGAGCGTGACACCGCTCCATCCGCCCGCGCCGGGGGTCTTACTTCTTGAATGCGTCCTTGACGTTCTCGCCGGCCTTCTTCGCGTCGGCCTTGACCTGGTCGGCCTTGCCTTCGGCGGCGAGCTTGTCGTTGTCGGTCGCGTTGCCGATCGCTTCCTTCGCCTTGCCGGCGATGTCCTGAGCGGCGTTCTTGATCTTGTCATCGAGTCCCATGAGGAGCTCCTTTCGTGAGGGTGATCGTGACGGCGGGAGGATTCCCGACGTCTTATCGCCGTTGCGTGTCGCGACCGACGATAAGTCTGTGGAGGGGTGTCAGCGGCGGACCTTGTCGAGTGCCTTCTCGGCCGCCTTCGCCGCCTTCTTGGCTGCCTTGGCGCGTTCCTTCTTCGCCTTCGGGTCGTTCCACATGCGCACCAGCTGGTGCCGCACGGACTCGCCCTTGTTCACCTGCACGGCCGCTGCCCGACTGCCCACGACGTAGGCGACGAAGGCGATGGCGCCGATGAGGAGGATCTTGTTTCGCATGGTGCTGTCCTGCTTCCTGGGGTGGTGGGGGCGAGGTCCGAGGTTCACGACAGACGTCGCTGGTCGTGCGCGAGCCGCGCCCGGAGGCCGGTGTGGATCGAGACGAAGGTCGCGCTCTCGCGGCCGGTCAGGGTGGCGAGGTTGGTGAGCAGCTTGTCGATGTGGTCGACCAGCTCACGCGGATCGGTGTTCTGCCGGGGCGTGACGGCCACATGCAGCACCGGCTCTCGACGGATGTCGTTCGCGGTGACCTGCGACGACAGGATCTCCGCTCTCCCGGCGAGGGAGTTCTTGACGGCATCCGACACGAACGACTCGGTGACCGTGACACGTCCGAGCGGGTTCTGTGCTCCGCTCGAGCGGAAGGCGGTCTTCGACCGGCGGCCCGAGATGCTGGTGAGGGCGACGATGAGCAGCACGATCACGATGACGATCGCGGCCACTGCGCCGATGCCGATCCACGAGAGGCCGCCGCCGGCGATGGCCGTGGCGGCGATCGCCTGGTCGAGCCATGAGCGGGCGTCCGTGCCGGCCGACGTCCAGATGTCGGTGGCGGTCGGCCAGCTCATGATGGCGATGCCGAGAGCGCCCAGTCCGAGGAAGAGCAGGCCGATGATGAGCAGCAGGGTGCGGTTCAGCGCACGGTTGGTGTTGTTCACAGCTCGTCTTCCTTCTCGTGGGGGCGCTCGATGCGCACGCGAGTGCGGACGCTGCGGGTCAGCCGGTAGGTCTGCAGCTCTGCCTCCGTGGCCGACTGCACGGCGCCCTTGTCGAGGGGGATGCCGGCGCCGGGGCGCACGGTGACGTCGACACTGCGGTGGCCGACTCCGACGGTGATGCTCTCGCGAGCCAGGCCCGTCTCCTCCGAGAGGTGCTGGGCGAGCGCGCTGGCGATCACGCCGTTGTCGACGACGACCGCCCTGTCGCCCGCCTCGAGGGTGTGCCGTGACAGGCGACCCGGAGTGACGGCCAGCACGACGAGCACGACGCCGATCAGGGCGAGCACGACGCTGCCCGCGATCACGAGTCCGGCCGGCTGTGCGGTGGGCAGGCCGACCAGCCATCCGCCCGCCGCGGCGGGACCCAGCAGGAGAGCGGGCTGCGCCGCGAGGCTCAGCACGATCTCGAGCCCGATGTAGGCGAGGGCGAGGATGAGAAGGATGACCGCGACGAACATCGCGACGGTGCGCGGCGAATGCGTCTCGCGTCGGACGACGCGACGAAGAACCGGGGTGCTCATCGCACTCGTCTCCTCTCTGGGATGGTGGCACCGGTGATGGTGAGGGTGATGCGGGTCACGTCACGTCCGAGAAGACCGCTGAGACTCTCCTGCAGCTGCTCCTGCAGCTGACGAGCTCGGTCGAGGACGGGGACGCTCTGGGAGATCGCGACGGTGTCGTCGAGATCGGGGACGGGAAGCGGGGTCGCTATGCGCACGGCGATCCCGCCCGGGTGCTCGGCGACGTCGACCTTCACGTCACCGCGCGGCACACCGATCAGGGTTGCGGACGCCTTCTCGGTGACCGTGCGGTAGACGCGTTCCTTCACGTCGATGCGCCCAGGGACGGTGGCCTCTGCGGTGGCGGCCCGCGCGGGGCCGCCACCGGCGGCGAGGTGCTGGTCGACGCGCATCAGGAGGTGCGCCGCCCTGTGAAGGCGTCGGCGAGACCGCGGACGTCGAGCTTCCCGGAGGCGATCCGGCCGATGACGGCTCCGACGCCTGCGAACAGGGCCATGAGGAGGAATCCCCAGAACCCGAACAGCAGAGCGGCCAGGGCCAGGAGTGCGCCGATCAGGGCGCCTGTGGTGGTGGGGGTCATGAGACTCGCGACTCCTCGTTCTCCTGGTTGTCGTCACCGGGGACGTGCACGTCGTTGACCTCGACGTTGACCTCGACGACCTCGAGACCGACCAGGCGGCTGATCGCACCGGCGACGGCGGCGCGCACGTTGCTCGCGACCTCCTGGATCGGGGCGGGGTACTCGACGACGATGGTCAGGTCTGCGGCGGCCTGCGTCTCGCCGACCTCGACCTTGACGCCCTGCGTCAGGTCGGTGGCGTTGACGGCGTCGCGGATGGCGCCGAAGGCACGTGCTCCGCCACCACCGAGCGCGTAGACACCGGCGACCTCACGGGCGGCGATGCCGGCGACCTTGGCGACGACGCCGTCGGCGATGACCGTCTTGCCCGCGGCATCCGAGTCGGCGGGGACGCGCGACGTCGAGAAGGCCGACGTGCGGTCGACGCGCGAACCCGAGGCAGCCGGCTTCGGCGCGGTCGACGTCTGAGCGAGCTCCTTGTCGGCGGGGCTGGTGGGGGTGTTCTGATCCTGAGTTGCCATGACCATTCCTTCGTCTCACGATGTGCCGGCCGGGCCGTGGTGGCTTCGCCGGGAGCGTGTGTGGGTCGCTCACAGATAGGACGGGCGCCGAGCGGGATTCGTCACAGATTCGTCGGGAGAATCTGCGAGACAGGCGCCCGAGCGGCGATCGACGGCAGAGAACACGCGGTCGCTGGCCGTGCAGGCACTGGCCGTCGCGGGCCGGGACCGCGAGGATGATCGGATGAGCCACGACTCCCCCGCCACCGCCCTGCTCGTGATCGACGCGCAGGAATCCTTCCGCCAGCGACCCGACGAGTGGGCGGCCACCGCCAACCCGGGCGTCATCGACAACATCTCCCGGCTCGTCGCGTACGCGCGTCGGTCGGGAGACGCCGTCGTGTGGGTAACGCACTCCGAGCCGGGCAGCGGAGGAGTCTTCGATCCGGCCAACGGCTTCGTCCGGGTGGTCTCCGACCTCGACCCGCAGAGCGACGAGATCGCCGTGACGAAGACCACCGTCAACGCGTTCACATCGACCGATCTCGAAGATCAGCTCCGGCGCCGCGGCGTCGGCCGGGTGGTCGTCTGCGGCATCCGCACCGAGCAGTGCTGCGAGACGACGGCCCGGATGGCGGCCGACCTCGGCTTCACGGTGGAGTTCGTGACGGATGCGACGACGACCTCGGCGATCGAGGCGACGGACGGGCTCGCGGCCGTCTCGGGCGACGAGATCATGCAGCGGACCGAGAGCATCCTGGCGGCGCGCGGATTCGCGACGATCGTCCGCACGGCCGACCGGGTGGGTGTCTCCGCCTAGGTTGGAGGACATGCCCTCGCCGCTCGCGCTCCCCGACCTCACCGGCCGCACGATCCTCGTCACCGGGGCGAACGCGGGCATCGGATACTGGTGCGCGGATATCCTGGCCACGCAGGGTGCCAGGGTGCTGCTCGGATGCCGGTCGGCAGAGCGCGCACAGGTGGCCGTGTCGTCGATCCGCGCGCAGGTTCCGGGTGCCGACCTCGACATCGTGCCGGTCGATCTCGGGTCGTTGGTGAGCGTCGCCTCGGCGACGGCATCGCTCGACGAGCGGCTCGATGCGGTGATCTGCAATGCCGGGGTCAAGGCGGCGGATCGCAGCGCCCGCACCGCGGACGGACTGGACCTCATGGTCGGCACCAACGCGATCGGACACTTCGCCCTGGTCGCCCAGCTCGACCGTCTGCTCGCCGACGACGCTCGGGTCGTGGCCGTCGGATCGCTGGCGCATCGCTTCGCCGAGATCGACCCCGGCACGCTCTCTCAGCCGTGGACGGGTGCGTCGCTGCGTCAGTACGGCCGCTCGAAGGCCGCCCTGATGGCCCTCGCCTTCGAGCTGAACCGCCGGTGGCGGGGCACGGCGCGGTCTGCGCTGTGTGCTCACCCCGGTTACGCCGTCGATCCGCTGACTCCGCACCGCGACGGACTCGCCGCGGTCTCACCTCTGACGCGCGCCCTCGCGTCGGTCAGCCGCCCGCTCGTGCAGGGCAAGGATGCCGGGGCCGCGCCGATCCTGCATGCTGCCGTCGCGGCCGATGCCACCGGCGGCGATTATTGGGGTCCGGGCGGGCTGCTCGAGTTCCGCGGGGCGCCCAAGCGGGTCGCCGCGAGCGCCCAGGTGCGGTCGGTCGACGTCGGCGCGGAACTGTGGTCGGTCGCCGAGCACCTCTCGGGCGTGCGCTTCACGATCTGACGATCTGACAGCGGATCAGGCGAGCTCCTGGAGTGTCGCGGTCATGTCGCCTCCGGCATCCCCGGTGTTGACCGTTCCCTTCGGCTCGAACAGGATCGCGTGCACCTCGTCCGTCGCCTTCGGGCAGTGCTCGACCCCGCGCGGCACGACGAAGACGTCGTTCGGGTGCAGAATCACGTCACGGTCGCGGAGCTGGATGGTGAGCTGGCCGCTCACCACCATGAACAGCTCATCGGTGTCGGGGTGGGTGTGCCAGACGAATTCGCCCTGGAGCTTGACGACCTTGACGTCGTAGTCGTTGACGCTGGTGAGCCGGTGCGGCTGCCAGTGCTCGGTGATCGTCGAGAGGGCGTCGTGGACGTTGCGCACATCGTCTGTCATGCTCACGAGCCTAGCCACCGGCTGGCCACGGCCCCCTCCCGATGAGCCGCGCTCAGGCGGCTTCGGCATCCCTCGACGGGATCTCGTCGATCGATCGATACACGGGCAGCCCGCGCTCGAGCGCGATCTCGACGTCCTTGTCGGCGCCGGCGGAGTCTCCCGGCAGGCGCAGCACCGCGTCGCAGTGCTGCAGCAGTCGGTGGGCCGTCTCGTACATGACGTCGCCCTCGGCGGCATCCGTCTCGTCCATGCCTCGGAGGATCGGCAGGGCGACCCATTCGCCGATCATCGGCACATGGCCGAGACGGTGGATGGGGGCCGCGACCTCTTCGAGGACCTCGAGGTTGCGGGCGATCAGGGCGGGGTCGCCGCCCGTGCCGGAGCGGTAGGGGCCGGCGATGAGAATCAGCAGTGGTGTGTTCATGGAGAAGACTGTAACGTTAACCGTGCAGGAACGTGCAACTTCGTGAATGAACGGGATGGAGCTTCGGATGCTGAGTGCGCAACGAAAGGATCATCTGCGCGAGATCCTGCGCAGAGACGGTCGCGTGGTGGCGAAGGACGTCGCCACCGATCTCGGCGTCTCCGAGGACTCGATCCGTCGCGATCTGCGCGAGCTCGCCGACACGGGCGAACTCGTCCGCGTCTATGGCGGCGCTCTGCCGGTTCCGCCGGCCGATCGGCCCGTTGACGAGCGCTCGTCGCTGGCCACCGAGAGCAAGGAGCGGGTCGCCCGCCGCGCCGTCGAGCTGATCCTGCCGGGCTCGACGATCGTGCTGGATGCCGGAACCACGACGCTCGCGATGGCCCGCATGCTGCCGTACGGCGCCGATCTGACCGTCATCACCCCCAGCCCGGCGATCGCCCTCGCCGTCGCCGAGCACTCCGACGCCCGCGTCGTGATCATCGGCGGCGAACTCGCCCGCTTCTCGATGGTCGCGAGCGGCCCCCTCGCCATGGAGGCCGTGCAGCATCTCGCCGCAGACCTGTTCTTCCTGGGCGTGACGGGCGTCGATCCCGTCCACGGCCTGACCACCGGCAACCTCGACGACGCCGCCACCAAACGCGCGATCGCCGCGCGCTGTGCGCAGACCTACGTCCTGGGCAGCGAGGAGAAGATCGGCGCCATCTCGCGCTTCCCGGTTCTGAACGTCGACGCCATCACCGGTCTCGTGGTCGACCCTCAGGACGCGAACCCGGTCATCGGCGATCTCGCAGAGGGCATGCCGGTGCTGCGCTGACCGGTGTCAGGTGTCAGGTGATGGTCGCCGCCACGATCGTCGGCGTCATGATCGCCACCATCGCGGCCGTGATCGCATCGTTGACCGCCTTGGCGACGGCATCCCCTGCCTGCGATCCTGCCGTGAGCTGCTCGATCCGCTTCTTGAGGTCCCGCGAGGACAGCCCGCCGCACTCCTCGCGCAGGATCGCGTGCGCCGCGTTGAGGTTCTGCAGGATCGCAAGCAGCGCCAGGTCGGCCTGCGTCGGAGCACCCGTTCCGGCGAGCACCGCGGCGAGCCGCGCCCTCAGCGCCTGCTCGGGCGTCGAATCGGATTCGGGAGTGCGTGCCGACCCCCAGCCGAAGAATCCGCGCTCCCCTTTGACGAGCACGCCCTGCACGATGAGCGACTCGACCACGATCTCGAGCGGATCGAGCTTGGGGCGCACCACGAGCGACTGCAGCCGCTTGCCGCGCAACGGCACGAGGCGCTGCAGTGTCGTATCGAGGATCGGGTTGCCCGTCGGGTCGGTCGACACGATCTCGATGACCGGGTTCTTCTCGTCCGACACCGCGATGCGTCCGTGCAGGGCGAGGTCGACGATCACGGCCGCGACCTCGCCGTACAGGCGGTTCACGCTCACCGCGCTCTCGACGCGGCCATCAGGCCGGAGAAGCAGCATGTGGAGTTCCTCGACGATCAGCATGCATCCACGCTATGACGGGCCACCTCACGACGGCATCCCCCGGACGGATGATTCCGGAACACCCCCCCACACGCACGAACGCCGCGCCCTCCGGAGAGGCCGCGGCGTTCGATGAAGAGTGGTTACGCGCCGATCTTCTTGGCATCGTCCGCGTTGAGCACGCGGAAGAGCAGAGCCGCGATGACCGCGCCGACCACGGGGGCGACGATGTAGAGCCACAGCGAGGCCCAGTCGAAGTACCCGCCGACCGAGAGGCCGAGGGCCACCGCCGGGTTGAAGCCGCCGCCCGAGATCGAACCGACGGTCGCTGCGCCGACGAACACCGTCGCCCCGATCGCGAGGCCGTAGAACGAGTTGCCCTCGGTGTCCTTCGAGGTCGCGGTGTTGAGCACGACCCAGACGAGGATCAGCGTGAACAGCGCCTCGACGAAGAAGGCGGGTCCCACCTCGACGACCAGAGCCTCGCCACCGGCGGGCCACACGGCGAAGCTGACCAGCGCGGCGAGCGCGCCACCGACGAACTGCGCCACGAGGTAGGCGATGAAGTCGACGACGCTGAGGCCGCCACGGATGAAGACGCCGACGGAGACCGCCGGGTTGAGGTGAGCGCCCGAGATGTGGCCGGTCGAGAAGACGAGCACGGCGAGCGTGAAGCCGATCGCGAGCGGAGTCAGCGGGCTCTCGCTGTTGATCGCCGCGATGATCGTGAGGACGAAGAGGAACGTGGCGATCGCTTCGGCGAGCGCCTTTCGGGGAGTACCGGACATGAGAAGTGCTCTTTTCTGAGAGGTGAGGGAAGGCGACCCCCGTCCGCCTGCGCACTCCAGCCGACGCACCCTCCGATAACGCCCCCGAATCTAGCGACGGCAGTCGGAGTCCGGGCGTACGCCGCGCTGGCGCCTGTGAAATACCTGAATGCGATGCGACGGCATGTCAACCCCGTCGCCACATCGGCACGCTTGTCCGTACTGTTCCGGGATGACTTCCGACACCGCCACGACGCCGGAGGAGCCCACTCGCCTGCGTCGCGCCATCACCGGCCCCCTGCTGTTCGCCTTCATCCTGGGCGACGTGCTCGGCGCCGGCATCTACGCCCTGATGGGTGTGCTGTCCGAGAAGGTCGGCGGGATGCTGTGGGCACCGCTGCTTCTCGCTCTCCTGCTCGCGCTGCTGACCGCGGGGTCGTACGCCGAGCTGGTCACCAAGTATCCGCGCGCCGGCGGGGCATCCGTCTTCGCGGAGCGCGCCTTCCACAGCCCCGTCGTGTCGTTCCTGGTCGGGTTCAGCATGCTCGCGGCCGGCGTGACGAGCGCCGCGGGCCTGGCGATCGCGTTCGCCGGCGACTACCTCGGCACGTTCTTCGACCTGCCGACCATTCCCGTCGCGATCGTCTTCCTGGCGATCGTCGGAGCACTCAACGCCCGCGGCATCCGTGAGTCGCTCGGCGCGAATCTGGTGATGACGGCGATCGAGCTGAGCGGTCTCGTGATCGTGATCGTCGTGGTCGGGATGTTCGTGGTCGGCGGCGGCGGCGACGCCTCGCGGCTGACTCAGACGCCCGAGGGGACGCCCGTCGCCCTGGCGGTCCTGTCGGGAGCGGTGATCGCCTACTACTCCTTCGTCGGCTTCGAGACCTCGGCGAACATGATCGAAGAGGTCAAGAATCCGCGGCGCACCTATCCGCGAGCCCTCTTCGGCGCGCTCTTCACCGCCGGTGCGGTGTACGTGCTCGTGGGGGTCGCGAGTTCCATCGCACTGCCGGCGTCCGAGTTGCAGGAGTCGAGCGGACCGCTGCTGTCGGTCGTCGAGGCCGCGGGTGCCAGCATCCCCTCCTGGCTGTTCAGCCTGATCGCCCTGATCGCGGTGGCGAACGGTGCACTGCTCACGATGATCATGGTGAGCCGCCTGACTTACGGGATGGCCGAGCAGAACCTGCTGCCCGCCGTGCTCGGCCGGGTGCTGCCGAATCGAAAGACCCCGTGGGTGGCGATCCTCACCACGACCCTCGTCGCGATGGGACTCACGCTCGTCGGCGATCTGGCGACGCTCGCCGAGACCGTCGTGCTGCTGCTGCTCTTCGTCTTCCTCAGCGTCAACGTCTCGGTGCTGGTGCTGCGACGTGACCGCGTCGAGCACGATCACTTCCGCATCTGGACGGTCATCCCGGTGCTGGGCATCGCCTCGTGCATCCTGCTGCTCACCCAGCAGCGAGGGGTCGTCTGGCTGTTCGGCGCGATCCTGCTGGCGGTCGGCGCCGTGCTGTACCTGCTCGCCCGCTGGGGCCGCAACCGCTCCGACCGCCGCGACCACGACGGAGCCCCGTCATCCACCACCACGAAGGAGAACGATGAGCACGCCTGACCTCACCCCCGACGCCGATGACGCCATGACGAGCGAGGAGAAGCGCCACGACCAGCTGACCGCGGCCCCTGATGCCACCGAGGCCGATGCCGCCCCGCGCATCGAGGTCTCGGAGCACGACGGGAACACCCGCATCGACATCCTCCCCGATGCCGCCGTGCGGCCGGGACCCGGACCCGGGGTCGAGGTCGACGACGAGCCCGAGCAGTAGGCGGAGCGGCGGCGAGAACTCGCGCGGGATCGCCCCCGCGATACTTCAGCGTTCCGATATATCACGACTCACCCCTCGAAAGCAAGCTCTGAGCGTATGCTGACTCCGAGACCGCCTCCGCGGTCTCGGAGTCGGTGACCCGGACCCCGTCACCACGATCGGGGGGACGCCATGAGCATCACCACAGATCCGAGCACCGACACGCGGTCGGATGCCGAGCTCGCCGACGCGACGCGCAGCGGAGACGCCCGAGCGTTCGCCGTGCTGTGGCAGCGCCATTCCGAGGCGGGGCTCCGCGCGGCCCGGGCAGTGACGCGTTCCATCGACCCTGACGACCTCGTCAGCGAGGCCTTCACGAAGACGTTCAGCGCGATGCAGAACGGCGGCGGACCGACCGATGGCTTCCGGGCGTATCTCTACGCCGCCATCCGCAACGCCGCCGCGACGTGGGGCGGCAAGCAGAAGGACATCCCGATCGAGTTCATCGAGGAGATCCCCGATGAGGCCCCCGACGCGATCGAGCAGCTGTCGGACAAGACGATGCTCGCGGCGGCGTTCAAGAATCTGCCCGAGAACCACCGCACCCTGCTCTGGTACCTCGAGGTCGAGGGCATGAAGCCGCGCGAGATCGCTCCGCTGATGGGACTGACTCCGAATGCCGTGTCGGCGCTGGCTCTCCGCGCTCGCGACGGATTCCGCCATGCCTGGCTGGATGCGCTCATCGCCGACCCTTCCCGTCCCGAGGAGTGTCGCTGGGCGTGCGGGCGGCTCGTGCGCCGCTCTCGCCGCCCGGTGAGTCGGCACGAGCGCCCCCGCCTCGAATCCCATCTCGAAGGGTGCGCCGGCTGCACGATCATCGCGCGAGACATCGACACGGCCTCGTCGAAGCTGCGAGCCGTGCTGCTGCCCCTCGCACTCGGCGGTGCCGGCGCCGCCGCCTACGCCGCTCTCGAGCCCGGCGCGGCAGCGAGCGCATCCGTCATCGGACCGTCCGCCGCCCTGCGGACCCGCCGCGTGCTCACCATCGGGATCGCCGCGGGAAGCGCGGTCGCCCTTGCGGCGACGGTCGCCGTGGCGATGGTCGGCCCCTGGTCGCAACCCGCGGCAGACGGCGACCGTGGTGAGGCGTCCGGGCCCGCCGCCCGACCCATCGCCCCGACTCCCGGTGCCACACCCGCGACGGACGACGACACGTCACCGACGCCCCCACCTGTCGCACCGCTCATTCCTGCTCCGGTGGAGCCGCCAGTGCAGCCGGTCGTCGAGACGACTCGGCAGGACACACCTGTGCGCGCCGTTCCGGAGCCGCCGAGCGCCCCGGTGGCCGCACCGCCGGCGGCGGGCCCTCCGGCGACCAGACCCCCCGTAGCGACCCCGCCGGTCGAGGTCCCGCCGGTCGAGACCCCGCCCGTGTTCGCGATCGGTCCGGACGGGTGGGACACCAGCAGTCCCCTCGCTGTCTCGGTGAGCGGCACCGGCATCCCCGGCAGCATGGTCGCCGTCATCGACGAGCTCGGCTCCGTCCTCGCCCAGGCGACGGTCGACGGCGACGGTGAGTTCACGCTCTCCGTCGCGGGAGGCGAACTGAGGCAGGGCATGACGCTCACGGCCCAGCACACCTCACCCTCCGGCGACGTGGACCTCAGCGAGCCGGTCGGACCCCTCGCATTCCCCGTGCCGGTCATCTCTGGCGATCAGCCCCGCCCCCACCTCGAGCGGGGGGATGCTGACGCCGACGGCGAGCAGGACGACGCGCTCGTCACTCTCGAGGGCATCCCGGGCGGCTGGGTGCAGGTCGCCGTCGACGGCGTCGTGGTGCCCCACCTCATCGCCATCGACGAGGTGACCTCCGACGACTACATCCCCGACATCCACCTCGGATTCCACCTGCTCACCCTGCGATACGTCGATGCGGAGTCGGGCGTCACCGGTCCTGGAGCCGACTACGCGGTCGTCGTCACCCCGGGCGGCAAGTGACGTCCGGGCACGGATCCGACCGGAATATTGGTTGCGGCGTCAGGAACGGGCGTCGTCAGCGTCTTGATAGTGGGACGAGAAGCCGGCCCTGGGGACCTGAGTCGACTTCGTGTCCGAGAGCTCGCGTTCCCCTACGGACGCGGCACTCGCGGGTGGGGCTGCTCCCCAGTCCCACCCGCATTCCCTTCCGCACCCGTGTGGGGGCCTACAGCCAGCCCTTGCGCTTGAACGCCCAGTAGAGCCCGACGCCCATCGCCAGCATCAGAGCGACCGCCATGGGGTATCCGAGCGTCCAGTGCAGCTCGGGCATATGGTCGAAGTTCATGCCGTACACCGTGCCGACGAGCGTCGGGGCGAACAGGATCGCCGCCCAGCCCGAGATCTTCTTGACCTCGTCGTTCTGGCGGATGCTCAACTCGGTCATCCGCCGCATCTCCTCGTTCTGCCGCCGCGCCACGATCGTGGACTCGACGGTCAGCGCGTTGTCGAGCACCGTGCGGAAGGTGTTCGCGCGCTCCGACACGCGCAGGGTGTGGTCGAGCACGTCGCGCAGGTACCGCTGCAGCTCCTCGTCGACCTCGTACTTCGTCGAACCTCGCAGCAGCGAGTCCAGCATGCCCGCGAGAGGCTGCACCGCGCGCTGGAAGTCGATCACCTCACGACCGAGTTCGTAGATGCGCTGCGTCGCGTCGACCTCGTCCTCGAAGAGCTGGCTCTCGATCTCGTCGATGTCGTTCTCGAGTCCCGACAGCACGGGTGCGTACTCGTCGACGACCTCGTCGAGGATCGCATAGAGCACCGCCTCCGGACCGAGCTTCAGCAGACCGGGGTCGTCTTCGAGTCGGCGTCGCACCCGCCCCAGGTCGGGAGACTCCGCGTGGCGGATCGTCACCACGAAGTCGGGCCCCACGAGCACATGGATCTCGCCGAACTCGACCTCCTCCGCGGCATCCAGATACCGGGCGGATCGCAGCACCATGAACAGCACGTCTCCGTACCGCTCGAGCTTCGACCGCTGGTGACCCGAGAGCGCATCCTCGACGACGAGAGCGTGGATGCCGAACTCGTCGGCGACCTCGCGGATCTCGGCTTCGCTCGGCCGGTACAGACCTATCCAGCTCATGCCGCCGCGTTCGCGCAGCACCTCGAACGTCTCACTGAGGCTCCGCGGATTCTCGGTGCGGACACCGTCGACGTAGATCGCGTTGTCGATGATCGCCATCGGCGTTCCCTTCGTCGGTATGCCGCGGCGGTCGTGCGCCGGGCCCTAGGCGGCCGGCGGAGCGACGCAGGCGACCGCCGAGTCCGTGATGGCCTGGTGATACTGCTCGGCCGTGAACGGAAGCCCGAACTCGGGAGCGGTCTCACCCGCGGCCGCAGGCACCTTGGAGGCGATCGCCGCGAGCTCCCAGGCCAGGTACATCGCGGTCGTCGCGCCGGTCGTCGAGTTGTTGAGCGACACTGCGACCGTGAAGCCCGTCTCGGGGTCGGAGAACGCCGACGTCTGATACCCGGGAGTCCAGCCCGCCTGTCCGACCATCGAGCCGACGAGCAGAGCCCCGCCCGTGGCCTGGAGCCAGGAGGGAGCCTGGGGGCCCTGCGGCAGGGGAGCTCCGAAGCGGTTCGGCTCGTCCTTCGTGCGCAGCTTCTGCGCGGCTTCGGCCTGGGCGTACCGACCGAGATCCTCGATCGTCGACACGACGCCGGAGTCGGTGTAGCCGGTGCTCGACGAGAGCGTGGTGATGTCGACCGGGGCCGCACAGTCGTACCCGCCTTCGACGGGTGTCAGGTAGTGCCCGTTCATGACCGGTCCGTCAGAGGGCGGCGCCGGGGCCGGCGAAGGCAGCGACGTCGCCGAGAGACCGAGCGGCTGGGTCACGTACTCGGCGATCAGCTCGGACGCCGTGCGGCCGGACGCCCGCTCGAGTGCGAGTCCGAGCAGCAGGTAGCCGGCATCCGAGTTCGTGTAGGTCGTCTTCGGAGTGGTGCGCGGGGCGCCGAGGCCGTACGCCGCGAGCTCGAGGGGTGCCCACACGCGCTCGGGGGTGGTGAGCCATGCGGCCTGCGCGGTCGCCTCGGACGAGCCGACGCCGCTCGTGCTGTTGCACAGGTCGAGCAGCGTGATGTCCTTCATGTCAGCGACGCCCGAGACGTGGTCGGGCACGGGGTCGTCGAGATCGACCACGCCGTCATCGGCCAGACCGTAGAGCACGTCGCACGTCATGAGACGCGTCATGTCCGCGATCCGGAAGGACATGTCGGTGCTGATCTCTTCGTCGCCGCCGGGGGTCTGGGTGCCGAGGCCGGCGACCCAGCTGCCGCTCCACGGAGCCCACACGCCCACGACGGCGCCCGAGGCACCCGATGCGGCGAGCGCGTTGGTGATGGCCGCCTCCATGGCGGCGACCGTGTCGTCAGGCAGAGGGCCGTCGACCTGGGACGGAGGCTGGTAGCTGAACTCCGGTTCGGCCGTGCAGCCGGTGAGGAAGAGCCCGAGCGCGGCTGCGCCGGCCACTGCTGCGCGGAACGTGCGCGACGAGAGAAGCTGCATGAAAGGGGACCCCCGGAAGACGTGTCTCCCGAGTCTAGAACGCCCATCCTGAAAGAAAGGCATCACCGAACGCCGTTTAGGGTGATCACCATGCCCCACACGTTCGATGCCGACGTCGTCTCCGCGATCCTCCGCCACATGAACGGCGACCACACCGATGACAATCTGCTCATCACGCGCGCCTTCGCGCCGGCCGGAGGGTCTCAGTCGGACGAGATCACCGACGCCGTGATGACGGACCTCGACGGCGACGGCGGAGTCTGGAAGGTCACCCGCTCCGGCGAGGCCTCCGAGATTCGCATCCCCTGGCCCTCCGGTCCGATCACGGAGCGCCCCGCCGTGCGCCGCGAGGTCGTCGCGCTCTACGATCTCGCCTGCGAGAAGCTCGGGGTCGAGCCGCGTCCGCACGCATGACGCTCGGCTCACCGAGGGGTTTCCTTTCAGGTTAGGCGACCCTTACACTGGGCACATGTCCGAGATCCTCTCCTTCTCCGCAGCCCTCCGTGAGCGCTCCTCCGGTTCGCACTCGCGCAGCGAGGGTGCAGGCTTCATGTCCGACCTGCTCAAGGGCGAAGGATCGCGCGAGGACTACATCGCGCTCGTCGCGCAGCACTACTTCATCTACGAAGCCCTCGAGGGCGCGGGCGAGCGCATGCGCCAGGACCCCGTGGCATCCGTCTTCCTCAGCGACAAGCTGACCCGCCTGCCCGCGCTCGAGGCCGACCTCGAGTTCCTCCTCGGGGCGCACTGGCGCGATGTGATCGTCGCGCTGCCGACCACGCAGCGCTACGTCGAGCGCATCCGCCAGGTCGGGGCGACCTGGGCCGGTGGCTTCGTCGCGCATCACTACACGCGCTACCTCGGCGATCTGTCGGGCGGCATCTTCATCGGACGCGTCATGGCACGCCGCTTCGGCTTCGAGACCAACGGCATCGGCTTCTATCTGTTCGACGACATCGCCGACCCGTCGGCGTTCAAGGACGTCTACCGCGAGCAGCTCGACTCCGCCCCCTGGGACGACGCCGAGCGCGAGCGCGTGATCGACGAGGTCCTGCTCGCCTACCGGTTCAACACCGAGCTCTTCGAAGACCTCGACCGCGCACGCGTCGCCGCCTGACGACGAACGGGCTCAGCCCTTCCCGACCTCGGGAGTGGATGCCGCGAGCCACGCGTCGCGCATGAAGCGGCGCACATCCTCGTCGACGCGGATGTCGCTCGGGCGCAGCGCCCTCGACAGGTAGAGCCCGTCGAGGGACGTGAGCCGAGACAGCGCCACATAGGTCTGCCCTGGAGCGAAGGCGCCTGAGCCGAGGTCGATGATCGCGCGGTCGTAGGTCTTGCCCTGCGACTTGTGGATCGTGACCGCCCACGCGAGGCGCAGCGGGAACTGGGTGAACTCCGCCACGACGTCACGGCTCAGCTTCTTGGTGCTCGGCTCGTAGGAGTATCGGAACCGCTCCCAGACCGCGGGCTCGACGTCGACCTCTTCGCCGTCGATCTCGACGCGCACGGTCTCTCCGAGGATCCGCACGACCGTGCCGATCGTGCCGTTCACCCACCGCGGCGGCTCGCCCGACATCGAGGTGTCGTTGCGGAGGAACATCACCTGCGCGCCGATCTTGAGCTTGAGCTCCGACTCGGCCGGCAGCGACGCCTCGCCCTTCCCGAACTCGCCGCTGACCTCGGCACGCGCCGTCTGCTCCTTGCCGGGCAGCGCTGCGAGGTGGCGGCTGTTGATGGTGTTCACGATGTCGTTGCGGGTGGCGAGGGTGATCATCGGCACCTCTCCCGGCTCCGGGTCCGGTGGTGTGCGCGCGCCCTGCGTGTTCAGCACTCCCGCGATCTCCGCGGTGACTCGCCCGTACCGCACCGCGTTCAGCATCGCCTTGAAACCGTCATCCGACTGCCGGTGGATCTGCACGAGCTCGCGCACGTGCAGCTCGGCCCGGGTGTCGACGGCGAACAGTCCCCCGTCGTCATCGTCACCCTCACCGCCGGCCGGACCCGCCCAGACCTTGGCGTCGAAGAACCAGAACGAGCGGTAGTGGTCCTTGACGTAGCGCAGCTCGTCGCCGCGCGGCGGCACGGGAGCCAGCTGATACGGATCGCCGAACATCACGATCTGCACTCCGCCGAACGGGATGCCCCGCTTGCCCCGCGCCTGACGGAGCGAACGGTCGATCGCATCCATCAGGTCGGCGTTGACCATCGAGATCTCGTCGATCACGAGCGTCTCGATCGCATTGAGGATCCGTCGCGTGTTGTCGTTCTGATCGATGTCCGAGTCTCCGATCAGTCCGATCGGCAGCCGGAACAGGGAGTGGATCGTCTGACCCTCGACGTTGAGCGCGGCGACGCCGGTCGGCGCGCAGATGGCGATCTGCTTCTTCGTGTTCCACGAGAAGTACTGCAGCAGCGTCGACTTGCCGGTGCCCGCTCGACCGGTGATGAAGACGTGCTCGCTGGTGTCCTCGATCAACCGGAACAGCTCTTGCTGCTCTTCGGACAGGGCGGGAAGCGACACGGTTCTCTCACACGGACGGAGGCGGGAATGCACGGCGAGACCGTGCCTCCCCATGCTACGTGGCGGCGCCGCCCGGCATCCGAGGAACACAGCGATCGCGGCCGACGCACACCGACTCACGCACGGCGTCGTCCCAGGCCACGCTTCTAGACTGACGCCATGCAGCAGGTCGAGACGAAGGCGCCCCGGCGCTCGCGCCTCGCTGCCGATCTCGCGCTCCTCGCGGTCATCGGCCTCGTGCTCGTCGCCGCTCTCGGTGCAGGTGGAGCCACCCTGTACCAGCAGTTCTACGGGCCGTCGGCGTTCGTCGTGCGCTACCTCGACCTGCTCTCGGAAGGACGAGCGGCTGACGCTCTGCGCGTGCCCGGCGTCGCGATCGATCGGGAGACCCTCGAGATCGCCGGCATCGGAGCCACCGCGTCGGAGGCGCTGCTGCGTCACTCGGCACTCGCGCCGCTCACCGACGTCGAGGTGCAGTCGGAACAGGCCGACGAGTCCGGCAAGACCGAGGTGACCGTGTCGTACGAGGCGAGCGGGCACGCCGGCACCACCACCTTCACCGTCGAGCAGGACGGCTGGGCGGGGGTCACCCCCAACTGGCGCTTCACGACGAGCCCGCTGGCCGTGGTCGAGCTCACGGTGCGCGGTGCCGATCAGTTCGCCGTCAACGGCTTCGAGATGGATCGCCGCCAGGTCTCACCCGCCGGGGCGGAGGCCGCACCCCTCGATCCCCTTCCCCTGCTGGTCTTCACGCCGGGGCTGTACTCGGTCACCGTCGACACTGCGATCGCGGAGTCCGAGGGCATCGGCGTCCTCGCCGACACCCCGCTCGCCACCACGCCCGTCGACGTGCAGACCGAGCCCACCTCGGACTTCGTCGCGGTGGTGCAGCAGCGGGTCGAGGAGTTCCTCACCGCCTGCACGACGCAGGAGGTGCTGCAGCCGACCGCCTGCCCGTTCGGCCTCGAGGTCTCCAACCGCCTCGCCTCGCTGCCGAAGTGGTCGATCGCCGCACAACCGCAGGTGAGCGTCGTGCCCGACGGCGGACACTGGAAGATCCCCCCGACGGATGCCGTCGCGCACGTCGACGTCGAGATCCGCTCGCTCTTCGACGGCTCGGTTCAGGAGCGGTCGGAAGACGTCCCGTTCCAGGTGAACGGATCGATCACGATCCTCCCCGACGGCAAGGTGTCGATCCGGGTCGGATCCCCCGACGAGGAGTCCATGGGCTGACGCCCGCCGGGAGCACGGTCACCGCGCGTCGCGCTCCGCCTGACGCAGGTCGCGCTCGGCGAGAGCCGCGAGCTTCTGGTTGTACTCCTCGAGCTCGGCCTCGCCCGTGCGGTCTGCATGCCGGTCGCGGCGCTTCTGCAGCTTGGTGTCGCTGCGGCTCCACTGGATCGCCACGGTGATCGCGAGGATCAGAGTCGGGATCTCTCCGATAGACCACGCGATGCCGCCGCCGATGTACTGATCCTCGATGGGCGTCGGGCCCCAGGTGCGACCCATCGACCCGAACCAGTCGGCGACCATCAGCCCCTCCTGCATCATGATCGCGACGCCGAAGAAGGCGTGCATGGCCATGATGGCGATCAGGGTGATGAGGCGCCCCGGGTAGGGCAGACGGTAGGGCACCGGGTCGGCGCCGACCAGGCTCAGCACGAACAGGTAGCCGGAGATGAGGAAATGCGCGACCATCCACTCGTGGCCGAGGTGCTCGAACATCGACCAGCGCACCAGGTCGGTGAAGTAGAACGCCCACAGCGACAGGATGAAGATGCCCGCCGCCACGAACGGGTGGGTGACGACCTTCGAGAACGGCGAGTGCACGGCCCACATGATCCATTCGCGACCACCGCGGGTGCCGTCGTCGCGCTTGTGGATCGCTCGAAGGGCCAGCGTGACCGGCGCCCCCGAGACCAGCAGCAGCGGGATCGCCATCGACAGCATCATGTGCCCCAGCATGTGCACGCTGAAGAGATACTCCTGATACGCGTTGATCGGGCCGCCCGTGACCCAGAGCAGCATCAGCATTCCCAGCACCCAGAACACGGTGCGGTGGATCGGCCAGCGGTCGCCACGGAGCCGCAGTCGGCGCACGCCGACGAGGTAGAGGAAGAGGCCGAACCCGGCGGCCACCAGCCAGAGCACGTCGATGTCCCACGCCGTGAACCAGCGGTCGATCGTGAACTCCGGCGGCAGCGGGGAGCGGGTGAGGTTCTCGGCGGGGGTCTGCACGAACGCCGCCTCCTCGCCGGTGGGCGGGGGCGTGCGCGCGAGCGCGGCGGCAGCCCCCGAGGCCAGACCCATCAGAGCGACCTCGCACAGCACCAGCATCCAGAACCAGCGCGCGGCTCCGTCGTCCTCGAGCCGAGGGATCAGGCGGGTGCGATACCAGGCGCCCAGCATTCCCATACCGACGAGGAGCACGACCTTCGCGAGCAGGATGGTGCCGTACGGCGTCCAGAGCTGCGAGATGTCGCCGAACGAGACGACGGAGCGGGCGAGACCCGAGATCGCGACGACGGCGAACGCGGCGATCGCGAGACTCGAATAGCGGCTCACCAGCTGCGCTGTGCCCACGCCCGAGCGGTCGCGCAGGATCACGACGAGCAGCAGGCCGCCGAGCCACACCGCCGCGCCGATCGTGTGCAGCAGGATCGAGTTCACCGCGATGTTGTGACCGGCGAGCTCCCCGGAGTGACCCTGCGTCGCCAGCGGAAGGAAGGATGCCGCGGCGAGGATCGCCGTGATGAGCGTCGGCGTCCACGTGCGCCACGCGAACGCGAGCACGGTGATCACCGAACCCATGATGGTGGTGATCAGCCATGACTGACCGAGCGGCAGTTGCAGCAGGAATCGTCCGAGCTGCTCACCGAACTCGCGCTCGGCGCTCAGCTGCGGGTTGAAGGCCGCCATGAAGGTGAAGAATCCGCTGATGCCGGCGGTGACCGTGAAGACGGCAGCGCCGGCCGAGGCCGTGTTGAGCGCCGTGTCGAATGACTTCTCCTCGCTGCGCAGGGCGAACAGCGCCAGCACGAGCGAGCCCAGCATCGCCGCGGCCGCGATGTTCATCACGAGCTTGACGATGGGGGTGGCCCAGCGCACGAAGGGACCCGGATCCTGCAGAAGCAGCGGAGCCGCGCCTCCGCCGATCACGAGGGCGAAGATCACGCCGATCAGTCCGGTCGCGAGCAGGATGCCGATTCCGGCCGCGCGATACGCGGAGCGGGTCGGGGTCTGCACGGCGCGGGCACTCACCCCTCCAGCCTAAGCCGCGGATCCGGGGAGGACGCACGAAGGCCGCCCCCGACGGATCGGGAGCGGCCTTCGAAGAGGTGCGGTCTTACTTGACGGCAGCCTTGAGCTTGGAACCAGCGGTCACCTTGACGCGGTGGCCAGCCGGGATCTTGATCTCGGCGCCGGTCTGCGGGTTGCGGCCCGTGCGAGCTGCGGTCGCGACCTGCTCGAACGAGATCCAGCCCGGGATCGAGACCTTGCTGCCCTTGGCAACAGCGTCGGAGACCGAGGAGAACAGCGCGTCGAGGACACCCGAGACGGTGGCCTGGCTCTGGCCGGTGGCAGAAGCGATGCTCGCGACGAGCTCGGTCTTGGTGATGGACTTGTCAGCCATGTCATCCTCCAGCGACGAGGTTCCCGTCGCATCGTTGTGGTTCAGAGGGCTGCTGCCCTCCGTTGGTCGAGTGACCGCCTTGAATGTACCAACCACCACCCACATTTCCGCGTCATTTCGCGGGTTTTGGGCTTTTCGGCGGCGTGTCGTGGGGCAGAAGTGACGAATGTGACTCGTGGGGCATCGATTTCAGCGCCCGTCGGCCTCATCGTGGGAAGGAGATCTCTTGCCGCGAAGGGGCGGAATCACCGTTCGATCCTTGCGTGAGAGAGATCTCCTTCGCTCGGCGCGCGCAGATCAGCCCGGGCGACGACGCGTCTCAGGTCGGTTCGGCCGTCGTCGTGGCGGTCGGGGATGCGTCGTCGGCCGTGGCGGAGGCCATCGCGGCGCGGCGCTTCGCACGACGGGTGCGGGTCTCCTTCGACAACGGGTACCGGGCGTCCAGCCGGGGCTCGAGGACGATCCGACGCAGCGCAGTGAGGATCACGTACCCGCCCACCCAGTAGGACAGGAACAGCACGAGTCCATACGAGAACGTGAAGCTCAGCAGCGTGCACACGATGCCGATGCCGACATAGAGCCAGGTCCAGGCGTGGGCGATGCGATCACGCGCGGCCTGCTGGTCATCCGTGCGCTGCTGCAGCGAATCGACCCGGCTGCTGAGTGCCTCATCGTCGATCGTGGCGAAGAGGTCCCGCACCGGCACCTGCAGCGCATCCGCGACCAGAGACAGCGTCTCCAGGCTCGCATCCTGTCCGGCTTCCAGGCGCTGCACGGTTCTGAGTCCCACGCCGCTCTCGGTCGCCAGTCGTTCCTGAGTCCACCCCTGCGCCTGGCGCAGTTCCGTGATTCGTGTCGTGTTCATGTCCTCCATGCTCTCCAGCGGCCCCGATCCGCCGCCACGCCACCGAGCCGCCAGTCAGCCGCCAGCTGGCCGCCATCGACCCGCCGCCATCCGCCGCCCCGTCGCCGTCGCCGCGTCAGAGCGGGCGGTGGGCGGCGACCACCGAGCGTGCGGTGCGCTCGAACGCCGGCGTGACCCGCTCGTCTCCGTCGAGGTACCCGCCGACGAGCGCGGCGTCGCGCAGCAGCACGAGGGACGCCGCGACATCGACGGGGCTCTCGAGGCCGGCCTGCTCGGCGACGGCCTGGAGCGTCGAGCGGAACCACTCCCGGTGCTCGTCGATCAGCAGACGGACGGCACCGTCGGCATCCGGATACTCCGCTGCCGCGTTGATGAACGGGCAGCCACGCGTGTGCCGGAGGCGGATGTCGGCGGCGATGCCGTCGATCACGGCGTCGACCAGCTGCGCAGGATCCGTCACCGCCTCGCCCGCGTCGGCGAACATCGCGCGGAGCATCTCGTCTTCGTTGCGCAGGTACGCGAGGACGAGGTTCTCCTTGCCGCCGAACTGGTTGTAGAGCGTCGCCCTGGTGACCGCGGCCTCATCGATGATGCGGTCGACGCCGACCGCATGGATCCCCTCTTCGTAGAAGAGCCTGGTGGCGGTGTCGATCAGCCGGGTGCGGGCTGCGCTGGGCCGCTTCGGAGCCGTCGTCGGAGCGGAGGTGGAAGTCGTGGTCTTCATGATGATCCCTCTCATCGTGTCATCCGATTCGGGTTTTCGGGAATAGGTTGTGCTAGATAGAACGTTCGGTCTACTATCAGCGTAACGCACTCGCACCGGGCGGGGCAGACATAGGAGAAGAAACGATGAACAGCACCGACAAGACCCCGATCGTCCTGATCCACGGACTCTGGATGACGCCGAAGAGCTGGGACACGTGGGCCGAGCGGTTTCGCGCGCAGGGTCACGAGGTGATCATCCCGGGATGGCCCGGGATCGACGACCGCTCCGTCGAGGACATCCGCCGCGACCCGTCGGCCCTCAAGGGGATCGGCCTGAAGCAGATCGCCGACAACTACGAGCGCATCATCCGTGCGCTTCCGGTCAAGCCGATCATCATGGGCCACTCGTTCGGCGGCGTGCTCACCCAGATGCTCGCCGACCGCGGCCTCGGCGCCGCCTACGTGGGCGTGGCCCCGGGACAGACCGCCGGCGTCACCGCACTGCCCCTCTCGACCCTGTGGACCGGAACGCCGATCCTCTCCAACCCCTTCGGCATCAACGGAGCCAAGCCGCTGTCGAAGCGCCACTTCCACTTCACGTTCGGCAACGACCTCCCCCGCGCAGCATCCGACGCCCTCTGGGAGGAGTACGCCGTGAACTCCTACAACAAGGTCTTCTTCGAGGGCGTGACCTCGGTGCTCAACGAGAAGGGCGGAGTCACCCACGTCGACTACGCACGCGCCGACCGCGCCCCGCTGCTCGTCATCACCGGCGAGATCGACCACGTCGTGCCCCCGGCCATCGGACGCGCGATCGTGAAGAAGTACCACTCGTCCGGCAGTACCGCCATCGTCGAGTACAAGGAGTATGCGGGCCGCACCCACCGTCTCGTCAGCCAGGACGGCTGGGAGGAGATCGCCGACTACGCGCTCACCTGGGCGGTGGAGCACGCGACAGCATCCGTCGCCTGATGCGGGGCGCTGCGGCGCCTCGGAGGGCATCTGCGATACGGAGAGCGCCTCGGTGTGCGAAGGAGATCTCGCGCAGCGAAGGACTGGATGAGGCATTCGGTCCTTCGCTGGGTGAGATCTCCTTCTCTGCAAGCGAGGACATCAGCCGAGATGCCTGCCCTGAGCGACAGCATCCATGATGATCGCCTGCACTTCTGGCCAGCGAGCCATGATCTGCTCGTATCCGAACCGCAGCACGTGATAGCCACGGAGCATGAGCCGTGCGTCATGCTCGATGTCCGTCGTCCGCTGCGCTCCGACGTGTGTCGCTCCGTCGATCTGAATCACCAGGCGCTCGCCGATCAGGAGGTCGACACGGTGTCCGTGCAGCCACGCCTGCTGCACCATCGCAAGACCCAACCACCGCAGCCTCGACACGAAGATCGTCTCGAGACCCGAGTCCGAGAACGGCCTGGCGGATTCGAGCAGCTCCCGGGCGGCGGGCGGCAGCTCGAATCGCGACAGCACACGCTCGTCGACGAGCCCCTTGTTCAGAGCCGACTCCCAGATCACCAGGGCGGTCTCTCTCGGCTGGCAGCGCGCCACCACGGCGAGGGTGTTGACGAGCCCGTCGACGGTCGAGTCGGGGTCGCGCTGAACCACCGGGCGCGACCAGTGGACGACGACCTGCGACGGCACCCGCACGCGGGCGGCATTCGGGCGGGCAGCCACGTGGACAGACGATGCGTTCGGCACCCACAACCCCATGCGCTCGGCTGCGGTGACGCAGGTGATGACGACCCCGCGAGTCGCGGCGCCCACGACGATCGGGTCGGCATCGGGCAGCGCAATCCATCCTCGGCGGATCGATCTCACCGCACCGAGCTCCTTCGCACGGCGCAGTGTGTGAGCGCTCACCCCGAGTGACCGAAGTCGCTCGACGCGCGCGACCCCACCCTGACGTTCGAGCTCGGTGACCGCATCCATCAGGCGATACTCCCCCGTGGTCGGCTTCCGAGGAGGCCGCGCACCCGGCCCCTGTAGAGAACCGTGAACTCGGCCCCTCGGTGCAGAGCGACTGCTGCGAAGGAGATCTCATGCAATGAAGGAGCGAATGGCGCAGCATCCCCTTCTCAGCGAGAGATTCCCTTCGCAGCGAGCGCCGCAACACGAGTCGCGGATGCCGGGCCGCAGGCCCGGGCATAGCGAAAGGGGCGAGGATCCGAAGATCCTCGCCCCTTTCGGCTTGTCTGCTGAGACTTACCAGCTGGACTTGGTGACACCGGGCAGCTCGCCACGGTGTGCCATGTCACGGAAGCGGACGCGCGAGACGCCGAACTTCGTGAGGACACCGCGGGGGCGGCCGTCGATGACGTCGCGCGAACGCACGCGAGCCGGCGACGCGTTGCGCGGCAGCTTCTGCAGGCCGACGCGTGCGGCCTCGCGGGCCTCGTCGGTGGCGTTCGGGTCGACCAGGGTCTTCTTCAGCTCGGCGCGACGCTCTGCGTAACGCTCGACGATGACCTTGCGCTGCTCGTTGCGAGCGATCTTGCTCTTCTTAGCCATTGATCAACGCTCCTCTCGGAATTCGACGTGCTGACGGATGACCGGGTCGTACTTCTTGAGCACGAGGCGGTCGGGGGTGTTGCGGCGGTTCTTCTTGGTCACGTACGTGTAGCCCGTACCTGCCGTGGAGCGCAGCTTGATGATCGGACGTACGTCCTGAGCCTTCTTGGCCATTAGAGCTTCACACCCTTCGCCTGGAGGTCCTTGACCACGTTCTCGATGCCGCGGACGTCGATCACCTTGATGCCCTTGGCGGACACGTTGAGCGTGATCTTACGACCGAGCGAAGCGACGAAATAGGTCTTCTTCTGCACGTTCGGGTCGAAGCGACGCTTCGTCCGGCGGTGCGAGTGCGAGACGTTGTGACCGAAGCCGGGAACAGCTCCTGTCACCTGGCACACTGCTGCCATGATGTGACTCCTTCTATACCGTGAGACCGGACGGTCTCACCCAAGATCCCTTGTCTGCGCGCCACCCCGCATCGCCGATCTCTCGGCCGAAGAAGGGGAAGCACGCGAACTACGCACAGGAGTGTGCGCAGACAAAGAGTCAGTTTAGCACGACCCCGAGTCAGACCCGAACGACCTCGAGCAGCAGCGCCGCGCCCGGCGCGAGCAGGGGCAGGGGCACCCCGACCGTCTCGAAGAACGCGCCGGTCGCCTCGATCCCGGCATCCAGCCAGGCGGGGTCCGAGACCTGGTGCCGCGTCGCGGTTCCCAGCTCGTCCCGCACCCACAGCCGGTAGCGCCCGCCGGGCTGCAGTCCGGGGACGCGGGTGCGCGGCGTGAACGCGTCGACCGACGCACCCTGCCGCACCCACGCGAACACACCGCGGGAGCCGTCGACCGCGACGACGCCGTGCAGCAGCGTCTCGTCGTCGACCTCGTCGCTGCGCACGGTGACCCCGGAGTGCAGCAGCGGCCGCAGCTCGCGATAGAGCGCCGTCCAGCGGGTCAGCGCCTCCCGCTCGTCATCCGTGCACCGCGTGATGTCCCACTCGATGCCGGCGTGCCCGAACAGCGCGGTGGCCATGCGGAACGGCAAGGATGCCGCGCGATGCGTCGTCTCGGCGACCGGCGGACCGACGTGAGACCCCACGACCTCCGGGGGCACGAGAGTGCCTGTCCAGCGCTGGATCTGCTGCCGTTCGATCGGATCGTTCGAGTCCGAGCCCCAGACGCGCTGGGTGCGCTGGAGCACCCCGAGGTCGACGCGGGCTCCGCCGCTCGCGCACGACTCGATCTCGAGAGAGGGATGCCGCTCGCGCAGCGCGTCGAGCAGGGCGTAGAAGGCGGCCGTCTGAGCGTGCACGGACGCGCGGCCGGTGTGCGGCGACACCGCGGCGTGCAGGTCGCGGTTGTGGTCCCACTTGATGAAGTCGATGCCGATCTCGGAGACCAGGGCGTCGATGCGCTCCAGCAGGTGGGCCGCGGCATCCGGGTTCGCCAGGTCGAGCACCTTCTGATGCCGCCAGGTGGGCGCGTCGGGCGCGGCCTGCAGCACCCAGTCCGGATGCTGCGCGGCGAGGTCGGAGACCGGGTTCACCATCTCGGGCTCGAACCAGAGACCGAACTGCATCCCGAGACCGTGCACCTGATCGGCGAGCGGCCGCAGCCCCTCCGGCCACTTGGCGTCGTCGATGAACCAGTCGCCGAGTCCTGATCGGTCGTCGGGCCGTCCGCGGAACCATCCGTCGTCGAGCACGAACCGCTCGACGCCGACGGATGCCGCAGCCTCGGCCAGCTCGATGATCTTCGCGGGGTCGTGGTCGAAGTACACGGCCTCCCAGGTGTTGAGCACGAGAGGACGCGGCGTCGTGGGGTGTGCGGAGAACGCGCGGACGGTCTGATGCAGGCGGGCCGACACGGAGTCGAGCCCGCTCTCGCCGTAGGCGAGGAACACCTGCGGCGAGACGTAGGTCTCCCCCGCGCCGAGCCGGATCTCGCCGGGCAGCAGCAGTTCTCCCCCGCCGAGCACCGCCCCGTGAACGCCGGCGCCCTCGGGGAGCCTCTCGACGCCGACTTCGAGGTCCCCGCTCCACGCGACGTGCGCGGTCCACAGTTCCCCTCGGCGGAAGCCGAACCCGTCGGTGCCGATCGCGGTCAGGTACGGGGCGTCGTGGCCACCGCGACCGCGGCGCACCTGACGCAGGTGCGCTCCGTGGCGCAGGGCGCCTCGCTGTGGTCGCCGCTCGCCCGTCCAGCGTCCGGTGTGATCGAGCACCTCGGTCGCATGTGCGGGGATCGGCAGCAGGATGCGCGCGGCGAGCAGGTCGAGCGGCTCGGCAGCATCCGCCGTGCTCGTCACCGACACCTGGGCGGTGAGCACGCCGACGGCATCCAGCTCGAGATCGAGGACGACGGATGCGCCGGCCGCGGGATCCGCGAACTCCCCGCGCAGCGATGACTCCGTCGCCTTCCACCCGGTCGAGCGCAGCAGCGGAGCGCTGTGCAGCCCGCCGCGGTGCCAGGCGAGCGCCGGGGCGCCGGACCATCCGTCGGCTTCGACGGCCAGCAGCGGGACGGTGCGCGAGGCGTCGAACGAGCTGAACGTCACAGCTCCGGTCGACGACACCGCGAGTGCGTCGAGGTCGGCGGTGTCGAGCGCCGCGCCCCAGTGCAGCAGTCGCGCACTCGTCGTGTCGATGACGACGCTGACGCCGGCCGAGGTCAGGTGGACGAGTTCGCTCATTGCCGCTCCAGACGAAAAGGGGGAGGCCCGCCCGTGAGCATACGGGCGGGCCTCCGAGAGGTGTTACTCCGTGACGGGGATCGATGCGGCCTTGAGCGCGTCGATGGTCGCCGTCTGGCCCTTCTCGATCGCGTCGAGCAGAGTGCCGTTGCCCGAGACCGCGGCCTTGAAGCCGTCGGACACGTCCGAGTAGGTCTGGGTCATGGTCGGGCCCCACGCGAAGTCGGGCGAGACCTGGGTGGCGGCGTCGGCGAAGACGTCGTAGATCTTCTGTCCGCCGTAGAACTCGACGCCCTCGGCGAAGACCGGCAGCTCGAGACCGGCTGTCGTGGCCGGGTAGAGGTTGGCGGCCTCGGCGAGCGCGGTCAGCGCCTCATCCGACGTGTTGAGCCACAGCGCGAACTTCGTCGCCTCGTAGACGTGCTCGCTGCCCTTGAGGACAGCGGTCGACGACCCGCCCCAGTTGCCGGCCGCGGTGCCGCCGGCCTCCCACTGCGGCAGCGGTGCGACAGCCCAGGAGCCGGCGGTGTCGGGGGCTCCGCTGGAGATCGAGTTGGCGCCCCAGACGGCGGAGTTCCAGGTCCAGACCTGACCGGAGTTGTAGGCGTTGTTCCACTCGTCGGTCCAGGCGGGAACCGTGGCGACGAGGTCGTCGTCGAGCATGCTCTGCCAGAAGTCGGCGACCGTGGTGGTCGCGTCGTCGGCTAGCGACACCGTCCAGCCCTCGTCGTCGCTCGAGAACCACTGAGCGCCGTCCTGCCAGGCGAAGCCGGCGAACTGGTTGATGTCCGACTGCGAGAAGTTGGTGATGTATCCGCCGAGGTCACGGATCTTCACGGCCGCCTCGCGGTACTCGTCCCACGTGGTGGGGATCGCGATGCCGTTCTGCTCGAACAGGTCGGCGCGGTAGAACAGCGCCATGGGGCCGGTGTCCTGCGGAACGCCGTAGACGCCCTCGGTGCCGAGGGTGACCTGTCCCCAGGCCCAGTCGACGAACTGGTCCTCCGCGGCGACGACGTCCTCACAGCCGCTGAGGTCTTCGAGGCCGTCCTGCACGAGGAAGTTCGGCAGCGCGTCGTACTCGATCTGACCGAGGTCGGGCGCATCGCCGGCCTTGATCTGGTTGAAGAAGTTCTGGTACGTGCCGCCGTTGCCGTTCGGGCCGGTCTGCACGTCGACCTGGATCTCGGGGTTGGCCTCGTTCCAGATCTCGACGACGTCTTCGATGCCGGGGATCCAGGAGGTGAACTCGAGCGTGACGTCGCCGTCCGCCGGGGTGCACGCGGCGGCTTCGCCGCCGGTGCCGGAGCTGTCTCCGCCGGACGCCGAGCAACCGGCGAGCGCGAGTGCCGAGATGGCGATGACAGCGGCTGCCTTCATCTTCGAATGCTGCATTTCGATCCTTTCGTGGATGCGATGGGGGTGGTGCGGTAGGGATGGTGCGGTGGTGCGGGCCGCCCGGTCGGTCCGGGCGGCCGCCTGCTCACTTCAGGGCGCCGGCGCCCAGTCCGTTGCGCCAGAAGCGCTGGAGCAGGAGGAAGGTGACGATCAGCGGGATGACCGACAGCAGAGCGCCGATCAGCACGAGACCACGGAGTTCCGGCAGCTGGTTCAGCTGGTTGTTCCAGTTGTAGAGACCGAAGACGACCGGGAAGAGGTCTTCGGATCGCAGCATGATCATCGGCAGGAAGAAGTTGTTCCAGATGGCGACGAACTGGAAGAGGAACATCGTCACCAGCGCGGGCGTCATCAGTCGGATGCTGACCGTGAAGAACGTGCGGATCTCCCCCGCGCCGTCGAGCCGACTCGCCTCGAGCAGTTCGTCGGGAACGGAGGAGGCCGCGAAGATCCGCGCCAGGTAGACGCCGAACGGACTCACGATCGACGGCAGGAACACCGACCAGAACGTGTTGGTCAGCTGCGCCTGGCTGAAGATGAGGAACAGCGGCAGCGCGAGGGCCGTGGCCGGAACCAGCACTCCGCCGAGCACGATGTCGAACATCAGGTCGCGGCCCGGGAACCGGTACTTCGCGAGGGCGTAGCCGGCCATGGCGGCGAGCAGGGTCGCGATGGCACCGCCGAGCGCGGCGTAGAGCACCGAGTTCAGCAGCCAGCGCAGGTAGACGCCGTCGCGGTAGGCGAACAGCTCGGCGATGTTGTCGAGCAGGTGGAAGTCGGCGAACCACAGCGGGGCGGTGGTCAGGATGTCGCCGGTCTCCTTGCTCGACGCGACGAGCAGCCACCACAGCGGCAGCAGGAAGTAGACCGTGAACACGGCCATGATCAGCATGGCGCCGGTGCGGGAGATGCCCGACTCGCGAGCACCCTTTCCGCGCGGGGCCTGTGCGCGCGAGCCCCGACCGGGGGCGACGATCGTCATGGTGCTCATGCGTTCTGCTCCTTGCGCTGCATGTACTTCATGAATCCGAACGACAGCACGAACGTCGTCACGGCCAGCACGACCGAGAACGCGGCCGCGAGGTTGGTGTTCGGGATGGATGCCGTGGCGTAGACGGTCATGTTCGGGGTGAACGTGCTCGTGACCGCCGAGCTGAACGAACGGAAGACCTGCGGTTCGGCGAGCAGCTGCAGCGTGCCGATGATCGAGAAGATCGCGGTCATCACGATCGCCGGGCGCACCAGCGGGATCTTGATCGACCAGGCGATGCGCCACTGTCCGGCGCCGTCGAGGATGGCCGCCTCGTAGAGCTCCTGGGGGATCGAGAGCAGCGCCGAGTAGATGATCAGCATGTTGTAGCCGACGTAGACCCACGTCACGACGTTCGCGATCGACCACAGCACGAGGTCTGCCCCGAGGAAGTCGATGTTCTTGGTGATCGCGGTGAACGGCGAGAGGTTGGGCGAGAACAGCGAGCCCCACATGATCGCGGCGATGACACCGGGAACCGCATACGGCACGAAGAACGCCAGGCGGAAGAAGCGCTTGCCGCGGACGAGCGGCGAGTCCAGCAGCAGCGCGAACAGCAGGGCCAGGCCGAGCATGACCGGCACCTGCACGACGCCGAAGGTCAGCATCCGCCCCATCGATGCCCAGAAGGCCTCGTTCTGGAAGACGAGCACGTACTGCGTAAAGCCGCCGAACACCTGCTCGGCCTTGCCGAAGGTGCCGTCGCGCTCGACCACGAGCAGGGACTGCCAGAACGCGTAGGCGATGGGGACGACGTAGAACAGCGCGAACAGCACGCCGAAGGGCACGATGAGGAACGCGATGGCGCCCTTGTGCGGGATCCGTCGGCGGCGGCCCGGCGCCTTCGGCGCTGAGGCGACCGCCGGAGCAGCGAGCGTGGTGGTCATACATCCTCCTTGATGATGCGGACCGCACCGGCCGGCACCGGGCCGGTGGCGCGGGCGTCGGTGACGAGGTCGTGACCTGCGGCCGCGACCTCGGCATCCGTGGATCCGTGGTTGATGACGAACAGGAACGAGCCGGCATCGCCGGTGCGGCGCACGATCTCGACGTCGGGTCCGGCGCCGGGGACGGGCGCGACACCCGCGGATGCGGCGAGCCGTGCGATCAGTGCGCGGTAGTCCTCGCGAGCGGGCTGGGTGCCGAGGAACCAGGCCTCGCCCGCTCCCGTCGCGCGCCGCGTGATCGCGGGGCGTCCGGCGGCGGGGCCGTCGACGAACGACGCGATGACCTCGGCATCCGTGGCCTTCAGGCGCTCGCTCCACACTGTCGCGGTCGTGCCGTCGGTCAGGGTGACGGTCTCGTCGGGACGCAGGGGCGTGAACTCCTCCGAGCGGATGCCGAGCAGGTCGCGGAACGCGCCGGGATAGCCGCCGGTGCGCACTCTGTCTTCTTCGTCGACGATGCCGCTGAAGAAGGTGATCAGTGCTGTCGCGCCGTTCTCGACCGCGCGGGCGATCGCCGCGGCATCCGCATCGCCGATGAGGTGCAGCGCGGGGACGATCAGCAGGCGGTGGCCGTCGAGGTCTGCGCCGGGGCGCACGACGTCTGTCGTGATGCCGGCATCCGCCAGCGCGGCATGCGCGGCATGCACCTGGCCGAGGTAGGTCAGCGCCTCGCTCGGACGGCCCTCGTTCTCGGCGGCCCACCAGCTCTCCCAGGAGAAGAACAGTGCGGCGTCGGCGACGACGCGCGTCCCGGCGACCTCGCCCAGGCGATCGAGGAGTCCGCCGAGCGCGACGACCTCGCGCCACTGGTCGGAGTCCTCGCCCGCGTGCGGCACGAGTGCCGTGTGGTACTTCTCGGCGCCCTGGGTCGACGCCCGCCACTGGAAGAAGCAGATGCCGTCGGCGCCGCGCGCGATGTGGGCGGCGATATTGCGCTGCAGCTCACCGGGAGCTTTGGCGAGGTTGTAGGGCTGCCAGTTCACTGCGCCGGTCGAGGTCTCCATGAGCAGCCACGGCGCACCCTGGGCGAGGCCGCGGGTGAGGTCGGCGGCGAACGAGAGCTCGCCTCGCGCGTCGTCGAGGCGACGGTCGAGGTAGTGGTCGTTGGCGATCAGATCCATCTCCCCCGCCCACGACCAGTAGTCGAGGTTGCGGATGTGCGCGGTGACCATGAAGTTGGTCGTCACCGGCACGTCGCTCCGCTCGCGCAGGATCGCGGCTTCGGCGCGGTAGAGCGCGAGCTGCTCGTCGGAACTGAAGCGCTGGAAGTCGAGGATCTGCCCCGGGTTGCGCAGCGAGAGGGCCTGAGCGGGCACCCGCACGTCGTCGAAGTCGCTGTAGCGCTGGCTCCAGAATGTCGTGCCCCACGCCCGGTTCAGCGCGTCGATGTCGGCGTACCGCTCGCGCAGCCAGCCACGGAAGGCCTCGGCGCTCGTGTCGCAGTAGCAGAGCGCGTTGTGGCAGCCCAGCTCGTTCGACACGTGCCAGAGCGCGACGGCCGGGTGGTCGCCGTAGCGTTCGACGACACGGGTGACGACCTCGGCGGCGTACGCGCGGAAGAGGGGCGAGCTCGGGCAGTACCCCTGACGACCGCCCTGCTGGAAGACGGTCCCGTCTTCGCCGACCGGCAGGATCTCGGGATGCTGCGCGGTGAGCCACGGTGCGGGCGAGGCCGTGCCGGTACCGAGGTTGATGCGGATGTCCGCGGCGTGCAGCAGCGCGATGATCTCGTCGAGCGCCGCGAAGTCCCACACTCCCCTGGCGGGGTTGATCGACGACCAGCCGAAGATGTTGATCGCCACGAGACCCACGCCTGCCTGCTGCATGAGCCGCACGTCGTCGGGCCAGACGCTGCGGTCCCACTGCTCCGGGTTGTAGTCGCATCCGAAGACGAGGCCGCGCCCTGCGGAGAGGGTGGCGATGCGGTCGGACACAGCGGCGGCCATCGGTGACGCTCCTTTGCGGATCATGTGTGCACGTGCACAGTCCGCTGCGTCGAAACAGCGATCGGGATTTCTGTGAACGTGCACACATCGTCGCATGTCGTGGCGAATCCCGTCAAGTCCGGGTCGCTAGGCTGTCGATCATGAGCACTTCGGCCCGTCGTCGCAGCACCGTGCACGATGTCGCGCGCGTCGCCGGAGTCTCCAGAGGAACCGTCAGCCGCGTGATCAACGGCGGCTACGTGTCGGACGCCGCGCGCACCGCGATCGAAGAGGCGATCCGCGAGGTCGGCTACGTGCCGAACACCGCCGCCCAGAACCTCGTGCGACAGCGCACCCAGGCCATCGCGTTCATCGTGCACGAGCCGCACGCGCTGTTCCTCGAAGACCCCAACATCGGCGCGATCATGCTCGGCACGAACGAGACTCTCTCCGAGGCGGACTACCAGATGGTCTGCCTCGTGGTCGACTCGGTGCGAGACACCGAACGCGTCGCCCGCTACCTCAACGGCGGGTTCGTCGACGGCGCTGTGATCGTCTCGGCCCGAGCGCAGGATCCGATCACCAAGGCCGTGATGCGACTCGACCTGCCTGTCGCCTACGTCGGCCACCCACCCGACGTCGATGCCGCCTGGGTCGGCGTCGACAACCGCGGCGCCGCGCAGGCCGTCACCTCACGTCTGCTGGCGACCGGTCGCACGAGGGTCGGCATGATCGCCGCCGCCCTCGACCGCGACTCGGGCACCGATCGACTCGCCGGATTCACCGACGCTCTCGGCGACGACTTCGATCCGGACCTCGTCGAAGAGGTGCCGCTGTACTCCTACGCCGACGGAGCCGCCGCCATGAGGCGACTGCTCGACCGAGCACCCGACATCGACGGAGTCTTCGCCGCGTCCGACGCGGTGGCCGCCGGAGCGATGTGGGCGCTGCGCGAAGCGGGACGGCGTGTGCCGGATGACGTCGGCGTGGTCGGCTTCGACAACAGCACGTGGGCGACGCGCACCACCCCGCTGCTCTCGACCGTCGACCAGCCGGCCGAAGGTCTCGGGGCCGCGGCCGCGGCATCCGTCCTCGCGCAGCTGCGCGACGATCAGCGTCCGCGCGAAGGGATCATGCTGCCGACGCCCGTGGTGTGGAGAGACTCGGCCTGAGCGCCCCTCCCCCAGCGGAACGGCGAGACCGTCGGGTCACCGGAGATCCAGAAGCGCCAGGGGAATGCCGCGGTCCCGGCGATGCCGGCCACACCGACCCTCGGCCCGGTCGCCACATCGGTCACCGGTTCGTCACGCAGCCACAGCTCGGCGCGGGCGCCCGCGAAGTCCGCTCCGGTGATCGCGTCGATGCCGTCGTGGATCGGATGCCGCAGGCCCGCCGACTGGCCGAATCGCCCGGGCCCGCGCGCGAGGTCGCGCAGCGCAGTCGCCGTCAGAGGGGGCGTCGCACGGCGGCGCACCGCGACAGCATCCGCCCCGTGCACCACCTCGCCCGCACGCAGCAGGATCCCGCCCGCCTGACCCTCGGGGCCCGAGACGACGTTCACGCACGAGTGGATGCCGTGACTCAGATAGACGTACAGGTGCCCCGGCTCGCCCCACATCGTCGCGTTGCGTGCAGTGCGCCCCATGCGCGCGTGCGACCCGGGGTCGGCCGCCGGTCCCGTGCCCTGCCCGTGATAGGCCTCGACCTCGGTGAGTCGGAGTCGCACCTCGGAGCCGGCCACGACGGTGCGCAGCTCACCGCCGAGCAGCAGCGGAGCGACCTCGACCGGCAGCCCGCTCAGCTCGGCGCGGGTCGCTCGGTGCAGGGCATCCGTCGGCATGGGCTCAGAACTGGGGGGCCGTCTGGCACCACGAGGCGTCGAAGCCGGTGAGCGCCACGATCTCGTCACCCGTGCGCAGGTCGAGCAGGTGCGTCTCGAGGTTCTCGGGCAGCGGCAGCAGCATCTGGTCGTAGGGGTTGTCGGCGAGCTCCGGCGCTATGACGACCGCGGCGTACTGACCGCTGGGCGACGCGCAGGCCTGCAGGATCGAGTCGGTCGAATCGACCTCGACGAGCGGTGTCGCCGCGCCCTCGTCGTTGACCCGGATGACCGCCTGACCGACGGGCAGACCGTTCTCGTCGCGCGACACCACGTGGCGGAGGGTGCCGCCGGGGTACGGCGTGATCGTGATCGCGGTGCCGTAGTCGGGAGTCGATGCTTCGAGCGGCACCTCCGACCCGTCAGCGAGGTTCAGCTCGACCACCGTGCCGTCGAGTCGCTCGACGATCGCCGTGTACGTGCCCCGCGAGATGCCCTGGATGGTCGTCGCGAGTCCGAGGGACTGCACTCCCGCATCGGTCGAGCGGTCGACCAGCGAGAGCGCACCGTCGAAGTCGATGAAGAGCACGGCGGAGCTGTCCGGCACGAACTGCCAGACGAAGATGTTCGCCTCCTTGCCCCCGACCTCGGTCACCACCGGTTCGTCGTCGCCGCTCAGCGATTGGGTGACGAGCACGCTGGCGCGCCCCTCCGTATCGCTGAGCTCCTTGTCGGAGTAGCTGTAGCCGACCAGACCCCCGCGGTCGGAGACCTGGATCGCCCCGACGTATCCGACACCGGGCAGCTCGAGCTCGCGCTGATCCGTCCCGTCGCGGTCCATCACGAGCAGCTTCGAGCCCTCGTCCTCCTCGACCGAGACCACGAGCTGCGACGACGTCGCGCGGAAGTCGTTGATCTTGTCGGCCGCGAACACGGGCTGTGCCTTCTCACCCGACAGGTCGGTGCGGAAGATCTGGTCGTTCCCGTCGGGGTCTCGGCGCAGCAGGAAGATGTGGGATGCCGGAGTCGAGAAGCTCGTCGACAGCGTGGCGCTCGGGCCGCCTCCGGCGCCGACCGCATCGGCGACCTTCACCGTGTACTCGGTGTCATCGTCGAGCGGCACGGTGAAGCGGATGCCGATGCCGCGGCCCGCGGCGTCGAGGGTGAAGGGCACGGCGGGATCGACCGTCACCTGCGATTCGTCGATCGCGGCGAGGGACTGGTTCGCGGTGAGGATGACCCGGCTGCCGGAGGTCTCGATGGCCTCGGTCGGGTCGACCTGCACCTCGGTGATGCGGGGTCCCTGGGTGAGGCTGACGACGCCGAGTCCCGCCCCCACCAGCACGAGGATGCCGAGCACAGCGCCGAGCGCCAGCAGGAACCGGCGGTCGCTCGGGGTGTCGGACTTCTCGGGCTTCGCGGGCTTCTCCGGCTTGGCGGGCTTCTCGGGCCTGGCGGCCTTTGCGGGCTTGGCGGCCTTCGCCGGCTTGGGCTTCTTCTCGGCCTTCGGCTTCTTCTCGGCCTTCGGCTGCACCGGCGCCGGGGGCGCGTAGTCGGTCGTGGAGTGAGCCGCGAACGACGTTGTGGACTCCGCATCAGGCGGGACGAAGGTCGAACGCGTCGGCCGTTCGCCGCCGGCCCCGCGAGCCCCGCGAGCCCCAGGCGTGTCGGTCGCAGGAGACGTTCCGGCTCGCTCTGCCCCGCCGCCCTCGTCCGGCGATTCGGCGGTGGATTCGGCTGCGCCGGCGTCGCTCACCGACGGCGACGGGGAATCCGCGGCAGCAGCGGCCGCTTCCGCCTCGCGGGCGGCGCGCAGCTCGGCGCGCGTGCGCGGCACCGCCGGGAGGTCGGGGCGCTCGTCGTCAGTACTCATACGGGTCCTGAGGCTCGTCGATCGCGGTGACGGTGGTGGGCTCGACGTGCAGCGAGCCGTCGGCATCCGCCTTGACCGTGCCCTCGACCTCGACCCACTGGCCGGTGTCGAACTCTCCCGCATCGATCGTCACCGGTAGCGTCGCCGGCTGCGCGTCGATCACGCAGTGCGTGATGACGAGGCGCGTGAGGTTGACGCCGTCGGCATCCGTGGGGGTGACGAAGCCGGTCAGCGTGACCGTCTTGCCGTCGTAGGCGGCGGTGTTGGTCGCCGTCGCGAACACGCTCGCCCAGTCGCCCACCCCGAAGGTCGCGGTGTCGGCGACCCCGAGGGTCACATCGTCGGCCCCGGCGAACAGCGCGGTCTGCTCTCCGACCCGCGACATCGCCAGCTCGACCGACAGCGATGCGGGCGGCAGCACGAGCGCTGCGATGACGACACCCGAAGCGACGACACCTCCGGTGACCGTGCCCACGAGGGCGAGGCTGCGGCGAGGCGACGGCTCGGCATCCGCATCCGTGCCGTGTCCGTGATCGTGTCCGTGGTCGCCTTCTTCGCCGAGCGGCAGGGTGCACGACCAGATCGCTCCGGCAAGCGTCACGACGGCCGCGGCGCAGGCGAACCACACCGACTCGGGGCTGATGTAGAGATTCAGGCGACCGGTCAGGCCGAGTCCGAGCGTGACGACCGAGATCACCGTGGCGAGACCGATGCCGAGCCAGCGGGTGCCCAGGGCACGGGCGCGCGAGCGGGCCTGCGTGGGGTGCGCGTGATCAGACAAGGACGTTCACCCCGATCCCGATCGCGAAGGCGGCGAACAGCACCACGCCGACGATCCCGACGAGGGTGCGGGTGGTGAAGGTCGTGCGCATGAGAGCGAGCATCTTCACGTCGACGAGCGGGCCGACGAGCAGGAACGCCACGAGCGCGCCCGACGAGAAGGTGGAGGCGAACGACAGGGCGAAGAAGGCGTCGACGTTCGAGCAGATCGCGACGGTCATCGCGAGGGCCATCATCGCCAGGATGGACAGCACCGGGTTCGAGCCGATCGCCAGCAGCACCTCGCGCGGGATCAGCACCTGCACCGCTCCGGCGAGCGCCGATCCGATCACGAGCGCGGGCATCACGGCGCGCAGCTCGACGAGGAACTGTGTGAGGCTGCGACGCACCGGGGTGCCGTGCTCGTGCGTGACGCGATCGCAGGTGTCGATGAACCGCTGGGTGAGCAGCGAGTCGGGCGAGGGGTGGCGGCTGTAGATCCAGCCGATGAGGTTGGCGATCAGGTATCCGCCGATGAGACGGGCCACCAGGATGCCGTCATCGAAGCCGAATGCCGCGTGCGTGGTCAGGATCACGATCGGGTTCACGATCGGGGCGGCGATCAGGAACGTCAGCGCCTCGGCCGGTGCGAGCCCGCGCATCATGAGACCGCGGGCGAAGGGCACGTTGCCGCACTCGCACACCGGGATGAGCATGCCGAGCAGCGACAGCACCGCACGCCGGGCCCATGCGCGCTTCGGCAGCCAGCGGTGGATGACGTCGGCGGGCAGCCACACCTGGACGACGATCGACAGCAGCACGCCGAGGATCACGAACGGCAGCGCCTCGATGAGCACGCTCAGGGCGAGGGTCAGTCCGTCCTGAGCCCTGCTGGGCAGGCTCGCGGTGAAGAGCGACGGAAGGAACCGGTCGATCAGGAAGAGCGCGAGCACGATCGCGGCGCCGAGGCCGACCCCGATCCACGGCGAGCGCGGCGATCGGGAGGGCCGGTGCGAGTGCACCGTCCGTGGAGCGGCCTGGGTGGTCACGCGTTCGCTGCCTCTTCGGCGTCCCGCTTGTTGGTGCAGGAGGCGCACAGCCCGAAGATGTCGACCACGTGCGCGGCATCCGTGAAGCCGTGGAGGGCCGCGGTGCGGTGCGCCCACTGCTCGACGTCGGTCGCCTCGATCTCGACCGTGAGTCCGCAGTTGCGACAGATCAGGTGGTGGTGGTGGCCCTGCGTCGTGCAGGCGCGGTAGAGCGCCTCGCCTTCGGGGCTCTGCAGCGAGTCGGCGTCGCCGGCTGCGGCGAGTCCGGCCAGGGCCCGATAGACCGTGGCGAGGCCGATGCCGGTGTTGTCGTCGCGGAGCGAGGCATGCAGATTCTGCGCGCTGACGAATCCTCGCGCGTCGGCGAGGGCTTCGCGCACGCGATCGCGCTGCCAGGTGTTCCGCTGAGCCATACCCACGATTCTAGGCGCGCCGCCCTTGCCGGGCCCTGGGAACGTCAGGCCCGCACGCGGCGCACGCCGCCTCGGGCGCGCTGGATGATCCAGCACACGACGTAGATCGTGAACGACAGGGTCGTGATGTACGGACTCACCGGCAGCGTGCCCGCGAGGGCGAGCAGGATGCCGCCGACGGCCGACACGAACCCGAAGAGCGCCGCGAGCAGAGGCACCGCGACCGGCCCGGCCGAGACGCGCATGGCGGCCGCCGCGGGAGTCACGAGCAGCGCCATCACGAGCAGGGCGCCGATGATGTGCACGCTGACCGCGACGATCAGACCCAGCAGCACCATGAAGAGCAGGCTCACCGCGCGGGTCGGCACACCGCGGGCCGCGGCCGACTCGGGGTCGAGCGAGTCGAAGCGCAGCGGGTTCCACATGAGCAGCAGCCCGAGCAGCACGACGATGCTGATGCCGAGCAGCCACCCGAGGTCGGGGCTCGAGACCGAGACGATCTGTCCGGTCAGCAGACTGAAGCGGTTGGCGCTGCGCCCGTCGTAGAGCGACAGGAAGAGGATGCCGAGGCCGAGGCCGAACGGCATGAGCACCCCGACGATCGAATTGCGATCTCGGGCCTTGGCCCCCAGGACGCCGATCAGGATCGCCGCCACGAGCGCACCGCCGAGGGATCCGACGACCACGCTGCCCCCGAAGAGCAGCGCTGCGGCGGCACCCGCGAACGAGAGCTCGCTGACGCCGTGCACCGCGAACGCGAGGTCGCGCTGCATCACGAAGACGCCGATCAGTCCGCCGACGATGCCGAGCACCGCACCCGCGATGATCGAGTTCGCGAGCAGGGCGACGAGCTCGCCGTAGTCCTGGAACGAGAACACGTCACTCCAGTCGACCGCAGGCACGATGCCGGTGATGACCTTCATGCGGCACCTCCGTGGTCGTGGTCGTGGTCGTGCAGGTGGTGGGGCTCGGCATCCGGCACCCCGACGACGACGAGTCGGTCGCCGGCGCGCAGCACGAACACCGGGGTGCCGTAGAGCTCGGTGAGCACGCGGGTCTGCAGCACCTCTTCGGGGGTGCCGAGCACGAAGCGACCGCCGGCGATGTACAGGATGCGATCGACGCGGCCGAGGATCGGGTTGATGTCGTGGGTGACGAACAGCACGGCGGCGCGGCGATCGCGACGCTGGCGATCGATGATGTCGGTGATCGCGACCTGGTTCGCGAGATCGAGGTTCGACAGCGGCTCGTCGCACAGCAGCAGGGCGGGTTCGTCGGCAAGCGCCTGACCGACGCGCAGTCGCTGCTGCTCACCGCCCGACAGGAGGCCGACCCGGCGGTCGGCGTAGTGCGCGGCTCCGACCGAGGCGAGCAGCTGATCGACCTTGGCCTTGTCGCCGCGGTGCGGGATCGGGAAGCCGAAGCGGCTGCCCTGCACACCGAGCGCCACGAGGTCGCGGGCTCGCATGCTCGTGTCGGGAGCCAGCGAGCGCTGCTGCGGGATGTATCCGATGCGCGGGTTGCCCTTGCGCACCGGCCCGCCGGCGACCGAGATCTCGCCGGCCGACAGCGGCTGCAGGCCCAGGATGCTGCGCAGCAGCGTGGTCTTGCCCGAACCCGACGGTCCGAGCACGGCGATGAACTCCCCGGGCTCGACGGTCAGGTCGAGGCCCGACCACAGTTCCCGATCACCGCGCTGGAGGGCGGCTCCCCGCACCTCGAGCACGGGGTTCGACTTCTCGGCTCCTGCCCGCGCGTCGGCGGCGGCGCTCACGACTGGAGCGCGTCGGCGAGGCTCTGGATCGCGTCACTCATCCACTCAGAGTACGACGATCCTTCGGGCAGCAGCTCCGTGAACGCGACGAGAGGGATGCCGGCGGCGGTCGCGGCATCCTCGACGCGCTGCGTCTCGGCCCCGCCGGTCTGCGCATTGGTGAGCACGGCTGCCACGTCGCCGCTGGCGACGACGTTCAGGGTCTCGAGCAGGGTCGCGGGGGCGACATCGCTGCCCTCCTCGACCGACTCCGCGAATCCCTCGGGGGTCACATCGGTGAGTCCGGCGGCGGTGGCGATGTAGCCGGGCAGCGGCTCGGTGATGATCACATCGGCGCCGGCGGCATCCGTCTTGAGGGTCTCGAGGTCGGCTTCGAAGCCCTCGAGGTCGGCGACGATGTCCTCGGCGTTGGCGGTGAACTCCGCCTCGCCGTCGGGGTCGATCTCGGCAAGCTCGTCGGCGATCGCCTCGACCACGTGGATCATCGTGTGCGGGTCGAACCAGACGTGCTCGTTGAAGCCCTCGATGTGATTGTGGCCCTCATGCCCCTCTTCACCCTCGGCGTGGTCGTGATCGTGCTCTTCCTCGGTCGCGCCCTCCTCATCGGAGTGACCCTCGTTTCCCGGGAAATCGTGCGAGAACTCGACGGCGGTGACGATGTGCGGGTCCTGGGCATCCTGCAGCAGGGTGTCGATGAAGCCGTCGTAGCCGCCGCCGTTCTCGATCACGAGGTCGGCCTTCTGCACCGTCAGGCGGTCACGGGCCGAGGCCTCGTACGAGTGCGGGTCCTGCGTGGCCGAGGTGATGATCGAGGTCACGTCGACGCGGTCGCCGCCGATCTGCTCGGCGAGCGAACCGTAGACATTGGTGCTCGCGACGACCGTCACCGCTCCGCCGTCGCCGCCCTCTCCCGCAGCGGGGGTGGTCGAGCATCCGGCCAGCGAGAGTGCGGCGACGGATGCGAGGGCGAGGGCGACGAACGGCTTCTTCATGTCCCCCACTCTAAACGCTAATGAGAACCATTATCAAATCGGTGGGCTAGGGTGGCACGCTTCACAATCGATTGCAGGGCCGACGCACGGATGCAGGACGAGAAACCGTGTTCTCGCCCTGCATCCGTGCTTTCGTCCTGCAATCAGACCGGCTCAGCCGATGAGACCCGGCGCGATCCACACGGTCGAGTCCGCCGGGACCGCCCCGTCGACCACCGTGCCGAGGACGACATCGGCGGCATCCGCTCCGAGGTCGAACGGCTCGGTGCCGAAGTTCGTCACGATCTGCCAGCCGTTCGGGCGAGCGAAGCGCAGCACATCGGGCCGGCCGGTCTCGATCCACTCCAGGCTCTCCTCGGTCTGCAGCTCGTGCCGCAGCCGCAGCGCCTCCCGGTAGAGCGAGAGCGTCGACGACGGATCGGCGGCCTCGACATCGACCGCGGACTCGGCGAACCACGCGGGCTGCGGCAGGTGCGCCTCAGCGGATCCGAAGCCGAACGACGGTCCGGATGCGGTCCAGGGCAGCGGCACGCGGCATCCGTCCCGTCCCAGTCCGTCGAAGACGGCACCACGGAAGAACGCCGGGTCCTGACGCTGCTCGGGCGCGACGTCGGCGACCTCGTGGAGGCCGAGCTCCTCGCCCTGATACAGGTAGGTGCTGCCGGGGAGCCCGAGCAGCAGCAGCGTCGCAGCGTGCGCTCGGCGAAGACCCGCCTCGCGATCGAGCTGATCCTCCGGCCCGCCGGACGCGACCCACTCGACCCCTTGCTTCACTCCGGTGCGCCCCTCGAGCGGCGCGAGACCGTAGCGCGTCGCGTGACGGGTGACGTCATGGTTCGACAGCACCCACGTCGTCGACGACCCGGTGGCCTCGGACTGCGCGAGGTTGTCGGTGATGATCGTGCGGAACTGCGTCGCGTCGAAGTCGGCGACCAGCAGGTCGAAGTTGAACGCCTGCCCGAGCCCCTCGGCCGAGGCATACCGTGCGCGGCGCTCGGGAGTGCTGACCCAGGCTTCGGCCACGGCGGTGCGGGGCGGGTCGTACTCGTTGAAGACCCGGCGCCACTCGGCGTAGATCTCGTGCACGTCGTCGCGGTCGTGCAGCGGATGGTTGCCGTCGTGCGGGAGCAGCTCGAGATCGGCGGTGCTGGGCAGCGGCTCGGTCAGATCCTTCGTCAGCATGTGGGCGACATCGATGCGGAAGCCGTCGACCCCGCGGTCCGACCAGAAGCGCAGCGTCGTCAGGAAGTCCTCGCGCACCTCCGGGTGGTCCCAGTTGAAGTCGGGCTGTTCGGGGGCGAAGCTGTGCAGGTACCACTGGCCGTCATCGACCCGCTCCCACGCCGATCCGCCGAACGCGGCGGTCCAGTCGGTCGGCGGCTCCGCGCCGTCGGGACCGGATCCCTCGCGGAAGATGTACCGCTCGCGGGCCGCCGAGCCGCGGCCTGCGGCGAGCGCCTCCTGGAACCACTCGTGCAGGTCGGACGAATGGTTCGGCACGATGTCGACCACGACGCGGATGCCGCGCTCGTGCAGCGCCGCGACCATGTCGTCGAAGTCGTCGAGCGTGCCCAGGCGCGGATCGACGTCGCGGTAGTCGGCCACGTCGTAGCCCCCGTCTGCCAGGGCCGACGGATAGAACGGGCTGAGCCACACGGCGTCGATGCCGAGGTCGCGCAGGTAGTCGGCCCGCGAGACGATGCCAGGGATGTCACCGAGGCCGTCGCCGTTCGCATCGGCGAAGCTGCGGGGGTAGATCTGGTAGACGGCGGCCTGGCGCCACCATGCGGCCGTCGTGTCGTCGCGGGTCTCGGTGAGAAGCGCATCGGTCATGAGGGGTGTTGCTCCTTCGTGTTGCGGTCCGGGGTGTGCGACGTGTCAGCCCTTGACGGCGCCCTGTGTGACGCCCTCCATGACGAAGCGCTGCGTGAACAGGTAGGCCAGGATCGCCGGGGCCATCGCCATGAGGTACGAGGCGAACGACACGTTGTAGTTGTTGCTGAACTGGGTCTGGAAGAGGTTCTGCCGCACCGGCAGCGTCTGCAGCGCGGGATCGGAGATGATCAGCGACGGCATCATGAAGTCGTTCCAGGCGTAGAGGAAGGCGAAGATGCCGACCGTCGCGCTCATCGGCGCCAGCAGCGGGAAGATCAGCTGCCAGAACGTCTGCCAGGTGGTGGCGCCGTCGATGCGGGCGCTCTCTTCGAGCTCGATCGGGATCGACCGCAGGAACGCGGTGAACAGCAGCACGCTGAAGCTCAGCTGGAACATCGTCGCGAGGATGATCACGCCGAACGGGTTGTCGAGTCCCACCCAGCCGGTCAGCTGGATCTGCGGCAGCGCCACCACGGGGAACGGGATGAACATCGCGGCGAGCAGATAGAAGAACGACCAGCGGAACAGGCGGTGGTCCCAGTTGCGGACGATCGCGTACGACGCGAAGGCCGCGAGCACGATCGTCGCGATCACGGTGCCGGCCGTGACCAGCAGCGAGATCCCCGCGCCGACCGGGAACTTCGTGAGATTCCAGGCCTCGACGAACCCGTCGATGCTGAAGGGCGCCGGCAGCGAGAACGCGTTGCCGTCGACCGCCTGACCCGTGGTCTTGAACGCCATCGAGATCGTGACGTACAGCGGCAGCAGCACGGTGACGGCACACAGGATCAGGATGATCGTGCCCGACCAGTTGACGCGCTCCATGCGGACGCGCGGCTTCTTGCCCGAGGTGGGGATGGTGGTGAGTGTCTGCGTCGACATCAGAGTGCGTTCCTTCCGCGGGTCAGCGAGAGCTGCAGCAGGGAGATGAGCACGGCGACGATGAAGAAGATCGTCGCGTTGGCCATCTGGTAGGCGTAGTCGCCGCCGTTGAAGCCCGCGATGATCGTCATCGCGACGCTGCGGGTGGCGGTGCCGGGACCGCCGTTGGTGAGGCCGACGATGATGTCGTAGGCGTTGAGGAAGCCCTTGAAGCCCAGGATGACGTTGATCACCACGTACCCCGCGACGAGCGGAAGCGTGATGCGGAAGAGCTGCTGCCTCTTGTTCGCTCCGTCGATGCTGGCTGCCTCGTAGACCTCGCCCGGCACCGAGAGCAGGCCGGCGATGTAGATGAGCAGTGTGCCCGGAACCGCCTGCCACGCGGTGACGATGACGATCGCCACCCACGCGAGATCGGGATTCGCGAGCAGACTGGTCGAGAGCCACGGGATGCCGGTGGCGGCACCCGCGGCAGGGATCGAGTTCGAGAACAGGAAGTTGAAGACGTAGGCGATGATGATGCCCGAGATCACCATGGGGATCACGAAGATCGTGCGCAGCCCCGTCTTGAACCGGATGCGGGAGGTCAGCCCGACCGCCAGCAGGAACGCGATCACGTTGACGACGATCACCGTGGCGATCGAGAAACCGAACGTGAACAGGTAGCTCTGCAGGATGGCCGGGTCGCTGAACATCGCGATGTAGTTGGTCAGCCCGTTGAAGCTCCACTCGCCGATGCCGATCGAGTCGGTGAAGCTGAAGAAGATGCCCATGATGCCGGGCACGGTGATCGCGAGCGTGAAGATGACCAGCGTCGGCAGCAGGAACAGGTAGTAGATCGGCTCGACCTTGCGGGTGCGGCGACCGAGCTTGCGGGTGCCTCCCGTGATGATCGCCGTGGTGTCGGTCGTGGGGGTGTTGGGCTTCGTGATCGTGCCCGCCGTCGGCCTCGACGACGAGGGGTTGGGGGCTGCCGGGTTGGGCAGAGCGGTGTTCGTCATGGCGTGGACTCCTCTGTCTCGCCGGATGCTGAGTCCTCACCGGAGGCGTTGTCCTGGGTCGACGGGATGGGAGCGCGGAACGCGATCCTCGCCCAGTCGGCATCCATGGTGCGCAACGTGGAGGTCGGGGACGCGCCCAGCACCATCGCCTGCGCGTAGTTGAAGACCGGCAGGGTTCGGGGCACGAGCACCGAGGGTCCCTGATAGATCTGGCCGTTGTCGTAGTACTCGATCATTCCCTCGATCCGAGGGTCGTCCGGGGCCGGTGCGTCCTTCGTCGGGGTGAACCCGAGCTGCGACGCGTTGTAGGCCTCGATGTTCTCGGGCTGGAACAGGTACTCGAGGAAGTCACCTGCTGCCTCCTGGTGCTGCGACCCCTCGGGGATCATCGCGGCGAGGTCCATGTTGACGCGCACGCCGAGGTCGGCGGGATCGTCGGTCATCGGCAGCGGGAAGGTGCCGAGGTCGAGGTCGGGAGCCGTCTTCTCGATCTCGCTGAACGCCCACGGCCCCTGCAGGTACATCGCCGCCTCGCCCTTGCCGAATGCGAGATTGCCGTCGCCGTATCCGCGGCTCGCGGCATCCGCGTTGGTGTACTCGGTCGCGAGGGTCATCATGCGGTCCATGGGCTCGGCGAAGTCCTTCTCGAACGACACCTCGGAGTCGGGACCGACCTCGGTACCCTCCTCCGCGAGGGTGTCGAAGAAGTCGATCACGTCGACCGAGCCGCCGGCGGTGTAGTCGTACCAGCCCTGCGCGACGGTCCAGTCGTCCTTGAAGGTGGCGTAGAAGGGGTCGATCCCCGCCTGCTTCAGCTGATCGCACACGGCGAGCAGCTCGTCCCACGTCTGCGGGACCTCGAGGCCCTGCTCGTCGAAGATCTGCTTGTTGTAGATGACCGACGCGCCCATCACCGAGTACGGCAGCGCGCTCGTGCGCCCCTCGCACGAGCCGTACTGCTCCATGAGCGGCTGCAGGTCGTCGCGGATGGTCGAGGCGGCCTCGGTGTCGGAGAGATCCGTGAGCGCGCAGCGCTGCACGAACCGGGCGATCTCGTAGTTGTAGTTGGCCAGCATGATGTCCGGCGGGTTGCCGCGCACGAAGCTCGCCGACACGACGTCGACACCCGAGGTGTCGATCTCGACGCGCACCTTGTCCTGCGAGGAGTTGTACTCGGCGACGAGCTCTGTCATGAACTCGATCGCCTCGCGTTTGCTGAACGTGAAGCGGATGGTCTCGGTTCCGCCGGCCGTCGAGCAGCCGGTCAGAGCCGCTCCGACCAGGGCGAGCGCGGCCGCACCGGCCACCAGCTGCGCCGGGCGTGGGGGTTTCACAGACACCGTCGTCCTTTCGTCCGGTAGATCCGCAGACTAAATCTAGTGAGCGAATTTACTTCGATGAACGGTACTCTCTCATCTGGACGAGAGTGAGGTCAAGGCCCGTGACAGAAGTCTCCGCAGGTCTCGGCACCGGACGAGCCAGCGTCGGCGCCATCCTCGACTTCGCCTGGGCGGCCGGGGAGTTCACCGCGACCGAGGCGATGGCGAGCACCTCGCTGACCCGTTCGACAGCGATCGACGGGATCGACACCCTCGTCGATGCCGGGGTGCTGCGCGAGCTGCCCAACGCCCGCGCCGCCGGAAGCTACCGCGCAGGACGCCCGGCGCGACGTTTCGTGCTGGCATCCGACCTGGGCGTCGTCATCGGGGTGGATGCCGGAGACACCCACCTCGCGGTGACCGTCGCCGACCCCACCGACCACACTCTCGTGCACCACCGCACCGACCTCGAACCGACGCAGACCGCGGCGGCACGCCGCGCCACGATCCTCGACCAGATGCAGCACGCGCTCGCCGAGGCCGAGGTCTCGCGCGAGGCGGTGCTCGCGATCTGCGTCGGCGTCGCCGCGCCCGTCAACCGGGCGGGCATCTCTCCGCCGCATCCCGAGGGCTTCTGGGAGCGCACGAACCCCGGTCTCGCCGAGGCGCTCGCCGACTGGGCCCCCGTCGTGGAGATCAAGAACGACGCACAGCTCGCCGCGATCGCCGAGGGCTCGGCCGGCGCAGCCATCGGATGCCGTGACTACGTCGCCCTGCTCGCGAGCGAACGCTTCGGCGGCGGCGTCGTGGTCGACGGCCACGTGCTGCACGGCGCTCACGGTGGAGTCGGCGAGGGTGTCGTGTTCGACCACATCATCGGCGTCGGCTCGGCTTTCGGTCTGCGCTACGCCCTGCAGGATCAGGTGCGGGCGGCGGTCGAGAGCGGCGAGATCTCCTTCGAATCCCCGATCGGGCGGCTCGCACGCGAGGAGCGCATCGACCCCCGCGCCGTGCTGACGGCGGCGGCAGCCGGCGATGCCGATGCGCTCCTGGCCACCTCCCGCGTCGGCGCGACGCTCGCCCGTGTGGTCGGCGTGCTCGGCAGCATGTACGACCCCTCCCGCGTGATCGTGTGCGGGGCGGTGGCCGAGAGCATCGCCCCCGTTCTCACGGCTGCGCGCGAGGTGCTGCCGGCCCAGCTGCACCTGCCGGCACCCGAGATCCTCGCCTCGACGCTGGGCGCCGAGGTCGTCTCGATCGGCGCCGTCGCGACCGCGCGCAGGGCGGCGCGCGAGGTGGCCGTGCCGCTGCTCGCGGAGCGGCGGCTCAGCGCGGTGAGCTGACGTCGTGCGAGAACCAGAGCCGCAGCGCTCCCCGTCATCGATCGAACTGCTCCTCGACGCAGAGGCCGAGGCCGCGGTCCGGGCCGAATGGAATGCTCTCGCGGCGCGCGGCCTGTCGAGCCTCGCGGGGCACACGTCGGCGAGCAACCGCCCTCACATCACGCTGGTCGCACGCGTCGACCTGTCACCGCCCGGACCAGATGTCTTCGCCGGCATCCCGTCGTTCCCGATCACGCTGGGCGCTCCCCTGCTCTTCGGCTCCGGAGATCGCCGTGTGCTGGCGCGGAGCATCGTTCCCCGTGCGGAGTTGATCCACCTCCGCGAGACGATCCTCTCCGCCGTCGGGCCGGGTGACGATGCCCCGCATACCGCGCCGGGCGAGTGGATGCCGCACGTCGCCCTCGCCCGACGGTTGCGGGTCACCGATCTGGCGGACGCGCTGGATCTCATCGGCGGCGACATCCACGCTCACGCGCGCAGTGTGCGGCACTGGGACCCCGGCACCGCGCAGATCACTGCGCTCGCGGAGCTGCGTCAGGCGTAGTCGCTGTCGTCCACCGGGGAAGGCGCCGACCCCCGGCTCTCGATGGCGCCCCACAGCGCCTCCGGGACCTCCGCCTGCTCCAGCTCGTCGAGCTGCTCACGACGATGCGGTCTCGACACCCCGACGACTGTGGAGTCGACCAGCGGGGACCGCAGCGAGTAGTGCAGCGCTGCGGCAGCCATCGACGTTCCCTGCTCCGCGCAGACGCGCTGCAGACGCTCGGTCCACCTCAGCAGCTCCTCGCCGGCAGGTCGATAGGCGTACTGCGCACCGGAATGCGGCCCCTTGACGAGCAGTCCCGAACCGAAGGGCGCAGCGTTGAACACGGCCATGCCGCGTGCCTTGGCGTCGGCGAACACACTCTCAGCCGAGTGATCCACGAGCGTGAATCGGTTGTGGATCAGCACGGCGTCGAACACCCCCGTCTCGACGTACTTCGCCATCAGCGGGACCGGAGCCGCCGCCACACCGATCGCGTCCACCACGCCGGCGCTCCGCAGTTCGATGAGCCCCTGCACCGCGCCCCCGATCGAGATCGTGTCCTCGAACGACACCGAGTACGGGTCGTGCAGGTGCAACAGCGGAAGCCGGTCGACCCCGAGCCGCGCGGTCGTCTCCTCGAACGAGCGGAGGACGCGGTCTCGGTCGAACACGCCCGTCTCAGGGTCCTGATCCACCTTCGAGATGACTCGCGAACCGTCCATCCCCAGCTCGCGCAGCGCGATGCCGATGACGGCTTCGGATCGACCGGCCGAGTAGTTGTTCGACGTGTCCACGAACCCGTGCCGGCTCGTGAGCAGGTCGATGGCGACATCGACGGCCGCTCTCTCCTCGGCGGATCCCGGCTCCGAATGCCGGCCGAGGCCGGAGGTTCCGAGGGTGATGGCAGTCGGTTCGATCCTCATCCGCGTTGAGTCCGTTCTGTCGGGGCGGTCATCACGGTTCTCCGCCACTGTATCCCCGCTGTCCGCCTCACTCCACGAGCAGTGCGGGCTCCTCGAGCACGGATGCCACGTCGGCGATGAAGCGGCTCATGCCGTCGCCGTCGATCACGCGGTGGTCGAACGAGCCTGCGACCGTGGTCACCCAGCGGGGGCGCACCTCGCCGTCGACGACCCACGGCTTCTGGCTGATCGTGCCCATGGCCACGATGCCCGCCTCGCCGGGGTTGATGATCGGGGTACCGGCATCCATCCCGAACACACCGATGTTGGTGATCGTGATCGTGCCACCCTGCTGGTCGGCGGGGCTGGTCTTGCCCTCGCGCGCCGTCAGGGTGAGCCTGTTCAGAGCGCGGGCGAGGTCCTTCATGCTGAGGTCCTGCGCGTCCTTGATGTTCGGCACGAGCAGACCGCGAGGCGTCGCCGCGGCGATGCCGAGGTTCACGTAGTGGCGCACCGCGATCTCCGCGCCACCCTCGGTCTCGATCCACGCGGCATTCACCATCGGGGTGCGGCGGGCAGCCCAGATGACGGCGCGGGCCATGATCAGCAACGGCGAGACGCGGATGTCGGCATAGTCGGGCGATGCCTTGAGCCTCTTGACGAGCTCCATCGTGCGGCTCGCGTCGATCTCCTTCCACACGGTGACGTGCGGAGCGGAGTACGCGCTCTGCACCATCGCCGACGAGGTCGCCTTGCGCACGCCCTTCACAGGGATCGACTCGGTGCGGTCGTCGGACACCGGGGCGGATGCCGGCGCTGCCGACACTCCACGGGCGAGGCCCGCCGGCGTGCTCTGCGGTGCGGGCACGGTCTCTTCGCGCACGGCGCCCCACTCGGGCGTCTCGATGTTGCGGAAGACGCTGGCCTGCGAGGCGTGGGTCATCACGTCGTCGCGAGTCACCTCGCCGTCGGCTCCGGTGGGCGTGACCGTGGTGAGGTCGACGCCCAGATCGCGGGCGAGCTTGCGGATCGGCGGCTTCGCGATCACGCCGACCGACGAGCGCACCGGGCGCTCCGCCGGACGCTTGCGCCGCGACGTCGCACCGCCGCCCGTGCCGTAGCCGACGAGAACCGACCCGCCGCCCTCTTCCGGCGCGGGGGCCTCCGCGGTGGCGATCTTGCCGGGTCCGGCGTCGTCGCGCGCATCGGTCACGAAGGTGATGATCGGCGAGCCGACCTCGACGGTCGCGCCCTCGGCGGCGAGCAGCTCGCCGACGACTCCGGCGTGCGGCGACGGCAGCTCGACGAGCGACTTGGCGGTCTCGATCTCGCAGATGACGTCGTTGATGGCGACGGAGTCACCCGGCGCGACCTTCCATGCCACGATCTCGGCCTCGGTCAGGCCCTCGCCCACATCGGGGAGGTTGAAGTTCTGCGTGCTCATGTGCGGTCCTTTCGGAACGGTGAGATCAGGGTGAGATCAGTAGGCGAGCGAACGGTCGACGGCCTCGAGGATGCGGTCGGCGTCGGGGAGGTAGGTGCCCTCGAGCTTCGCGGGCGGGAACGGAGTGTCGTATCCCGAGACGCGGAGCACGGGAGCTTCGAGCGCGTAGAAGGCGCGCTCCATGACGGTCGCGGCGATCTCGCTGCCGATGCTGACGAAGCCCTGGGCCTCCTGGGCGTAGACCATGCGTCCGGTCTTGCGCACCGAGCTCAGGATGGGCTCGTAGTCGACCGGAGACAGTGACCGCACGTCGACGACCTCGCAGCTGGTGCCCTCGGCCTCGGCGAGCGCGGCCGCCTGCAGCAGGGTCGTGACCATGGCTCCGTGTCCGACGAGCGTGACGTCGGATCCCGTGCGCACGACGCGAGACGAGTGCAGCGGGGCGGCGGACGCGTCGAGCTCGACCTCGCCCTTCTGCCAGTAGCGGCTCTTCGGCTCCATGAAGATCACCGGGTCGTTGGACGCGATGGCCTCCTGGATCATCCAGTAGGCATCGTTCGGCGTCGACGGCGACACCACCCGCAGGCCGGGGGTGTGCGCGAAGTAGGCCTCAGGGCTCTCCTGGTGGTGCTCGACCGCTCCGATGTGCCCGCCGTAGGGGATGCGGATCACGATGGGCAGGCTGATCCTGCCCTCGTGTCGGTTCGTGAGCTTGGCGAGCTGGGTCGTGATCTGGTCGAACGCGGGGAACACGAACCCGTCGAACTGGATCTCGATCACCGGACGGAACCCGGCCATCGCGAGCCCGATCGCGGTGCCGACGATCCCCGACTCCGCGAGGGGTGTGTCGAGCACGCGGCGGTCGCCGAAGTCGCGCTGCAGGTGCTCGGTGACCCGGAAGACACCGCCGAGCTTGCCGATGTCCTCGCCCATGAGCAGGACCTTGGAGTCGTCTTCGAGCGCCCGGCGCAGGCCCGAGTTCAGCGCCTTGCTGAGGGGCATCGTCTCGAGGGTCATGCGTGCACCGTCCTCGACGTCGTGAACTTCTGCGGCCATACGCACGTTCGGCGGCCACTGCGCGCAGCGCGGGCCGCGAAAGTCGCTCCTGGCCGAGAATCCTGAAGGCAGTCCATCACTTGCCGTCTCCTTCGAACGATGCCTCGTAGCGCGTGTGCCAGGCCTTCTGCTCCGCCACGAGCGGATGCGGGTCGCTGTACACGTGATCGAAGATCTTGTCTGCGGTCGGCGATCCGAGCTCGACGCTGCGTGAACGCAGGTCCTCGGCGGCGTCGGCCGCCTCGGCATCCACGTCGGCGAAGAACTGCCCCGCCGCTCCCCTGTTCTCGAGGAAGGCGCGCATGCGGTCGATCGGGTCTCGCAGCGCCCACGACTGCTCTTCGTCGGAGCCGCGGTACTTCGTGGGATCGTCGCTGGTGGTGTGCGCGCCGAGACGGTACGTGACCGCCTCGATCGCCCGGGGACCGTGGCCGCTGCGGGCTTCATCGAGAGCGACGCGCGACACGGCGTAGCTGGCGAGGACGTCGTTGCCGTCGACGCGGACGCTGGGGATGCCGTAGCCGGCGCTGCGCTCGACCAGCGGCACCCGCGACTGCGTCGCGACCGGCACCGAGATCGCCCAGTGGTTGTTCTGCAGGAAGAAGACGGTGGGAGCCTGGTAGCTCGCGGCGAAGACCATCGCCTCGTGCACGTCGCCCTGGCTCGACGCCCCGTCGCCGTAGTAGACGATGACGGCTTCGTCCTTGTCGACGTCGCCGGTGCCGGATCGACCGTCGAAGTTCAACGCCATCGCGTAGCCGGCTGCATGCAGCACCTGCGAGCCGAGAACCAGGGTGTAGAGGCGGGTGTTGCCGTTCTTGGGGTCTGTCGGATCCCAGCCGCCGTGCGAGACACCGCGCATCAGCTTGATGATGTCGACGGGGTCGACGCCGCGGATGCGCGTCACGGCGTGCTCGCGGTACGACGGGAAGAGCGTGTCCTGGGCGCGGGCGGCGCGGGCGGACCCGACCTGGGCGGCCTCCTGCCCACGGCTCGGCGGCCACAGCGCCAGCTGTCCCTGTCGCTGCAGGTTGGTGGCCTGGGTGTCGATCGCGCGGATGACCACCATGTCCCGGTAGAACTGCTCGAGCTCGGCGTCGCTGATCGCCTCGATCAACGACAGATACTGCTCAGCAGCCGGACTCGGCGTGAAGCGGCCATCCTGATCCAGGACGCGGACGAGTTCAGTCTCTGACGAGGTCACGACCCCCACGCTACCCGCGCGCGCATGCCCGGTCACGCATACCTAGGACGTCCTCGCATCTGCCGGGAACCCGGAGAAACGGCGGAACGGCGCGGATCAGCGCAGTGACGATGCGACATCGAGCACGCGCGCCACGGATGCCTCCTCGCCCACGGAGATGCGGATGCCGTCACCCGGGAACGGGCGCACGATGAGGTCGGCGGCGACGAATGCGGCGGCGACCTCGTCGGTGCGCTCGCCGGTGGGCAGCCAGATGAAGTTGGCCTGCGAGTCGGGCACGTCCCAGCCCTGCCGACGCAGCCCCTCGAGCAGGCGCGTGCGGCGCTCGACGATCACCGCGACGCGCTCGAGCAGCTCGGACTCGGCGTCGAGGCTCGCGATCGCGGCGTTCTCGGCTGCCGACGTGACGGAGAGCGGGATGCCGGTGGTGCGCGCGGCATCGAGGACCTTCTCGTTGCCGATCGCGTATCCGATGCGCAGGCCCGCGAGTCCGTAGGCCTTCGAGAAGGTGCGCAGCACGACGACGTTCGGATGCCGCTCGAACACCCGCTCGGCGAGACCGTCGACCGCCCCGGGCACCGTCACGAACTCGGCGTAGGCCTCGTCGAGGACGATCAGCACATCGGCGGGGACGCGCTCGACGAACGTCGCGAACTCGTCGCTCGTGATGATCGGACCGGTCGGATTGTTCGGGGTGCAGAGGATGACGGCACGCGTGCGCTCGGTGACCGCCTCAGCCATCGCGTCGAGGTCGTGACGGGAGTCGGGCGTGAGAGGCACCTGCACCCCGGTCGCGCCCGCGACGAGCGGCAGACTCGGATAGGCCTCGAACGAGCGCCAAGCGTAGACGACCTCGTCACCCACGGAGGCGGTCGCGAGGATCAGCTGGTGGAGGATCGAGACGCTGCCCGCAGCCACGTGCACCTGGTCGGGCTCGACGGCGTACCGTGCACCGAGTCGTACGCGAAGGCGGCCGGCGGTGGCATCCGGGTATCGGTTGATGGGCGTCGTGTGCTGCAGCGCCGCGGCGACCGACGGAAGCGGCTCGAACGGGTTCTCGTTGCTCGAGAGCTTGAATGCGTCGGGGCCCGCCTGCTTGCCCTGTCGGTACGGCGCCAGGGCGGCGATGGCGGGACGGATGCGCGGAAGGATCGGGTCGGTCACAGTCATGAGTCTAGATTCCGCGGCGCTCCCGCGCCCCACATGGAAGACTGGACGGACTATGCGCTTCATCATCCGAGTCGTCGTCAACGCGTTCGCCCTCTGGGTCGTGACGCTGATCCCCGCCCTGCAGGTGCAGATCAGGGCGTTCGCGCCGGGCGAGACCCTGCAGCTCGTGCTGACCCTGCTCGCGGTGGCCGCGATCTTCGCGCTCGTGAACACCGTCATCGGCACGGTGGTGAAGATCGTCGCGTTCCCGCTGTACATCATCACCCTCGGACTGATCGGCTTCGTGATCAACGGCTTCCTGCTGTGGCTCACGGCGTGGATCACGAGCGGGTTCGGCTGGGGTCTCACGGTCGGCAGCTTCTGGTGGGGCGTGCTCGCCGCGCTCATCATCTCGCTGATCAACGGTGTCTTCGGCTTCATCCTGCGTCCGCAGAGCAAGAAGCAGCGTCGGGACTGACGCCCGCCGGCGCACCTCGCGCGGCCGTCATCCGACACGCTCGGCCTGATACTCGGTGCGCTCGACCACCTCGGCGGTGTCGAGTTCGCGCCAGAACTCGTGCATCGCATCGATTCGCTGGTCGCTGAGCTCATCGGCCATCTCCGCGGTGTCGATGTACGTGTCGAGGTGGTGCGCGTCGACCGTCAGGTCCCCGAGGGTGTCCTGCGGGGTTCCTTCAGTGAGCAGGGTGATGCTGTCATCCGACCCGGTCCCCTCGGGCGATCCTCCGCCGGCCAGCCCGGAGACCACGTCGTCGGAATGACGCAGCTGGATGATGGTCTGGTCGTCATCCAGGGTCGGCTCGACCGGGCTTCCCGCCGTGATCTGCATCTGCACGTCGAACGGACTCTCCATCGCGAGGTGAGCGGCGACCATGGCCGATTGCGAATGGGCGACGACATCGACCTCATCGCCCGGCTGCGCCCCCGCCGCCTCGAGCGCCTCGATCGTCGCCTGATACGACGCGGATCTCTTCCCGGTGTAGAGCTCGGCGTTGGACTTGGAGTCCCACGGCTGCGCACCTCCCCACGCGACGCTCTGCGTTCCTTCCAGGTAGGCGACGAACTTCGTGGTGCCGTCGGCGAAGGAGTACTTCTCGACGGCGACCTGCGCTCCGACGGCGACCGGCATGCGCCTCAAGGCTCCGGCCAGGCCCGAGGGCGCCCCCTGGGGCGAGGACGTCTTCACCGGCGAGACCGTGACGGGGTCGGCCGTGCCCTGCAGCCTCTCGCCGGGGAGCACCTTGCCGAACCCCGAGAACGCCCCGACGAGCGCCGCGGTCCCGAAGACGTGGTCGTACAGGGCGGGCGTCACGAGGTTGCCCGTGAGGCCTTCGAATCGTCTGGCGCGCCACTGAGCGACGAGGTCGTCGGCCATCTTCGAGATGCGTTCGTCCGACGCAGCAAGACGATCGGCTCGTCGTGTCAGCCGCTGCGCCGTGCTCGGATCGGTCTGCGCGAGCATCTCCGCCTCCGCTCGCAGCTCGACGTATTCGTAGGCATCGGCCATGAGAAGGGTGGACTCGGCGGTCTCCTGGCACTCGGAGCGGAGTCGAGCGACGTGCTCGCCCGACGCCCACAGCCCCACCGTGTCGACGTGCTCGCTGAAGCCAGGAGAGTCGACGATGATCCGATGCGCTCGCATGATGGCCGAACGCGCATCGTCATAACGGGAGGCGACGGCATCGATGCGGTGAGCGACATCGCGCAGCACGTCGGGGTCGACGGCGATCGCTCCCCCGTGGTCGATCGTCAGCCCTGTCATGAGACGTCGATCCGTTCGGCCTCTGACTCACGGCTGCGCATCTCGGATGCCTCGACGCGTGTCCTCCGTCGGAGATCGTCGAGCGAGTGCTGCATCGCGCGCACCCCGTCGGAGTGCCAGTCGGTGTCGGCGGTGAGGACGGCGAGCGATGCGCGCACGTCGTCGAGCGCCTCGACCGCGCTGCGGAGCGCTGCCACGGCGCGGGACTGGGCCCAGGCGGTGTCTGCGGCGCCGGTCTGTGCGAGTGCGAAGGAGTACATGCGCCCAGCATCCGCGATCCACTGCCGCTGCGATGTGCGGACGACCCTCGGATCTCGGGCCTCGTGAGCAGTTGGCTCGGTCGCGGCACCGGTGCAGAACGGGTGCGCCCGACCGGCCCCGGATCTCCGGCATCGCGCGATCGGGCTGCGACCGGCAGAATAGGACGGTGACATCCCCGGATCCCTTCCGCGTGATCTTCGTGTGCACGGGGAACATCTGCCGCTCTCCGATGGCGGAGGTGGTGTTCCGCGATCTCGCGGAACGTCAGGGTCTCGGCTCGCGGATCGTCTCCCGCAGCGCGGGAACAGGCGATTGGCACCTCGGCGAACGGGCCGACCACCGCACTCTCGATTCCCTCAGCCGCCGCGGCTACGACGGCTCACTCCACCGCGCGAAGCAGTTCACCTTCTCCTCCTTCTCGGAGAACGACCTCGTCGTCGCCCTCGACCGCACTCATGAGCGCATCCTGCGCGAGTGGGCCGCCAACGAGGACGAGGAGGGCAAGGTCACCCTGCTGCTCGCCTTCGACCCCGACGCGCACAGCCAGGATGTCCCCGACCCCTACTACGCCGGCGCCGAGATGTTCGATTCGGTGCTCGGTATGATTGAGACCGCGACTCGCGGGCTGTTCCGCCAGCTCGAGCCGGCTCTCCGCCAGCCCCGCACGCCCCGCACTCCCGGGGCCCGATCAGGAGGACTCCCCTGACTTTCCAGCCTTCGCTCCCGCCCCAGCCGCTGAGCCCCCTCGACGGTCGCTACCGCGGCGCCGTCACCGGCCTCGCCGACTTCCTCTCGGAGGCCGGCCTCAACCGCGCCCGTGTCGAGGTAGAGGTGGAGTGGCTGATCGCGCTCACCGACCGCTCGCTCTTCGAGACGAGCCCCCTGTCGGATGCCGACAAGGAGCGCCTGCGCGCCCTCTACCGCGACTTCGGCCAGGCCGAGATCGACTGGCTCGCCGAGAAGGAAGCCGTCACGCAGCACGACGTGAAGGCGATCGAGTACCTCGTGCGCGACCGCCTGTCGGCCCTCGGCCTCGACGCGATCGCCGAGCTCACCCACTTCGCCTGCACAAGCGAGGACATCAACTCCGCGTCCTACGCCCTGACCGTCAAGCGCGCGGTCGAGGAGGTCTGGCTGCCGGGTCTCGACGTCGTGATCGCGAAGCTCCGCGAGCTGGCCGCCGAGCACGCCGACGCCGCGATGCTCTCCCGCACCCACGGTCAGCCGGCCACTCCGTCGACCATGGGCAAGGAGCTCGCCGTCTTCGCGTGGCGTCTCGAGCGCGTGCGCGCGCAGATCGCAGCATCCGACTACCTCGCCAAGTTCTCGGGCGCGACCGGCACCTGGTCGGCGCACATCGCCGCCGACCCCGACGCCGACTGGCCCACCATCTCGCGCGAGTACATCGAGGGCCTGGGTCTGGGCTTCAACCTGCTGACCACGCAGATCGAGTCGCACGACTGGCAGGTCGAGCTCTACGATCGCGTGCGTCACGCCGGCGGGATCCTGCACAATCTCGCCACCGACATCTGGACGTACATCTCGCTCGGCTACTTCGCGCAGATCCCCGTCGCGGGCGCGACCGGATCGTCGACGATGCCGCACAAGATCAACCCGATCCGGTTCGAGAACGCCGAGGCCAACCTCGAGATCTCCGGCGCCCTGCTGGCATCCCTCGGACAGACCCTCGTCACCAGCCGACTGCAGCGCGACCTCACCGACTCGACGACGCAGCGCAACATCGGCGTCGCGTTCGGCCACTCGCTGCTCGCGATCGACAACCTGCGTCGCGGTCTGAACGCCATCTCGCTCTCGCGCGACGTGCTGCTCGCCGACCTCGACGTGAACTGGGAAGTCCTCGCCGAAGCAATCCAGACCGTCATCCGCGCGGAGGTCGTCGCCGGCCGCTCGTCGATCACCGACCCCTACGCACTGCTGAAGGAGCTCACCCGCGGTCACCGCGTGGGCGCCGCGGACCTGGCGGAGTTCGTCGAGGGACTCGAGATCGGGGATGCCGCGAAGCAGCGTCTGCTCGCCCTGACCCCCGCCTCGTACACCGGCATCGCCGAGCAGCTCGCGAAGTAGCGCGAACGCGCGGGTGCCGCTGAGGCATCCGCGCGTTCGGTGCGGGGCCAGAAACGCACCGCGCGCGCGATGCGGGGCCAGAAACGCACCGCAATCGGCCGAATCGGATGCGAAAGTGACCCCGCAGCGAAGCGACCCGCAGCCAAGCGACCCGCAGCCAAGCGACCCGCAGCGAAGCGACCCGCAGCGAAGCGACCCCGCACGAATCTGACCCGGCGCCGGGTCACCAACGCCGTGCGGGCTAGGGGCGGGGTTCTCCGGAGTGCGCGCCCGCCGGGTCCCGCGGCATGAACGCCGCGGCGATCAAGGTGAGCACGGCCACGACGGCGGCAGCGATGAACACCCAGACGGATGCCGAGATGATGGTCGCCGGGTCCTCGGGTCCCGCGCCCTGCGCGATCACCGAGTTCGAGATCGCGCCGAACACGGCCACCCCGAGCGCGCTGCCCGCCGAGCGGGCGAAGGCGTTCATGCCGGTCACGGCACCCCGCTCGCCCCAGCCGACCGAGGCCTGAGCCGCGATCAGCGTCGGGGCGGCGCTCCAGCCGAGGCCGAAGCCCAGGACGAATGCCACGGCGGCGATCGAGAACGGATTGGGCCAGGGAGAGACCACCGCCAGAGCGATCGCCGCGACCGCGGTGATCGACATGCCGGTGAGCGCTGTGCGTCGGAAACCGATCCGCATGTACAGCCGGCCCGCGTTCGCGGCGGCGAGCGGCCAGCCGAGGGTGACCGCCGCGACGGCCAACCCCGACAGCAGCGGCGCGATGCCGATGGACCCTTCCAGATATGCGGGTGCGAAGCTCGTCACGCCGGTCATCAGGGCGCCGATGCCCAGGGAGACGATCGTGGTCGTGAGGATCAGCGGCCGCGCCGCCAGGCGCAGGTCCACGATCGGCTCGGCTGCGCGACGCTCGACGAGGCCGAAGGCCACGAGCGCCGCGGCGCCGAGTCCGAAGCAGACGGCACTGGGGATCGACAGCCACGCCCAGGCGTTGCCGCCCTCCAGCATCCCGAGGATCAAGCCCGTGAGTCCGACCGTGAGCAGCACGGCACCGGCGTAGTCGATGCGATGACGCTGCGTCTGCTTCTCTTCGTGATACCGCCGCAGCAGCATCCATCCCGCGATCAGACACAGCGGGATGTTGACCCAGAAGATCCACCGCCAGGCGTCGAGCTGGGCGAAGATGCCGCCGAGCGCCGGCCCGACGACAGAGGAGATCGCCCACACCGAGGCGATGTACCCCTGCACCTTGGCGCGCTCGGCGACCGTGTAGATGTCGCCGACGATCGTCATCGACATCGGCGCGACGGCACCGGCGCCGAGGCCCTGGATGATGCGGAACACGATCAGGGCGGTCATGCTCCAGGCGAAGCCGGAGAGGACCGACCCGAGCAGGAACAGGGCGATGCCGAGCAGGATGATCGGCTTGCGGCCGACGGTATCGGCGAAGCGCGAGTAGATCGGCACGCTGACCGCCTGTGCGAGCAGATAGACCGAGAAGAGCCAGGGGAACTGCTGGTAGCTGCCCAGATCGCGCACGATGCTGGGCACCGCGGTCGCGAGGATCGTCGCGTCGATCGCGATCAGCCCCGTGGCGAGCATGAGGGCCCCGAGCACCGGGCCTCGTTCCGACCTGAGTCCGATGGAGGCGCGGTCGATCGAGGCAGTCACTACAGGGACAAGCCGTCGCAGCCCGGGACTATTCCGGTCGCGATGGCGAACCTTGCGATCCGGTCAGGAGGAGCTTGCGATCCGGTCAGGAGGAGGACGTGCGGCCCGGCTTGTCGGCGCCCGGCTCGTCGGGAGTCTCGGGGTCGAACAGCACGGGGCGGTCGACCTTCTTGGTGACCTCGGCCGGGTCGACCACGAGGATCAGCATCGCGAGGAACAGCAGCGTGACGATGAATGCACCGCCGCCGACCACCAGGCCGAGCGCGATCGGCGTGAGGCCGTCGTAGGTGCCGTTCGCGATGGCGTTGTTCACCCGGGCGGTGAAGGCGCCGGTCGACACGAGCGTCACCACCGCGGCGAAGACACCGCAGCCGAGAGCGATGCCCAGCAGGTGCAGCGGGCGCAGAATGTCGCGTCGGGTGGGCTTCTCGTCGCTCATCGCTCTCCTCCGTGCCCGGCGGGGGCGGGGTCGTTCTCGATCGTGGTCCCGGCGGCGACAGCATCCGCTCGCTTCGGGGTCAGACCGGCGATGCCGAGGAAGACCGCGACGATGGCCGCGTATCCGCCGAACATCCCGACGCCGAGGATGATGCCGGTGAGCTCGAACGCACCGGCTCCCTCGATGGCGTACGGCTGCACGAAGCCCGCCGGGATCGCGATCAGGAGCACGGCCAGCAGCAGGCCGAAGGCGCCGAGGGTGATCGAGTCCCGTGCGGTCGCATCGCCGGCTTTGCGAGCACGGAGTCCGACGACGAGCTCGAGGATGCCGGTCGAGACCGCCCAGGCGATCACGACGACGAAGAAGAGGTCTTCGGTACGCCATGCGGGCACACCGGCAGTCATCCCGGCGACGAAGCTCAGCAGGGCGAACACGACGGACGGCCAGCGCTGACCGGCCGGGTAGACGAGCCACGCGGCGACGATCATCACGAGGCCGGTGGTGAGCACGAAGCCGCTGAAGACGGAGAGACCGACGGCCGCCGAGTGATCGGGCGAGAAGGTGATCATCACTGCAGCGGCGGCGGCGAAGAGCGCGCGCAGCAGCTGAAGATGACGCACGGTGAACGCGCGGGCGGTGGCAGACATGAAGATCGAGGGTCCTCCGGGGGTGTTCCCCCCAGTCTACGCGGGGGCGCTGAGTGAGCGCCGACACCGGAGAGGTGTTCGCGGGGCCCGATGGATCTCCCCAGATCGATCATCAGGCCCCGCGACAGAACGCAGCGACGGGGGCGACACTGCGTCAGGCCGAGTGGTCGCGAGGTCGGGCACCCTGCTCACGACTGCTCAGCCGATAGACCCCAGAAATAGCACCTCGTCCCCTACGCGATGCTGGTGTGGTCGTATGCTCACTCTAGGGCTCGATTCTTCACATACCGGAGGGGGTGCTGTGATGAGCATGGAAAGTGGTCTGCGCCGATATGCCGATGTGTTCGCAGCGTCCTTCCGCGACGCGATCAATGCGCGTGGATTGACTCTGGCGCGGCTGCACGAGCAGCTGCGCGCCCGCGGCAACAGCGTGTCCATGGCGACGCTCAGCTACTGGCGGTCCGGAGCTCGGCGCCCCGAGGGCGCCCAGTCGATGGCCGCGCTCGGCGACATCGAGCAGCTGCTGCACCTCGAGCCCGGCTCTCTCACCGCCCTGCTCGGCACCACGAACCGCACCGGTCCGCTCGGACCCAACCTCTTCCCGCTCGACGAGCAGGAGCTCGAGGATGCCGTCAAAGAGGCGTTCGCCGCTCTCGGCGCGGAGTACCCCGACACGTCGCGCGAACTCACGACCCACTCGGTGACGGACGTGGATGCCGCGGGCAACGTCTCGTACTCGATCACGCGCAGCATCGTGCAGTCGACCGTCGGCACCGTCGCGTCGATCCCGTTCCTCGAGATGACACCGGGCATCAGCACTCCCGCGCCGTTCATCGAGGCGGTGGCGGGAGGACGCATCGCTGCCCGGTACTCGCACCCGAACGGCGAGGTGCACGGCGTCCTGTTCGAACTCGACGTTCCTCTGACCGCTCCGAGCACCGCGATGGTCGAGTGGTCGGTCGCCTACCCCCCGGACTATCCGCCCCAGCGCGAGACGGGTCATGCCGTCGCCCGGCAGACCAGGGAGCTGCTGGTGTGGACGCGATTCCACCCCGACGCGCTGCCCGACCGGATCGAAGAGCGCGTCGAGACGCCGGACGGCTCGAAGATCACCGAGCTGTCGCTCGAGGGCCGCAATTCGGTGCACCAGGTGCGACGCGCATTCGGACCCGGACTGCTCGGCGTCGCCTGGAGCTACGCCGACGGGCGCTGACCGCGCCCGTTCGCGGGCTCGGAGCCGACCGACTCACCCGGGCTGATCGCCGACCGCGACCGGACGCCCCGGAGTGTTCGACCACTGGCTCCACGAGCCGGGGAAGACCTTCGCCTCGATGCCGATCTCATCCAGCACCAGCGCGGTGTGCGCCGCCGTGATGCCCGAGCCGCAGTAGGCCGCGACGGGCGTCCCCTCGGTCACCCCGAGGGCGGCGAAGGTCGCCTGAAGGGTATGAGTGTCGAGGATCCGGCCCTCGGCATCCAGATGGGCGGCCATCGGGACGTTGAGCGCGCCCGGAATGTGCCCGGCGATCGGATCGAAAGGCTCGTGCTCTCCCCGATAGCGATCCGGCGCGCGCGCGTCGAGCAGCACACCGGTGTCGACGAACGAGGCGGCCTCGTCGATCGAGATCGCATCGCCGCCGATCTCGTCGAGGACGACGTCGCCGGGCTCGGCCTGCACGTCATCGTCGGCGACCGGAAGGCCGGCGGCCGTCCACGCGCGGATGCCGCCGTCGAGGACGCGCACGTCGACACCGCCCTGACGCAGCAGCCACCATGCTCGTGACGCGCTGACTCCCTTGGCGTCGTCATAGGCGACGACGACGTCACCCCGGTTCACACCCCACCGCCGGGCGGCATCCTGGAGCGTCGCCGTGGAGGGCAGGGGGTGCCGGCCGTCCGAGGGTTCGCCGTGGGTGGCGAGCTCGGTCGCGAGCGGCACGAAGACCGCCCCCGGGATGTGGCCCGCGAGGTAGTCCTCTCGGCCGTCGGGCCGGTCGAGTCGCCAGCGCACGTCGATCACACGCACGGGGGTCTCGGACGTCAGCAGATCGTGCAGTTCGGTGGCGCTCACGAAGTTGCTCATGATCCGAGGCTAGCGAGACGCCGTCCGGATCGCGCACCCGGCCGTATTCCGTCGACATATCGGGCCGATCGGCGATTCGAGACGGCGGTCGGCGCGGCGCTAGGCTCGTCCCGGCCGCGTCGAGAAAGGACAGCATGTCCACTCGATTCCGCTTCATGAGCCTGCGCCGACAGGAGGTCGCCCTCATCGCCGTGACGGCGGTCTGGGGCAGCACATTCCTCCTGGTGCACTGGGCGATGCAGCACTCGGGGCCGTGGTTCTTCGTCGGCATCCGGTTCCTGGTCGCCGGCGCGATCAGCATCGTCATCTTCCGCCGGGCGCTGCGCGGCATCCGCTGGCGCGACATCGGCGCCGGGGTCGCGATCGGCGTGATGATCTATCTCGGATACGGATTGCAGACCGTCGGGCTGCAGACCATCGATTCGAGCACCTCGGCGTTCATCACCGCGATGTACATCCCTCTCGTGCCGCTCGCGCAGTGGGCCGTCTTCCGCAAGCGCCCACCGGCCATGGCGTTCGTGGGCGCCGCGCTCGCGTTCCTCGGACTGCTGCTCATCGCGGGACCCGATGCGTTCGCCCTGACCCTCGGGGCGGGCGAGATCCTGACGCTCATCAGCACCCTGCCCATCGCGGCCGAGATCATCCTGATCAGCGTGTTCGCCGGCCGGATCGACCTCGGCAGGATCACGATCATCCAGCTCCTCACCGCCGGAGTGCTCGGCATCCTCACCATGCCGATCGTCGGCGAGGGCCTGCCCGAGTTCTCGTGGATCTGGGTCGGCTGCGCAGTCGGACTCGGAGTGGCGAGCTGCGTCATCCAGCTCACGATGAACTGGGCCCAGAAGTCCGTGTCCCCGACCCGCGCGACGATCATCTATGCGGGCGAACCGGTCTGGGCGGCCGTGATCGGGCGCATCGCCGGTGAACGCCTGCCCGTCGCCGCGCTGATCGGCGGAGCGCTCGTGGTGCTCGGCATCCTCGCCAGCGAGCTCAAGCCCGTGCGTCGTCGTTCCGCGGAGTAGTGCGCCAGCGGGAATATCGGGGGCGTCGGCGCGTTGCACCCGACATGATTGAAACTTCAACCGTCGTTCCGGTCGCCACAGAGCGGACGCGGGTGCGCGTGCCGATGCGCTTCGCCGACGGGTTCTCGACCACGGCGGATGTCGTCACATTCGACGGACTGATCGACGGCCGCGAGCACCTGCTGCTCGGGCTCGGCGACTGGAGGACCGCCATGGAGCGCGCGGCCGACGGCGGCGACGCACCCCTCGTGCGTCCGCACAGCGAATGCCTGACCGGTGACGTGTTCGGTTCTGAGCGCTGCGACTGCGGCCCGCAGCTGCGTGAAGCCGTCGAGCGCATCGCCGAAGACGGCGGGTTCCTGCTCTACCTGCGCCAGGAGGGTCGGGGCATCGGCCTCTACGCCAAGCTCGACGCGTACGCGCTGCAGGATGCCGGCCTCGACACGTACGAGGCGAACGTCGCACTCGGCCGCGGAGAAGACGAACGCGACTACACGATCGCCGCGCAGATGCTGCAGGCGGTGGGCGTCGACAGCATCCGTCTGCTGAGCAACAATCCCGACAAGGCGGCACAGCTCGACGCCCTCGGCATCCGCGTCACCGAGCAGGTGGCCACCGGCGTGCACCTGTCGGACGCGAACCACCGCTACCTCGAGGCCAAGCGCGACCACACCTCGCACACGCTCGACCTGTCAGCCGCCTGATGAACGCGCAGCTGGCGAGCGAGCGGAGGCTCGACGATGCGGAGATGCAGACGTGGCTGCCGACCATCCGGTTCGTGCAGCTGCTGCCGCAGGTGCTCGATCGCACGCTCAAGGCCGAGACCGGGCTCAAGCACTCGCACTACGCGATCCTGGTGACCCTCGCAGGTCAGGGTGATCGTGCGATCCCGATGACCGAGCTCGCGCAGATCGCCGGGCTCAGCCGCTCACGACTCAGCCACGCGATCGACTCGCTCGAAGACCGCGGCTGGGTGACGCGCACCTCGTGCAGCAGCGACAAGCGCACGCTGACCGCTGCGCTGACGGATGCCGGTCGTGACCTGTTGCGGGCGGCGGCGCCCGTTCATGTGGCACAGATCCGCGAACTGATCCTCGACCCTCTGACCGCAGAGGAGAGGGAGCAGCTCGGCACGATCTCGGCCAAGCTGCTCCCCGGCGTCGCCGCCGCTCTCTAGGTCACGCCTCGGGGATCTCGCGGCCGAAGGTCTCGAGCGTGACGTCCTCGGGCTCGGGGCCACGGCGCACACCGGTGTCGAGCGCATCGATCGCGTCGAGCTGGTCGGCGGTGAGCTCGAAGTCGAAGACGTCGAAGTTCTCGGCGATGCGGGCGGGACGCACCGACTTCGGCAGCGCGGAGCGACCCTGCTGCAGGTGCCAGCGCAGCATCACCTGTGCCGGCGACTTGCCGTGCTCTGCGGCGATGGCCGTGAGCGTCTCGTCGTCGAAGACGGATGCGCCGTTGGGGCGGTAGGCCGTGATGCCGCCGATGGGCGACCACGCCTGGGTGACGATGCCGGCCGCGGCATCCGCCTGCTGCACCTCGCGCTGCTGGAAGTAGGGGTGCACCTCGATCTGGTTGAGCGCGGGGACGATGCTCGTCTCCGCCGCCAGCTTGTCGAGGTGCTCCACCATGAAGTTGCTGACGCCGATGGCGCGCACCCGACCGTCGGCGAGCAGGGTCTCGAGCGCCTTATAGGCACCCAGGGTGAGGTCGAAGCGGGTCGGCAGAGCCTGGTGCAGGATCAGCAGGTCGAGCTGATCGACCCCGAGCTTGCCCGTCGACTTCTCGAACGCGTGCAGGGTCTCGTCGTAGCCGAAATCGCTGATCCAGACCTTGGTCTCGATGAAGACCTCGTCGCGCGCGATGCCGGTGCGGCGGATCGCCTCGCCCACCTCGCGCTCGTTGCCGTACGCAGCGGCGGTGTCGATCAGGCGGTAGCCGGTCTCGAGAGCGGTGCTGACGGCATCGACCGTCTCGTCCGGAGCGGCCTGGAACACTCCGAAGCCGAGGGCAGGCATCTCGATGCCGGTGTTGAGCGTGATGTTCATCGTCATACCTCCAGTGTGCGCGTCCGCTCACACGCGAGGGAGAGTCCACCAGTACCTCCCTTCGTCGCGACAGGGGGCGTACCGTCGCATACATGGACACCCGCAGCGAGGTGCGCGAATTCCTCTCGTCGAGGCGCGACCGCATCACCCCCGACCAGGCCGGCCTCCCCGCATTCGGCGGCAACCGGCGTGTGCCGGGGCTGCGCCGTGAAGAGGTGTCGCTGCTCGCCGGCGTCAGCGTCGACTATTACACCCGACTCGAACGGGGCGATCTGTCCGGCGTCTCCGACAGCGTGCTCGATGCGCTCGCCCGTGCTCTTCAGCTCGACGAGGCCGAGACCGCGCATCTGTTCGATCTCGCCCGCACCGCGAACGCCTCACCCGTCGCCCGCAAGCCGCGCAAGAAGGTCGAGACGCTGCGCCCCAGCATCCTGCGCCTGCTCGACGCGATGACCGAGGCGCCGGCGATCGTGCGCAACAACTACTTCGACTACCTCGCGGCGAACGCGCTCGGCCGCGCGCTCTATGCGCCGCTCTTCACGACCCCGGTGCCGAACAGCGCCCGCTTCGCCTTCCTCGACCCGGCCGCACAGACGTTCTACCCCGAATGGGAGCGAAACACCCAGGAGCTCGTGGCCGCGATGCGCGGCGAAGCGGGGCGCAACCCGTTCGACCGCAAGCTCACCGATCTCGTCGGCGAGCTGTCGACGCGCAGTGAGCGGTTCCGCACCCTGTGGGCGGCGCACAACGTGCGCTTTCACCGCAGCGGTGTCAAGCGCATCAACCACCCGGTCGTCGGCGAGATGGAACTCACCTACGAGGCGTTCGAGCTGCCGGCTGACCCGGGCCTGCAGATGTCGACGTACACGGCGGAGCCGGGAACGGCATCCGCCGACAAACTGCGGATGCTCGCGAGCTGGGCGGCGACCGACGCTGCCGATGGGACCATCGATGCGCCTTCAGAGCGCACCGAGGCCTGATTTCTGCTCTGAGCAGAACCGCTCGAATCGTGCGCTGACGGCGGATTATCGTGAGGCATGGCCGACCTCGTCCCGTTCCCTCGCGCACCTCGCTCTGCCCGCCCTCGTCCCAGTGAGCCCGAGCCCCTATGGCGCCAGATGGTCGGCGATCAGCTGCGCCGTCGACGACACGACCGGGACGAGACCCTGACCGAGACGGCAGGGAACGCCGGAGTCTCGCCGCAATACCTCTCCGAGGTCGAACGGGGACTCAAGGAGCCGTCGAGCGAGATGATCGCGGCGATCGCCGGGGCCCTCGACACCTCGCTGATCGAACTGACGAGCGCCGTGGCCGACGAGCTGCGCCAGGCGACGATGGCGCCGGCATCCGCTGCGGTGTCCGCCACCCGCGGGGCCTTCGCCCTCGCCGCCTGACGGCTCGTCTCGTCTGCCCGCCCGTCTGAAGGTCCGTCTGCAGGTCCGTCCGTCTGCAGGTCCGCCCGTCTGACGGTCCGTCCGTCTGCAGGTCCGTCCGTCTGCAGGTCCGTCCGTCTGCAGGACTTCGGCACGGATGCAGGACCAGAACGGCAGAATCATCCTGCATCCGTGCCCCGATCCTGCAGACGAACGCCGTGGCCCCTCAGTCCGCCCGCTCCCCCAGCACGGTGTCGACCAGACCGTAGTCCCGGGCGGCGGATGCCGTGAAGACGCGATCCCGGTCGGTGTCGGCGCGCAGCTCGCTCAGCGAGCGTCCGCTGTGCCTGGCGAGGATCGACTCCATGTCGGAACGCACCCGCACGACCTCGTCCGCCGCGAGGATGAGGTCGGGGATCGCTCCCCGCGACTGGCCCGCCGGCTGATGCAGCACGATGCGGGCGTGCGCGAGAGCTGCCCGCTGTCCCGGAGCCCCTGCCGCGACCAGCAGCGCCGCCGGCCCGATCGCCTGACCCACACACGTCGTCGCGATCGCCGGACGCACGTGCTGCATGGTGTCGTAGATCGCGAGCGCCGCCCCCGGGTCGCCACCTTCGCTGTTGATGTAGAACTGGATGCCGGAATCCTGGCTGTCGGCATCGAGGTGCAGCAGCTGCGCGATCAACGCGTTGGCGACTCCGGCGTCGATGCCGGTGCCGAGATAGATGACCCGCTCGGCGAGCAGGTGCGAGTAGACGTCCATGACGCGTTCACCGCGCGGATGCTGCGCGATGACGTTGGGGATCGTGTAACCGCTCATGCGCCCGCACCCAGCCCGACCCGGGCCCGACGACGCGGCATGAGATCCGCGAGCGAGGCGACGATCTCGTCGATGAACCCATAGTCCTTCGCCTGCTCCGCCGTGTACCAGCGGTCGTGCAGCGAGTCCTCGAAGATGCGCTCCACGGGCTGTCCGGTGTCGGCCGCGATCAGCCCGAGCACGGTGTCGCGCATGTGCCTCAGGTCGTCGGCCTGCGTCTCGAGCTCGCCCGCCGAGCCGCCGATCCCCGCCGAGCCCTGATGCATGAGGATGCGCGCGTGCGGGAGCGCCCTGCGCTTGCCCCTCGCCCCGGCTGAGAGGAGGAACTGCCCGGCGCTGCACGCGAGCCCGAGTGCGAGGGTCGACACGTCGTTCGGCACGAGGGTCATGAGGTCGCGGATCGCGAGCATCGCCGGCACGGAACCACCGGGCGAATGGATCCACAGGGCGATGTCGGTCGTCGGATCCTCCGCCGAGAGGGTGAGCAGCTGCGTCATGAGCAGCGTGCCGTTGTCGTCGTCGAGGGCGCCGTCGAGCACGAGCACTCGTTCGTGGAACAGTGCCCGGCGGGCCTCGGGGCCGAACTGCGGGATGGGGTTGTCTTCGCTCATGGCCCCAGCATCCGCCGCCGTGTCGGAGTGCGGGCGAGTATCCGCTCGCGGCAGATCGGCCCAGAGCAGATAGGCCCAGAAAAGATCGGCCCCAGCAGATCCACCCGTGCAGATCGGTTCGGCATCCTCGCGTAACACCCCCGACTCACGCGACTCCTACCCTCGAAGCATGGCGAAGCAGAAGACACCCGAGTGGCAGTGGTCCGAAGACGGCATCAACTTCCGCACCCGCAAATGGGTGAAGCCGGAAGACCTCAACGCGAACGGATCGCTGTTCGGCGGCAGCCTGCTGAAGTGGATCGACGAAGAGGCCGCGATCTACGCGATCGTGCAGCTGGGCAATTATCGGGCCGTGACGAAGCACATCTCCGAGATCAACTTCGAGGCCTCAGCCGTGCAGGGCGACCTGATCGAGATCGGCCTGCAGGCCACGCACTTCGGCACCACGTCTCTGACCATGCGCGCCGTCGCCCGCAACATGATCACGCGCAAGCGCATCCTCACGATCGAGAAGATCGTTTTCGTGAGCCTGGACGACGACGGGATGCCGACGCCGCACGGATACGACGAGATCACGTACAACCGCGATCGGATGCCGACCGAGCGCATCGCCACGGGGACGATCCGTCTGCCCTAGCCGCGGCTCCCGCCCGCTCGTCCGCCCGTGTTCGGGCCTCCGTTCAGGAGGAGATCCCTCGCACCGAAGGACCAGGCAGTGGATTCGGTCCTTCTGAGCGAGGGATCTCCTTCCGCACGTGCGGGGGTCAGAGGCCGGCGTCTGCGCTCGGTGCGAGGATGGAACACGTCTGCCGAGCAAAGGAGCCCAGAATGAGCCGCAGCGCCACCGCAGCCACGACCGCGATCAGAGAGATGCGCGACTTCCTGTTCGCGAACGCGACGGACTACGCCGCGGCACGCGAGGGGTTCGCCTGGCCTGCGCCCGCTGAGTTCAACTTCGCGCTCGAATGGTTCGATGTGATCGCCGGCGAGTCGCCCGACCGCCCGGCGGTGCAGATCGTGTCAGCCGACCTCAGCCTCGAGTCGTGGACCTACGGCGAGCTGTCGAACCGCTCCGACCAGGTCGCCGCCTGGCTCACAGGACTCGGCATCGGGCGCGGCGACCACGTCATCGTGATGCTCGGCAACGCCATCGAACTCTGGGAGGTGATGCTCGCCATCACCAAGGTCGGCGCGGTGTCGATCCCCACCTCGACGCTGCTCTCGGCATCCGACCTGGCCTACCGCGTCGACCACGGACACGCCCGCGCCATCGTGACGCTCGGCGGCCTGGCCGAGCGCATCGCCGACATCGACGGCGACGTCCTGCGCATCGGGGTGGGCGAGGGCATTCCGGCCGGGTGGACGCGCTTCGACGATTCCGCCGACGCTCCGACGACCTTCGAGCCCGACGCCGCGACCCCCGCCGATGACACGGCTCTGCTCTACTTCACGAGCGGCACGACCAACCGTCCGAAGCTCGTGCAGCACACCCACGTGTCGTACCCGATCGGGCATCTGTCGACCATGTGGTGGCTCGGTGTGCGCCCCGACGACGTGCACCTGAACATCTCGTCGCCGGGTTGGGCGAAGCATGCGTGGTCGAGCTTCTACTCGCCCTTCCTCGCCGAGGCGACCGTGTTCGTCTACAACTACGACCGCTTCGACGCGAACACCCTCATGCAGGTCATGGACACGCATCATGTCTCGACGTTCTGCGCGCCGCCCACCGTGTGGCGGATGCTGATCCAGGCCGACCTCGGGCGCTTGACCCACCCGCCGCGCGAGCTCGTCGGAGCCGGCGAACCGCTGAACCCCGAGGTCATCGACCGGGTGCAGGAGGCGTGGAGAGGCACGATCCGCGACGGCTTCGGCCAGACCGAGATGACGGCCTGCGTAGGCAACTCCCCTGGTCAGGTCGTCAAGATCGGATCGATGGGACGACCCCTGCCCGGATACCCCGTCGTGCTGCTCGACCCCGCGACCGGTGAGCTCGCCGAGCACGAGGGCGAGATCGCGCTCGACCTGGCGCATCCTCCGGTGGGGCTCATGGCCGGGTACTACGACGACCCCGAGAAGACGGCCGAGTCGCGCGTCGGCGGATACCACCACACGGGCGACATCGCCCAGCGGGATGCCGACGGCTATCTGACCTACATCGGCCGGGCGGACGACGTATTCAAGGCGTCCGACTACAAGATCTCGCCGTTCGAGCTCGAGTCGGTGCTGCTGGAGCACGACCTCGTGATCGAGGCGGCGGTGATCCCGAGCCCCGATCCGACGCGGCTCGCAGTCCCGAAGGCTTACGTGTGCCTGCGCCCCGACGCGGTCGGATCCGACGCCGAGGCCGCGCGATCGATCTTCGCGTACGCCCACGACCGGCTGTCCTCGCACCTCTGGGTGCGGATCATCGAGTTCGTGCCCGAGCTGCCCAAGACGATCTCCGGCAAGATCCGCCGGGTCGAACTGCGCGCGCGAGAGGCCCAGCGCGTGGCCTCAGGAGACGAGGCCGCGCAGCACCGGGATCGCGACTACCGCTGAGTGCGGCTCAGCCTGCGAGCGCAGGCTGACTGCCGGTGCTCGGCGCTTTCGTGGAGCGCGGCGGGACCGTCGGCTCGGGCGCGTCGACCACAGCCTGGATCCGCGCGGCGCGGGCGACCTCACGGGCAGGCTCGCCCGCGTTGACGATCCCGCGTGCGACGGCTCCGATCACCAGCATCGCGACGAGCACGATGCCGGACACGAGCAGCGGCGTCCACTGATTCGCGAACGATGCCGTGGTGCTGAGCATCGCGCTCGGGATCCACAGTCCTACCGCTCCGCCGGCGAGACCCGCCGCTCCGCGCATGATCGCGACTCCCGCCACGATCGCGCACAGCGCCGCGAGCACGGCCCCCACCACTCCGATCGGCACCAGTATCGATGCCAGTTCGCTTGCCACCCTTGACGATGTCATCACGACCCCCCGGTCCGCGGACCCTCCGCATCACCAACATTACGAAGTGTCGGCATTCTGGGCATCCATCTGAAGGATGATGTTCCTCAACCGTGACGCGTTGTTCAGCGGCGCTTCAACCGTGCGAACCGGGACCTCTTGACCACTCGCACCGGCTGGGTGACGACCGCGTCGACGACCATCGAGCCGTCGGTCGGACCGATGATCGCCATCGCCGACGTCTCGGTGGACTCGATCGGGTCGACCGGCATGCGGGCGAGCGACCGGTGAGCGCGCACGTACGCGGGCACCAGCAGCACGATCGCGCCGAGCCAGGCGAGAGGGTTGCTGAGCGCGACGCCCTCGAATCCGATGAGCGCGCCGAGCACGACGGCCGCTCCCACGCGCATCACCAGCTCGATCACGCCCGTGACGGTGGGGATGAGGGTGTGGCCGAGGCCCTGCAGCGCCCCGCGGAGCACGAACAGCACACCGAGGGCCCAGTACCCGCATCCGTTGATGATCAGCATGAGGTGCGCGAGTCGCACGACCTCGTCGGACCCCTCACCGACGAACAGGCGCACCATCGGCGTGCCGAACGCGATGATGATGACGCCGAGTGCGATGCCGGCGGCGATCGCCATCCAGGTGCCCTCGACGACCCCTCGACGGATGCGGTCGGGGCGGCGCCCGCCCAGGTTCTGCGCCGTGTACATCGACGACGCGAGGCCCAGCGACGAGAGGAAGGCGACCGCGAGGCCGTCGACGCGGGATGCCGTCGTGTAGGCCGCGACGGCATCCGAGCCGAGCGTGTTCAGCGCCACCTGCACGGTGAGCGTGCCGATCGCGATGATCGATGCCTGGAATCCCATCGGCAGACCGAGGCGCAGGTGCTCCCTGAAGTCGTCGCGGGTGACTCGCCAGTCGGCGCGACGCAGGTGCAGCATCGGCAGGCGACGGCGCACGAACTCGAGGCACAGTGCGACGGAGACGGCCTGGGCCACGACGGTCGCGAGGGCTGCGCCGCCGACTCCCCACTCGAGCGGACCGACCATCAGGATCACGAGGCCGACGTTGAGCGCGCACGAGACGGTCAGGAAGATGAGCGGCGTGCGCGAGTCGCCGATCGCCCGGATGATCGCCGAGAGGTAGTTGAAGAACATCGTCGCGCTCGCGCCGATGAAGCTGATCTGGGTGAAGACCGTCGCCTCGGGCATGAGCTCGGCCGGCGTCTGCAGCAGCTCGAGCACGGGTCGGGCGATCAGGGGCGCGACGATCGTGAGCACCACGCTCGTGATTCCGGTCAGGATCACGCCGGTCGCGACCGAGCGGCGCACGGCGGCACCGTCACCCGCTCCGAACGCCTGCGCGATGGGGATCGCGAAACCGCTGGTCAGACCCCAGGCGAAGCCGATGAGCAGGAACAGCAGGCTGCCGGTGGCGCCGACGGCTGCGAGGGACTCGACGCCGAGGTGCCGGCCGACGACGACGGCGTCGGCGAACTGGTACATCTGCTGCACGACGTTTCCGAGCAGCAGGGGAATGGAGAACGACAGGATGACACGCCACGGACGGCCCGTGGTCAGAGAGGTGGCCATGAGAGAAGAGGCTCGCAGAACTGGGGGATGATCGGGGGTCGTACCAGGATATCGAATCGATTCGGTTGGATGCCATCCCCGATCGCCAAGTACGGTCGGAAGGATGCCGCAGCGGGACGCGGCACGGAACACCGGAGGTTCGAGCGATGACGACAGAGAAGACAGGCGGATCCGGCGGGGTGGACGGGTCGGCCGACGGCGACGAGCAGCACCTGAAGCGGGCACTGAGCAACCGGCACATCCAGCTGCTCGCGATCGGCGGCGCGATCGGCACCGGCCTGTTCATGGGCAGCGGCAAGACCATCTCGGTCGCGGGCCCCTCGGTCATCTTCGTCTACATGATCATCGGCTTCATGCTGTTCTTCGTCATGCGGGCGATGGGCGAGCTGCTGCTCTCGAACCTCAAGTACAAGTCGTTCAGCGACTTCGCCAGCGACCTGCTCGGCCCGTGGGCGGGGTTCTTCACCGGATGGACGTACTGGTTCTGCTGGGTCGTCACCGGAGTCGCCGACGTGATCGCGATCGCCGGCTACACGGATGCGCTGTTCCCCGGCATCCCGTTGTGGATCCCCGGCGTGCTGGTGATCGTCATCCTGCTCGCGCTGAACCTGCCCACCGTCGCCGCCTTCGGCGAGATGGAGTTCTGGTTCGCGCTCATCAAGATCGTGGCGATCGTGGCGCTCATCATCACAGGTCTCGTGATGATCTTCACCGGCTTCCAGCACGATGCGGGCACGGCGAGCTTCGCGAACCTGTGGGATCACGGCGGCATGTTCCCGCACGGGTTCATGGGCTTCGTCGCCGGGTTCCAGATCGCTGTCTTCGCGTTCGTCGGCGTCGAGCTCGTCGGCACCGCCGCGGCCGAGACGAAGGACCCCGAGAAGAATCTGCCGAAGGCGATCAACGCGATCCCGATCCGCATCCTGCTCTTCTACGTCGGCGCCCTCGTCATCCTGATGGCCGTCACGCCCTGGACCGAGTACGTCGCGGGCGAGAGCCCCTTCATCGCGATGTTCGCTCTCGCGGGCCTCGGCATCGCCGCCACCGTCGTGAACCTCGTCGTGCTGACCTCGGCCATGTCGAGCGCCAACTCTGGCATCTACTCGACCTCGCGCATGGTGTTCGGGCTCGCACAGGACGGCGATGCGCCCCGGCTGTTCGGGCGCCTGTCGAAGCGCCGCGTGCCGCAGAACGCGCTGTTCCTGTCGTGCATCCTGCTGCTGTCCGGTGTCGTGCTGCTCTACGCCGGCAAGGACATCGGCACCGCGTTCGACATGGTCACCACGGTCTCGGCGGTGTGCTTCATGTTCGTCTGGACGATCTTCCTGTGCAGCTACCTGGTCTACCGGCGCCGGCGGCCCGAGAAGGTCGCCGCATCGAGGTTCCGGATGCCGGGCGGCATCTTCATGGTCTACGTCGTGCTCGCGTTCTTCGTGTTCATCCTGTGGGCGTTGACGACACAGCCCGATACGCTGACCGCGCTGCTCGTGACCCCGATCTGGTTCGTGCTGCTGCTCGTCGCGTGGCTGTTCGTGCGGAAGTCGCAGAACCACCTGACCCGGCACGCCGCGCACATCGCCTACCTGCGCGACGACTCGGCGGAGTAGTCGCGACGGCTCGGCGTTCACAATTCAGCATGAGCCGGCCGATTCCTGACGAAACGGCCGGTTCTGCGGTGTCCGGGACTGCTCGTGCTGAATCGTGAACGGCGGCTGCCTGTGGGAGGTTCCGACAGGCCCTCCCTCGGGGCCGTCAGCGCGCGTAGCGTCGGGCCTGACGAAAGGACACGGCATGCACACTCGCACACTCGGACAGGGCCTCGAGGTCTCGGCAGTCGGACTCGGCTGCATGGGGATGTCGCAGAGCTACGGACCCAATCCCGGCAGCCGCGACGAGATGATCGGCGTGCTGCGGTCGGCTCTCGACCTCGGCGTCACGTTCTTCGACACCGCGGAGGTGTACGGGCCCTATGTCAACGAAGAGCTCGTCGGCGAGGCGCTCGAGCCGATCCGCGACCAGGTCGTCATCGCGACGAAGTTCGGGTGGCGCATCGAAGACGGCAAGAGCGTCGGGCTCGACAGCCGCCCCGAGCAGATCCGCCGCGTCGCGGAGGCATCGCTGCGGCGCCTGCGCACCGATGTGATCGACCTCTTCTACCAGCACCGCGTCGACCCGGACGTGCCGATCGAAGACGTCGCGGGCACGGTGTCGGAGCTGATCGCCGAAGGCAAGGTGCGTCATTTCGGGCTCTCCGAGGCCTCGGCATCCACCATCCGACGCGCGCATGCCGTGCAGCCGGTCACCGCGCTGCAGAGCGAGTACTCGCTGTGGACCCGCGATCCCGAAGCGACGGAGACATCCGCGGCACGATCCCCCGCTTCAGCGAGGAGAACCGGGCGGCGAACCAGGCCCTCGTGAGTCACGTCACGGCACTCGCCGAGGCGAAGGACGCATCGTCCGGCCAGATCGCGCTGGCCTGGCTGCTCGCCCGCGAACCGTGGATCGTGCCGATCCCCGGCACCCGCCGCACCTCGCGCATCGCCGAGAACGCGGGAGCGGCGGCCGTGGCGCTCTCGGCAGACGAGATGGCGGATCTCGACCAGCTCGCCGCTCGCGTCGGGGTGCAGGGCGACCGCTACAACCCGCAGCAGATGTCGTTCGTCGACCGGTGAGCCCGCGCCGGCGCTGGGTAGTCTGAGGCGGATGACTCCGCCCCGCAGCTACCCGGCGACGATCGCCGCGCCTGTGGAGCATGAGCTCGTCATCAAGAAGTCGCGATTCATCGCGACTGTCGAGCCGGTCGCCTCAGTCGACGAGGCGGATGCCGTGATCGCACGGCTGCGGAAGCGGTGGTGGGATGCCCGGCACAACTGCAGCGCGATGGTCACCGGACTCCTCGGAGACCAGGCACGTTCGTCGGACGACGGCGAGCCGTCGGGCACCGCGGGCGTGCCGATGCTCGAGGTGCTTCGCAGGCGAGAGCTGACCGATGTGGTGGCCGTGGTGACGCGGTACTTCGGCGGGGTCAAGCTCGGCGCCGGCGGCCTCGTGCGGGCATACTCCTCAGCGGTCTCGGAGGCCCTCGACCTCGCGTGGCCGGTGCACCGGCAGTCGCTCACGCAGGTGATGTTCGACGTCTCGCACGCGGATGCCGGGCGCTACGACAACCTCCTGCGCGACTGGGTGCTGCACCACGGAGCGACGCTCGGCGACGCCCGCTATGCAGCGCTGGCGACGTTCGAGGTGTGGGCGCCGGCGGACGAGGTCGACCGTCTCGTCGAGGACATCGCGGCGGCGTCCGCCGGTTCCGTCGTGCCGGTGACCGGCGTGGAGCGCATCGTCGACGTCCCCGGCTGATCCACAACAGCGCCCGGATATTCTGGATGACGCGATCTCGGAAGGAGAGCGATGTTCGACAGCCCGCTCTCGGCTTCCGCCTACGAGATCCTCGGGGTGGACCCCACCGTCGACGACGGCGAGCTGCGGCGCGCCTATCGTCTGCGACTGCGCCAGACCCACCCCGACACCGGAGGGGACGCGGCCGTGTTCATCCAGGTGCAGCGCGCGTGGGAACTCGTCGGCACGCCCGAGGGCCGCGCCGCCTATGACCGTCGCTCCGGCGCCCACCCCGGCATCCCCGCCGAACCGGAGTGGAACGGCTGGCGGCCGCAGTCGGCGACCCGCACCGACACGCGTCCCCGGGCGCGGTCGTACGGCCACCCCGGCGGATGGCGTCGAGAGCGCTACCTCTCACTCATCCGCGAGTGGGCCGGCCGTGGCGTCGAGGTGCCCGATCCCTACGACCCGGCGCTCGTGCGATCAGCACCGCGAGACCTGCGACGGCTGCTCGCCGATGCCCTCGCGGAAGAGGCGACGGCCCGCACCGTCAGCGCCCTCGGAATGGGATTCACGGTCTGGCACGACGTCGCGACCGGCGCCGACCCCGACGACAAGCTCGACCACGTCGTGCTCAGTCCGTCGGGTCTCTACGGCGTGATGTCGGAGGACTTCGGCGGCGTCGTCGGATTCCGCCGCGGCGAGATCACCGGCCCGAGCCTCGGCACACGCGCGCCCGTCACCGCGGCGCTCGGCCGCATGCGCACCGTCGCGAAGGCCGCCAAGGTGAAGTTCGGCGGTCTGATCATGGTGCTCCCCGACGACGACCTGGCACAGGCCGTCACGCCTCTGGGCAGCAGTCGCGGGGTGCCCGTCGTGGTCGTGCGGCGCAGCGCCCTGGCGATGGTGCTGCGCCAGGGAGTGCCCGGCGCACGAGCGATCGGCGGCAACGAACTGTTCGACGTCCGCACCCGACTGCAGCAGACCGTCACCTTCGTCTGACCCTGGTCGCGCCCTGTCGGCATCCGTCCGGCCCTCTTGACGGGCGTCGTCAAACCGGTTTACACTCGCTGCACCCGCACTGTCAAACCGGTTAAACCGACGCCTGGCGAAGATGCGGACGATCAGCCCGATGTTCCACGAGGAGGTGGCATGAGCCGCACGACGATCGCCGACGTCGCCCGCGAGGCGGGAGTCACCAAGGCCACCGTCTCTCACGCGATGAGCGGCAAGCGCCCCATCTCCGACGACACCAGGGCGAAAGTGCTCGCCGCCGCGGAGAAGCTGAACTGGGTGCCGAGCCAGAGCGCCCGCGCGCTGGCCACCCAGAAGGCCAACGCCCTCGCCGTCGTGCTGGCCCGCGACCCCGAGGTCATCGCGAACGACTCGTTCTTCCCCGCGTTCATCGCCGGCGTCGAGTCCGTGCTGGCCGAGACCGAGACCGCCCTGATCCTGCAGGTGGTTCCCGATCGGGCGGCAGAGGAACGCGCCTATCGCTCGCTCAGCCACGGGCGGGCCGACGGCGCCCTGCTCCTCGATCTTCGGAACGACGACTGGCGCGTGCCGCTGCTCGAAGAACTCGGCCTGCCGGCCGTGCTGGTCGGCGCCTACGAGCAGCCGACCCGCTTCTCGTGCGTACGCACCGATGACGACGCCCCGGTGCGCGAGATCATCGCCCACCTGCGCGCCGAGGGGCATGAGCGCATCGCGCACGTGGCCGGCCCTCTCGACTACGTGCACTCGCGGGTGCGGGCGGATGCCTACATCGACGCCGTGGGCGGAGACGCACTGCTGCGCGAGGGCGACTTCACGGCATCCAGCGGTCGTGAGCGCACCACCGAGCTGCTCGCGCTTCCCGAGCGACCGACCGCGATCCTCTACTCCAACGACACGATGGCGATCGCCGGGTTGTCGTACGCCCGCTCGAGCGGACTCAGCATCCCCCGCGATCTCGCGATCGCCGGCTTCGATGACGACCACCTCTCGGCCCACCTCTCCCCTGCGCTCACGAGCGTCTCGTCGGGTCCTGCCGCACGTGGCCGCGCGGCAGCCCGCCTGCTGCAGGCCGACATCCTCGGCGCCGAACCGCGCACCGAGGTCGTCGACTGCAACGTCGTGCACTTCCGGGAGAGCACCACCCGCTAGACGATCACCCGAACCATCGCGTCAAGGAGGACAACATGAAGAAGAAGATCCGCGCAGCAGCGCTCTTGGGAGCCGTCGCACTGGTCGCCACCGGATGCTCGTCAGGAGGCGGGGGCGGCGACGCCTCGGCCGACGGCACCGGCTCCATCGACATCTGGCTGTCGAACAACGAGCAGGAGGTCGCCTGGGGCACCGCCGTCGTCGACGCCTGGAACGCCGAGCACCCCGACGAGAAGGTCAACGCCCAGGAGATCCCCGCGGGCTCGTCGTCGGAAGAGGCCATCACCGCCGCGATCACCGCCGGCACCGCACCCTGCCTCGTCTACAACGTGGCCCCGGCCGCCGTCTCGGGCTGGGTCAAGCAGGGCGGACTCGTCGACCTCAGCACCATGGAGGGCGGCAGCGACTACATCACCGAGCGCGGAGGAGAGGTCGACTCGTATGCGACCGACGGCAGCTTCTACCAGCTGCCCTGGAAGTCGAACCCCGTCATGGTCATGTACAACAAGGCGCTGTTCCAGGCCGCGGGCATCGATCCCGAGGACCCGCAGATGAACACGTACGACGCGTTCCTCGAGGGGTCCAAGGCGATCGTCGCCTCCGGTGTGCAGAGCGCCATCTGGCCGGCTCCGACGAGCGAGTTCTACCAGCCCTGGTTCGACTTCTACCCGCTCTACCTCGCCGAGACCGACGGCACCATGCTCGTCGAAGACGGCAAGGCGACGGTCGACTCGGATGCCGGCCGCGAGGTCGCCGAATTCTGGAAGACGTTCTATGACGAGAAGCTCTCGCCGAACGAGGCGTCGACCGACGATGCGATGTCCGCCGGCACCACCGCCATGCAGCTCGCCGGTCCGTGGGCGATCCCCTCGTACGCCGAGACCGTCGACGTCGGGTTCATGCCGGTCCCGACCAGCGACGGCCGCGAGAACCCGACGACCTTCGCCGACTCGAAGAGCGTCTCCATGTTCACCGCGTGCGAGAACCAGGGCACCGCGTGGGAGTTCCTGAAGTTCTCGACGAGCGTCGACAGCGACGGACAGCTGCTCGAGGCCACCGGTCAGATGCCGATGCGCACCGACCTCACGGAGACCTACGCCGACTACTTCGATGCGAACCCGAACTACGTCGCGTTCGCCGAGCAGGCCGAGGCGACGGCCGATGTGCCCAGCATCCCGAACTCCGTGGAGGCCTGGCAGGCGTTCCGCGACGAGTACTCCGCCGCCGTGATCTTCGGCAAGGAGTCGATCGACGACTTCCTGAAGAACGCCACGACGAAGATCGACGACCTCGTCGCCGAGTGATGAGTCTGCGATGACGCTCCGAGACGACGCCGTCGCGGACGTGGCCGGGGGCACTGCAGCCCCGGCCCAGTCCGCGGGCCGGCCACCGAGGGCACGGTTGCGCACCCGACTGCTGGGTGCGCAGCCGATCGGCGGCCTGTTCGCGCTGCCGTATCTGGTCTTCGTGCTGGCGATCTTCGCGTTCCCGCTGGGATTCGCGGTCTACATCGCCTTCCACGACTACTTCTTCACCGCCCCCAACGTCGAGGTCGAGCGACCGTTCGTGGGCTTCGACAACTTCGTGACCGTGCTCACCGACCCGAGAGTGCTCGGTTCGTTCCGCAACACCCTGATCTTCCTCGTCATCAACGTGCCGCTCACCGCCGTGCTCTCGCTCGTGCTGGCCGCGGCGCTGAACACCGGCATCCGCTGGGTCGCCGCCTACCGCGTGGCGTTCTACGTGCCGTATCTGACGGCCAGTGTCTCGCTCGTCGGCGTGTGGATGCTGCTCTTCTCGGGCAACGGTCTGATCAACACGATCCTCGGCCCGCTCGCCCCCGATCCGTCGTGGCTCGTGAACAGCGGGCTGGCGATGCCGATGATCGCGCTCTACGTCACGTGGAAGCAGCTGGGCTTCTACATCCTGCTGTATCTCGCGGCGCTGCAGAACGTGCCGAAGGAGCTCTACGAATCGGCCGAGACCGACGGCGCGGGAGCATTCTCCCGATTCTGGAACGTCACGGTTCCCGGCGTCCGTAGCGCCACCACGCTCGTGCTGATCCTGTCGATCATCACCGGAGCCAACCTCTTCACCGAGCCCTACCTGTTGACCAACGGCGGTGGCCCCGACGGCGCCTCGTCGACCCCCGTGCTGCTGATCTACCAGCTGGGCATCCAGCAGCAGAACCCCGACACCGCGGCAGCGATCGGCATGATCCTCGTGATCCTGGTCGGGATGCTGTCACTCGCCGCCAACCGCGCGACCAGGGAGCGATGACCATGAGACGCACGCGTTCGCTGCCCCGCATCCTGAGCCTGATCCTGCTCACGGTCGCGGCCATCGGCTTCGCCTTCCCGTTCTACTTCATGCTGGTCGGGGCCTTCCAGGAGAATCCGACGAACTCGCCCAGCGAGCTCTTCCCGACGAGCGGGTGGACGGTCGACAACTTCCTCGCGATCGACTCCCGCATCGACCTCGCGGGCTCCCTGCTCAACTCGCTGATCTTCACGGCGGGTGTGCTGCTGGGCACCGTGGTGTTCGGGCTGCTCGCCGGATATGCGATCGCGAGGCTCGACTTCCGCGGCCGTGGCGTCATCTGGGTGCTCATGCTGCTCGTGCAGATGGTGCCGTTCCAGCTGCTGATGATCCCGCTCTACGTGCAGATCACCCGCAATTACGGGCTCGGCGATTCATACATGGGCATGATCCTGCCGTTCCTCATCAACACGACCGCGGTGTTCATCTTCGTGCAGTTCTTCAAGGCGCTGCCCGTCGAGATCTTCGAGGCGGCGCGCATCGACGGAGCCGGCGAGATCCGGCTGCTGACGTCCGTCGCGATCCCGCTGATCAAGCCGGTACTCGTCACGGTGGTGCTGGTCACGTTCATCGGCCCCTGGAACGAGTTCCTCTGGCCGTTCCTCATCACGAAGGACGCGTCGCTGCAGCCGCTCGCCGTATCGCTCGCCAACTACATTTCCAACGTCGCGCAGTCGACGGCGAATCCCAACGGGGCCATCCTCGCCGGCGCCACGGCGCTCGCGTTCCCCGTCGTCATCCTGTTCATCGTCTTCCAGCGGTTCTTCCGAGCCACCGACCTCGGCGCCGCCGTCAAAGGCTAGCCAGAAAGGCACCCCATGTTCACCGGAGCAACCTTCCCCCTGGGCCCCTTCGTCCCCTACGAGGCCAATCCCATCCTTCGACCGAAAGGCGACAGCTGGGAGTCGGCCAATCTCTACAACCCGGCCGCGATCGTCGACGGCGACGAGGTCGTGCTGCTCTATCGGGCGCACGCCGACGACATCGTCTCGCACATCGGCATCGCGCGATCGAGCGACGGCGTGAACTTCACCCGCGAGGACGCGCCGATCCTCTCCCCCTCAGAGGACTACGAGCGCTTCGGATGCGAGGACCCGCGCATCGCGCTGATCGACGGCACCTACTATCTGACCTACACGGGATGGGACCGACGCAGCGCCCAGCTCTGCCTCGCCACCTCGACCGACCTGCGCACCTGGACCAAGCACGGCCCGCTGTTCGACGACTTCGACACGTTCAAGACCATGGATCCGCGTGGGTTCAACTGGTCGAAGGCCGGCGTGATCGTGCCGCAGAAGATGCACGGCAAATGGTGGATGTACTTCGGCGAGGGGGCGATCTACTGGGCGACCAGCGACGACCTCATCCACTGGACGCCGGGCACGGCCGACACCGACCCGATGTACTCGCCGACCCCGGGCACCTGGGACGAAGCGCTCGTCGAGATCGGCACCTCGCCCGTGCTCGCCGACAACGGACTGCTGGTGTTCCTCACGAACGGCGCGACGAGGGTCGTGCATGACGACGGATCGGTCGACGTCGACTACCGGTGCGGGCAGATCGCGATCGACCCCGACGAGCCGACGAAGGTGATCGCCCGCCTGCAGGAGCCATGGCTGAGGCCGCAGACATTCGAGGACATGAACGGCCTGGTGTCGAACGTCACGTTCGTCGAAGGACTCGTGAAGTTCCGAGGCAAGTGGTTCGCCTACTACGGGCAGTCCGACACGACGCTGGCCGTCGCCATCCACGATCCCGCGCAGCCGTGGGGCCGGGCACTGAGAGACGCGAACGAGGAATGAGAGCATGTCCATCTCCCGACGCACGTTCCTGACCGCCGCAGCCGCGACCTCTGCACTCGCGCTGCTTCCGCTCGACCCTGCCGGAGCGCACGCCTCGGCGCCCGCCGCACTGCCGCTCGGATATCGACCGATCGGCGCGGGTGGAGGCGCGCGGCTCACGAACCTCGCACACCTGCGCTTCCTGCTCGCCGAGGTTCCCGTGGTGGCGAGTACCACGCACACCACGTTCGGCATCGACGCCTCACCCCGCGTGCTCGCACCGTGGACCTATGCCGACACCGACGGTGCGGGCGGATTCCGTCCGGTGGGTGGCGGCACTCGCGACGCCGTGACCGGGTACTGGACGCAGGGCGCCTACAACGCGGATGACATCGCGCGAGCGGCGATCGTGTTCCTGCGCGCGTGGAAGGCGACCGGCGACGCGCAGGCCCGCGACGAGGCACGCGATGTGCTGAGGTCGCTGGCGTTCCTGCAGACGACGAGCGGGCCGAATGCCGGCCGGGTGGTGCTGTGGCAGCAGGAGGACGGCACCCTGAACCCCAGTGCGATCCCCGTCGAACTGCCCGACCCGTCGGACTCCGCCGAGTCCTACTGGCTCGCTCGTTCGGTCTGGGCATTCGGCGAGGGCTATGCGGCGTTCCGGCGGGAGGATTCCGAGTTCGCGGCGTTCCTGCTCGCACGGCTGCATCTCGCTCTCGACGCGCTCGGTCGCGAGTCTCTGTCGCGTGCCGGTCACTGGGTGCGCAGCGACGGACGGGATCTGCCCGCCTGGCTGATCGCCGGCGGCGCGGATGCGACGGCCGAGGCCATGCTCGGGCTCGCTGCGGCGACCGAGGCCGGAGATCCGCGCAGCCGTCAGGCTCTGCAGACCTACGGAGAAGGGGTGGCCGCGATGGCCACCGACCCGGCGAAGGGATGGCCGTTCGGCGCCGTTCTGCCGTGGACCGGATCTCTCGGTTTCTGGCATGCCTGGGGCGCTGCCGCACCGGAGGCACTGGCTCGCGCGGGTGCGCTGCTGCGCCGCCGAGAGTGGACCGCCACGGCTGTGGCGGACGCGGGGACGTTCACCCCGCAGGTGCTCGCCTCGGGCGGACCGCACAACGCCTGGGCGCCACTGCCCGCGGAGGCGCAGATCGCGTACGGCGCACACGGCCGCGTCGCGGGCGCAGTGCAGGCGGCGTCCGTCGGTGGTGAGGGGCTGCGGGTGCTCGCAGGGCTCGCCGCCGGGTGGTTCTTCGGGGCGAACACCGCAGGCGTCCCGGTGTACGACCCGGCCACCGGCGTGACGTTCGACGGCGTGGAGACCGACGGGCGCGTGAATCGCAACTCGGGGGCTGAGTCCACGATCCACGGGCTGCTCACGATGCTGCTGCTCGACGCGAACCGCGACATCGCACGCATCGCGACATCGATCACCGGCCTGTCCTCGTTCTCGGGACTTCGGGTGATCGATGCCGAGGGTGCTCGGCTCTCGGCGGGCTGCGAGGTCGTGCGGCCAGAGGGCGGCGCGTGGATCGGCGAGGGCAACCTCTCGGGAGCCGCGTATGTGCGGGTTCCCGCGGGCGAGTCGGTCGAGTTCGATGTGACAGAGGCCGGCGGCATCCTGCACGGTCTCGTCTGGAGACAGAAGGCGGATGCCGGAGAGGCGGTGTGGGAGGTGTTCCGCGGTGGCAGGCGGCTCTGGAGCACGCGAACCCCTGCCGGAGGAACGGGCGATCGCGGCCTCACGGAGGCCGACGGGATGCTCGTTCCTCAGCTGCTCGGTGGCGATCTTCCCGCCGATGCGGTGACCGTCCGGTGCACGAGCACCGACGATCTGCGGCTCGACGCTCTCGTCATCCAGCCGGCGGTGTCCACGGCCGTGTATGCCATGGCATCCGGTTCCGCGGTGCTGTACGCGAACGGCGCTCGGCGCGATCAGCGGGTCTCGCCCCTCGCTGCGGGATCGGGCCGAGCCTACGAGGCCGACGGGTCGCAGCGTGGCCAGGCTGTGCAGGGCGGCAGGGTTCGCGTGCGCGGCGGAGGTTTCACCATCACGCGGTGAGGGTGCGGGGCTGTGCCGTCGGCACGCGTGCGGACTACGGTTGCGGTGTGCCTGCGCTTCCCGAGTACGACCCGCTGCCCGATCGCCCCGCCCCCGACAATCCCTCGGGAAAGCTCGTCCTCCTGCGCCACGGCGAGACGGAGTGGTCGAAGGCCGGCCGCCACACCGGCCTCACCGACATCCCGCTCACGGCGCGGGGTGAAGACCTCGCTCGCGCTGCCGGGAGGCTGGTCGCCGACTACGACTTCTCGCTCGTCCTGTCGTCACCCCTCGAGCGCTCTCGGCGCACGGCCGAGCTCGCGGGGCTTCACGCCGAGGTCGATCCGCTGCTCGTCGAGTGGGACTACGGCGGATACGAGGGTCGCACGACGAAGGACATCCGCGAGGAGCTCGGCTACGACTGGAGCGCCTTCACCCACGGTGTGATCCGGGGCGCGACGCCGGGCGAGACCGTGGAGGAGGTCGCCGCCCGCGCGTCCCGCGTGCTCACACGGGTGCTGCCGGCGCTGACCGAGGGCGATGTGGCACTCGTCGCGCACGGCCACTTCCTCCGCATCCTCACCGCCGTCTACCTGCGCCTCGCTCCGCGCTTCGGCGCGCAGATCACGCTGGATGCCGGATCGGTGTCGGTGCTGAGCTTCTATCGCGAGCAGCCGGCGATCCTGACGTGGAACTACGGCCTCGAGTTGCCCCTCGCCCCGTCGGAGTCCTGACCCCGGCAGCGGAACGAGAGCGCTGGAAACTCACGGCACGGTGACGAGCGAGATCGCATTGATCGTGGGAGCGCCGTCGAGAGCGAGCTCGAACCTCACCCCGGTCCGGGCATTCGTGACGTCGAACGCGATCGTCTCGTTCGTGCACGCGATCGGCTCCGACGGCGATCCCTCATCGAGTTCACTGACGGTGAGCACGATCGTCCCCTCGCCTCGGCATGCGAACTGCGCCTGATAGGTCCCCGGTTCGAGCGATGTGAAGCTGGTGACGTCGTTGGCCGAGCTGTTCTCGCTCATCCATCCGGAGAAGCCGAAGACGTATCCGGGCGAGTCCGACCCCGGTACCGCCGTCTGCGCCCACTCGGCGATCTCGTCCACGGGCAGCGGAAGCTGCGCCTCGTCGGAGTCGGCATCCGGAGTCGCCGTCGACGCGGAGCCGCTCGGAGATGGCGAGGGAGACGTCGATCCGGTCGCCGACCCCGACGGCTCTCCCGTGCATCCGGCGAGCGCGATGCCCGCCATCAGGACCAGTCCGATCGTCGCCGCTCGTTTCCTGAACATGCCTCCACGCTACGGATGAGCCAGGATGATGCAACCGCCGCGCCCGACACGCCATTCTTTTGAGTTACTCAAAATAAACGGTAGAGTCGGGGCCATGGAGACAGAACTCGACTCGGCACTTCGCGGTGCCGGGCTGCGTGCGACCGCGGGCCGCGTCGCCGTGCTCGAGGCACTGGAATCCATGGCCCACACGGATGCGGAGCGGATCTTCCGCACCGTGTCCGACGTGCTTCCGACGACGTCGATCCAGTCGGTGCACAACATCCTCGCGGACCTGACGACGGCGGGCCTCATCCGCCGGATCGAACCGGCAGGCTCCGCGGCGCTCTACGAGCGGCGCATCGACGACAACCATCACCACATCGTGTGCACCCAGTGCGGTGCGATCGGCGATGTGGACTGCGTCGTCGGCGAAGCGCCGTGCCTCACCCCGTCTTCGGCGGGGGGATTCACCGTCCAGACAGCCGAAGTGACCTTCTGGGGCCTGTGCCCCAGTTGCCAGAACGCCGCGCAGTAGCATCCGACGCCGATCCCGGGCACCCGGGATGATCGTCGTGTCTGCGTGCAGAAGGAGAAGAACATGACCGATCCATCGACCACCACCCAGACGGGCACACCCGTCGCGAGCGACGCGCACTCGCTCACCGTCGGAGCTGACGGCCCCACCGTTCTGCACGATCGCTACCTCGTCGAGAAGCTCGCGTCGTTCAACCGCGAGCGCGTGCCGGAGCGCAACCCCCACGCCAAGGGCGGCGGAGCCTTCGGAACGTTCACCGTCACCGAGGACGTGTCGGCCTACACCCGTGCCGCGGCCTTCCAGCCGGGTGCTCAGAGCGAGACGCTGCTGCGTTTCTCGTCGGTCGCCGGCGAGCAGGGTTCGCCCGACACCTGGCGCGACGTGCGCGGTTTCGCGCTGCGTTTCTACACGCCCGAGGGCAACCTCGACATCGTCGGCAACAACACTCCGACCTTCTTCCTGCGCGACGCCATGAAGTTCCCCGACTTCATCCACTCGCAGAAGCGTCTCGGCGACTCGGGTCTGCGCGACGCCGACATGCAGTGGGACTTCTGGACCCTCTCCCCCGAGTCCGCCCACCAGGTCACCTACCTCATGGGCGACCGCGGCCTGCCGCGCAGCTGGCGCCACATGAACGGCTACGGATCGCACACCTACCAGTGGGTCAACGCCGCCGGCGAGCGCTTCTGGGTGCAGTACCACTTCCTGTCGAAGCAGGGCGTCGAGGCGATGAGCGCCGAAGAGGCCGAGAAGCTCGCCGGATCGGATGCCGACTACTACCGTCGCGACCTGTTCGACGCGATCGCTCGCGGCGACGCCCCCTCGTGGGACGTCTACGTGCAGGTCATGCCCTACGAAGAGGGCAAGACCTATCGCTTCAACCCGTTCGACCTGACGAAGACCTGGTCGAAGAAGGACTACCCGCGCATCAAGGTCGGCACGTTCACGCTCGACCGCAACCCGCAGAACTTCTTCGCCGAGATCGAGCAGGCCGCCTTCTCGCCCGGCAACCAGGTTCCCGGCACGGGCATTTCGCCCGACAAGATGCTCATGGCTCGCGTGTTCGCATACTCGGATGCTCAGCGCTACCGCATCGGTGCGAACTACAACCAGCTGCCGGTCAACCAGCCGCACGCGGCCGAGGTGCGCAACTACATGCACGAAGGCCAGATGCAGTACAAGTTCAACCCGGCCGAGCACCGCGTCTACACGCCGAACTCCTACGGCCCCGCCGGCGGACCCACGGCTGACCCCGCTGCCGGTGTCGAGGCGAGCTGGGAGTCGGACGGCGAGCTGATCCGCGCCGCCGCGACCCTGCACCTCGACGACGACGACTTCGGTCAGGCGGGCACGCTCTACCGCACGGTCTTCGACGACGAGCAGCGCGCGCGCTTCCTCGACACGCTGACCGGCCAGGGACAGGGCATCACGATCGACGCGATCCGCGAGCGGTTCTTCCAGTACTGGACGAACGTCGACGCCTCGCTGGGCGACGCTCTGCGCGCTCGCTTCTGAGCCGCCTCCGCTGAGGACCGAGACCCACCGTCCGTTCGGGGCCGGTGGGTCTCGGCGTCTCCGGGCATCGCAGGGGAGCACAATGGATGCCGTGGCTGTTCCTCTCTCCGACCTGACCCAGATGCCCGAACCCCAGCAGGTGCACGCCGCCGATGGCACTCGCCTCGCGACCTACACCTGGGGTGATGTGGATGCTCCCGTGGCGGTGATCGTGCACGGGTTCGCGTCGAGCGCCCGCGACACCTGGGTGCTCACGGGGTGGGTGCGCGAGCTCACGAAGGCGGGGTATCGGGTGCTCGCGCTCGATCAGCGGGGCCATGGGCTCAGCGAGAAGCCGCACCAGGCCGACGCCTACGGCATCCGCACTCTCGCGACCGACGTCGAGACGGTCATGGACATGTATCTCGTCGACGAGGCCGTCTACGTCGGATACTCGCTCGGGGCCCGGGTCGGCTGGGAGGTCGTGCGCGATCTGCCCCACCGGATCGGCCGCGCCGTGCTCGGAGGGGTGCCGGACGGCATCCCTCTCGCGCGGCTCGATCTCGACCAGGTGCGCGCGTATCTCGCCGACGGGACGCCCGTCGCGGATCCGACGACGCAGAACTACATCGCGCTGACCGAGCGCGTGCCCGGCAACGACCTCGGCGCACTCGTGGCGCTGGCCGAGGGGATGCGGTCGTCTCGGACGATCGATCCCGACCCGTCGAACGCGCCGGCGAGCCCGATCCTGTTCGCGACGGGGTCGAAGGATGCCATCATCGAGGGCTCTCGCGCCCTGGCGTCAGCTGCCCCGCAGGGACAGTTCTTCGAGATCCCCGATCGCAACCACTTCAACGCACCGGGATCGCGCGCTTTCAAGGAAGCCGCGCTCGCTTTCCTGTCGGAGAGCTGACCGCGGGGCGCCACGCCTGCCCACTCGTAGCGGAGGAGATCTCAGGCAACGAAGGATGCTTCTCCGCATCCGCTCCATCGATCCGCGAGATCTCCTTCATTGCCGGAGCGGCAGCCGTCTGCCCGAGCACTGACCGCGGGCACGAGAAGAGCCCTCCGTCTCGGGGAGACGAAGGGCTCTCGGGGTGACGGTCAGACCGTCGCGTTCTCTTCGCGCTTCGGCAGCACCCATCCCGCACGCGGGAAGTGGCAGGTGTAGCCGTTGGGGTACTTGATCAGGTAGTCCTGGTGCTCCTCTTCGGCCTGCCAGAACGGGCCGACGGGCTCGATCGTGGTCACGGCCTTGCCCGGCCACAGACCCGAGGCGTCGACGTCGGCGATGGTGTCGCGCGCGACGGCCTCCTGCTCGGGGCTGAGCGGGAAGATCGCCGAGCGGTAGCTCGAGCCGATGTCGTTGCCCTGGCGATCCTTGGTCGACGGGTCGTGGATCTGGAAGAAGAAAGCGAGGATGTCGCGGTACGTCGTCTTCGTGGGATCGAAGACGATCTCCACAGCCTCGGCATGACCCGGGTGGTTGCGGTAGGTCGCGTGGTCGTTGCTGCCGCCGGTGTAGCCGACACGGGTGTCGAGCACGCCGGGCTGGCGGCGGATGAGGTCTTCCATGCCCCAGAAGCAGCCACCGGCGAGCACGGCGGTCTCGGTCCCGGGGGTGCGGGTGATTGTTCCGGTGTCGGTCATGAGTTCTCCTCGGAGTTGGGGGTGGGGAAGAGGTGACGGTAGCGACCGTACCCCTCATCTTCCAGGCTGTCAGCCGGGATGAAGCGCAGGGCGGCGGAGTTCATGCAGTACCGGAGTCCTCCTGCGTCTCGGGGTCCATCGTCGAAGACGTGCCCGAGATGGCTGTCCGCGCCGCTGGAACGCGCCTCGGTGCGCTTCATCCACAGCGTGCGGTCGGTGCGCGTGGTCACGGCGTCGGCCTCGATGGGCTTGGTGAAGCTCGGCCATCCGGTGCCGCTGTCGAACTTGTCGGTCGACGCGAAGAGCGGCTGACCCGAGACGACGTCGACGTAGATGCCGTCGTCGTGAGTGTTCCAGTACGCGTTGCGGAAGGGCGGCTCGGTCGCATCCTCCTGCGTGACCTCATACTGCAGGTGCGTGAGGTCGCTGACGGCCTCGGGGGTCTTGCTGTACTCGTTCGACATGGTCTGTCTCCTTGTCCGACGCGGCTGGCTGCAGCGTCATAGAAGAGAACCAGGAGGATGCCGGTTTTGGTCCCGCGGGACTGTGAGCGCGCTGTGAGTTTGTGCGCAGTCGATAGAGTTGCTCCGCTACATACACACCAGGGAGACACACATGTCGGTAGGACTGCTCGCCGTCGTCGATGACATTCTCAGCGCGGCGATGAAGGCTTCGGCCAAGGCCGCCGGCGTCGTGATCGATGACGCCGCCGTGACCCCGCAGTACGTGCAGGGCATCACGCCCGCGCGCGAGCTGCCGGTCGTGGCGAAGATCGCCCTCGGATCTCTCGCGAACAAGTTCGTCATCATCATCCCCATCGCACTGCTGCTCACTGCCTTCGCGCCGTGGGTGCTGCCGTATCTGCTGATCCTCGGTGGCGCCTACCTCTGCTTCGAGGGGGCCGAGAAGGTGCTCGAATGGTTCGGCGTGCAGCACGGCCATGCCGATGAGAGCGCCCGCAACGAGAACAAGCTCGTGTGGGGCGCGGTGCGCACCGACCTGATCCTGTCGACGGAGATCATGCTGATCTCGCTCGCCAACCTCGAGGCCGGCCTCGACATCTGGACGACCCTCGCGATCCTCGCCGTGATCGCGCTGCTCATGACCGGCGTCGTCTACGGTGCAGTCGCCCTGCTCGTGAAGATCGACGACATCGGTCTGAAGATGGCGAAGAACCCGTCCCAGCGAGTTCGCCACACGGGCACGCGCATCGTGCGCTCGATGCCGGCGGTCTTCCGCTTCATCAGCATCCTCGGCACCGTCGCGATGCTGTGGGTCGGCGGGCACCTGCTGCTCGTGAACCTCGGCGAGGTCGGCGTGCACTTCGGCGCCGACATCCTGCACGGCATCGAGCACTTCCTCGAGCCGGCCGGCGGTGTCATCGTCTGGATCGGCGACACGCTGTTCTCGGCCATCGCGGGTCTGATCGCGGGTCTGATCATCGTGGGGATCATCCTCGGGATCGGTCGCCTGATCGGCAAGAAGCCGAGCTTCCACGAGGGTGAGGAATCGCCCGCCGACGTGCACGTCTGACACCGACGCCGCTGTTCGAATCTCGGTCGGTAACTTCACACCTGAACCGACGTGGCGAGCCCTCCGAGACTCCGTGGACCCGGACCGTCTGCAGGGCCGCCGCATGGATGCAGGAGGATCTGAGGGATCTCGCCCTGCAGACGTGCCCCGGTCCTGCACGCGGCACAGGAGGGAAGCCGCGGCGAGCCCTCGGAGACCGACCCCACCCCGGCATCCTGCTACCGTCGTCCCGTGCGCACCCGAGCGCAGATGCAGGAGACCCGATGAGCGACCACCAGATCCGGGATGCCGAGACCGCCGACGTCGAGGCGATCACCGCCATCTACAACGACGCGGTGCTGACCACGACCGCCATCTGGAACGAAGAGGCCGTCACGGTCGATGACCGCACCGCCTGGCTCGCCGATCGCACCGAGCGCGGCTACCCCGTGATCGTCGCCGTAGACGACACCGGCGTCCTCGGCTACGCGACATTCGGCGACTGGCGCCCGCACAGCGGCTACCGCCATACGGTCGAGCACTCCGTCTATGTGCGCGAGGGGCAGCGCGGGCGCGGCATCGGCAAGGCGCTCATGATCGAGCTCATCGACCGCGCGCGACGCCTCGGCAAGCACGTCATGGTCGCGGCGATCGAGAGCAGCAACACGGGGTCGATCATCATGCACAAGCGCCTCGACTTCATGCAGGTCGGACGGATGCCGCAGGTCGGCGCCAAGTTCGATCGCTGGCTCGATCTCACCTTCCTGCAGCTGGTGCTCGATGAGCGCCCGTTCCCGGACGAGCGCCCGTGAACCCGCTGCTCTGGCTCGCTGACGCCTTCAACTCGCAGTGGGTGCTCCCCGGCGGTCAGGTGCTGCTGATCCGCGAAGTGGTCGGCAACGCGTTCGGCCTGGCGAGCGCCCTCGGCGGCATGCAGCGCAAGATCTGGGCGTGGCCGGTCGGCATCGTCGGCAATCTGCTGCTGCTCACGGTCTTCCTCGGGTCGATCCTGAATCCCGACCACGAGCTGCCGCATCTGCTCGGCCAGGCCGGGCGTCAGATCATGTTCATCATCGTCGCGATCTACGGCTGGGTGCGCTGGCGCCAGGCCGCCTCGAACGGTGGGCGCGTGACCCCGCGATGGGCGCCCAACAGCGCCCGCATCGGCCTGGTGCTCGTGATGGTGATCGGCACGATCGCCCTCACTCCCCTGTTCCGCGCGCTCGGCTCGTGGGAGCCCGTGTGGGCGGATGCCTGGACGTTCGTCGGCTCGCTGCTCGCCACCTATGGCATGGCCAAGGGCTGGACCGAGTTCTGGCTCATCTGGATAGCCGTCGACATCGTGGGCGTGCCGCTGCTGTTCAGCTCCGGCTTCTACGCCACGGGCCTGATGTACGTGTTCTACGGCGTCTTCACCGCGGTCGGATTCGTCGTGTGGTGCCGCGCACAGGCGAATGCCAAACCGCAGGTCGACACGATCATGCCGGATCCCCGACCCATCACCTCCACCATGAAGACCGTCGACCGCGACCGCGACTGACCCGCCCCGACCACTCGGCGAATGTGTCGGCGCATGTCACCGGGGTGGCCGGGAGGTCGATCGACGGGTTTGCTGGTCCCCATGACCCGTCAGATCCGTTTCAACGCCTTCGACATGAACTGCGTCGCCCACCAGTCGTCCGGCCTGTGGCGGCATCCTGACGATCGATCGCGCCAGTACAACACCATCTCGTACTGGACCGACCTCGCGAAGCTGCTCGAGAGCGCGACCTTCGACGGCATCTTCATCGCCGACGTCCTCGGCACCTACGACGTCTACGGCGGGACGAACGAGGCGGCGATCCGCAACGGCGCCCAGGTTCCGGTCAACGATCCGATCCTGCTCGTCAGCGCGATGGCCGCCGTCACCGAGCACCTCGGATTCGGCATCACCGCCGGCACCGCCTTCGAGCACCCGTACCCGTTCGCACGACGTCTGAGCACGCTCGACCACCTGACCAACGGACGCGTCGGCTGGAACGTCGTCACCGGTTACCTGCCCAGCGCCGCGCGCAACATGGGCCAGGAGGACCAGCTCGCGCACGACGACCGCTACGACCATGCCGATGAATACGTCGAGGTGCTCTACAAGCTCTGGGAGGGGTCGTGGGAAGACGACGCGGTCGTCGAGGACCGTGAGCGCGGCATCTTCACCGACCCGTCGAAGGTGCACCCCATCGGCCACGAGGGCAAGCACTTCAGCGTTCCCGGCATCCATATCTCCGAGCCGTCACCGCAGCGCACGCCGGTCATCTACCAGGCCGGAGCGAGCCCCCGCGGCGTGCGCTTCGCGTCGGAGAACGCCGAGGCGATCTTCGTCGCCGCCCCGTCGAAGGAGGTGCTCGCCGGCACCGTGAAGCGCATCCGCGACGCACTCGAAGAGGCGGGCCGCGACCGATACGACGCGAAGATCTACACGCTGCTCACGGTCATCACCGGGGCGACGAGCGAGGATGCCGCGGCGAAGCACGCCGAGTACCTCTCGTATGCGAGCCCCGAGGGCGCGCTGACGTTCATGTCGGGCTGGATGGGCGTCGACCTCTCGCAGTACGCCGAGGACGAGCCCGTCGGCAACGTCGAGTCGAACGCCATCCAGTCGGTGCTGCAGCACCTGAAGGAGGAGGCCGACCTCGGACGCGAGTGGACCGTCGGCGACTTCGGACGCCACAACGCGATCGGCGGCCTCGGCCCGACCATCGTCGGCTCGGGCGTCGAGATCGCCGACGAGCTGCAGTCGTGGGTGGAGGAGACCGACATCGATGGCTTCAACCTCGCCTACGCGGTCACTCCCGGCACCTGGCAGGACGTCATCGAGCACGTCATCCCGGTGTTGCGCGAACGCGGCGTCTACCCCGAGGAGTACACGCCGGGCACCCTCCGCAACAAGCTGCAGGGCAAGGGCGACCGCGTGCAGGACACGCACCGCGCCGCGAGGTATCGGATCGGGGCGAACGTCCCGGTCGCCTGACCCTCAGCGACCTTCGGTCGGGCGCGGTCAGTCGGCCTTCGAGGTGAAGAGCCCGCGCAGCACGAGGAACACCACGACCGCGACGACGAGCACGATCGCCAGCTTGGCGATGAACCACAGGATCGAGAACAGCGCGCTGACGATCCACCAGGCGATCACCACGGCGAGGACGACGCCGACGATGGTCCAGAGCGAGTTCTTGTTCATGGTTCCAGCCTAGGCGGCGCGGCGACGTCACAGATCCGAACGCTGCGGCATCCGCCCTTCCGCATCCGATGCGTCGCCGTCAATCCCCTTCCCGTGCGCTGATCACCGGGGTGAGACTGCAAGCATCCGACTCTTGGGAGCATCTCCATGTCTGCGCCAGCACTCACTTCGTCCGCCGTTCACGGCATCACCGCGAGAGGTCCCCTCAGCGACGCCGTCATCCGCCGACTGACCGGCGAAGACGCCGACGATCTCGGTGCCAGGGCCGAGGCTGCGCTCGCTTCGACCGATGACGTCGTGCGCGACGACGACATCCAGCTCGCGCTCTTCGTGCTCTACGCCTCGTCGTACGGGTCTCTTCCCGAGCTCGACCCCGCCCTCGAGTGGGATCCGGCGTTGATCGCGACACGGGGAATCCTCGAGCACGCGTTCGAGCGGGCACTGCGGGCGACTGTCCCGATGCCCGAACTCCCCGAGCCGACCGTCGATGCCGTCGGGCGGGCCCTCTTCGCCCTCGCCGAGGCCGACACGGGTCCCAGCCTGTCGCGCTACGTCGCGAAGAAGGCGACGGAAGAGCAGATGCACGAGTTCTTCATGCAGCGCTCGATCTACACGCTGCGCGAGGCCGACCCGCACTCGTGGGCGATCCCGCGCCTGCACGGGCGTGCGAAGGCGGCGCTCGTCGAGATCCAGTCCGACGAGTACGGCGGCGGGCGGCCCGACCGCGTGCACGCGACGATCTTCGCTCGCGCCATGCGCGGCGCCGGACTCGACGACACCTACGGCGGATACGTCGACGACGTGCCGGCCATCACGCTCGCCTCGCTGAACTCGATGTCGATGTTCGGCGTCAACCGGCGCCTCCTCGGCGCCATCGTCGGACACCTCGCCGCGTTCGAGATGACCTCGTCGATCCCGAACCGCCTGTACGCCGACGGCCTGCGGCGCCTCGGGTTCGGTGAGGACGTGACCGACTACTTCGATGAGCACGTCGAAGCGGATGCCGTGCATGAGCAGATCGCGGCGCGTGACCTCGCCGGCGGGTTGGCGGAGGATCACCCCGAGCTGCTGCCCGACATCATGTTCGGCGCGGCCGCCTGCCTGACCGTGGACGGCTGGGCAGCGGGTCACATGCTCGACTCGTGGACGCGTGGAGAATCCTCGCTGCGGCCGAGGGACGCACGATGAGCGCGCGCGAGGATGCCGTCACCATCACCGCCTACCCCGACGGACCGCTGCTCGTGCGGGGCGCGGCGGTGCTGGAGTCATCCGACGGCGAGCCGATCGAGGTCACGCGCCGCACCGTGGCGCTGTGCCGCTGCGGCCTCTCGACGATCAAGCCGTTCTGCGACGGCACCCACAAGGCCGCAGGGTTCCGCACCGACGCCTGATCTCAACCCGTCGGTCAGTGCCCGACTGCCGGCAGGCATCCGCCGTCCATGATGACGCCGCCGATCTCGACCGTGAGCACGTCGGCCGAGACCTCGCCGAAGATGCATCCCCCTTCGGGAGCAGCTGCACCGAAGGCCACGGCCCGCTCGTCGCCCAGCGTCTGGACGTAGGCGAGGCCGGCGTCGGCGAAGACCTCCTCCACAGCCGCGACCGACAGGCCGCCGGAAGTGCGGAGCGACTCGAGGCCGGCGCGGATGTCGTTCGCCGGTTTCTCGGCGGCGGCTCGGCTCTCCTCCGAGAGGTCGACGCGATCGCGGTAGCGCTCGTTCTGCGCCATCGCGTCGTCGGGGTCGTAGGGCGCGCAGTCCGGAGGCAGATCGACGCCTTCGATCTGCGGGCACGCTGCCGTGGGAGTGGGACTCGGAGATGCAGATGGCGATGCGCCAGGCGGGCCGGCGGTGGCCGTCGCGCACCCTGCGAGCATCATGGTCGTCGCAACGACGAGAAGCAGCCGTGCACCTCTCGACCTGTCCCCCCGGAGTCCGGTCATTCCCTCATGCAACCACACGGGAGCTCAGTGGCCAATGGTCATTCCGTGTGCGCCTCCGCTCACCGCGACAACGCCCCCGGGTGCAGGCCGGATGCGGCGATGAGGCGCGACGACCCCGCTTCAGCCCGGATTCAGCGTGCGCCCGCCACACTGGAGGAATGCGGATCCTGGTGGTTGACGACGAGGTGCGGTTGGCCGACGCCGTCCGCCGGGGACTCGAGGCCGAGGGCTTCGCGGTCGACGTGGCGAACAACGGCGTCGACGGGCTCTGGCGTGCGCGCGAGACCCGATACGACGCGATCGTGCTCGACCTCATGATGCCCGGCATGAGCGGCTGGAAGGTGTGCGAGGCCCTGCGCGCCGAGGAGAACTGGACGCCCGTGCTGATGCTCACCGCCAAGGACGGCGAGTGGGATCAGGTGGAGGCCCTCGAGACCGGCGCCGACGACTATGTGACGAAGCCGTTCTCCTTCGCGATCCTCGTCGCCCGCATCCGCGCCCTCGTGCGCCGGGGAGCCGTGGCCCGCCCGGCCGTCCTCGAAGCCGGAGACCTGAAGCTCGACCCCTCGTCGCACCATGTCTGGCGGGGCGAGACTCCGGTCACGCTGACCGCCCGCGAATTCGCCGTGCTCGAGCACCTGATGCGTCATCGAGGTCAGGTGCTCTCGAAGCGCGAGCTGATCGACGGTGTATGGGACGACGACTTCGACGGCGACCCCAACATCGTCGAGGTCTACGTCGGACACCTGCGCCGCAAGCTCGACAAGCCCTTCGGACGCGAGGCGATCGAGACGATCCGCGGTGCCGGCTACCGATTGGCGGCCGACGGTGGCTAGGCGCTCATTCCGATCGGTGCGCGCCCGGACGACCCTCGGCGCGACGCTCGTCGTGGCCGTCGCCCTGCTCATCGGGGCGTTCTCGTTCTACGGCATCCTGAGCTCCAGCATCCACGCGAGCGCGGAGCGTGCCGCCGAGCAGCGCCTCGACGAACTCGCCGATCGCTTCGACGGCCCCGGCGGCGGACCGGGCGGCGAACGCGGCATCGACACCCTCGACGACGAGATCGTGCAGATCATCGGCGGCGACGGATCGGTGCGCGCCGCCAGTGAGGATGCGCGCGACGAACTGGGGTCGACCGCTCTGCCGATCTCCGACGGCGCGCAGACCCTGACGATCGCCGGCGAGCCCATGCTCGTGGTCTCCGACGGCATCGAGGACGACGACACCCTCGTGCTGGCGGTGTCGATCGAAGACGGGGTCGAGACGCTGTCGACGGTCGCGCTGCTGCTCGCGGTGGCCGTGCCGCTGCTGCTGCTGCTCGTCGCCGTGACCACGTGGCTGGTCGTCGGACGGGCCCTCCGACCGGTCACGCGCATCCGCGAAGAGGTCGACGGGATCACCGCCGAGCACCTGCATCGGCGCGTCGAGGTGCCGCCGTCATCGGACGAGATCGCGGCGCTCGCGACCACCATGAACCGGATGCTGGATCGCCTCGACGCCTCGGCGACGGCGCAGCGCCGTTTCGTCTCCGATGCGTCGCACGAGCTGCGCTCCCCGCTCGCGACGATCCGACAGCACGCCGAGCTCGCGCAGGCCCACCCGGCCACCACGAGCATCGGCGAGCTCGCGGAGGTCGTGTCCGATGAAGGACTCCGGCTCCAGGGCATCGTCGAATCGCTGCTGCTGCTCGCCCGGCTCGACGAGGGCGGCGGCACGCACGACGAGGCGATCGATCTCGACGACCTCGCGCTCGCTGAGGTGAGGCGGCTGAGGTCTCGCGGCGTCGAGGTCGACGGCTCCGGCATCCGTGCGGCCCGTGTCACCGGAGACCCCCGCCTGCTCGGTCAGCTGCTGCGCAACCTCGCCGACAACGCCGTCCGGCACAGCGCGGCTCGCGTGGCCATCAGCGTGATCCCGCAGGATTCGTGGGTGTTCGTGACCGTCGAGGACGACGGCTCCGGCGTGCCGCCCGACGAGCGCGAGCGCATCTTCGAACGGTTCGTGCGGCTCGACGAGGCGCGCAGCCGGGATGCCGGAGGCAGCGGTCTCGGCCTCGCGATCGTGCAGGGCATCGCCGTGGCCGGCGGCGGCACCGTCTCGGTCGACGCCTCCCGTTGGGGCGGCGCGCGCTTCGTCGTGGCCCTGCCCCTCTCGGACTGACACTCTCTCGGCGTCCGGGCCGTCCGCAGGACCTGACGCCTCAGTATCCGGGCCGTCTGCAGGACCTGGCACCTCAGTATCCGGGCCGTCTGCAGCACCTGGCACCTCAGTATCCGGGCCGTCTGCAGGACCCGCCACCTCAGCATCCGGGCCGTCTGCAGGACCTGCCACCTCAGCATCCGGGCCGTCTGCAGGACCCGCCACCTCAGCATCCGGGCCGTCTGCAGGACCTGCCACCTCAGCATCCGGGCCGTCTGCAGGACCTGGCACCTCAGTATCCGGGCCGTCTGCAGGACCCGAGCACGGATGCGGGAACAGGATCCATGTCTCGTCCTGCATCCGTGCCCTGATCCTGCAGGTGGTGCGTGTCACTGCGGCCGAGACGCCCCTGCTTCCTGAAGACGCCTTCAGGACGCTTCAGGGTGGCTTCAGCACTGCCGCGAGAGCATCGAGACATGAACGACAAGAACCCGACCCCCGACCAGACGCCCGAGAACCTCCCGACGAACGCGACTCCCCCAGCACCGCCCGCACCCCCCGCGCCCACCGCGACGCCGTCCCACGATGGTGAGACCGTTCCCGTCGCGCCGCTCGCGGCTGATAACGCCGCCCCGGCATCCGCGTCCGCAGCTCCCGCGAAGCGCGGTCGCAAGCGCGCTCTGCTGATCGGCGGCGGAGTCGCCGCTGCCCTGATCCTCGCCGGTGGAGGCGTGGCCGTCGGAGCAGCCATCGGGGACGACATCGGCGACGACGATGACCGCCCCTCGGTCTCGGACGGACCCCACGACGACGACGGAGACCGCGGTGGACAGCCCGGCGACGACCGTGACGACAGCGACAGCGACGATCAGGGCGCTCCGCAGGGCGGCGGCCCCGTGACCGGGATCGGCACGGACTCGGCCGACGAGCTCGTGGACATCGCGGATGCCGCCCGCGGAGCCGCCGAGGGCGACGTCACCTCGATCGACGCGAAGCGCGACGGCACCTGGGAGGTCCAGCTGACCGCCGCGAACGGCAGCGAGACCGAGGTGCGAGTGGATGCCGACCGCGCCGCCACCGTGATCTCGACCGAGCAGGAGGACGACGACACGGCTCCCACCCACACCCTCGACGAGGCCGCGATCCGTGCCCTCGTGGATGCCGCATTGGCCGAGGCCGACGGGATGATCACCGACCTCGACGCCGACAACGACGAGGTCAGCCCCTACGACGCGTCGGTGCTCACCAGCGACCGCCGCTCGATCGACATCGACTTCAGCGCCGACTACGCGGTCGTCGGCACCGACATCGACGACTGATCACCCTCGTCGTTCTTCGAGCCGCCGGCCCCATGGGGTCGGCGGCTCGACGCGGTTTCGGCCAGACGTGCCGGCAGCGGAACCCGGTTCCCGCAGGCGATTCCCGCGCGTAGCGTCATGATCCGTCGCTCGTCGGGTCTCTCTCAGTGAGTTCGGTCGCCGTCGCGCGCCGACGATGCGGACACCGGGGGGATCCATGCCAGTCACGGCGCACACCTACTTCTACACACCCGCTCGAGCGGACTCCGTCGTGCAGGCACTGCAGCACCTCGTGACCGACCTGAAGCACGTCGAGCGGCGATACTTCGACAGCCGTTCGGTCGCGTTCAGCACCCGCGGGTCGCTGTTCGAGGCACCGGCCGACGTGACGATCGTGACGACTCCCCTTACGACCGGCGGATCGGATGTGAGGATCGCGCTGCAGACGACGGCCCGGCGGACGGCGAGCCGCCGGTCGCTGACCACCAGGGCCGCCGACCGCCTCAGCGTGCGGATTCAGAAGGCGCTGGGCTGACCGCGAGCCAGACGTATCCGAAGGGTGGGATGCGAAGCCCCTCGTGACGCGTGCCGGTGAGCAGATCCGTGCCGCTCACCGACGGCAGATCGACCATCGCGTCGCTGACGTTCACGACCGCCGTCACCTCATCCGGGGTGCCGGCCGCCCGACGGATCACGAGCACGCGGTCGTCGAGCGACTCGATGTGCTGCGACGCGAACGGAGAGAACGCGGCGATCTCGCGTCGTACCGCCAGCATCGCCCGCACGCCGTCGAGCATGCCCGCTCGACGGTCCGAGACCTGCAGCTCCTCGCGCAGACGGTCGGCGTCGAGCACCTCGCGGTTGATGCGACGCGCGATGTCGCTCTCCTGCACTCCCGCGTGGTCCTGCTCGGACCCGAAGAGCGAGTGATGGTAGATCGCGGGCACTCCGACCAGCGACAGCAGGATCGCGTGCGCCGCGAGGCCGCGGGTCACAGCCGATGCGTCGGGGTCGGGGTCCTGCGGATCGACGAGTGCCTCGAGGTAGTTCGTGTTCAGCTCGTAGACCCCCTCGCTCCCGTCGGGGCGACGTGCCATCGAGACCCGGCCACCGCGGGCCAGGGTGCGCTCCACGAGCAGGGCGCGATCGTCGTCGGTCAGCAGTCCTTCTGTGGGGCGCAGCCCGATGCCGTCGTGACTGGCCAGGAAGTTGAACCAGGTCGCGGTGTCGCTCACCGGTCCCACCCTGCTCGCCCAGGCGGCGAGCGCCGTCGCCCGTCCGGTCACGAACGCGTGCAGCACCAGAGGCGGCAGAGCGAACTGGTAGACCATGTTCGCCTCGTCACCACCGTCGCCGAAGTAGGTGATGTTGTCGGCGTGGGGGACGTTGGTCTCGGTGAGCAGCATCGTGCCCGGTGCGAGCTCGTCGACCAGTGCGCGCCAGATGCGGATGATCGCGTGAGTCTGCGGCAGGTGGATGCAGGTGGTGCCCGACTCCTTCCAGAGGTAGCCGATCGCGTCGAGGCGCACGGTCGTCGCCCCATGAGCGAGGTAGCCGAGCAGGATGTCGGTGAGGTCGAGCAGCACCGCGGGCGTGCTCGGGTCGACGTCGATCTGGTCGTCCCCGAAGGTCGTCCAGGCACGGGCCGTCGAGCCGTCGGGCCGCGTGTACTCGTGGACGAGCGGGGTGGTGCGCGGACGCACGACGTGCGAGACGTCGAAGTCGGGAGAGGGATCGAGGAAGTACCCGGCGAACCGCTCGTCCCGCTCGAGCCAGCGGCGGAACCAGTGCGACGAGCTCGAGATGTGGTTGGCGACGAAGTCGAGGGCGAGGGCGTACTCCTCACGCAGGTCGGCGACGTCATCCCACGTGCCCAGCGCCGGGTTCACCTCACGGTGATCCAGCACGCCGAAGCCGTCGTCCGAGGTCCAGGGGTAGATGGGCAGCAGGTGGACATCGCTGATGACGTCGCCGATGTGCTCCCGCAGCACTCCCGCGAGGGTGTGCAGCGGCGCCTCGCCGGCCCGCCGGAACGAGTCGCCGTAGGTGATCAGGTAGGCGGTGCTCTGATCCGGACGCGCCTTCGCGGCCGGCGACAGGCGGTCACGCCAGGTCTCAGCGAGCTCGAGCAGCGCCGCGAGCACCTCGGGCGCGGCATCCGGATAGAGCTGCGCGATCAGGGGGGCCAGGCGCTGCTCGAGCTGGATCTTGGTCTTCATGCCACCGACTCCTTCAGAAGCTCGCGGACGAGGTGCATGCCGCGTGCATCGAGACCGTCGATGCGATCGGAGAACCCTCGGATCCCGGGCGCCGCGAGAACCACCTCAGCCCACTCGTCTCGGAGGGCGAATTCCGGTCGCGCGACGAGGCAGTCGGGGTCGTTGACCCAGAACCGGCCGTGCTGCCACGACCTGGCCTCGAGCGACATCCGCCCGCGGAGTCCCTGCGAGCCGTCCTCGCCACCCTCGTGGAAGGTGTCTCCCGAGACCCGCATCGCGTCGACGAGTCCGACGCTCGGGAGGATCGGAGCACCGCACCCGAGCATGAAGGCGTCGTCGCCGAGCACCTCGCGGATGAGCTCGAGCCCTGAGCGGTAGGCCGAGATCGGCGTGGCGTCGGCATCCCACCGTGCCCCCGGGATCGCCCCGGAGTAGAGGAAGTCGAGCTTGACGTAGTCGATCCCGAGATCGCGGATGTCGCCGAACACGGTGGCCAGGTATTCGCGCACTCCCGGATGCGTCAGGTCGAGCCCACGGAGGTCGTCGCCCCAGTTGCGCCCCGCGTCGCCGACGAGCCACTCGGGGTGCTCCCGGGCGACGGTCGAGCCGGCGCCGACCGAGAAAGGCGCGGCCCAGATCCCCGCGCGGCGCCCGGTCTCGCGGATCGCATCGACCGCGGAGGCGAGTGACCCGAATCGGGGGTGCGGCGCGGTCCACTCGCCGGTGCCGAGGCTCCAGCCGTCATCGATCTGCACCACGTCGACGTCGAGCCCTCGATCGTCGATCGCCCGAAGGTTCTCGATCACGTCAGCAGCCCGCACGTCTTCGAAGTACTGGTACCAGGTGCACCACACGCGAGGTGACCGAGCGGCGGTCCGGGCACCGGCGGCTGCGCCGAAGCGGTCACCGAACGCGGCGAGCGCAGAGGGGCCCGTGTCGTCGCCACCGGCATCCGGAGTCCACGACGAGACGTCGGCGACATCGCCGATCGCGTCCACGATCACCCGGTCGCCGTGCCAGCGGGCGCGCAGTGTGGGCACCTCGCGGCGGGCGTCGAGCGTGCCGAAGACCCGAGCGGGAGCACCGTCGCCCGGATCGACGACGAGCAGCCCTTCGCCCTGAACCGCATCCGTCGCCACCTCGGTTCCCGGCCGGAAGCGCATGGCGTGCTGCCACGGCTCGGCCGGCCGGAGGATCGGGTCGCCCTGGCCGTGCCACGTGGTCGGGCTCCAGCTCTGCCAGCCCTCCGCGTACACCCGGGCGTCGGGCCCGACGGGGATCTCATCGAGGACGGTCACGCTGCTCCACTCCGCCCGGCGAGGGCTGTCGTCAGTTCGAGGTCGTGGGGGCGCACGGGTGCGCCGTCGAGTTCAGCGGATTCGACGGCGGCGAACGTCGCGCGCACCGTGGCGAGGACGTGCTCGGCCGAGTTCTCGGGTTCGCGCTCCTCGTCGATCGCGCACTGCAGCTCGCCCATCGCGCCGGCGAATCCGTCGGAGAACCACTGGCCGTCGAGGTCGAACTCGGTGCTCTCTCCGTCGCGCTCGAGCACCAGCCGGTCGGAGCCGAGCAGGATGCTGCCGCGGAGGGTCCCTTCGGTCCCGTGGATCCAGAACGGGCACCCGCCGGCGTCTGTCCGCGCGTTGCCCACGATGCGGATCGATGCGCTCGCCCCCGTCGACGTCTGCATCCGCAGGTCTGCCCCCCACGGGTTCCGGGCGGCGGCGGGCTGGCCGGGAACGCGGTGGTCGCGGGCCGCGATCTCGACCACCCGGGATCCTTCGAGCCAGCAGCGGGTGATGTCGACCCAGTGCACGAGGTAGTCGTTCAGGAGCATGTGCGGCACGTCGTCGAACGGCGTGCCCACGAGTGGCGGCAGCGGCTTGTCGTGCAGATGCGTGACCCCCACCACTTCTCCGATCCGGGCGTCACGGATCAGCAGAGACGCGAGGCGCCAGGCCGGAGCCCACCGCGCATTCTGATTCACCGCCACGCGGATCCCCCGTTCACGCGCATCAGCGAGCACCTCGCGCAGACGCGGCAGATCAGCGGGGTCGCTGATGAGAGGCTTCTGGGCGAGGACGTGCTTGCCCGCTGCCACTGCCGCGGCGATCAGCTCGACGCGACCGGTCGGCCCGGTCGCCAGATCGACGATGTCGACACGGGGATCCGCGAGCAGCGCCTCGACGGACTCGTGGACGGTCTCGATGCCGAAGTCCGCGGCGAGCGCTTCGGCGTCACCGCGAGTCCGCGACGTCACGGCCACGACAGGGAGGCCCCACGCGCCGTATGCCGGAAGGTGGGCGCTGCGGGCGATCGCCCCCGCGCCGACGATGCCGATCGCGCGACGCCGGTCCGGGACGAGCGGGCGATGGTCGGGGATGCCGCTCACCGGAGACGCTCGGGGGCGGCGTCGAAGCGGAGCAGGGCTTGCATGATGTCGGGGTCGCCTGCGTCGAGCCTGTCGAAGACCGCGGCGACATCGGCCGACGGCACGATGTCGGACACGAGCGCCCCGGCATCCACCGATCCGTCGAAGATGAGCGCCATGACGGTGCGCACGAGACGAGCCTGGTCCCATCGGCCGCCGAGCGCGACAGGCACTCCAGAGATCTGGCTGGCGACGATCCGCACGCGGTTGTGGTGGAACTCCTCCCCCAGGCGCAGGTGGGCAGCTCCACCCTGATAGAAGCCGGAAGCGGCGACGAGCCCCTCGGGCCTCACCGCTCGGATCGCCTCGTGCAGGGCGCGATCCGTGCCGGACAGCTCGATCGCACTGTCGGCCCCGCCGCCCGTGATCTCGCGGATCGACTCTCCGGCGCCACCCTCCCGCAACGCGTCGACCGTGTGGCGTGCGCCGAAGACCTCGGCCATCGCCAGCCGGGTCGCGAGGGTGTCGACAGCCGTGACCCGACCGCCGGCGAGGGTGGCGAGGCGAGTCGCGAGCAGGCCGATCACGCCCTGTCCGAACACCGCGACCTGCTCGCCGAGCCGCACGTCGGCGGCGAGCACGGCATTCAGAGCGATCGCTCCCACCCGCGCGAAAGTCCCCAGCACGGGATCGGCGCCGTCGGGCACGAGCCGCCCCACGACCGCGGATGCCGGCACGACGGCGTCACTGCGGTGTCCCCAGATGCCGTGCACCACGTCTCCGACCCGCACTCCGCTCACGTCGTCCGCGACCTCGGTCACCTCGCCGACCTCGGAGTAGCCCCAGCCCGAGACCGGGTAGCCGAAGCTGGGCTCACCCGGCACGAAGAGCCGTCGGTCGGCGTCCCACGTGGAGGTGAGATACGGGTTGGTGCCGCGGTAGGCGGTGAGCTCGGTGCCGGCTGAGATGCCCGAGTACCAGGTGGAGATCCGCACGCTTCCGGATGTCAGCGGCTGCGGCGCGATCTCGACAAGCTCGACCTCTCGGACGGCGGAGAACTGCACGACGTGGGGCACGGGGGGCCTTCTTTCCAGCGGGGACTCAGCCCTTCTCCGCACCGGCGGTGAGGCCTCCGACGAGGAGCCGCTCGGAGGCGAAGAAGAGGATGATGATGGGCAGGGTCAGGATCACGGAACCGGCCATGAGGACCGTGGTGGGAACCTCGATGCTGCCGGAGAGCTGGGAGAGGCCCAGCGAGACGGTCCATGAATCGCGCTTCTCGACGAGGAACAGCAGAGCGAAGAGGAACTCGTTCCAGGCGATCATGAAGATGAACAGTCCGTTCGACACGATCGCGGGCATGGCGAGCGGGATGCTGACCCGGCGCATGATCTGGAACCGGGTGCACCCGTCGAGTGCCGCAGCCTCCTCGAGCGAGACCGGGATCGTGGCGAAGTAGTTGCGCAGCGTGTAGATCGACACCGCCGCGACCTGTGACACGTAGACGATGAGCAGTCCGACGAGCGAGCCGCGCAGCCCGATCTGCGTGAAGAACACGAACAGCGGCACCGCCAGCAGGATCGCAGGGAAGAAGTACACCGCGAGGAACAGGCCGGACACCTGACGGCGACCGAAGAAGGCCAGTCGGCTGACGGCATACGAACCGGGAATCGACACCAGGAGCGTGAGCACGACCGTCGCGAGAGCGACCAGCAGTGAGTTGCGCATGAAGACGATGAAGCCCTGCCCGCCGGCGTCCACGGGCGCCAGCACGTCGAGGTAGGTCGAGAAGTCGAGCTCCTCGATCGTGATCCACAGCGCGCCCGGGTTCTGCAGCAGCGAGTCGAGCGAGCGGAAGCTGAGCAGCACCATGTAGTAGAACGGCACGACGGCGGCGAGCACCAGCAGCAGGATGACGATCGGGCGGAGGATGCGGAAGAGGGCGTTCTCGAAGCCGTCGCGGTCGAATCCGCGTCTGGCGGGCCGGGCCTCGGTGACGGCGTCGGTCGTCGCACTCATGCCTGCTCCTCCTGTCGGCCGAAGATCTTCAGATAGACGCCGACGAGCACGGCGAGAATGGCCGCGAGCACCAGGGCCTGAGCGGCGGCGGCGCCGATGTCACCGCGAGCGGTGAGCAGGTCGAACACCCGCACCGAGACGACCTCGGTGCCGGCTCCGCCACCCGTCAGCAGGTAGATGTCGTCGAAGTTGTTGAACGTCCAGATGAAGCGCAGCACGCAGAGCACTGCGATCGTCGGCAGCAGCTGCGGAAGAAGAATGTGCCGGAAGCGCTGCGTGGGGGTCGCGCCGTCGACCCTGGCCGCCTCGTCGAGCACGGCCGGGACCGCCTCGAGTCGGGCCGTGAGGAAGAGGAAGGCGAACGGGAAGGATCGCCAGGCTTCGAACAGGATGACGGTGATCAGCGCCATCGGCAGCTCGACCTCCCACCCGAAGATGCTCACGGGCAGGGCGCGGTCCGAGAGGAACGCGATCGGCTCCTCCCATCCGAGCACGGTGGTGCCGAACCAGTTCACGATGCCGAACTGCGGGTTGAGCATCGTCGACCACACGAACGTCGCGGCCACGACCGGGGCGACGTACGGCAACAGCAGCGAGGCGCGCACGAGGCCGCGCCCGCGGAACGGCTTGCGCAGGGCGAGGGCGGCGGCGAGGCCGATGCCGATCGCGAGCGCCGTGCCGCACACGGCGTAGACGACCGTGGTCCACAGCGCGCTGAAGAAGCCGGGCGACGTCAGCACGTCGATGAAGTTGTCGAGGGTGTAGTCGCCGATGATCCCGGTGCCGCGGATGTTGATCAGGCGGACGTCCTGGAACGCGAGGGAGATCGCCCAGATGATCGGCAGGACGACGGCGACCAGGATGATGATGAAGGTCGGCGAGATGAGCAGCAGCCCCGCCCGGTTCTCCTCCCGACTGTGCCTCGACCCGCGCCGCGGCTTCATCGCGCCGGTCGGTCTCGGCGGCGTGGTGCCGGGCTCGGGGCGCTGTGCCCCGAGCCCGGACCCCTCGACGACTCTGCTCACTTCAGCGACTCTGCGATCGAGCGCACGGTCTCGGCGGCGGTCGACGCGGCGTCAGCCGGGTCACCGCCCTGGGCGACATCACTCACCGCCGTCGCGACCGGAAGCTCGCCCTGCAGCGCGCCGAGCAGCGAGCCCTGGCCCTGGGTGATGCCCCAGCGGGCGAGATCCTCCGGCCCTGCGGCCACAGCATCGAGGACCTCGGGTGCGTAGAAGTCGGACAGAGGAGCCTTGGTGTCGACTCCGGCGGGAAGCGTCGCCCACATGTCGGAGAACATCGTCGGATCCTCGGGGGTGCCGGTGCGGACGGGAACCTTGCCCTCGGGCGCGATCGCGATCCAGGGCTCGTAGCCATCGCTCATCATGTACTCGACGAACGACTGCGACGCGTCGGTGTTCGCTCCCTCGGTGATGGTCCACGAGGTGATCTCGCCGAACTGCGCCGCGGCATCGGAGTCGGGTCCGGCGATCGACGTGACCACGCCGGTGTTCGCCGCGAGGAAGGCCGGGTCGGCGAGGCACTCGGGGCACGAGGGCTTCGCATCCTCACGCAGGCCTGCCAGCTCGTCGAGCACGAAGCTCGACCAGATGAACATGGCCGCGTCGCCCGCGAAGTACGTGGCGCGGGTCGTGTCGACGTCCTGCGCACCCGGCACCGAGTAGTCGCCGGTCAGCTCGCCATAGAACTCGAACGCGCTGACACAGGCATCCGAGTCGAGCTCGACGTCACCGTCTTCGTTGACGAGCTCGCATCCGTTACCTAGCGCGATCTGCTCGAAGGTCTGCTCGGTGAAGGCGTCGCCCGGGGCGGTGGCGCCGACGAAACCGGCGACCTCGGGCGAGTCGAGGGTCTTCGCGGCCTCGAGGATCGATTCGTACGAGTCGGGGACGTCCAGGCCCGCGGCCTCGAAGAGGTCGGTGCGGTAGAAGAGCATCTGGGTCCACGACTCACTCGGGATCGCCAGGCTGGTGTCGCCGTCGGAGGTCAGGGCGAGCGCGTTCTCGGAGAACGTCGACGCGTCGAGCGCGTCGATCGTCGCCGCGACGGCATCCGTGTCGACGAACTCGTTGGCCGAGAGCGTGCGCACCTGAGGCAGCGAGATCCCGCCGATCACGTCGGGCAGGTCGCCGGCCGCGGCAGACGAGGTGATGAGCTGGGCGAACTGGTCTTCCGCGACCGAGACGACCTCGACCTCGATGCCGGTCTCGTCGGTGAACGCGTCGACGATCTCCTGTGTGGCGGCCACCCGATCGGGAAGGTCCTCCTGCAGCCAGAAGGTGATGCCGGTATCGCCGCCGTCGTCGTCGCCGGAGCTCGTGCATCCGGTGAGGGCGAGCGCCGTCACGCACACCGCGGCCATTGCTGCTGCTGTCGCACGGGTATTCACTATGCGCCTCCTTGCGCTGGAAATGCAGGACTGAGCCGTCGGGTCGACTCCCATTAAGACTAAAAGCTAGACATAAGTCGCCTAGCTGTCAAGCATTAAGCTGATCTCGTCGTCAGGAGGTTCGATGTCCGGTCCCGGGGAAGTCCTCGATCTCATCAGAGAGCGCCGCGCCTTCACGCGCGGCGATGTGCTCGACGTCACCGGGATGTCGCGGATGACCGTCGCCACGCGCATCGACGCGCTTCTCGAGGCGGGACTCATCATCGAGTCGGGAACCGAGAAGGTCACCTCGGGTCGACCGTCACGGCGCCTCGAGTTCAACACCGCTCACGCGCACGTCATCGCCGCCAACGTCGACACCACGCACACCACCGTCGCCCTGACCGATCTCGCCGGACGCGTGACCGCCGAGGAGCGCATCGAGGTCGCCGTCGCCGACGGACCCGACGCGACCCTCAACGCGATCGCCGAGCACGCCGAGCGCCTGCTGTCGCAGGCCGGCATCCGCCGCGAGGATGTGGCTGCGATCGCGCTCAGCATCCCCGGTCCTGTCGACCCCGACACCGAGCGCCCCTCGCAGCCGCCGATCATGCCCGGCTGGGACGCCTACCCGATCCCCGATCACCTGCACGACGCCCTCGGCGTCCCCGTGCTGGTCTCGAACGACGCCGACGCCGCCGCACTGGGTGAGCAGCGCGCAGCGCATCCCGATTCACGCTCCCTGTGCTTCATCAAGGTCTCGTCGGGCATCGGCACCGGCATCGTGCTGGGTGGCCGGGCATACCGCGGCACCGACGGAGGGGCGGGTGACATCGGCCATGTGAAGATCGCCGGGCACGACGACCTGCTGTGCCAGTGCGGAGCGCACGGATGTCTGGCGGCCGCGGCATCAGGCCGAGCAGTGGCCAGGGCGCTCACCCAGCTCGGCAAGCCCGCCTCGTCAGCCTCGGATGTCGGCACCTACCTCGCTGACGGCGACCCCGATGCCGCGCGACTCACTCAAGAGGCGGGTCGGGTGATCGGCGAGGTCGTCGCGACGGTCGTCTCGCTCCTCAACCCCTCGGAGGTGGTGCTCGGCGGGATGCTGGCATCGCCGCCGCTGCTGGCCGGAGTCCGCGAGACCCTCTATCCCCGATCCCTGCCCCGCGCGACCCGGCACCTGAGCATCAGCCAATCGACACTGGGCGAGAAGGCGACAGCCGTGGGGCTCGCGGCGATGGTGGTGGAGCGCGAGTACTCGGCATCCGCGGTGAACGCGGCGCTCGCTCGCAGCTGAGCACCGCCGGATACCATCGGAGTCATGACGAATTCCGGTCCGATCGACGATGTCTCCATCGGCGGAGAGATGATCCGCCTCGGCCAGTTCCTGAAGTACTCGGGACTGCTCGACTCGGGCGGTGACGCCAAGGAGGTCGTGATCGACGGATTCGTGAAGGTCAACGGCGAGGTCGATCGACGGCGCGGACGCCAGCTGCATGACGGCGATCTGGTCACCTTCGAGGGCCGTACCGTTCGCGTACGCCCCTGATCACGCGGGCCGCTTCCGGTCACACCCGCGTCGTGTAGCGGAGGAACATCACGCCGCTGTCGAAGCGCCGATCCTCGGCGAGCTCCAGGTCGACGTGCACCCCGTCGGGGAAGAACAGCTTGCCACCACCGACGATCGCCGGTCCGATGAAGAGACCGAACTCGTCGACCAGTCCCGCGCGGATCGCCTCGGCGGCGAGAGTGGGGCCGTCGACGGAGAAGTCGCTGTCGGACTCAGCCTTCCACCGCGCGATCACCTCCGGATCGAACGTGCGCTCGAGCCGGGTGCGCTCGCTCGACACCTCGGCGAGGGTCTTCGAGAAGACGACCTTCTGCGCGGCCTGCCACACCCGCGCGTAGTCGATGCCGACCTGCGGCTGATCGGGTTCGAGATGAGCGGTCTCCCAATAAACCATGGTCTCGTACATGCGCCGCCCGTAGAGGTAGGTGCCGACGTCTGCGAACTGCTTGTTGATGAAGTCGTGCAGGTCGTCGTCGAGCGCCCAGTCGAACCCGCCGTCCGGCCCGCTGACGTATCCGTCGAGCGACGTGATCATGGAGTAGATGAGTCGGGCCATGCGGCGAGGCTACTCCCGGCGTCCGCACGGGTCGACCCCTTCTCGGCGTCCTCTCTAGCGACCCTCGGCGTGAGACGCAAGGTGCTGGCCGACATTCCGACGTCGGCGCACGCTGGAGACATACCCCCAGACCAGCGATCGAGAGGAACCCCCATGTCTCGCGACCAGTACACCTTCACCAACCCGGCCGAGCTCTACTCCGACATCGAACCCGAGAAGCAGCACATGCCGGAGCCCGGCCTCGATGCCGACCTCGGTCCGAAGGCCGACCTCGGTGAGGAGAGCTACCGCGGCACCGGCCGACTGACCGGGCGCAAGGCGCTCATCACCGGCGGCGACTCCGGCATCGGCGCGGCGACTGCGATCGCCTTCGCACGCGAGGGCGCGGACGTCGCGCTCTCGTACCTGCCCGAAGAGGAAGAGGATGCGGCGCGCATCGCCGGCATCCTCCGCGACGCCGGCGCGACCGTGGCGCAGATCCCCGGTGATCTCCGTGACCCCGAGTACTGCCGCACGCTCGTCTCGGAGGCGGTCGGTGCGCTCGGCGGCCTCGACATCCTCGTCAACAACGGCGGCAAGCAGATCTACAAGGAGTCGCTGACCGACATCACCGACGAGCAGTTCGACGACACCTTCAAGACCAACGTCTACGCGATGTTCTGGATCACGAAGGCCGCGCTGCCGCACCTCCCGGCAGGCTCGACCATCATCAACACCACGTCGATCCAGGCCTACTCGCCGTCGGGAATCCTCGTCGACTACGCATCGACCAAGGCCACGATCAACGCGTTCACGAAGGGCCTCGCCGAGCAGCTCGCGCCGAAGGGCATCCGTGTGAACGCCGTGGCACCGGGACCGATCTGGACGCCGCTGCAGCCGAGCGACGGACAGCCGCAGGAGAAGCTCCCGGAGTTCGGGGAGGACACCCCGCTCGGCCGCATGGGCCAGCCCGCAGAACTCGCCCCCGCCTACGTCTTCCTCGCCTCCGCGGAGTCGAGCTACGTCGCCGGCGAGACGCTCAACGTCAACGGCGGCATGCCCACGCCGTGAGTCGCTGACCGCGGACGCCCCCTCCCGAGCTCGCTTCGGAGGGGGCGTTCGCGTGTGCGGCGGGGCCGGGGCGATGTCGGTGGAACCAGGCAGTATGTCGGTATGGCAGACGGATACGACCTCGACTTCCTTCCGACGCGAGTGCCCCTGCCCGGGCCGGCCCGCGATGCGACGGAGCTGACCTACCCCCACTTCAGCGTGCTGCTCGACCGCGAGCGCCGCCTGGCCGCCGTGACGGGCGTGAACATCGACGGGGCGCTGCTGCGCGAGCTGCCCCGCACCGGGGACTGGCAGCTCGACCCCCGAGTCGATGCAGCACTGCAGACCGGACCCGAGGTGTATGCGCGCAACGACCTCGATCGCGGCCACCTCGTGCGCCGACGCGACCCCGGCTGGGGTGATGTCGACGACGCTCGGGCGGCGACCGAGGCGACGTTCTTCTATCCGAACGCCGCCCCGCAGGCCGCCGGTTTCAATCAGTCCGCAGAGCTCTGGCTCGGTCTGGAAGACCACGTGCTCGAGTATGCCGAGACGACGGATCAGCGGATCTCGGTGTTCACGGCCCCTGTGCTGGGAGACGACGATCCGCCGTACCGCGGCATCCGCATCCCTCTTCTGTTCTGGAAGATCGCGGCGTGGCAGGGCCCCGACGGTCTGTCAGCGGCCGGGTTCGTGCTCGATCAGTCAGAGCTCGTCGAGTCACCGGACGGTCTCTTCGCGGTTCCGCCGCTCGGCGCATTCCGCACCTTCCAGGTTCCGATCACCGAGATCATCCGGGTGACGGGGCTGGATGTCGGCCCGCTGCTCGATGCCGATGTGCTCGACCGGCGCAGCGCCCGATCGACCGAGTGGCGGGCGCTCGCCTCGGCATCCGACATCACGCTCTAGCCGTCGCGGCGTCGGTTCCAGTGGGTGAGCTTGTCGGGGTTGCAGACGACCCAGATGCGCGAGAGCAGCCCTGATCTGCTCTCGACCGACACCGCCGCGACGACTGCGCCGTCTCGTTCCAGCACGAGTCCAGCGGAGCCGTTGATCGACGCGATCGAGACCGTGGGGCCGGTCGCCACCAGTGCCGCCAGCTCCGCGGATGCCGTGTGGGTCCCGTCGACGGCGGTCGACGACTGCGGCATGCGACCTCCGCTGTCGATGATCATCACCACGTCAGGGTGCAGCATCGAGCGGATGCCGGCGCGGTCGCCCGCGGCGAGCGCCAGCCGGAGTTCTTCCACAGCGATCGGTTCGGAGGCATCCCGAGGTCGCCGGCCCAGACGAGCCGGATGCCGCCCGCGAGTCATGTCGCGACCGCGGTGATGTGTCCGAGCTTCTGGGGACTCATCACCCAGAGCAACTGCTCGATCCCTTCGTCGGACGCCGTGACGGTGACCATCGTGGTGACTTCACCGTTCTCGACGAGCGTCGCGGCGGGCTGACCGTTGACCTCCACCCACCCGATCGACTTGCCCGTCCAGAAGTGGTGCGCGAAGGCAGCCACGAACTGCGCCACGCGGCCACGACCGATCACCGGGATCCGCGCCGCCAGCTTCACCCCGTTGCCGTCGGTGTAGCTGACCACGTCGGCGGCGAAGAGCTTCTCGAGCTCCCGGGCATCGCCCTTCCGCGCGGCGGCGAGGAAGGCCTCGAGCAGGTGACGTTGATGCGAGGGCTCGACGGTGATCTGCTTCGCCGAGGCCAGGTGCGCGCGAGCCCTGCTCACCAGCTGTCGAGCGCTCACCGCACTCGACGAGATGATCTCGGCGATGCGGGGATACGGATAGTCGAACGCCTCGCGGAGGATGTACGCCGCACGCTCGGTCGGGGTGAGCTTCTCGAGCGTCAGCAGGATCGCGAACTGCAGCGCCTCGGCGCGCTCGGCGCCGAGCGAGGGATCGTCGTCGGTGTTGACCGGTTCAGGCAGCCACGGCCCGATGTAGGTCTCCCGCTTCACGCGAGCCGACTGGAGAACGTTGATCGACAGACGCGTCGTGATGGTCGTGAGGAAAGCGGCGGGTTCCTGCACCTGGGTCCGGTCGGTGTTCTGCCAGCGGATCCAAGTCTCCTGCACGATGTCCTCGGCGTCGGCCACGGTGCCCAGCATCCGGTAGGCGATGCCGAACAGTCGGCGGCGCTGGGCGGCGAACACCGAGACTGCGGTGCCGAGGTCTCGGATCGACCCGCTGTGCTCGTCACGTGTCGCGGTCACGTCTTCACTCTGCACCAGAGGTCGCCGCATGCGCACTCCCCTTTCCGCGCCGTCGGCGCTCCCACTCACAGCTCTGACCGGAGAGCGACGCGATCTGTGACGAATCCTGGCGATTCCGTCACAGCCGGGTCCGCCGGCCGGTCAACCAGGTACATGCGGGCTCGTCCGCATCACTCGATCGGAGGAGCGACATGAGGATCACAGTCATCGGCGGCACGGGGTTGATCGGCACCCGCGTCACGCGCGTCCTGAAGGGCGCGGGACACGACGTCGTCGTCGCGTCTCGCGCCACGGGGGTGAACTCATTCACCGGCGAGGGGCTCGACGAGGCTCTCGCCGGCGCATCCGCGGTGATCGATGTGTCGAACTCGTCGTACACCGACGAGGCCGGTGCGCAGGAGTTCTTCTCCACCTCGACGATGAACCTGCTCGCCTACGGCGAAGCCGCGGGCGTCTCCCATCACGTCGCCCTGTCGGTCGTGGGCACCGACCGCCTCGCACGCGCGCAGGGCGGATACTTCATCGCCAAGCATCAGCAGGAACGCCTCATCGCGGCATCCGGTCGCCCGTACACCCTCGTGCATGCGACGCAGTTCTTCGAGTTCATCCGCAGCATCACCGACCACGCCCTGCGCGAGGGAGCCGCGCACATCGCCGATGTGCTCGTGCAGCCGATGGCGGCCGACGACGTCGCGAACGCGGTCGCAACGGCAGCGCTCGGAGAACCCCGTGTCGGGATGATCGAGTTCGGCGGCCCCGAGGTGTTCAGCCTGACGGAACTCGCGGCACTCGACCTGCGGGCGAGACAGGACGATCGGGAGGTCGTCCCGGATCCGCTCGGAACGTACTTCGGCGCGCATCTCGCCGCCCGCGACCTGCTGCCGGAGATGACCGCGACGATCGCTCCGACGAGGTATCACGACTGGAGGGTGAAGACGCCCGCCAGCATCTGAGAACCCGAGGCGTCACATCTTCGGGCACTCAGCGGTCATACCTGGCAGACGCCACCCGGGCGTCGTCACCGAAGAAAGGTTTGAACATGGCAGAGATCGTCGTCATCGGAGGCACCGGCCTCATCGGCTCGAAGGTCGTCGCGAAGCTGACGGAGCACGGCCACGACGCCGTCGCCGCATCGCCGAACACCGGCGTGAACTCGCTCACCGGCGAGGGCCTCGCGGAGGTTCTCGTCGGAGCCCACACCGTGGTCGACGTGTCGAACTCCCCCTCGTTCGCCCCCGACGATGTGCTGGAGTTCTTCACCACGTCGACTCGCAACCTGCTCGCCGCTGAGGCCGCGGCCGGTGTCACCCACCACGTCGCTCTCACGATCGTCGGCACGAACCGCCCGCAGAACATCCCCTACTTCGCGGCGAAGGTCGCACAGGAGACGCTGATCCGTGACTCCGGGATCCGATACTCCCTCGTGCACGCCACGCAGTTCTTCGAGTTCGTGGGAAGCATCGCCGACATCTCGACCGACGGCGACACAGTGACGCTGCCCGGGGCGCTGATCCAGCCGATCGCCGCCGAGGATGTCGCCACGGCAGTGGCCCGTGCTGCGGCCGGTGAGCCGACCGGCGACATCGAGATCGCAGGCCCGGAGGCCTTCGGCATGGACGAGTTCGCGCGCCGCGCGCTGGCCTTCCGTGGCGATCCTCGCACGGTCGTGCGTGATGACGCTGCGCCGTACTACGGTGCGCAGATCGAGGAGCGCACCCTCATCCCGGTCGACGGGGCGCACATCTTCGAGACGACTCTCGAAGAGTGGCTGCCGCTGAACCCGCCTCGCGAGTAGCGGCGGCATACCGGTCGACAATAGGTCTTGCGCGGCGCGTCGGCCGGTGTCACGCTTGCGTCACAGCTCTGTCGCGCTGTAACGCGACAGCTGGGGTGCCGCTCATCGGCGGCATCGGATGGGGCGCCCTTTCTGCTACCTCCCCCGTGGTGGGGGCGTCCCGTCCTCCCCCGACCTGGCGAGCGAGCGCGACTCAGTTGAAGTCGCCGCCCGGTGCCATGTCGTGGAAGCGCGAATAGTGGCCCTGGAAGGCCACGGTGATCGTCGCGGTCGGGCCGTTACGGTGCTTGGCGACGATCAGGTCGGCCTCGCCCGGACGAACGTCCTTGTCGTAGACCGAGTCGCGGTGCAGCAGGATCACCATGTCGGCGTCCTGCTCGATCGAGCCGGACTCACGCAGGTCGCTGATCGCGGGCTTCTTGTCGGTGCGCTGCTCGGGACCACGGTTCAGTTGCGACAGAGCGATGACCGGAACCTGCAGCTCCTTGGCGATGAGCTTGAGGCTTCGCGAGAACTCCGAGACCTCCTGCTGACGCGACTCGACGCGCTTGCCTGACGTCATCAGCTGCAGGTAGTCGATGATGACCATCCGCAGACCCTCACGCTGCTTGAGTCGACGGCACTTCGCCCGGATCTCGACCAGCGTCATGTTCGGGCTGTCGTCGATGTAGAGCGGAGCGTCGTTGATGCGTCCGCGGGTCGCGGCGACCGTGGTCCAGTCCCGCGGGTCGAGGTTTCCCTTTCGCATGTTCTGCAGAGGGATCTGCCCCTCGGCACTGAGCAGACGCATCGCGATCTCGCTCTTGCCCATCTCGAGTGAGAAGAAGACCGAGGGGAGGTTGTGGCCGATGGAGGCAGCGCGGGCGAAGTCGAGCGCGAGCGTCGACTTACCCATGGCGGGACGAGCGGCGACGACGATCATCTGCCCGCCGTGCAGGCCGTTGGTGAGCTCGTCGAGCTCCTTGAAGCCGGTCGGGACACCCGTCATCGACCCGTCGCGACCGCTGGCGGCCTCGATCTCCTCGAGCGCGGCGTCGACCGCGATCTGCAGCGGCACGTAGTCCTCTGCGGTCTCGGAGCCGGTGATCGAGTAGATCTCAGCCTGGGCGTTGTTGACGAGGTCGGTCGCGTCGCCCTGTCCGTCGTAGCCGAGCTGCACGATACGCGTTCCCGCATCGACCAGACGACGCAGGATCGCCCGCTCCGACACGATGCCCGCGTAGTAGCCGGCGTTGGCGGCGGTGGGGACGATCGAGGTGAGCGTGTGCAGATAGTCGGCACCGCCGGCCCGGCTCAGCTCTCCCGTCTTGATGAGCTCGTCCGTGACGGCGACGACGTCGGTCGGCTCGCCGTGCGAGTAGAGCGACAGGATCGCCTCGAAGATCAGCTCGTGCTTGGGGATGTAGAAGTCGGCACCCTTGAGCGTCTCGATGACGTCGGCGACAGCATCCTTCGAGAGGAGCATTCCCCCCAGGGCGCTCTGTTCGGCGAGCGTGTCGTGGGGAGGCGTTCGCTCCTGCGGACGCTTGCCTCCGAGGCGCTCCTCTGAGATGTCGGCGATCGACACGCTGCTCCCTTCGATGCGACGGTTCTTCCGGTGTGCTCGGTGCCGACTGCGTCGGTCACGCGATGCGAATCAGCTCGAGAAGGGCCGTCCGCACAGCAAACCAGGCACTTCCGACATCGGGTCGCTGGACCACGCTACGAGCGGGGGTTTTCGGTCGCAACACGGCCTGTGGATAACTATGTGGAAAGCGTGCGAACAAGTCCGGAGAGTCTGTGCAGAACGCATGTGGATAAGTCGGTGGAGTACCTCGAAACAGAAGTTTCTTTTTGCATCTGATCGGGTGTTTGTAGTTTCCCCACCCTGTGGATGAGATCGTGGTTCAACCGGGCATTGAAGGTTCATCGAATCCGGGATGGGATGTGTAGAACCTGGGGAAAGTCAAGCCGAGATTCCACCGGGCGCGTCACAGTGCGCAACCCTCCGAAATGTGCGCGATATGTCATCGTTTCCGAGCGGAACCCTCTAGACACGGCGATATACCGGGAGTATCGTCACCCGCTATCGACGTACTGTGCGTCGAGGACGAACGATCGCTCTCGGGGGAGGGAAGTCGACGTGAACGCTCAGGCAACCCGCCGCGGCCTACCTGCCGTCGCTCTCTGGGGTGGCGTGGGCGCGATCGCGTGGGCCACGATCACGATCCTCACGGGCGGTTCGTCCGCGAGCGCGGACGACGGATCGAACGACTCGCTGCTCGACGGCGTCTCCTCGATCGTGAGCGAGACCGTCTCATCGGTCGAAGACACCGTGACGTCGGTGACCTCCCCGATCGTCGCGCCGGTCGAGCCCGTCGTGACCGAGGTCGTCCAGCCTGTGGTCACCCAGGTCGTCGAGCCGGTCGTGACCGAGGTCGTCGAGCCCGTCGTCACTCACGTCGTCGAACCCGTGCAGCAGGTGGCACCTCCGGTCGTCGAGCACGTCGCCGAGACGATCGCTCAGGTGCCCGTCGTCGGCCCTGCGGCGTCGCCGATCATCGACGCCGCCACCGACACCACCGGGACCGTCATCACTCCCGTGACCGATCTGCTCGACGGATCCCCGGTCGCCGAGATCGTGGCACCGGTGCAGGATCTGATCACCGAGCTGCCGATCGTCGGAGAACTGGTCGACGATCTCGGAGTGCCGCCGGTGATCGACGATGTCGTCGGCGTCATCGACGCGACCACCCCGACTGTCGGCACGGTGGTTGAGAACACTCTCCCGCCGGTACTCGAGGCCATCACCCCCGCACGCCCCGGATCCTCCGGATCGGACCCCGACCCCGGTCCGCTCGAGACAGCGCCGCTCGGAACGGTTTCCCCCCTGGCCGACGAGCCGACACGCGGTCACTTCTCCACGTCCGCGTCGCGCCAGCCCGTGATTCCGTCGGCCGGGTCCGACCTCCCGCCTACGGTGTCCGTCGCGGCATCCGAGGTGAACGAGCCGGCAGCCGACGTCGAGGAGTCCCCCTCTGCACCGCCCGCCGGAGCCCCCTCCGCGCCTACTTCCTCCGCCGGTTCGAGCGGAGCATCCTCATTCACCCCCGCGCGCCTCAGCGATGCGGGAGTTTCTGCGTTCCGCACTGTGGAGCGCACTTCCGGTGCATCCGACGACGTCCTTCCGACGTCTCTGGTCGCCGACACCGACGTCTCTCCTGACTGACGGGTTGTCCGGTCGTTCCTCGTGAACGACAGATGCCGTGCTGCGCGCGCACATGCTCTTCGCGTGCACCCATCCAGACACACCCACTTCCAGTCAGGAGAAGGTCATCATGCGTACATACATCAAGCGGGCCCTGTGGGGCACGCTTCTCGCCGGCGGGATCACCCTGCTCGGCGCAACAGCCGCACACGCGGCAGACACCTCAGGAGAAGACGGGCTGCTCTCGGGCACCCAAGCGGATGCGCCGATCTCGGTGCCCGTGACGGTCGTCGGCAACGCGGTCTCACTGCTCGGAGACACCTCCGCCCAGCAGACCTCGGCGCCCGCTTCGTCTCCCGCTCCCGCTCCCGCACCGGCCGCCACCACGAGTGGCGATTCCGGCACCGCATCGGGCACTCAGGCCGTCGTGGACGTCGTCGTGCCTGTCACGGTGACCGACAACGCGATCACCGTGCTCGGAGACTCGTCGAGCGACACGGCGGCTGCTCCGGCTGAGGCTCCCCAGGCCCCAGCTCCGGCTCCCGCTCCCGCTCCCGCTCCCGCGATCACGACGAACGGCGCCGACGGCGTCCTCTCGGGTACCCAGGCCCTGCTGGACGTCGACGTTCCGGTCACCGTCTCAGGCAACGCGATCACCCTGCTCGGCGACAGCGAGGCAACGGGCCAGAATGCTGCAGCACCGGCATCCTCGGACGGCGGCGGCGCGGGATCGACTGAGCCGACCACTTCGGGCGACGACGGGGTCGCAAGCGGCACCCAGGTCGTCGCGCCCGTCACCGCACCGATCGACGTCACCGGTAACGCCATCTCCATCCTCGGAGACAGCGAATCCACCGGCGGCACCAGCACCGGCACCCCGTCCGGAGGCAGCAGCACCGGAGCGGAGACGTCCGGAGACGACGAAATCCTCAGCGGAACGCAGGTCACCGCACCCGTCACCGCACCGATCGACGTCACCGGCAACGCCATCTCCATCCTCGGAGACAGCGAATCCACCGGCGGCACCAGCACCGGCACCGCGTCCGGAGGCAGCAGCACCGGAGCGGAGACGTCCGGAGACGACGGAATCGCGAGCGGCACCCAGGTCGTCGCACCCGTCACCGCACCGATCGACGTCACCGGCAACGCCATCTCCATCCTCGGAGACAGCGAATCCACCGGCGGCACCAGCACCGGCACCGCAGGAAGCCCAACCACCGGCAGCACCACCACCGGAGACGACGGAATCCTCGGCGGCACCCAGGTCACCGCACCCACCACCGCACCGATCACGATCGGCGGCAACGCCATCTCCGTGGTCGGCGAGAGCACGGTGACGCCGCCGACGACGGACCCGGGCACTGATCCCGGAACGGACCCGGGCACCGACCCCGGAACGAACCCGGGCACCGACCCCGGCACCGACCCGGGCACCGACCCCGGAACGAACCCCGGCACCGACCCCGGAACGAACCCCGGCACCGACCCCGGAACGAACCCCGGCACGAACCCCGGAACCGACCCCGGAACGAACCCCGGAGTCGACCCCGGAACCACCCCCGGAATCGGCATGAATCCTGGAACGGTGACCGCCGTCGGCACGGGCGCCACCGCAGCCGCTGCCGCGAGCGGCACAGCTGCGACGGCATCCGAGCCCATCGAGGGACTGGCCGCCACAGGTGGTTCGTCCTCGATCGGCTTCGTGTCGCTCGCCGCTCTCCTGCTCCTCCTCGGAGCGGGGATGCTGCGCCGCCGCCGTGTGACGGCGTAGCCGCAGACCCCGGCGGTGTCGACGTCCTCGGGGGAGGAGATGCGACACCGTCGGTGTGCGGGTCCCGCGACGCCCCGCGCAGGTTCCCCAGACCTGCCCGCGTCGGCGATGCCGCACAGTTCACGGATGCCCCGCGTCCCCAGCGCGGGGCATCCGTCGTGCCCCGCCACTCCCCCGAGCGAGTGCGCCCCGACAGCCCCGCACACGCAGAACGCCCCCTGTCCCGAAGGACAGGGGGCGTTCGAGAGCGTCGCGCCTTACTTGGCGGCGACGACCTGCAGCGTGATGACTGCGGTCACGTCGTCGTGCAGACGAACCGTGGCCTCGTGCTCACCGGTCGTCTTGATCGCCGACGGGATGTGCACCTTGCGCTTGTCGATCGAGCCGAGACCCGCGGCTGCGACAGCATCCGCGATGTGATCGGTCTTGACCGAACCGAAGAGACGACCCTCGTTGCCGGCCTTGACGGCCAGGCGCACCTTGGTGTTCTCGAGGGAGTTCTTCAGTGCCACGGCCTCGTCGCGGTCGTGGATCGCGCGAGCCTGACGAGCAGCCTGGATCGAAGCGACCTGCTTTTCGCCACCGCGGGTCCACGCCGTAGCGAAGCCCTGGGGGATGAGGTAGTTGCGGGCGAACCCGTTCTTGACCTCGACCACGTCACCGGCGCTACCAAGCCCGGCGACCTCGTTCGTGAGAATCAGCTTTGCCATCTCGTTACCCCTTACCGGCCGGCGCCAGCGTAGGGCAGGAGTGCCATTTCGCGCGCGTTCTTGATCGCGGTGGCGATCAGACGCTGCTCCTGCACCGAAACACCGGTGATACGACGGGCACGGATCTTGCCGCGCTCCGAGACGAACTTACGGAGGGTGGAGACATCCTTGTAATCGATGACTCCGACCCGGATCGACTTCGCGGGAGCGGTGGGCTTGCCACCCTTCCGCGGCTTGCGGCGGTCGCCGCTCGACTTTCCAGCCATTGTTTTTCCTTAATTATGAGTCGGATGCCGAAGCATCCGGAGATCCTGTTTCAGAAGGGGGTGTCGTCACCGAAGCTGCCCGGAGTGCTCCAGGCATCTGCGCTGGTCGACGAGCCGGGCGTAGACCACGGCTCTTCCGACACCTGCTGCTGCTGTGCGGGACGGGACTGTCCGCCGCCGCCGCCGCCGCCGGTCGACGCCGCACGGGTGACCTGCGCGGTCGCGTACCGAAGCGAGGGGCCGATCTCGTCGACCTCCAGCTCGATCGCGGTGCGCTGGTTGCCCTCGCGGTCCTGGTAGGAGCGCTGACGCAGACGGCCCTGCGCCATGACGCGCATGCCCTTGGTCAGCGAACCCGCCACGTGCTCGGCGAACTCGCGCCAGACCGACGCGCGGAGGAACAGCGCTTCGCCGTCCTTCCACTCGTTGGCGGCGCGGTCGAAGTTCCGAGGCGTCGAAGCGATGGTGAAGTTCGCCACCGGCAGTCCGTTCTGCGTGTAGCGCAGCTCGGGGTCGGCCGTGAGGTTGCCCACCACGGTGATGACTGTTTCGCCGGCCATCGGACTCAGGCCTTCGCAGCCTTGGCGGCCTTGCGGGCAGCCTTCTCTTCAGAGCGCTTGGCCTCCGAAGCGACCATCGCCTGAGCTTCCTCAGAGCGAAGGACCTTCGTGCGCATGATCTGCTCGTTCAGCTTCAGCTGACGGTCGAGCTCCTGCGTGGCCTCGCTGGTGGCGGTGAAGTTGACGACGGCGTAGATGCCCTCGTTCTTCTTCTGGATCTCGTAAGCCAGACGGCGCTTGCCCCAGATGTCGACCTTGTCAATCGAGCCACCATCGTTGGTGATGACCTTCAGGAACTTGTCGAGCGTAGGGGCGACCTGGCGCTCGTCGATCTCGGGGGTCAGAATGACCATGAGTTCGTACTGGTGCGTCACTTACCCACCTCCTTCGGACTAGAACGGCTTCCGGGACTTTCCCGGAAGCAGGAGGGTGTGTGCACGTCATCCGCCGAGCCACCCGAGTGGGTGCCTGATGGCAGACAACCTTGACAGTGTAGCGGAGAAACCTTCGGAGTGCCCCCACGCGCATCACCTCGCACTTGGCATGCTGGAATGCGTGCGTGCTGACTCTCGGTGCGCACACGACCGAAGGGGGAACGCCATGCGCGTCAACAAGTGGGGGGTCGGCATCGTCCTGACCGCCACCGTACTGCTCACCGGGTGCACCGCGGGTGCCGAAGAGCCCGCCGATTCGGAGCCGACGTCGGCTGCCGAGGAGACGCCTGCGACCGACGGTGCCGCATCCGATTCCGACTGCCCCGAGCTGTCGGAGGGTGCGACGGTCGACGGCGCCGAGCTCGGCGCCTGCATCACCGAGGCGATGACCGACACCGCCGGCTATGCCGCCAAGACGTCGATCCTGGGCATGGACACCACCGCCCGGTTCAACCCCGAGACGGATGCCGTCGAGACGATCACGCCCATGGGCTCGCTCATCCTGATCGGCGACGACGCATGGGTGAAGACGCCGACGACCGAGTGGCAGGTCGCCGACCCGAACTCGAGCGACCCGATCGTCGCTGCTCTCAGCAGCGGCGCCGCCACGGCCGCGGGCACCGACCCGGCCACCGCCGCCGGCGCCCTCACCGGCGAGTTCACAGTCACCGGGACCGGCACGCGCCTGGGTCAGGACGTGTATCTCGTGAGCGGCACGTCCGAGGCGCAGGGCGTCGCCGTCGACGTCGTCTTCGAGGTCACCGAGGACTACGTCGTGCTGGCCACGAGCGGCAGCACCGAGGCCGCGGGCCAGATGATCGAGACCTCTCTCGAGGTCACCGAGTGGGACGTCGAGCAGGACATCGTCGCCCCGCTCTGAACCACGAGCGGATGTTGCGGGCCGGGGCTGACGCCTCGGCCCGCAGTGCGTTCCGGGTCGACTCCGGGCCGGCGATGGGGTCGGCGATTCGGAGGAGATCTGCGATCGGGAGGAGCATCCGGCTCGGAGCATCCTCCCGTCCGCGGATCTCCTCCCGAACGACCGAGCCGACAGCGCGGCTCAGTCGAGGACGGGGGCGATCTCCGACCAGACGGTCCGCTCGTTCGTCGAGGGGGCGACCGGGATGCGGCCCGCACCGTCGGGCTCGGGGATCGCAGCGAGCAGGGCCTGCGTGTACGGATGCTGCGGTGCAGACCACACACGGTCGGTGGCCCCGGCTTCGAGCACCCGCCCGGCGAACATCACGAAGGTGCGGTCCGCGATGCGGCGGACCACGGCCAGGTCGTGCGAGATGAACAGCATCCCCGCGCCGGATTCCGCGACGAGGTCTCGCATGAGCCCCGCGACGCTGGTCTGGGTCGATGCGTCCAGGGCCGAGATCGGCTCGTCGGCGACGAGCAGCGACGGCCGCGCGGCGAGCGCTCGCGCGATCGCGAGTCGCTGCTTCTGCCCGCCCGAGAACTGGTGCGGGAATCGCGTCGCCACTTCGGTCGGCAGGCCGACGCGGTCGAGCCACTCGGCGACCGTCGACCCTTCGGCACCCCGCGCCCGAGCCGTGGCGATGCCGTCGGCGATCTGATCGCCCACGCGGCGACGAGGGTTCAGCGAGGTCGACGGATCCTGGAACACCATCTGGATGCCGGTGAGCGCCAGGTCGCGTCGACGGATGCCGAGCGGCTTCACAGGAGCGTCACGGAAGCGCACCTCTCCCCCGGCGAGCTTCTCGATGCCGACGACCGCGCGGGCGAGGCTCGACTTGCCGCTGCCGGATTCGCCCACGAGCGCGACGGTCTCTCCGGGGGCGACGGTCAGCGAGACGCCGTCGACGGCGACCACCGGAGGACTCCCGGGGTAGCGCACGACGACGCCCTGCGCGTCGAGGACGGCGACTTCACTCATCTCGGGCCTCCTCTTCGGCATCCTGCACGGCGGACTCCGGCAGCACCGGATCGAGCAGCGCGGGATCCGCGTCGGCGGTCGCGATCTTCGACCCCGGCAGCGCCGCGAGCAGCGTGCGAGTGTATTCGTGCTGCGGGTCGCGGAACAGCGTCTCGCGGTCGGCCCGCTCGACGATCTGCCCGTTCTTCATCACGGCGACCTCGTCGGCGATCGCGCTCATGACGCCCAGGTCGTGGGTGACGAGCAGCACAGCGAGGTTGCGCTCGGTCGCGAGGTCGCGCAGCAGCCGCAGGATGCCGGCCTGCACCGTGACGTCGAGTGCCGTGGTCGGCTCATCGGCCAGCAGCACCTCGGGGTCGCACGCGAGGGCGCACGCGATCGCGATGCGCTGGCGCTGTCCGCCGGAGAACTGGTGCGGATAGCGCTTCAGCGCAGCATCCGGGTTCGGCACCTGCACGGTCTCGAGCAGTTCGATGGCCCGAGCCTTCGCCGCCTCGCCTCGCAGTCCGAGGTGCACGCGCATGTGATCCGTGAGCTGGCGGCCGATCGGCAGCTGCGGGTGCAGCGACGCCGAGGGGTCCTGGAAGATCATCGCGATGCGCCTGCCGCGGATGCGGTTGAGCGCCCGCCGGCGCATGCCCACCAGCTCCTCCCCCGCGAGCGTGATCGATCCGCCCGTGCGTGCCTGCCGGGGCAGGAGTCCGAGGACGGCCAACGAGGTGAGCGTCTTGCCGGATCCTGACTCGCCGGCGAGACCGTGGATGCGTCCGGCCTCGAGGTCGAGAGAGATGCCGTGCACGAGAGGACGACCGATGTCGATCGTCAGGTCGCGGATGCTCAGAGCACTCGTGGGGGCCGAAGCGCTCATGCTGCCGCTCCCTTCGCGGAGGCCACATGCTCGGCCTGCTTCTCGTGGGTGACCTCGGCCGTCGGGTCGAGGATGTCGCGCATCGCATCACCCAGGAAGTTGAATGCCAGCACCACCGTGAGGATCGCGAGTCCCGGGAAGACTCCGAGCCACCACGCGTCGAAGTTCTGCATGGCCGCCGAGATCATGGAGCCCCATTCGGCGGTCGGCGGCTGCGCGCCGAGACCGAGGAACGAGAGTCCGGACAGCAGCAGGATCGCGGCGCCGATGTCGAGCGTCGCGAGCACCAGCACGGGGCCGGCGATGTTCGGGAGGATGTCGATGAACAGCGTCCGCAGCGGCGAGTGGCCGAGCAGGCGGCCTGCGATCACGTAGTTCTGGCCGCGGAGGCCCAGCACGATGCTGCGGGTGACTCGCGAGTACTGCGGCCACGAGACGACGATCGCCGCGATCACCGCGTTGAACAGCGACGGGCCGAGGGATGCCGCCACCACCATCGCGAGGATGACGGTCGGGAACGCCATGAACAGGTCGGTGATGCGCATCAGCGTCTCGTCGACCCAGCCGCCGAAGTACCCGGCGACGGCGCCGACCACGGTGCCGATGATCATCGCGGCGATCACGAGCATGAGCGCGAGCGGCAGGCTCACCGTCGCACCCGTCATCAGACGCGAGAAGATGTCGCGGCCGTTGCCGTCGGTGCCGAGCAGAGTGTCGATGCCCGGCGCCTGCAGTCGTGGCAGCACCTGAGCGTTGGGGCCGTACGGCACCCACCACTGCGCGGTGAAGGCGACGATGATCCAGGCGCCCGCGATCACGGTGCCGATCACGCCGAGGGGCGTGCGCCAGGCGCGCGGCCAGCGGAAGCGGAACCGCCAGGGGCCGGATGCCGAGTCGATGCGGCTCATGCGATCCTCACTCTCGGGTCGAGGACGCCGTAGAGCAGGTCGACGACGAAGTTGATGAGGAGGTAGATGAACCCGACGACCAGGCCGACGCCCATGATGCCGGGCAGGTCGAGGTTGGCCGCCGAGTTGTAGGCGTAGGTGCCCAGGCCCGGCCAGGCGAACACCGACTCGACGAGCACGGTGCCCGAGAGCAGGGATCCGAAGGCGACGCCGACGACCGTGAGGATCGGGAGGGATGCCCCGCGCAGGACGTAGTCGAGGATCACACGCATCGCCGGAAGGCCCTTGGCCCGGGCAGCACGCACGTAGTCGCTGCCCAGCACCTCGAGCACGGAGGTGCGGATGAAGCGGGTGAGCAGGCCGATCGTCACGAGCGACAGCACCATCACCGGCAGCGCCAGGTGGGCGAGCGCGTCGGCGAATCCGACGCCGTCTCCGTTGAGGAGGTAGTCGACCGTGTAGAGCCCGGTGATGCGGGGCGGCGGCGTGATCGACGGCGAGATGCGACCCGAGCCGGGGGCGATGCGCAGCTCGAGGAAGAACACGTAGAAGCTGACCAGCGCGAGCCAGAACGTCGGCACGCTCAGACCGATCAGCGTCACGATGCGGATCACCTGATCGGTGACGAGTCCGCGCCGGTAGGCGGCGAGGGTGCCGAGCACGACGCTGACCGCGAGGCTGAGGATGATGGCGCCGATCGCGATCTCGATGGTCGCCGGCACCGCGGTGGCCAGGTCGCTGGTGACCGGTCGCCCGGTCACCAGCGATGTGCCGAGGTCTCCGCGAAGGAGATTCCCCATGTAGATGAAGTACTGCACGAACAGCGGCTGATCGAGGCCCTGGGCCTTGATGAACGCCTCGCGCGTCTCGGGATTCTGCGATGCTCCCTCACCCAGTGCCGCCGACACGGGGTCGCCGGGCACGAGGTTCGTCAGTGCGAAGGTCACGATCGTGACCCCCACGAGAAGGAGCAGCGAAGTGCCGATTCGGCGAAGCAGGTATCCGACGAGCGGCGACCTGCGACGCTGTGCTTGCCGTCGCACGGCCACCGTCGTCATGAGTCAGCTCCGATCAGCCGGCAGGCGTGATCTCGGCGATGTCCATCTCCCACACCGAGTTGTACACGGCGCCGGTGACGGCATCCGCCGTGGCGATGTTGCGACCGGGGACGATCAGCGGAACGAAGGGACCCTCGGTCTGCATCGCCTCGGCGAACGAGGTGAAGGCCTCGCTGCGCTGGGCCTCATCGGTAGCGGCGGCAGCACCGGCTGCGATGCCTGCGATCTCGGGGTTCGCCTCAGCCGCCCAGCCGGCACGCAGGCCGACCTTCAGACCGGGAGCGAACGGAAGGAAGTTCGCCGAGTCGGCGTAGTCGGGGCCCCAGAACCACAGGCCGAAGCCCTCGGTGCCGTTGACGTACGCGTCGAGCTCGGTGGCGAACGGGGCAGGCGCGAGTTCGACGGCGATGCCGGCATCCTCGAGCTGAGCCTGGACGCGCTCGGCGAGCGGGGTGAACTCCACACCGCCGACCGGGTAGTCGTTCGGGAACTGCAGCTTCAGGGTCTGACCCGTGTAGCCGGCCTCGGCCAGAGCAGCCTTCGACTTGTCGAGGTCCTGCTCCACACCGCTGTCGAGGGCGCCCTCGAATCCGGGCGGGATCACTCCGGTCGCCTGCACGGCGCCGGTACCCGCGAGCTCGAGCAGCGCGTCGTAGTCGAGCGCGTAGCGGATCGCCTCGGCGATCTTGACGTTCGCGAGCTCGCCCGCGACGGCCTCGGACTGGTTGAGCAGCAGGAAGATCGTCTGGCCCGACGGCACCGACTCGACGTTCAGTCCGTCGCCGAGGCCCGAGACCTGGTCGCCGTTGAGGTCCATCGCGACCATCGAGTCGCCGCCCTTGAGGTTCGCGAGCTGCGTCGCACTCTCCGAGACGTTGCGCACGACGACACGGCCGTATTCGGACTCTTCGTCGCCGTTGTACTCGTCGCTCTTGGTCAGCACGACCTGCGACGAGAGATCGAGGGTGTCGAGCACGAACGGTCCAGAGCCGGCCGAGGTTCCGTCGAGGAACTCCTGTGCGCTGTCGGTGCCGTCGGTGGTTCCGCCGTTCTCGATCACGACGTCGGAGTTGACGATGCCGAGCGCCGGGTTCGCGAGGATCGCGGGCAGCTGCAGCAGCGGTGTCTCGGAGGTGATCGAGATCGTCTTCTCGTCGACCTCGGTGATGGTCAGACCGCCCAGGAGGAAGTTCGGCTTGGCATCGGTCATGCCCTGGATGCGCTGCAGGGTGAAGACGACGTCCTTCGCCTCGATCGGCGAGCCGTCGGAGAAGACGCGGTCCCCCTCGAGCGTGAACGTGAACTCGGTCGCCTCGTCGTTCTGCTCCCACGATGCGAGGCCGGGAACGGGAGTCGACACGTCCGAGCCCTCGAAGTCGACGAGCGTCTCGTAGAGCGCCTTGGCGATCATGTTGCCGGTCGGGTCGTAGGTGTGACCCGGGTCGGCGGTCTCGATCGAGAACGCGGTGTCGATGACGAGCGAGTCGGAACCGGAGGATTCTCCGCCGTTGTTCGCCGAGTTGCCACCGGAGCAACCAGCGAGGGCGAAGAGAGCGACGGCTCCGATCGCGATGACGGACGTGCTGCGACGTGACGACATATGGGCCTCCAGGGGCGAGGAGTTTCATCGGGTTCGGTCGACGCCGGGTGGACGACCGGTGATCAGATTCGCATTGTATGGGACTATGTGTCCAGCAAGAATGCAGACGTCATCACAGTCTGTCCAAGACCCCGCCCGTGAGGAGCATTGTGTCCACTAAGAGCGACGAAGCCACGAGGCAATCTGGACGAAGTGCCGCCCCACTGGACGACATCGGATACAGAATCCTCGAGACGCTGCGTGATAACGGTCGTATCTCGATCGCCGCACTGGCCGAGACCGTCGGGATCTCGCGGGCCAACGCCTACACCCGCGTCGAGACGCTGATGCAGGACGGAGTGATCACGGGATTCAGCGCCCGCGTCGACCAGTCGAAGGCCGGGCTGTCGATCGGTGCGCTGGTCTTCGTCACCGTGCACCCGCAGGCCTGGGCGTCGTTCCGCGAGAGCGTGCTCGAGATGCCCGATGTCGAGTGGTGCGCCATCACCACCGGCGAGCACGACGCCATGCTGCTGATCCGTGCGGTCGACGTGAGCGGCGTGCACGAGTTCACGACGGGTGTCATCGCGCAGCTGCCCGAGGTGCGCACGGTCGTCAGCGTGGTCGTGCTCGACGAGGTCATCCGCCGGTCGTTCCTGCTGCCGAGCGACCTGCCCGAGCGCGACCTGGCCACGCCGCTGGGCATGACGCGGTGGACGCCGGCGACGCCGGGCCGCGACATGCTCCCGCCACGCTGACCCGCGGCGGAACGAGCCGTCAGGCGGCTGCGGGCTCTTCGCAGACGCTGAGCTGCGGCAGTCCGTGCATCTCGTAGTGCTCGACGAGGCGGATGCGACCGTCATCCGTGAGCTCGAGCCGGCTCTCCCCGTCTCCGGTCACGACGGTGCCGTCGGAGACGAGCACGTGCACGAACGAGACCCAGATGGTGTCGCCGGTGCGGGTGCCGACGAAGCGCCCGAAGGTGACGGTGTCACCGGAGTAGTCGCCCCAGATCGCCCCGTCCTTCTCCCAGTACACGAACTCGCTGGGCGATTCGGGATCCACGGCCGAGGTGGTCGACGAGACCATCAGGAACCGGCGGCCGTCGAGGGAGGGGATGGTTGCAGTCGTGCTCACCCTCCGATTATGGAGGGGGTGGCGGCGACTCTCATCTCGCCTCGTGAACCGTCTGTGTCGGCCGCCGGACGGGCGCGCGGAGCGAGACGAATTCCGCAGAGAGGCTCCCCGGCGCGCCCTTTCGTCTGACCACACGATCGGGGTCGAGGTGCCGCATCGCCGTCGAGACCTCGGGAGTCGGGAAGGCCCCCGGGTACCGTGGGTCGCATGCACTGGATGCCTGACACCTCTGCCGGAGACTGGCTGCGCGAGCGTCTCGACGACCCCTGGAACTCGACGATGCACGCCGTGGTGCCGCACGGCTTCCCCGCGTATGCGCGCATCCTGCACCCTGCGATCGTGCGATCGCTCCCCGACCGACCGGTGCCGACCTACGACGACTACGACCGGATGCCGGAGGCCGAGCGACAGTCGCTCCTCGATCGGTTCATCGATGAACCGGCGACATGGGCGCAGACGGCCGCCGCCTTCGGCACGACGCTGCATCCTCTCGCTCAATGGCAGCGGATCGTGCGCACTCCGCCGGAGACCGACTGGAACGCGCGGATCTCCCCCGACGGGCGCGAGTTCACCGCGCCGATGGACGGCTTCGTCTCACCCGAGATGCTCGCGACCGTCGTGGGTCATCTCGTCGCGCATACCGCGACGCCGGATGCCGGATTCGCGGCGCTCTGGGAGGGCACGGGCGGGTTGCTGGGTCACCTCGGACACGGCCCCTCGCGCACCTTCCTCACGTTCGACGACGACCCGAACCACCGGGCGATGCTCGACCGCAGCATCCGCGATCCGCTCAACAACGCGTTCCGCAAGCCGGCGTGGCAGGAGGGCATCCTGTCGCGCGAGGTCTCGGAGGGTCCGCGGCTGCAGCTGCGGGACCGCGATCACGTGCTGTTCCGTGGTGCGCCGAGCACGTTCGCGCGTCGGGACTGGGTGCTCGACGTGCCATGGCGGGATCGCGAGTCCGAGGAGCACGGGTTCGCGCCGGCCGCGCAGAGCCCCAGCATCCTGTGGCCCGACGACCACGCCTGGGTGCTCGTCACCGAGGTCGACTACGACTCGACGATCATCGCGGGGTCCGCCGAGCTGATCGCCGAGCTCATCGCCGACGACCTCCTCGAGGTCTTCGCCATCCCCGAGAACGCCGAGCTCACGTGGGACTCCGACGAGGTGAACCGATGACGGCACCGCAGCCGGCCGCATCGTTCGACGCCCGCCCGCTCACCGATCCCGTCGACGCCCGGGCCGTCAGCACCTTCAACGCCGAGCTGCGCTCGCGGGGCAAGATGGGCGGCTCGGCCACGACGATCGTCGCCTTCGTGATCTTCGGCATCGCGTTCCTCGCGGCCATGACGGTCGTCGGCGCGACGATGGTCTCGCTGCTCACCGATGCAGGGTCGTCGTCGTTCGCCGGCATCGGGATCCTCGTCGCCGCAGTCGTCGGGATCACGATCGCCACCGTCGGCTGGCGCCGATCCCGCATCGCGCGGTACCGCCTCAACGCATTCGCCCGGGCGAACGGGATGACGTACGAGGCCAGGGTCGCCGATCCTGCCCTTCCGGGCATGCTGTTCGGCCTCGGACGCTCCCGAGAAGCCACCGATCTCGTGCGAGGCGCGAAGCCTCGCTTCGTCGAGTTCGGCAACTACCGATACACGACCGGGTCGGGGAAGAACTCGACCACCCACCGCTGGGGCTACGTCGCCGTCAAGCTCGATGTGCCCCTGCCGAACATCGTGCTCGACGCCAAGGGCAACAACGGCTTCGGGTCGAATCTGCCCGCGTCGTTCCAGCGCGAGCAGCGCCTCTCGCTGGAGGGCGACTTCGATCAGTACTTCACGCTGTACTGCCCCGAGGGGTACGAGCGTGACGCGCTGTATCTGTTCACGCCCGACATCATGGCCAGGTTCATCGACAATGCCGCCGAGCTCGATGTCGAGATCGTCGACGACTGGATGTTCCTCTATACACAGCGCAAGGCGTCGACCCTCGACCCTGCGACCTGGGCGTGGCTGTTCGGAGCCGTCGGCGCCTTGATGACGAAGCTCGATCAGTGGGAGCGCTGGCGCGATGAGCGTCTGCGGCTCGAGAGTGCGGCTCCGGCGTCTCCGTCGCCCGCCCTCGCACCGGTGGGCGCATCCGCGAGTCTGCCCTTCGCTCCGCCGGCCGGTCTTCTCGCTCCCCCGCCAGGAGTCGCGCGTGAGGGACGCCGGCTGAAGCGCAGCTTCCAGTGGGTGCCGATCGTGTTCCTCGTCGGCTTCGCACTGATCTGGTTCTGGTTCAGGTCGTTCTGAGGGAACCCCCGAGGGTGGGTTGTGGGGGTGGGTGCTGACTGGGGATCAGCGCTCCCACCCCATCCCCCCTCGGGATCAGAAGAAGATCTGACTCTCCCTCCGCAGGACGGTCGAACCGTCCACGCGCGGGTCAGCTGGGGACTGACGACTCTGCGCGTATATGAGTAATGGTATACCGGTATACGTTGCATTCCATTGCGTCCGAGAGACTCGACCGAACACGTTGCATCCGGTCCAGAAACGTGCGAAATGAGGGTCTGGGGCGCCTTTCCGACACCGCATTCGTGCATACCCTCCTCGCACCGTGATCTCCGTTACCCAGAGTGACGCGTCCGGCCCCACCCCCGTCTGCATGCAAGAGAATGGAAGGTGATGTCTGAACTCGAAGATCACACCCAGTGGCAGGCCGATCGCCGCGCCTCCGTCACCTCTGCGACCGGCAACCTCGCGCTGATCGATACCCGCTGGACGGGCGAGGCTCCCGATCTGGATGCCGAGCGGCAGGCCTCATCCGACACGGTGACCGTGACGCCGATCCAGCGCACGAACATCGAGACCGGGGAGGCCGAGCACGGGCTGCGCGTGTGGGATGCCGAGTCCCCCGCCATCCGCGCCTTCGACCGCATCGACACATACGAGTACGACCCGGCATGGGTTCTCGAGGGACACTTCACGCCGGTCTCCGGCGATCGTCGGGTGTCGTTCGAGCACATCCGCGACAACGGCGGCACGCGTGAGCTCGTCGTCCCCGGCGACATCCACTTCGTGCTCGACGGCCGCGCGTACGACCTTGCGGCCTTCGACGACGGCGGCACGCTGCTGCTCGTCTTCGGCGACGAGACGAACGGTTCCGAGACCTACGGATCCGGCCGCTTCCTCTTCGTAGAGCTCCGTGACGACGAGGGCACCGTGGTGCTCGACTTCAACCGCGCCTTCGTGCCGCCGTGCGGATTCAGCGCCCAGTACAACTGCCCGCTGCCGCCGGCATCCAACCGCTTCCCCCTGCCTATCCGAGCAGGCGAGAAGAACGTCGTCTTCCGCGACGGCTTCGACATCTACGCGGCGTGACGCCGCGCACCCTCACCCTGGAGCACTCATGAGAAGAACCCGCATCCTCGGCGCGCTCGGCGCCGTCGCCACGCTCGCCCTCGTGGCCGGCTGCGCGTCGGGCGCCACCGACGACGCCGCGAGCGAAGACGCCACCATCGTCATCGGGTCGCTGTACGAGCCCACCAACCTGAGCAACACGCAGGGCGGCGGACAGGGTGTGACCGAGGCACTGACCGGCAACGTCTACGAGGGCCTCTACCGCCTGACCGACGACGGAGAGGTCGAGCCGCTTCTCGCCGAAGACGCCCAGGTGTCGGATGACGGCCTGACCTACACGATCACTCTGCGCGACGATGTGACGTTCCACTCGGGTGACCCGCTCACCTCCGCCGACGTGAAGTCGAGCATCGAGGCCGTCACCGCCGAGGACTCGGTGTCGGCGCGCAAGTCGAGCTTCACGACCATCGCCGACATCGCGACGCCCGATGACCAGACCGTCGTCTTCACGCTGTCGCAGCGGTCGATCTCGTTCCTCTACAACCTCAGCTACGTCTGGATCGTCAACGACGAGGCCGGTGACATCACCGGCACGGAAGACGGCACCGGCCCCTACACGCTCGACGAGTGGAAGAAGGGCTCGACCCTGACCCTCGAGCGCTGGGACGACTACTGGGGCGAGCCCGCCAAGAACGGCGAGGTCGTCTACACGTACTTCACCGACGCGACCGCTGAGAACAACGCTCTGGCCACCGGCGAGATCGACGTGATCACCAGCGTGCAGAGCCCGGACTCGCTCGCGCAGTTCGACAGCGACGACTACGTCATCAGCGAGGGCACCTCGACGACCAAGGAGCTGCTCGCCTTCAACGACCGGGTCGCCCCGTTCGACAACGCCCTCGTGCGCAAGGCGATCTACTCGGCCATCGACACCCAGAAGCTGCTCGAGTCGATCTGGGGCGACTACGGCACGCTCATCGGATCGATGGTGCCGCCCACCGACCCCTGGTACGAGGACCTCACCCAGGTGAACCCGTACGACGTCGACCTCTCGAAGGATCTGCTCGCGCAGGCCGACTACGCCGACGGCTTCACCTTCACGCTCGATACCCCGAGCTACGACCCGCACCCTGCCGTCGCGGAGTTCCTGCAGTCGCAGCTCGCCGAGGTCGGCATCACGGTCGAGATCAACACGATCAGCGCCGACGAGTGGTACACCAAGGTCTTCAAGGAGCAGGACTTCGAGGCCACCCTGCAGGAGCACGTGAACGACCGCGACGTGGTCTGGTACGGCAACCCCGACTTCTACTGGGGCTACGACGACGCCCAGGTGCAGCAGTGGGTCGCCGAGGCCGAGCAGGCCGCCTCGACCGACGAGCAGACAGCTCTGCTGAAGCAGGTCAACGAGAAGATCGCCGAGGATGCCGCGAGCGTATGGTTGTACCTGTACCCGCAGATCGTGGTCGCCTCGAGCGACCTCAGCGGTTACCCGGTCAACGGCCTGAACTCGCAGTTCTTCGCCTACGACATCGTCAAGTCCTGACGCGCGAGGGGGATGCCGCGTGTCGGCATCCCCCTCTTTCATCCTGAGAAGCCATGCTCGCCTACCTGCTGCGCCGCCTCGCGTTCCTCGTGGTCTCGCTCGTCGTCGCGATGATCGCGATCTTCGTGCTGCTGCGGCTGCTCCCCGGCGACCCGGCGAACGCCCTGCTCTCGGTGAATGCGACACCCGAGCAGATCACCGCCGCCCGCGCACAGGTCGGCTCGGATCAGCCCCTCCTGCAGCAGTTCACGACCTGGGCCGGTCAGCTCCTGCGCTTCGACCTCGGTAAGTCGTTCCTGAGCTCGCGTCCGGTCGGCCCCGACATCGCCGATCGCCTCGCCGTGACCCTCCCACTCACACTCATCGCGTTCACCGCCGCCCTTCTCGTCTCCCTGGTGATCGGCATCACCGCCGCCGTGAAGTCCGACCGCTGGTACGGCATCGCGCTCTCGGGATTCGCGCAGCTGGGTGTTGCCGTGCCGGTGTTCTGGGTGGGCGTCGTGCTCGTCTGGATCTTCGCACTCGGCCTCGGCCTGCTGCCGTCCGGCGGATTCCCGCGCGACGGCTGGGAGGATCCGGCCGACGCGCTGCGGTCTCTCGCGCTGCCGGTGACGACGATCGTGATCGTGATGAGTGCATCCCTCAGCCGTTACGTGCGCTCCGCCTCCCTCGACGTGATCGGCAGCGATTACCTCCGCACCGCGCGCGCCGGCGGGTCGGGCATGTCCGAGGCGCTGCTGCGTCACGGAGTGCGCAACGGCTCGGTGCCGGTCGTCGCGGTCCTCGGCATCGAGCTGTCCACCACGCTGCTCGGCGCGGTCGTCGTCGAGAGCGTCTTCACTCTTCCCGGTCTCGGCAGTCTGCTGCTGTCGGCCATCGAACAGCATGATTTCCAGGTCATCCAGGGCGTCCTCGTCGTCAGCACCCTCTTCGTGCTGCTCGTCGGGTTCGCCGCCGACATCGTGCAGCGCCTGATCGATCCGCGACTGCGCACGAGCGTCTCGGGCAACCGATGAGCCGCGTCGCCGAGCAGCTGATCACCGGATCCGTCCCCGTGCGGAGGCGGCCGAAGGCGACCCTGCTGATCGGGCTCGTGCTCACCGGCATCATCGTGCTCATCGCGCTGGTGTCGCTGTTCTGGCTCCCCTATCCGCTCGCCGACACGAGTGGTAGTCGTCTCGAGGGGCCGAGCGCCATGCACCTGCTCGGCACCGATCGGCTCGGCCGCGACCTGCTCTCGCAGCTCATGTGGGGTGCGAGGATCGCCTTGATCGTGGGCATCTGCTCGGTCGCGATCGCCGCCGTTCTCGGCGTGATCGTCGGACTGATCGCCGCCTTCTCACGGCCATGGGTCGACGACACGCTCTCCGCCGGACTGGACGTCGTGATCGCCTTCCCGGTGCTGCTGCTCGCGATGCTCGTCGTCGCGGTGCAGGGAGCGTCGCTGTGGTCGGCGGTGCTCGCGATCGGACTGGCGATGTCGGCGGTCGTCGCGCGTCTCACCCGCATCCTCTCGCGCCGCGTGCTGCAGGAGCAGTACATCACCGCCGCACGCACCAGCGGCACGGGTGTGCTCGGCATCGTGTTCCAGCACGTGCTCCCCAACATCGCACCGACCCTCGCGGTCAGCCTGGCGCTGCAGTTCGGTGCCGCGGTGCTCGCGGAGGCGAGCCTGTCGTACCTCGGGCTCGGTGCCCCGCCGCCCAACGCCTCGTGGGGTCGGATGCTGCAGGAGGCGCAGGGCACCGTGCTCACCGCTCCCGTCGGCGCTATCGCCCCCGGCATCGCGATCATCGCCCTCGTGCTCGGGGTCAACTTCCTCGCCGACGGCCTGCGCGATCTCGCCGACCCGACCCGCAGGAGGAGCCGATGAGCATTCTCGAGGTCGCAGGGCTCACCGTCCGCTCCAGATCCGGGGCTCTCGTGCGCGATGTCTCGTTCTCGCTGCAGCCCGGCGAACGCCTGGGGCTGATCGGCGAGTCCGGGTCGGGCAAGTCGCTCACCTCGCTCGCGGTCACCGGCCTGCTGCCGGATTCTCTCGTCTCGTCCGGGTCGGTGCTGCTCGACGGGCACCAGGTCGTCGGTGCGCGGGATGCCGACCTGAGGCCGTTGCGCGGACCGGTCGCCCAGATCGTGTTCCAGGAGCCGCTCACGGCGCTCGACCCTCTGATGAGGGTCGGTCGCCAGATCGCCGAGCCGCTGCGTCGTCATCTCGGCCTGCGCGGCGCGGAACTGCGGTCGGCCGTCACGGCGGCGCTCGATGAGGTGTCGCTGTCGGAGCCGCGATTCGCGCGCGCCTACCCGCACGAGCTGTCCGGCGGTCAGCGCCAGCGTGTGGCGATCGCCATCGCCTTGGCCGCCCGGCCACAGCTGCTCATCGCAGACGAACCCACCACCGCGCTCGACGTGACCGTGCAGGATGCCGTGCTCACGCTGCTCGAGCGGCTCGTCGCCGAACGCGGCATGGCATTGCTGTTCATCAGCCACGACCTCGCCGTCGTGTCGCGCATGGTCGACCGCATCGTCGTGCTGCGCGACGGTCTGGTGGTCGAGGAGGGGGCGGTCGCCGACGTGCTGCGGCGCCCCGCGGAGCCGTACACGCGGATGCTGGTCGACAGCGCTCGCGCGCTCGATGCGTTCCTCGATGCGAAGGAGGCTGACGCATGAGCCTCCTCGAGCTGCGCGGTGCCGGCTTCGCCTACGGATCGCGCCGGGTGCTCGACGACATCTCGCTGAGCCTCGACGAGGGAGACTCGCTCGGCCTCGTGGGCGAGTCGGGTGCGGGCAAGTCCACGATCCTGCGGCTGATGCTCGGGCTCTCGGTACCACGCGATGGACAGGTGCTCTTCGACGGTGCTCCCCTGTCGCTGCGCGACCGTGCGCAGATGCGCCGCTTCCGCGCGAGCGTGCAGCCGGTGTTCCAGGATCCGTACTCGTCGCTCGACCCCCGTCAGCGCATCGACCGCATCATCGGCGAGCCCCTGCGTTCACTCGGCCTCGCCTCCGGCGCCGACGCGCAGCGCCGCATCGCCGAGGCCCTCGAGTCGGTCGGGCTTCCCGCCGACACCGCCCGCCGATACCCGCACGAGTTCTCGGGCGGCCAGCGTCAGCGCATCGCGATCGCCCGAGCCGTGGTCTCGCGCCCGCGCGTGCTGCTCGCCGATGAGCCGGTGAGCGCCCTCGACGTGACGACGCGCGTGCAGGTGCTCGAGCTGCTCGACCGCCTGCGTCGAGAGAACGGCCTGTCGCTCGTGATGGTGTCGCACGATCTCACCGCGATCGCGTCAGCCTGCGACCGCACCGTGGTGCTGCAGAACGGCCGCGTCGTCGAACAGGGCGCCACCGCATCCGTGCTGCACGCACCGCAGGACCCGTACACCCGGGCGCTGGTCGACGCGGTTCCGCGACTCCCCCGCTGAGTCGCGGCAGTCGCTCGTCATGGATCGCTGGCCGTTTCACGGATGGCTGGCCGACAGTCGGGGTGTCTTCAGCCAGCCGACAGCGTCCAGCAGGGTGGCCGCAGACGACTCCGTGGTGTCAGGCTGACGCGTGCCAGGCCTCTCGGAGTGCGATCACAGAATGGGTCATGTCCGAGTCAGGGAGATGCACAGGGCCATCGGAGATGTCCACGTTCTGAAGCGGGTCATCCGCCAGATGCTGCGGGAACACATGGCAGTGGAGATGCGGGGCCCGATGCCCCATCACCAGGTAGTTGATCTTCCGCGGGTCGAATGCCTTATCGACGGCCCGGCCTGCGCGCTGGACATCGCGCCAGAACGCGCTGAGCTGACCGGCATCCAGCTGACCGAGGTCAGTGAGATGCTCGCGGAGGATCACGACGGTGTAGCCGGGATGCGCCTGGTTGCGCACCAGTCGGACGTGAGTCATCTCGGTCGAGGCCACCAGGATGCTGTGCTCGTTCTCCGGCAGATGTGCGTCGGCACACATACCGCAGACCTCCGGGTCCACGAGTTCGGCCCACTCCTCATCCGTCCACCACATCGGCCCATGGTAACCAGGCGCGAGGGCGGCCACGGTAGAACTCACGGCATCCCGGCCATGCTTTGGCTGGTTGCTCCGGCAGCCTGTCGCGGTTTCGCCCGGATGGATCCGCGAAATCGACTCCACTCACCGGGGCTGAAATCCGTATCGCTTCATTGTCTCCTCAGTCGTGCGCAACTCACCGGCCGCTGACTGCCTTCGTGCGTCTTCAATATCCTGACCGATGCCTGGCTGCGACAACCAAAAGTCGACGAGAGGCGATACGCAGTCCTTCAACTCACTCCTGTATACGCGCTGCATCTCGCCTTTCTAGTCCGATGCGCTGCCAACAGAGGCATACTTCTGGCCACATTTCCCTCAGCTCCCCGAAGGCGCGAGGCCGAAGTACTGCAGCTCCGCGTCGTTCAGCATCCGCGAGCGGATCAGGAACCGCATGCCTGTGGGACCCTCGACCGAGAAGCCGGCACCGCGGCCCGGCACGACGTCGATCGTGAGGTGGGTGTACTTCCAGTACTCGAACTGCGATTCCGACATGAAGACCTCGACCGGGGAGTCGAGCCCCACATCGAGGGCGCCGAGCAGCACATCGCTCGGCCCGGTGATGAACATGCCGACCGGGTAGCACATGGGTGACGAGCCGTCGCAGCATCCTCCCGACTGATGGAACATCAGGGTTCCGTGCTGCACGGTGAGATCGCGGATGAGGGATGCCGCGGCATCCGTCACGTCGACTCGCTGATAGGTGCCGATGCTGACCATGGTCCGAGCCTTCCTGCAGATGGTTCCGGGCGGGCGCTGCCGGTGCAGCGCCCGCCCGGAGGTCGAGCTCAGAAGAAGCCCATCGGGCCTTCTGCGTACGAGACCAGGAGGTTCTTGGTCTGCTGGTAGTGGTCGAGCATCATCTTGTGGTTCTCGCGACCGACGCCCGACTGCTTGTACCCGCCGAACGCCGCATGCGCCGGGTACTGGTGGTAGGTGTTCGTCCAGACACGACCGGCCTCGATCGCCCGTCCCGCGCGATAGGCCGTGTCGCCGCTGCGGCTCCACACTCCCGCACCCAGTCCGTAGAGGGTGTCGTTCGCGATCGAGATCGCATCGTCGAAGTCATCGAACGAGGTGACCGAGAGCACCGGGCCGAAGATCTCCTCCTGGAAGATGCGCATGTCGTTCGTGCCCTCGAACACGGTCGGCGCAACGTAGAAGCCTTCGCTGAGGTCGCCGCCGAGATCGACGCGGTCGCCACCCGTGAGCAGTCGCGCGCCTCCCTGCTTGCCGATGTCGATGTAGCTGAGGATCTTCTCCAACTGATCGTTCGATGCCTGCGCGCCGATCATCGTGGCCGGATCCAGCGGGTTGCCCTGCACGACCCTGCCGACGCGTTCGAGGCCGTCAGCGAGGAAGCCGTCGTAGATCGAGCGCTGGATGAGCGCCCGCGACGGGCAGGTGCAGACCTCTCCCTGGTTGAGAGCGAACATCGTGAAGCCCTCGAGCGCCTTGTCGTAGAACGGGTCGGCAGTGTCGCGGGCGACGTCCTCGAAGAACACGTTCGGGCTCTTGCCTCCCAGCTCCAGCGTGACCGGAATGAGGTTCTGCGACGCGTACTGCATGATCAGACGCCCCGTCGTGGTCTCACCCGTGAACGCGACCTTGCGGATGCGCTTGTGCTGCGCGAGCGGTGCACCCGCCTCGATGCCGAAGCCGTTCACGATGTTCACGACGCCGGCGGGCAGCAGATCGCCGATGATGTCGAAGAGGAACAGCAGGGATGCCGGCGTCTGCTCGGCCGGCTTGATGACGACGCAGTTGCCTGCGGCGAGCGCCGGCGCGAGTTTCCACACGGCCATGAGGATCGGGAAGTTCCACGGGATGATCTGTCCGACCACGCCGAGCGGCTCGTGGAAGTGATACGCGACGGTGTTCTCGTCGAGCTGGCTGATGCCGCCCTCCTGCGCCCGGAGCACTCCGGCGAAATAACGGAAGTGATCGACAGCGAGTGGGATGTCGGCGGCGAGCGTCTCGCGCACGGGCTTCCCGTTCTCCCAGGTCTCGGCGACGGCGATCTCCTCGAGATGCTGTTCGATGCGGTCGGCGATCCTGTTGAGGATCACGGAGCGCTCCGCGGGGCTGGTCTTGCCCCAGCTGGCAAAGGCCTTCCAGGCGACGTCGACCGCGCGGTCGATGTCCTCGACGGTGCCGCGGCCCACCTCGGTGAAGGGCTTGCCGTTGACGGGGCTCACGTTGTCGAAGAACTGGCCCTTGACGGGATCCACGAACTCTCCGCCGATGTAATGGCCGTACCGCGGACGGTAGGTAGCGAGGGCGCCCGGCTGACCGGGAGCGGCGTAGGCGGTGGACACGTCTTCTTCGACGATGGTCATCGGGACTCCTTCGACGGGCCGCGGCGTCGGTGCTGCGGGCTGTGTCTCGAAGGTAGGTCGGCAGAGGTTGCGCCCCGATGCGCAACGTTGCGGATGGTTGCACGCCGTCGGCAGATGTCCGAGACAGACCGGACGGTTCAGCTCTCCTCTATCCGTTCGATGCGGGCGACGAGCCCGGCGCGCTTCGGCGAGCGCGCCGGAAGCATCTCCAGAGCGAGTCGCAGGGCCGCGGCATCGCCCTGTCCCTCCGGGATCTCGGCGTACTCCAGGAGGACGTCGAGGCTCGCCTCCGACAGCATCGTCTCGCGCAGCGCCGCTCTGACGGACTCGCGGAACTCCTCGACTCCCGGCGATGTGGATTCGGGGAGGACCGGACCTCGGTAGGCGGTGAGGGCGACCCGATGGGCACCTCGGTCGAGCAGCGAGAGGACGTCGTGCGCGTCCGTCTCGAGCACCACCGGCAGTCGATACGGCCGCGACTCGGGGACGAGGCTGGGGGCGTGCTTCTCGAGCACCTTGCGCAGACGCACCATCTCCGGCCGCAGCGTGTCGGCCGACGCGTCCGGTCCGTAGACGAGTTCGCTGAGTCTCTCGGCCGACAGCCCCTGGCGATGCACGGCGAGCATCAGGAGGATCGCGGCATGACGAGCGCTGAGCTCGATCACGGACTCCTCGAGTTCTGTCTCGGTCTCGAGACGTGCCCGATCGCGTCCCAGGACGTGCAGCGTCGCCCGGGTCGTGGGCTTCGCCCGCGAGGAGATGGTGATCGGACGATGCGACTCGCTGCGGGCCCGCAGTCTCGACACGAGCAATTCCGACTCGACCGCGCGCGCTGTCGCATCGACCAGCAGCCTGGCCTGCATCGAGACGACCTCGTCTCCTCCGGTGATGTCGATGACCCCGAGGACACGCCGCGTCTCGGGGTCTCGCACCGGAGCCGCCGTGCACGACCACGGATGCACCAGCCTGTTGTAGTGCTCAGCACCGCGGATCTGCACCGACTGTCCGAGCGCCAGCGCTGTGCCGGGAGCTGTCGTGCCGACGGCGTCCTCGGCCCAGTTCGCGCCGGCCACGAAGCCCATGCCCTCGGTGAGCGATTGCAGCTTGCGATCGCCTTCGATCCACAGCAGCCGTCCGGCCTGATCTCCGACGGCGACGACGACACCGGAGTCCCCCTCGGTTCCCGGCAGCAGCAGGGCTCGGATCATGTCCATCGCGGACGCGAGCGGATGCGCGAGTCGATAGGCCTCGAGCTCTTCGCTCACGAGTTCGATCTGCGGGGCCCCTTCGGGGCCGACGCGCCCTCGCCAGGATCGCACCCACGATTCGCGGACGAGAGGTCGCACCTCCTGCAGGCGCTTGTCATCGAGATTGCCGGCGATGAGCTCTTCGTGTGCACGCTCGATCAGAAGACGAGAGGCCTCAGGCGGCCCTTCACGTGACACCTGCCACGACGCGACCACGGGCGTCTCCGATCGTCGATGGTGGAGCGTTACCTCAGTGTAGGAGCCGGATGCCGTCGGCGGTACCCGCGATATTCCGGTCACGCGTTCCGGGTGCAGGCTTTCGCACAGGCAGCCGAGGTCGACGAACCGGAGGAGTGACGAGTCGTCTGGGGGACCCCTCATGGGGACGCCCGCGCCCGACCGCCGCATCGCTGTCGATGCGGCTCGATCGGCTCAGACCCGGGCTGCCCACCATTCACGGAGCCGCTGCTCGGCGGCATCCGCTCCGATGACGCCTTCGTCGAGGCGCAGCTCGAGCAGGAACTTGTAGGCCTCGCCGACCTCACGACCGGGCGTGATGCCGAGGATCTTCTGGATCTGGTTGCCGTCGAGCTCGGGCCGGATGGAGTCGAGCTCCTCCTGCTCGCGCAACGCCGCGATGCGCGATTCGATGTCGTCGTAGGCAGACGCCAGTCGTCCGGCCTTGCGCTTGTTGCGCGTCGTGACGTCGGCGCGGGTGAGAATGTGCAGCCGCTCGAGCAGGTCGCCGGCGTCGCGCACGTAGCGCCGCACCGCGGCATCCGTCCACGCGCCCTCGGCGTATCCGAAGAACCGCAGATGCAGCTCGATCAGCGTCGATACCGACTCGGTCGTGTCGGTGTCGAAGCGCAACGACTGCAGGCGCTTGCGTGCCATGCGCGCCCCGACGACGTCGTGATGGTGGAAGGTGACGACTCCGCCGTCCTCCAGCTTGCGGGTGCGGGGCTTGCCGATGTCGTGCAGCAGCGCCGCGATCCGCAGGGCCACATCGGGCTCGGCACCGGGGTGACGCGAATGCTCGAGCGAGATCGCCTGGCGGAGGACCGTGAGGGAGTGCTCGTAGACGTCCTTGTGATGATGATGCTCGTCGACTTCGAGTCGCAGCGCACTCACCTCTGGCAGGAACTCCTCCATCAGACCGGTGTCGACCAGCACGCGGATGCCGCGCACCGGGTCATCCGTCTGCATCAGCCGCACGAGCTCCGATTGGATGCGCTCGGGACTCACGATCTCGAGGGTGGCGCGCAGCTGCGTGATCGCGTCGGCGGTGTCATCGTCGATCCGGAAGCCGAGCTGGGCGCTGAAGCGCGCGGCGCGGAGCATGCGCAGCGGGTCATCGCCGAACGAGACCTGAGGGTCGGCCGGAGTGCGCAGTACCCCGGCGACGAGGTCTTCGACTCCCCCGGTCGGGTCGACGAGCGTGATGGCCGGCACCAGCAGAGCCATGGCGTTGACGGTGAAGTCGCGTCGGTGCAGATCCGCGTCGATCGTGTCGCCGAACTCGACGGTGGGCTTGCGGGTCACACCGTCGTAGCTGTCTGCGCGATAGGTCGTGACCTCGACCTGCTCACCCTGCACACGCGCGCCGATCGTGCCGAACGCCCGACCTATGTCCCACTGGGCCGTCGAGATCGGCTTGACGATGCGCAGGATGTCGTCCGGCATCGCATTCGTCGTGAAGTCGAGGTCGTGGGTCGGCCTGCCGAGCAGCGCATCGCGCACGGGCCCCCCGACGACAGCGAGGTCGAAGCCCGCCTTCTCGAAAGCCTCCGCGAGGGTGCGGACGACCGGATTCTCGGCGAGCGCGCCGAGACGGGCGAGGCCGTCAGCCATGTTGAGCATGGGTTCCAGCGTACCGGGGTACGGGTGGCACCCGCGGGCCGCAGTCCCCGTCGAGCGGACGTCAGAACAGCGGGTTCTCACCCTTGGCCTGCGCGACGGCGCGAACTCGCGCCTGCACGAGCCGCACGAGGAGCGTGCTCAGCAGGAACCCGCCGACGACGGCGACAGCGACGATGAACCAGATCCCGATCTCGGGATCGATCAGCTCGAAGCCGTAGATCGCGACAACGAGCAGAAGCAGCACCGGCCCCTCGATCAGCGCGAATGTCACGAACAGCCGCGTCTGACGGCGGCCGAAATCGGCGTTCACGGCACGGACGCGCGCCTCGATCGACGACTCACCTGCGTAGCTCATGCCCCCACGCTACCGGCGTCGCATTTCGCCTCACAGTCCCGCTCTCGTGCTCGGCATCGCCCGAGTCCTAGGATCGGCACGTGGCCGCAGAAGCGAACGAGTCCCCGTCAGCGCCTGACACGTCCCGGCGCGGGTTCCTCAAGATGGGCGGCGCCGCACTGGCCGGCGTCGTGGTCGGCGGCGCGGCGGGCGCTGCGATCGGCGCGAACGCCGCGAACCAGCGGAAGGGTTTCGCCACTGAACCTGATCCGTTCGCCGCACTGACTCCCCGCAGCGAACCCGGATTCGATCATCTGGTCGTGGTGATGGGTGAGAACCGCTCGTTCGACAACCTGCTCGGGTACCTCTACTCGAAGGAGTCGCTTCCGACAGGCGAGAAGTTCGAGGGTCTCGCGTTCGGGACGCACAGCAACACGGCATTCGACGGCACGGTCGTCGAGGCGCACATCTACACCGGCGACACCGACCGGATCATGAGCCTGCCCGATCCCGATCCGGGCGAGGAATACCCCCACGTCAACACGCAGATCTTCGGCACCGTCGACCCGAAGGACAACGCCGACCTGTTCGTCGACCAGATGACGGCCCCCTTCAACGCACCCACCCACGGCGAGAAGGCGACGATGTCGGGGTTCCTCGAGGACTACATCATCAACTTCCGCCGTCTGCGCAAGGGCGTCGAGCCGGCCCCCGACGAGGCCGCGCATATCATGGGGTCCTTCTCGCCCGAGATGCTCCCTGTGCTCTCGACCCTCGCAGCGGAGTTCGCGGTGTTCGACCACTGGTACGCCGGGGTGCCGTCGCAGACGTTCTGCAACCGGTCGTTCTTCCACGCGTCGACGTCGCACGGCTTCGTCACGAACCAGGCCGGCGGCGGGTACCGCAAGTGGCTCGATGCGCCCGCGGCCCCGACGGTGTTCAACCGTCTGGAAGACGAGAAGGTCAGCTGGAAGATCTACATCGACAAGCTCCAGCTGGTGTCGTTCACCGGGATGCTGCACGCTGCCGTGCTGGAGAAGTACTGGCGCACCGAGCACTTCGGCACGATGGAGGACTTCTACGCCGACGCGAAGAACGGCACCCTTCCGGCGTATGCGTTCATCGAGCCGCGCATGGTCTACGACCACAACGACTTCCACCCGCCGTTCGGGTCGCCCCGTGAGAGCGAGGTCGACGGCGAAGCGGTCTACGACAGCGCCATCTCGGACGTCCGGGCCGGCGATCGGCTGATCCACGACATCTACGAGGCGGTGCGCACGAGTGCGTCGCCGCAGGGGTCGAACGCCGTCAACACCCTGCTGCTCATCACGTTCGACGAGCACGGCGGATGCTACGACCACGTGCCTCCGCCCGCGGCGACGAAGCCCACGAAAGACACCGGGGCGGGTGAGATGGGCTTCACGTTCGATCGACTCGGATGCCGAGTGCCCGCGATCGCCGTGTCGGCCTATACGAAGCGCGGCACGATCGTCAACGACGAGATGCACCACGGATCCGTCACGGCCACCCTCTCGCGGCTGCACGGATTGAAGCCGCTCAACGACCGCGACCAGTCGGCGAACACACTGTTCACCGCTGTGAACCTCGACGCACCCCGGCATCCGGCCGACTGGCCCGTGACCACGCCCGCCTACACGCCGCCGAATCCCGAGCAGCGCGAGCCGAAGCCCGGTGAGGCCGACCAGATGAAGCCGCTCACCCCACCCGCCCGCGGCCTGCTCGGGCTGCTCCTCGCCAAGTACGGCAAGCCGGGTGAGCCGGAGCCCGAGACGTTCGCCGACGCCTATCGCCTGCTGCACGAGCACGGCGACGAGCTGTTCGGGCCCGCGAAGGGTTCCTGATCTCGGGGGGTGGATGCGGCCGCCGGCATCGCGCCGACAAGCACTGCGACGAGGACGATGGCTCCGGCCAGGAATCCGCTCTTGGGCGCTCGCATGCGGCCAGGCTATCGATATATCGGCTCGCCGATCGAGGAAGAAGAAGGGCGGATGCAGTTCGCATCCGCCCCTTCAACCGCAGTTGCGGTCGATCGTCAGACCGGATCTCCCTGCACGGGACCCTCGGTGTTCGGCTTCCAGCCGAGCGCCGGGGCGACATGGGTCGCGAACGCCTCGAGCACGTGGAGGTTGTATGCCGGCCCCAGCTGGTTCGGGATCGTCAGCAACAGAGTGTCTGCCGACATGACGGCCTCGTCAGCCAAGAGCTGCTGGATCAGCACGTCGGGCTCGGCCGCATACGTCTTGCCGAACGTCGAGCGGAAGCCGTCGATGATGCCGATCTGGTCGGCGTTCTCCTCGCTGCGCAGACCGAAGTACGCCCTGTCCATGTCCGAGACGAGCGGGAACACGCTGCGGCTCACCGAGACGCGCGGTGCTCCGGTGTGTCCTGCCTCCTTGTAGGCGGAACGGAACAGGTCGATCTGCTCGCGCTGCAGCTGATGGAACGGCACGCCGGTCGCCTCGGTGAGAAGGGTCGAACTCATCATGTTGAGACCCTTGCGGCCGGTCTCCTCCGCGGTGGCGCGGGAACCCGAGCCCCACCAGATGTGGTCGCGCAGAGTCGGTGACTGGGGCTCGATCGCGAGGTACCGACCGGCTCCCACCATGCGGGGGTCGCCGGGGGCGAGACCCTCGCCGTCGATCGCACGGAGAAAGAGGTCGAACTTCTCGCGAGCGATGACACTGCCCCGCTCGGGGTCCTCCTCGTCGTGGAACCCGAAGGTCTCGTAGCCGCGCAGCGCCGTCTCGGGTGACCCGCGACTCACGCCCAGCGCGATGCGTCCGTCGGCGATCAGGTCGAGGGCGGCCGCCTCTTCTGCGAACTGGAACGGGTTCTCGTACCGCATGTCGATCACGCCGGTGCCGACCTCGATGCGCTTCGTGCGTGCGGCCATGGCCGACAGCAGCGGCATGGGCGACGCGGCCTGGCGCGCCCAGTGATGCACGCGCACAGAGGCGCCGTTCACGCCGATCTCGTCGGCACCCTCCGCGATCTCGATGGTCTGCTTCAGCATGTCCCCCGCGGTGCGGGTCGCCGAACCGGGCACGTCTGCATAGTGCCCGAAGGAGAGGAATCCGAAAGCCTTCATGGTGTATTCGAACGCATATATGCGAGCGGGTATTCCTGCATCACTCCCCCGGGATCAGCAGACCGTCGAGCACGAGCTGGCGGATGCGGGGCTCGAGGTCGGCCCACAGGTCGACGAGCGGCACCTCGAACAGGTCGGCCAGAGCTGCGACGATCTGCATCACCGTGAGCTCGCCGTCGCAGGCCCCGACGAGAGCGGCGAGCGCCGGGTCGACCGCGATGGTCCGTGCGAAGCCACCGCCCTGACGCAGTTCGATGATGCTCGGATCGTCGTTGCCCGGAAGCAGATGTCGTGCCTCGGTGACATCCGGAGCGACGATCAGCGTCGTAGGCAGTCCTTCTGCGAGCACGTCGTGCGCCGCGAGACCCGAACGCAGCGCCCCGCCTACGTTCGAGACGGGCTGTGCGACGCGCTCGAGACGACGCAGGGGCGCTCCGTCGCCTGCCGGCCGCCGCACCAGGATGTAGCCGAATCCGACGGCGGTGACGCCACGCGCGGCGAAGTCATCGAGCCATGCGGTGAGCAGCGGGGTGAACGCGGCATCGCGGGGCGTCGTGCCTCCGTCGCGGATCCATAGCTCTGCGTAGCCCAGCGGCGACAGCTCTTCGCGCTGGATGACCCACAGATCGAGGTCGCCAGGAACCCACGACGAGAGGCGATCGAGACCCGCGCGTCCACTCAGCGATACCTGGCCACCGCGCGACTCCCAGTTGCCGAGCAGCTGTGCCACGCCTCCCGGGGTCAGGAAAGACGGAACCGCACGGAGGAACTGCTCGACGAGCGCGTCACCGACGAGTCCCCCGTCGCGATACTCGTACTCGGGGACCCCTTCCGCGCGCGGGGTGATCACGAAGGGCGGGTTCGACACGATCAGGTCGAACGCCTCTCCCCCGACCGGCTCGAACATGCTGCCCGATCGGAACTCGATGTTCGAGACGCCGTTCAGCTGGGCGTTCAACTCGGCATAGGCGAGCGCTCGCGCCGAGATGTCCGTGGCGACGACGGATCCTGCGTGACGAGCGACGAGCAGTGCCTGGATGCCGCATCCGGTGCCGAGATCGAGGGCACGGTCGACCTCGATCGGCATGATGACCTCGGCCAGCGTGCGGGAGGCGCCGCCGACTCCGAGCACGTGATCCGCGGGCAGCGCGCCGTCGAGCGCCACCTCGTCGAGATCGCTGGCGATCCACCATTCGCCGATCCCCTCGGCGTCGACGAACGACTGGGGACGCAGCAGCGCAGTGGGGATCACCTCGTCGCCCTCGATCCTCGCGAGGCCGAGGGCCACGAGGCCGTCCGCTCCGAGTCTCGGGAGAGCCGTCGTCACCGCGGCGATCGGCTGCGGCATCCCGAGCACCAACAGCCTGCCGAGAGTCGCGAGCACACCGTCGTCACCGGCGATCGCGCGCAGGATCGGCTCGCGCATGCCTCTGGCCAGCGCGTCGTCCTCCTCCTCGCCCCACAGGCGACGGAGCGGCTCCGAGCGGAGATCCGCGGCGTCGAGATCTGCGGCGAGCGCGGTGCTGCGGAGCGGATCGGGCGTGGGGGCGAGGGTGTCGGACACGGCCGTCACTCTACGCGTCTTCAGGGTTCTCATTCAGCCAGCGGCCTAGAATCACAGGGTCACCACTCACGAGCAGCCTGGGATCCCGGCGTTCGAGGAAGACCTTCATGACCGCGACCATCTTCGAGAACGGCCTCCGCACGCGCCTGCAGCGCCTGGCGCGCGGGTCCGTCATCTCGGCGATCGTACTCGGCCTGGTCAGCACGGGCGCAGGCAGCGCGGTCGCAGCCGCCGATGACGAGTCAGAGGCGTCCTCCGTCGAGCTCCTGTTGTCGGCGGGGGTGCGCGGAACGGTCGCCCCTGGCACAGCGACGACGGCCTCGATCACCGTGCAGAACGACGCGAAGTCCGAACTCTCCGCCGGACGAGTCACTCTGGAGATCAACCGCACTCCGCTCGCGGACGAAGCCTCGGTCACGACGTGGCTGAATGACTCCGACGCCACAGGGGGTTTCGACCAGCTCGGAACCGACACCGTCGCACCGGTCGACGCCGAGACCTCCGCGACCACGAGCCTCTTCCTGCCTCCCGAAGTTCTCGGCGACCTCGCACCGGGTGTGTACCCGCTGCGCGCGACGCTCAGCGGAGCGCAGAACGAGGGTCAGGATGCCGCGCGAACGGTGACGTCGACATCCGTGCTCGTGGTGACCGCTGCCGCGAATCCGCCCGTCGCCGTGATGGTGCCGATCACGGCGACGCCCTCCGACGGCGCCCTTCTCACCGCGGACGAGCTCAGCGCTCTCACCGCGCCCGACGGCGCACTCACCGCGACGATCGAGGGTGTCCGAGGCACGTCCGCGATCCTGGCGATCGACCCGGCGATCCCCGCCGCCATCCGCGTGCTCGGCTCTTCGGCGCCGCAGAGCGCGCGCGAGTGGCTGCGACTTCTCGACGCTCTGCCCAACGAGCGGTTCTCTCTGCAGTTCGGCGATGCCGACGCCACCACACAGGCGCAGGCGGGTCTTCCGGGACTGCTGCAGCCCACGACGCTCGCGCCGTTCCTCACCCTCAGCAGCTTCACCGAGCCTCCGGACGAGACCCCCACCGCGACTCCTGCGCCGACTCCCGCCTCGCTGCCGACGGATGGCAGCGCACCGACTCCCGTGCCGACACCGAGTGATGAGCCGAGCCCTCAGCCCACCGACGGTCCGGTGCTGCCCGACGACGCACAGCTCATGGCCGTCGAGGGGTCGACCCCCGGCATTCTGTGGCCCCGCAGCGATGTCTCCGCCGCCGATCTCGACACGTTCTCGACGTACCTGAGCGGCGGCGCGGTCACTGTCCTCTCCTCTGCAGCGGTCGGCGGTGTGGTCGGCGCGCACGCCGCGATCGATTCGCACAGCGTGCTGGTCGCCGTGGATGCCGCATCGGATGCTCTGTCGCAGGCGGCGAGCGAAGACGACGACGCCGCCCGTCAGCAGTCGCTGGCCGAGGCGAGCGCTTATCTCGCCCTGTCAGCTCAGGCGAGTCCGACGACGCCGCTTCTGATCGGACTCGACCGCGACGAGACCCGCACCGCTGATGCGCTCAGAGAGGCCGTCTCATCGGTCGACTCCCTCGGGTTCGGTCTCTCCGAGGTCCTCGCGATCCCGGCGACGCCCTCGACCCTTTCGACCGAGCCCGACCCGGCACGAGCCACGGCCCTGCAGGGGATGCTCGACAGCGAGATCGTGCTCGGCGAGTTCTCCACGATCCTCGACGACAGCCAGCTTCTGCTGAGCCCCAAGCGCATCCAGATCATGCGGGCGACCGCGGTCGGCCTGACGGACAAGGGCTTCTCAGAGGCCGTCGCCGACGTGAACGAGCAGACGACCGAGACGCTGAACGCGGTCGACATCCCTCCGGCGAGCACCATCCAGCTGCTCTCCGCCAACGCCGACCTCCCGTTCTCGGTGCGCAACGACCTGCCATGGCCGGTGAACATCGAGCTCACGGTGAAGCCGAGCGACCCGCGCCTCGAGGTGCAGTCCGTCACGCCGTGGACGATCCAGCCCGGCACGACGACGAGGGTGAAGGTCCCCGTGTCGGCCCGAGTGGGCAGTGGCGAGGTCACCCTGACGCTGTCGCTCTCGAGCCCCACCGGTGTGCCGATCAGTCAGCCCGAGCGCGTGCGCGTCTCGGTGCGGGCCGAATGGGAGACCATCGGGCTCGCCGCATTCGGCGGTCTGATCGTGCTGCTGCTCGGTCTCGGCATCATCCGCACCGTCCGACGCCGGCGGCGTGAAGCCCTCGCCGGCGACGAAGAACAGGCGACCTCCTCACCGGATGCCGTCGAGGAGCTGAATGAGTAGTCTCGGCCGCGCCAGCGCACTGATCGGCGCCGGAACGCTCATCTCGCGCGTCACCGGGCTTCTGCGAACCATCGTCCTCGTCGGCGTGATCGGCTCGGTCGGTGCGGGCGCCGCAGACGCCTTCGCGATCGCGAATCAGCTGCCGAACAACGTCTTCTCTCTCATCTCGGTGGGCGTGCTGACCGCGGTGATCATCCCGCAGATCGTCAAGGCGACAGCGGACGCCGACGGTGGCAACGCCTTCATCTCGAAGCTCTTCACGCTCGGCACCGTCGTGCTGGTCGTCATCACGGGTATCGCCACGATCGCCGCGCCCTGGCTCGTGTGGCTCTACGCCGGCAAGGAGGGTTCAGCGGAGTTCCTCGCGCTCGCGACGGCGTTCGCGTACTGGTGCATGCCGCAGATCCTCTTCTACGGGCTCTACGCGCTGCTGGGCGAGGCGCTCAACGCACGGCGGATCTTCGGGCCTTTCACCTGGGCGCCGGTCGTCAACAACATCGTGTCGATCGCAGGCTTCCTCGTCGTGGGCGCGCTGTTCGGCGGCCCGCTCACCCGCGTCTCCGACTGGACTCCCGAGATGATCGCCGCCCTCGGTGGAACGGCCACGCTCGGCATCGTGATCCAGGCCGCGATCCTGCTGATCTTCTGGCGCCGCACGGGTCTCGCGCTCCGCCCCGACTTCCGTTGGCGCGGCGTCGGACTCGGCAACGTCGGACGGCTCGCCGGATGGACGTTCCTCATGGCGCTGACGAGCCTCGGCGCCGGACTCGTGCAGACCCAGATCCTCACCGAAGCCTCCGGACGAGGCGCGTCCGTCGCCACCTTCCAGTACGCCTGGCTGATCTTCATGCTCCCGTACTCGATCATCGTGCTGTCGATCGGCACGCCCTACTTCACGCAGATCAGCGAGCACGCGGCGGCCGGCAGACATGCCGAGGTCCGCGCAGACATCGCCCAGAGCATCCGCACCCTGCTCTTCTTCATCGCCGTCGCCGTCGCCGCGGTCGCCGCGGCAGCGATTCCGGCGTCGCGAGTCTTCACCAATCAGGCGTCGCACGCCGAAGAAGCGGCGCTGGTGCTGCTCGCCTTCCTCGTGTGCCTGGTTCCGCTGACGATCCTCTTCATCGTGCAACGCACTTTCTACGCCTACGGCGACACCCGCACGCCCTTCTGGTTCACGCTGTTCCAGTGCGCTCTCGTGGTCGTCACCGCTCTGGTCGCGCAGTGGCTGCTCGCCGCCGAGATCATCGAGGTGACCATGCTGGCCGCAGCCATCGCGCTGGGCCAGTCGATCGCGAGCACCCTGCAGATGATCGTGGCCAGCTGGCTGCTGCACCGCAAGATCGGCGGACTCCAGATCCGCACCTGGATGACCGCTGTCGTCCGCTACGCCGTCGCTGCCGTTCCTGCCGGGTTCGCCGGGTGGGGCGTCTTCCTCCTGCTCGGCGGCCCGACCGGGTGGACCACGTCCGACAAGATCCAGGGAGCCATCGGCACCTGCATCATCGGCCTCGCCGTCGTGGTCGTCTACATCGGCATCCTGGCTGTCCTGCGCGCTCCGGAGCTCAAGGTCGCGAGCGGCATGCTGCGGCGTTTCCTGCCGCGCCGCTGAGCCCCCTCGCGCGGGAATGTCGCGCGGTTACCATTGGTTGAAGCAGTCGAACGTCTTTCGGCGTCTCAGCATCTACGACGGAGAGCACATGCGTCAGGTCATCATCATCGGTTCCGGTCCCGCCGGATTCACCGCCGCCATCTATGCGGCGCGCGCGAACCTCAAGCCGCTGCTCATCGCGAGCACGGTCGAGGTCGGCGGAGAGCTGATGAACACCACCGAGGTCGAGAACTACCCCGGCTTCCCCGAGGGGATCCAGGGCCCCGAGCTCATGGCGAAGTTCCAGGAGCAGGCTGAGAAGTTCGGCACCGAGGTCGTCTATGACGACGTCACCGAGCTCGACCTCGCCGGCCCCGTCAAGAAGGTCACCCTCGGCAGCGGAACGGTGCACGAGACCCAGTCGCTGATCTACGCGACCGGCTCCGCCTATCGCAAGCTCGGCATCGAGGGCGAAGAGCGCCTGTCGGGCTACGGCGTCTCGTGGTGCGCCACCTGCGACGGCTTCTTCTTCCGCGAGAAGACGATCGCCGTCGTCGGCGGCGGCGACTCGGCGATGGAAGAGGCCACGTTCCTCACCCGCTTCGCCGAGAAGGTCTACGTCATCCACCGCAAGGACACCCTGCGCGCCTCGAAGATCATGCAGGAGCGGGCCTTCGCGAATGAGAAGATCGAGTTCGTCTGGAACAGCGAGGTCGCCGAGATCCTCGGTGGCGATTCCGTCACGGGCGTGCAGCTGCGCAACACGGTCGACGGCACGCTGAGCGAGCTCGCGCTCGACGGCCTGTTCATCGCGATCGGCAACGACCCGCGCACGCACCTCGTGCACGACAAGCTCGAGCTGACCGCTGAGGGCACCATCTGGGTCGACGGCCGTTCGTCCGTCACCTCGGTCCCCGGTGTGTTCGCCGCCGGCGACGTGATCGACCCCACCTACCGTCAGGCCATCACGGCTGCTGGCTCGGGCACGGTCGCCGCTCTCGACGCCGAGCACTTCCTGGCGGACCTCGAAGACGCCTCGGTCGAGTTCCCGGCCGCCGAAGCCGCTGAGATCATCACCGCCTGAGCGGACGGGAACACTTTCACCTCGCCCGCTGTTGTAGCAGGCGAACCTCGAATCAAGGAGAACTCTGATGAGTGCAAAGGCTACGAGCCAGGCGACCTGGGAGCAGGACGTTCTGCAGGCCGAAGGTCCCGTCCTCGTGGACTTCTGGGCCGAGTGGTGCGGACCGTGTCGTATGGTCGCCCCCGTTCTGGACCAGATCCAGGCGGACAACCCCGACAAGATCACCATCCTCAAGCTGAACGTGGACGAGAACCCGCAGCTGGCGATGAAGTACCAGATCACCTCGATCCCCGCGATGAAGGTGTTCCAGGGCGGTGAGGTCAAGACGACCATCATCGGCGCCAAGCCGAAGCCGGCCCTCGAGCAGGACCTCGCGGCTTTCATCGGCTGATCCTGCAGTCTTCAGGGCCGTCACCCCTCCGGGTGGCGGCCCTTTCTCGTACCCAGCCGCTTCCGTCCCCATTCCTGAGACGAGAGCCGACTACTTGTCGGAGATCCGCACCGGAGGAAGTCCTCGAGACGCTCGAGCGCGGTCGACGAGCTCCTGGATGATGGGGGACTTCGCGGCGTTGTAGGTCGTCCTCCCCCTCGCCTGGGCGGCGACGGCGTCGCACTTCGCATGCGAGTAGCGATCGGCATCCTCCGGATGCTCCAGAAGCCAGTCCCGCAGGATGCGCTGGTGCACCGCATCCCACTCCTCCTCGACGAAGAAGTGCACGATCGCGATCCGCACGCCGTCAGATTCGCGGATCATGACCGGGTGCGTGCGCACAGCGCTTCCCAGGCGCCATCCTGCGGCTTCCAGAGCGGCCCTGCGCGCGTCGAAGTCGCTGCGATCGACGATGCGGACGGCCAGGTCGATGATCGGCTTGGCGCGCATGCCGGGGATCGCCGTCGATCCGATGTGTTCGATCAGCCAATCCGCGTCCGCGACCGCGTGAATCTCAGCGGCGAACGCCTCGAACTGCTTCGGCCACTCCGGGTCGTAGGAGACGAGCATTCGCGGCACGATAGGTGCCTAGGAGGCGTCGGCGACGGACGGGTCCCAGCGTCGGTGCCGCTGCTTCTCGTCGAGAAGGCCCCAGACCGCCGGCGTGAGCTCGGGGTACTCCAGCGCGATCTGACGCAGCACCCGGTAGTGCCGAGCCGCGTTCGGTCGCACACCGTCGTTCGCGGTGATGTTGTCGGCTCGCAGCAGGTAGACGACGAGCTCATCGACGCTCGGCAGCTCCTCCATGAACTCCCATGGGTCTTCCCCGCCGAGGAGTCTCTCCTGGATCAGCACGGCGAGTTCGTCCGACGCTTCTGCTCTCAGCACTTCGAGGCTGGCGCGGCGCGGAACTGACTCGGTCATGCTTCCAGCCTACGTCGCCCTGCGGGTGCCCCGGCGCTCCACCTTCAGCTCGTCCGTCATCTCCTCGAGCTCGCGACCCTTGGTCTCGGGCACCTTGAAGTACACGAAGAAGAACGACAGCAGCGCGAAGAACGCGTAGAAGCCGTAGGCGAATGTGAGGCCGATCTCGGCGAACACAGGGAAGGTGGTCGAGATGAAGAAGTTCGCTGCCCACTGGGCTGCTGCCGCGACCGCGAGTGCGCCGGCGCGGATCGAGTTCGGGAAGATCTCTCCCAGAAGGACCCAGACGAGCGGACCCCAGGTGGCACCGAAGAAGACCACGAAGCCGTTCGCGCAGATGAGGGCGACGGTCGCCCACGGGTCAGGCAGGGTCGCTGTGCCCTCGGCGTTCAGCTCACCGAACGAGAAGGCGAGCGCCATGAGGCCCAGCGTCACCGTCATACCCACAGAGCCGACGAGAAGCATGATGCGTCGGCCGACCTTGTCGACCAGCAGGATCGCGATGATGGTGACCACGATGTTCGTCACCGACGTGATGACGGAGGTCAGCAGGGCGCTCGACTCATCGAAGCCGACGGACTGCCACAGTGTCGTCGAGTAGTAGAAGATGACGTTGATGCCGACGAACTGCTGGAACACGGAGAGCAGGATGCCGACCCACACGATCGGCTTGAGCCCCAGACGACTGCCCCGCAGGTCGCTCAGCGACTCCTTGCGCTCGGTGTCGATGGTGCTGGTGATCTCCTGGATCTTCGCGTCGACGTCAACGGCCCCCGTGACCGTCTCGAGCACCTGGGACGCGCCTTTCAGATCGCCCTTGCGCACGAGATATCGCGGCGATTCGGGCAGACGGAACGACATGATCCCGTAGACGAGTGCGGGCACCGCCTCGATGATGAACATCCATCTCCAGGCGGTGAGTCCCCACAGAGGCTGGTCTGCGGCACCCGCGAGGCCCGCCAGCCACGCGTCGGAGAGCAGAGCGGCGAAGATTCCGGTGACGATGGCGAGCTGCTGCAGAGAGCCCAGTCGACCTCGCACCCGGGCAGGCGAGACCTCGGCGATGTATGCGGGAGCGATGACGGATGCCGCACCGACACCGAGACCACCCACCACTCGCCAGATGATGAGGTCGACGACACTGAACGCGAGTCCCGAGCCGATGGCGGAGACGAAGAACATCGCCGCCGCGAAGACCATCACGGGGATTCGCCCGCGTTTGTTCGCAATCGGTCCTGCGAACCACGCACCGACGGCACACCCGATCAGGGCCGACGACACCGCGAAGCCCTTGAGCCCGACCCCGAGGTCGAAGCCCGAGACGTTCCCCGCGAGAGCATCGACAGCGCCGTTGATCACGGCGGTATCGAATCCGAAGAGGAAGCCACCGAGTGCTGCGGCGATACTCACCGCGATGACGCGGCGTTGGAACTTCACTGGACTCGCTGCTCCGGACATGACTCCCCCTCATCGACGAGATGTCGAGAGTCTACGACCGCTCAGGGGTCGAGCGGCGGTATCACGCCGGACCGTACCCCGATTCGCCCAGTTCACCGAGGATGCGGTTCAGATCCTGAATCGATGCGAAATCGATGATGACCTGGCCTTTTCGAGCGCCCAGCGACACCTTGACGCGAGTGTTGAGGCGATCCCCGAGGTTGCCGGCCACCTCGTCGAGGTACGCCCGTCGAGCGCCCGGAGTCGGCTTCGCCGTCCGGCCGGGTGCTGCGGGCTCCGTCTTCGCAGCGACCTCGGTCGCGCGCACCGACAGGTCCTCGTTCACGACCTTGTCGGCGAGACGCTGCATGGCCTCGGGTGACTCCAGGCTGAGGATCGCGCGAGCGTGTCCAGCCGTCAGCACCCCCGCCGCCACACGCTGCTGCACGGGAACGGGGAGCTTGAGCAGACGGATCGTATTGCTGATCTGAGGGCGCGACCGACCGATCCGCGTGGCGAGCTCTTCCTGGGTGATCCCGAAGTCCTCGAGCAGCTGCTGGTATGCCGAGGCCTCTTCGAGCGGATTCAGCTCGGAGCGGTGCAGGTTCTCGAGCAGAGCATCGCGCAGGAGATCTTCGTCGGCAGTCTCGCGGACGATCGCCGGGATCTTCTCGAGGCCCGCCTCCCGCGCGGCGCGGGTGCGCCGCTCCCCCATGATCAGCTCATACTCGCCGTCGCTGTTCTTGCGAACGACCACCGGCTGCAGAACGCCGAACTCACGCACGCTGTGCACGAGCTCTGCGAGGTCCTCGGGATTGAAGTGCGTGCGCGGCTGACGCGGGTTCGGCACGATCTTCTGCGGATCGACCTCGACGAGGTGGATGCCGGGAACGACCTCGAGGTCGGCTTCTGCTGCGGGCTGGTCACTGGTCTGCTCCGTCGCCGGACGCAGATTGGCTCCGGGGAAGAACACATCCACGGGACGCTCGGACTGATCAGCCGTCGGGATGAGGGCTCCGATGCCCCGACCCAGTCCAGTGCGCTTCGCCATCATTTCTCCTTGCTCTGCGTCGCCGTCCGCGACGCGATCTCGACAGCGGCCTCGCGATACGCGACGGCGCCGGCGGATTGCCCATCGTAGGCGATCACGGTCTGACCGAAACTCGGTGCTTCCGACACCCGCACGGAACGCGGGATGACGGTGTCGAGCACCTGTTCGGGGAAGTGTGTGCGGACCTCGTCCGCCACCTGCTGCGCGAGTCGCGTGCGTCCGTCGAACATCGTCAGCAGGATCGTGGAGAGGTGCAGTCCGGGATTCAGGTGCTTCTGGATCATCTGGATGCTGCCGAGCAGTTGACTCAGACCCTCGAGCGCGTAGTACTCGCACTGGATGGGGATGAAGACCTCGTTCGCCGCGGTGAAGGCGTTGATCGTGAGCAGCCCGAGCGACGGAGGGCAGTCGATGATGACGAAGTCCATACGGTTGTCGACGAGATACTCCTCGAGCGCACGTCGCAGTCGATGCTCCCGTGCGACCTGCGCGACGAGTTCGATCTCTGCGCCGGCGAGATGGATGGTGCTCGGTGCACAGAAGAGGTTCTCGTCCTCGGGACTCTGCTGCACGATGTCGGCGAGCGGGGTGTCTTCGATCAGGACGTCATAGACGCTCGGAGTCTCGGCGTTGTGCGGCACTCCGAGCGCGGTCGAGGCGTTGCCCTGAGGGTCCAGATCGACCACAAGGACCCGTGCGCCAAGACCCGCGAGTGCAGAGGCGACATTGACGGCGCTCGTCGTCTTACCGACGCCGCCCTTCTGGTTGGAGACCGTCAGGATGCGGGTGTCGCCGGCGAAGTCGATGGACACGGTCTCGAGTGCTCTGCGTCGTGCGGAGAGATCGGCGAGTTCCCGCGCGAGGGGCGTATCCATCCCGAAAGAGTCCTTCGGTGATGCCTTTTCGGGCTGTTTCACGTGAAACATCCACTCCTTTCGGGGCCGTGTTCCACTCTAATCGCTGCGGCAGACGTTGCCTTCTCGAATCCTTCCTGAGTCGTGCAGGCCGGTGATAACTCGTCCGGACGTGCCGTTGCGGAGAGAATGGCACTTTCGCCTTCTGGCCTGGGTGTTCATTGTGCCGTTGAACGTCCTGACGCACCGGAGATAGGGCTACACGCATGGAGGGACGACGTCCACGCACTGCACCATCTGTCGCGCCGGCGACCAGTTCGTGTCGGTGGTTGCACGGGCGTGAGGAGAGCAGGTGTCTCTGTCCTCGGCCCACACGGATGTCGCGCCCTCTGTGAAAGAGGCTGCCCGCTAGCGGCTTACGGGACTCAACGAGCCTCCGTCGCTGACGCCCCTCGTTTCGGGGAGACCGACCGGTCACAAAGGACTCGTCAGCATCCTTCACACCACTATCGCGTGGAACCGGATCCTCCCGTGTGCGCCGAGGTCCGTGGTGACGGTCGACAGCCGCATAGTTTCACGTGAAACATCTGACGCATATCGGCCTCGATCAAGATCGTAGGAGCTGCTCGATCCGGTCGACGACGGCGGTCAGCGGTTGAGTTGCGTCGATCTCGGACGTGCATGTCGCCCGCAGTAGCGGCTCCACGGTCTCGAGGTTCGTGCGAATCTCGTCTTGCTGCACCGTCGTCGAGCCGTAGGGATTCGAAGAGCGCCGACGAACACGATCGAGCATCACCGAAATAGGCGCTGACAGGAGCACCACATGGTCGAATCGGTCGTAGAAGGCACCCTGATTCGACACCGTGCCAGACACGATGACTTCGGTGCTCTCCCCGAGTAGCGCACCCATCAAGACCTCGTCCCACAGTCCCGACTCGGCTGTCCATGGTCCATAATCGGTGTCGACGACGGAGTATCCCCGCTCCCCCAGTACCTGCAGCGCGCTGGACTTGCCGACGCCAGACATCCCAGTGATGAGCATGCGCACCATGCATTCACCATATCGATGTTTCACGTGGAACATCGCCGACGTGAGTGACAGGAGCGTTCTACCCGGACCGCGTGCAGGCGGACGAAATTGCCTCCGCGTCCAGAGCTGCTCCGGCTAGCCGAGCGGTAGCAGGCCCCCACTCTTGCTTCGGGTTCTACGCTGGCTCGAGCCGGTGCATCACCGTGAGCGGCGAGGGGCTTCACTCCGCTGCGTAATCGCCTGCGCTCATTGCCTCAGGGTCGTCTCACCAGTGAACCTCACCCCCGAGGTCACCCACGCGCGAATCACCTAGTCGTCACAGACGCATCGTGCACGCCACGCACGGCTTCAGACAGCCCAGCCACGTCGATTGACGAAGGGTAGCGCCGTAGTCACGTGGGACCGACCTTTCGGGTGGAGCCCCACCCATCTCATCGCGAGTCCTACGGTGTTTCACGTGAAACATCTGCTCAGACGGACCCGACAGAATTACGTCGTGCGCATGCTGCACAGCTATCAAGGATTGGGCCAAGGCGCGTCGACGGCCTCGGCTCCTCGCTGCAAGCATCGCTCTAGAGTCAGCTCGCCCGCCTTGGGTCCGGTGAGGATCTAGTGCGTGGCGTCGATCCGCAAAGGAACCGCAGGCGCGAAACACCACTCACGGTGTTTCACGTGAAACGTTCGTCTACTGCGTCCCGTCTGCTCTTCCCTTGCGCCATACTGACGGCAAGTCAGCACGAGCCACGCCCACCGGCTGGCCACGGTTGCCGAGCTCGGGTGGTGCACGGATCCGCCCCTGAACTGGGGTTTATCCGAGAACCCCGCCCGCGACCGCCGCAGCAGACCTCGGGGTGCACCTCGCTGGCATCCGCAGCAGGGGCATCAGCAACGACCGCGTGCGTCCCATTGCGGGTAGCCCTCCAGAGCGCTGCTGCTCGGGCTCTCGGTGCGACACCGAGCCTCGCGCCTGCTCACGATTTCTATCGTTCAAACCGGGGACCGCCGCTTCTCGGGCCAAGAATCCCCGCGCCTTCGAGACGCCCGATGACTCGTCACATCAATGAGCTAGCGACTGTCTCGCGAGCGGGGCTTCGCAAACTACTCACTGGGATCGTGACGCGATCACTAGTCTTTGAAACCGTCCACCCGACGGTGTACGGGCACCCAGCAACGACGCGCCACTAGCGCGCCCTCAATCGCCCACGTCGCGGCCGGCCCCGAGACCCTCCCCCTGTTCCTGCTATCGCGCGGTCGCGATCATCCGAAGCCATCACGACCCGCCGCTCGATGTTTCACGTGAAACACTTGTGCCTGCCGCATAGCGCGACGCGGTCGGCCCGAGGAAAGACGTCCATTCGCGCCAGGAAGGCTTGTCACTCACTCAAGCCATGCTGCGAAGAACCCCGGTAAGACTGAGCAGGGTGGTGCCAGGTCACCATGTCGTCCGGATGTTTTCAGCGGTAGCAGGGCAGGGCTGCTGCCTGACCGGTTCCGCCGCGATGCCCCGAGTGAAAGTTCCAGTTATGTTCGGCCGCCCCACCACGCCTGGAGCAGACGGTCCCGCTCCTCGGCGCCATGATCTGGTTGTCAGCTCGCAACGCTCCCCCGGCGGATGGTGTGGACCGGGATGACACCCGTAGCCACGCCAAGGGCACCGCGATCCGTTCCGTGGCAGCGACACAACGATTGTTTCACGTGAAACATACGACTCCCGGCGGACCCGCGCCCCGGTCCACGAGCTCTGAGCGCCACACGTGCGCTCCACCACGCGCGGACCCCACTCAGTGGTCAGAACGCCCAACAGACGGCACACGGCACACGGCACACGGCACACGTCCGAGTAGCGCAGGTCAGATCACGAGAGCGCAGATCAGAACAGGAGAGATCACTGCAGACCGCACGGTGTAGTGCGGTCTAGGGCAGTTCAGTGAGGTGAAGTCCGCTGCTGTGAAGTGACGTGGGTCGAAAAGCAAAGATCCAGGCCCGGCGCTAAGAAGAAGGGATGCTCGCAGCACTGCTCCCCAGCGCAGCGACGAGCATCGCAGCGCACAGTAGCCGTCCGCAGTGCCTCGAAGTGCGGCTGAGTGGCACAGATCAGACCAGCGAGCGCAACGCCCTCGTGACCCGGACCACCGCAAGTTGTCGGCGGAATCCCTTCACCCCACCTCGGCCCACCTCGGGCCGCCTCGGCTTGCCCCCGCATGGCAGTCGACCATCCATGTTTCACGTGAAACATCGTCAGGACCCCCGGTCGTTCCCAGAGGGGCGAACACTCTCGCTTACGAGCACACGGGGACAGACCCATTCCGGATTCCGACACCGGACACGTCTGCTGTGAAGCCTGATCTGTCGTGCCACACGCCCACGTTCCGTTACCACCGACCGTGATCCCGGGACAGTCTTTGACGGCGAGGGCAGAGTGCCGGCGGCTATCCGGCACTGCTGACCGTATCCAGCAGCGCTTGAGTGCCTCGTCACGTCGCAACGGAGCTCCCACACAAGTGCACGACCAGGGTCGGAAGAAAACCCTTCTCATCAGCCATAAACTCGAATCGTGGCACGATCGTCGAGGGACTCTACCGGCCTCGCGCGGTGACCAGGTCCGGCTCAACCGGACGAGCCCCCGACAAAAGACTCATATGCTGCAGAGGCAGATCACAACAGTGCCTGGCCCATGACCACCGTGCGTGGCCAAGTCACCCACCACCTGCGCTCTAGCGCGCGGGTACATCTCGAACGCGGAATGTAGGTCCATCCCCCGACGGAGGTCAGCTTCCTAAGCCGCGGCATCGACCTGTCAGCGGACGACTGCCCTCACCACGCGGGTCGTCTCGGGCAGTACGTTCTCGCCGAGAGTCTCGACGCGGACGTCCGACAGGCGGAACTTCTTGATCTGCTTCTGCGCTGCTTCGATCTCGTTGGCGGCATTCATTCCCTTGAGAAGGGTGAGTTCGCCTCCATCACGCACGAGCGGAGCGGTGAGCGGGATCAGCGTCTTCAGAGCACTGACCGCACGAGCTGTCACGACGTCGAAGCTCGCAGGAGTCACCTCCTCGGCACGCGCGCGCAGAACTTCGACATTGGTGAGCTTCAGCTCGGCGACCTGCTCGTTCAGCCAGATCACCCGGCGCTCCATCGGCTCGACGAGCGTCCAGTGCACATCAGGTCGCGCGATCGCGAGGACGATACCGGGCAGCCCCGCACCCGAACCGATGTCCGCGACTGAACCGTGGAACAACGGGGCGGCGATGACACTGTTCAAGATGTGCCGGGACCACAAACGCGGGAGCTCGAGAGGACCGATGAGTCCTCGCTCCTCGCCATGCTGAGCGAGAGCCCCCGTGAACTGCCGGGCCAGCTCGATCCGATCGCCGAAAAGATCGACCGCCACCGACGGTTCGATCTCCAGGTCACTCACGACAGCATCCTGCTGGCCTGACGTCGCATGTGAGACGTCAACGACGACGCAGAACAGTGTGGCGGTCGGCACCCTCGCCGTAGGACTCGGACACGAGACCCTGATCAGCCGCGATGTCGTGCACCAGCTTGCGCTCATAGCTGGACATGGCGGGCAGCGACGCCTGGGTCGCTCCATCGTCGAGCTTGGCTGCGGCGGCGTTCACGAGCGTCTCAAGCTGACGGCGGCGCGCATCGCGCGATCCGCCCACATCGAGGATCAATCGCGAGAACGAACCCGTCTTGCTCTGGACCGCAAGACGCGTGAGCTCCTGAAGCGCCTGCACCGTGTCGGGTGCAGACAGAAGCGCCAGTCCGTCTCCCTCAGCCTCGACCGAGACATATGCGCGGCCCTGCCGCACGTCGAGGTTGAGGTCCCCATCGATGTCGGCGATGTCGAGCAGCTCTTCGAGGTAGTCAGCGGCGACGTCGCCCTCGTTCTCGAGTTCTGCGACCGTGGGCTCCACGGTCTCGGTCACGTTGTCGGTCGTCACGAACCGCTCCCCTTCTTCTTCGAACGCTTCTTGCCCACCGGCTGCTGACGCTTGGGGGCCTGCGCCTTCGCGCGCTCCGCCTCTTCGAGCAGACGCTGCTGCTCTGCTTCGTATGCCGCCATCGGGACGACCTTGCCCGAGGCGTCGATCGCCTTGCCCTTGCGAGCAAGACGCTCTTCACGAGCCTTCGCAGCCTCAGATCCGGGAGTCGGCATCTCACGGATGACGAGGAACTGCTGTCCCATGGTCCAGAGGTTCGAGATGAACCAGTAGACGACCACGCCGAGCGGGAAGAAGATGCCCGAGAAGATGAAGCCGAGAGGCAGCACGTAGAGCATGATCTTCTGCATCTGGTACGCCTGGCCGGTCTTGGCTTCGGGCGACAGGTTCTTCGAGATGATCTGCAGCTGCGTGAAGAACTGCGACGCGATCATGAGCACGACGAGCGTGACCAGGATGATGATCGCTGTGGTGTTCCCTGCGTCGACCGCGTTCCCCAGCGTCTCGTGCAGCGATGCGACACCGAAGAGCTCGGCGTTGTAGAACTGCTCGGTGAGCTCGGCGTTCAGCAGACCGACGCCTCCGACACCCAGGTTGTGGTGCTTCGAGACGTCGCTCAGAACGCTGAACAGCGAGAAGAAGATGGGCATCTGCACAAGAAGCGGAAGACAGCTCGACATCGGCGTCGTGCCGTGCTTCTTGTAGAGCGCCATCGTCTCGCGGCTCATGGCCTCGCGAGAGAGCTGATCCTTCTTACCCCGGTACTTCTCTTGAACTTTTCGCAGCTCAGGAGCAATTTCCATCATCTTTCGCTGGCTCTTGATCTGCTTCACGAAGAGCGGGATCAGGGCAGCACGGACCACGATCACGAGACCGACGATCGACAGCACCCAGGTCAGACCGGATGCGGCAGGAAGACCGACGGCCGTGAACAGCCAGTGCCAGGCGACGAGCACGAGCTCGACGACCCACTTGAGGGGCCAGAGGATGGTTCCGATCAGATCGAAGCCGCCGGAGGCAGGCTCCGGCGAGGGTGTTGCGCTGGCGAGCAGAAGGTCAAGACCCACCGATCAATCCTTTCGGGCAGGGACGACGAAACCGTGAGCGGTCAGGTCATAACGGAAGTGTTCGTGCGGACGGACGTCATCGACGCCGCCGTGGCTCCAGGGATTGCAACGAACGATGCGCCACGCCGAGAGCGCCGCTCCCCGCACTGCGCCGTGCTGTTGCACCGCACCTACAGCGTAAGCGGAACAAGATGGGTAATAGGCGCAGACATCTCCATACATCGGGGAGATCACCTTGCGGTACCCGGCGAGGAGCCCCAGGACGAGATTCCGGGGGATCAGCGGGATGCTGCGGATCGCGTCACCGGCATGAAGCTGAGCGGAGCCGATCGAGGATGCCGGAAGAGCGGTCATGGCCGCTGCCCGAGACGATCCAGACACCGGTTCACGTCCGCACTCAGCTCGGCGTAGGTCGCGGTCGCGGATGCAGGAAGGGCACGGATGACGACATCCGTGCCCTCGGGGACCCGCGTCAGCGCGTCCGCACACACGGCTTTGAGTCGCCGGCGCACGGTGTTGCGCACCACAGCGGTGCCCACCTGCTTGCTGATGATGAATCCGAACCTCGCGGCTCTGCTCTCGCCCGTCGTCAGCATCGAGGTGACGACCTTGGCTCCGCCACAACGGGATCCGCGTCGAACGACCAGTCGATAGTCGCTCCCGCGGGTCACACGATACGGGCGGGCGAGCACAGCGATCTACGCGGAGAGCTCGGTGCGGCCCTTCGCGCGACGAGCCGAAAGGATCGCGCGGCCGGCGCGGGTACGCATACGAAGACGGAAGCCGTGCTTCTTGGCGCGACGACGGTTGTTGGGCTGGAAGGTGCGCTTGCTCATGGAATCACTCCGGGAATGCTGCCACCGGGATCATTTTGACCGGAGACATAGGGATCTGCCGTTCAGGCATAAGTCAACCGATTAAGGGTACGTCTTGACGGCGCGCAGAGCAAATCTGCGCGCTTCGACCACCAGCTCAGGCACGATCCGCACAGCTATTATCCACAACCCTGCGGCATGCACGTATGAGCAACACGCGCGCGGATTCCCGTAGGCAGGTTGCCGTTCCCAGCCGTGGTGACTACCGTGGCATCCGAAGTTATCCACAGGCGGGCCGCGTCATCCAGACAGCCCGTCGTCCCCTCAGCACGGAGCGTC